>JAZSPV010000041.1:0-17923 GCA_045537615.1 Faecousia sp. | reverse complement strand
TGTCCGGAGGATTTGATGGTGCTGAAAACCGGCGCCTCCGCCCGGCGGAAAATGACGGATAACTGCCTGTGTCAGCTGCGCCCCAACTACGAAGCGGCGCTGACGGAATACACCCGCATTTTGGAGCAAAAAAGCAGAATTCTGAAAGACCGCTATGAAAATCCCGCACTTATGGAGATTTTACCGGAGTATAACGCAAGGCTTTGTCAGGTGGGTGCTTTGCTGATTTCCTACCGCGCCCGTTATTATGAAGGCCTTGCAAAAAATGCCAGGGTATATCACGAAAAGTTTTCCGGAGGAAAGGAAGAGTTTTCCCTCACCTACCGCACAGTTTCCACCGTGACAGACCCCTTCGCGCCCACGGAAATTTTAGTGGGGCAGCTGCAGGAACATTTGCAAAGCCACTATGTGGCGGAGCTGGAAAGCGGACAATGTTTAACCGGTCCTCATAAGGATGATTTTGATGTGACCCTTTCCGGTCTGTCTTTAAAATCCTATGGCTCGCAAGGGCAGGTGCGCACCAGCGCCATTAGCCTGAAGCTTGCCCAACGGGAGCTGATGGCAAACCAGACCGGGGAAATTCCCATACTTTTATTGGACGATGTTCTGTCCGAATTAGACCCGGGCCGGCAGGAATTTGTGCTCAACCAAATTACCGACGGGCAGGTATTTATCACCTACTGCGAGCCGGGAAGATTTACAAAATTAGGAAAGACAATTGAAATTATAAACGGCACAGTAAAGTAATGCTGTCATTGCGAGCCCCGTCGGGGCGTGGCAATCTTTTGCAATGACCCCATTTAAGGAGTATGTATTATGTCTGACGAAACAAAAGTAACACAGGAATATGGCGGTGAACAAATCCAGGTTCTGGAAGGCCTGGAAGCGGTGCGTAAGCGCCCCGGTATGTATATCGGCTCCACCTCTGCCTCCGGTCTGCACCATCTGGTGTATGAAATTGTGGATAACTCCATCGACGAGGCACTGGCCGGCTACTGTAAGCACATTCATGTGACCATTAACCCCGGCAATTCCATCACCGTCACCGACGACGGCCGTGGTATTCCCGTGGATATTCAGCCCCAGACCGGAAAACCGGCACTGGAGGTGGTTTTCACGGTGCTGCATGCCGGTGGTAAGTTTGGCGGCGGCGGTTACAAGGTTTCCGGCGGCCTCCACGGCGTGGGCGCTTCTGTTGTCAATGCCCTTTCCGAGTGGCTGAAGGTACGGGTCTATAAGAATGGAAAGATCCATGAAATGAAGTTTGCCCGGGGCCATATCACCCAGGAAATGAAGGTGGTGGGCAACACCGACAAAACCGGTACCGAGGTTACCTTCCAGCCCGATCCGGAGATGTTCGACGAGATCGTTTACTCCTATGAAACACTCCATGAGCGCATGCGTGAGGAGGCTTTCCTGAACGCAGGTCTTTCCATCACTATTACCGATGACCGGCAGGACGACCCCACAACGGAAACCATGTGCTATGAGGGCGGTATTCGGGAATTTGTCACTTGGACAAACCGTCATAAGACCACCATCCACAACGATGTGATCTATCTTTCCGGCGCTAAAGGGGATGCTTCTGCGGAAATTGCCATCCAATATAACGATGGCTTTAATGAGTCACTGCAATCCTTTGCCAACGACGTGCGTACACCGGAAGGCGGTATGCATGAAACCGGTTTCAAGACCGCGCTGACCAGAGTTCTCAATAACTACGGCACGAAAAATGGCGTAATCAAGGGTGACGATAAAGTTTCCGGCGAGGATTGCCGGGAAGGTATCACCGCTATTATTTCCGTGAAGCTCACCGATGCCCAGTTTGAAGGTCAGACCAAAGCAAAATTGGGCAACGCCTACATCCGCACCTTGGTGGAGCAGATCGTAGGTGATCAGCTTGCAACTTATTTCGAGGAGCATCCTGCCACCGCCAAGATCATTCTGGAAAAGGCAATGATGGCAAACCGGGCAAGAGAAGCCGCCCGGAAAGCAAGGGAAAATGCCCGGCGTAAGACTGGCCTGGATTCGGGACAGATGCCCGATAAACTCCAGGACTGCAACGAGCGGGACCCAAGCCTTTGCGAAATTTACATCGTCGAGGGTGATTCTGCAGCCGGCTCTGCCATTCAGGGCAGAGATTCCCGGTTCCAGGCAATTTTGGCTATGTGGGGTAAAATGCTCAACGTGGAAAAAGCCCGGGCTGACAAAATTTACGGCAACGATAAGCTTAACCCGTTAATTGTGGCGTTGGGCGGCGGCATCGGTGAAGATTTTAACATCGAAAAGCTCCGCTATCACAAAATCATTATTATGTCCGATGCCGACGTGGATGGCGCCCATATCCGGACACTGCTTTTGACCTTCTTCTTCCGGTACATGCGTCCGTTGATAGAAAACGGCTATGTCTATTCCGCTGTGCCGCCCCTTTACAAGATCAAACGCGGCAAGACAGAAAGAGTCGCTTATTCCGATGAGCAGCGGGATCAGGTTTCTGCCGAGCTGCGCGGTGAGTCCAATGCAAAAGTGGAAATTTCCCGGTTCAAGGGCCTTGGTGAGATGGATCCCCACGAGCTGTGGGAGACCACAATGGATCCCAACACCCGTACCTTGCGGCGAATCACGTTGGAGGATGCCCGCCGTGCCGATGAGATCTTCACCGTTCTCATGGGTGAGCAGGTAGAGCCCCGTAAGGAATGGATCGAAAAGAACGCAAAATACGCGATCAATATTGATATCTAAAACAATCCCCCTGTCATTGCGAGGGCGGTATTACCGCCCGTGGCAATCTCAAGTATAAGGTAGGTAAATATTTGCAGTACTATGTATACATCCTTTCCACAAAGGATAACAAGGTGATTTACACCGGTGTAACAAATAACTTGAGAAAAAGGGTTTATGAACACAAAAATAGCCTGGATCCAAAAAGTTTTACTTCTCGCTATCATGTAAACAAGCTTGTTTATTATGAATATACCACTGATGTAAGAGCTGCTATTGAAAGAGAAAAGCAGATCAAAGGGTGGAATAGGAAGCGAAAGAATAAACTGATTGAGAGCAAAAATCCTGATTGGAAAGAATTGTACGAAACAATTTTACAGTAGATTGCCACACCAGTGTGCGCACTGGCTCGCAATGACAAAAAAGTGTCACTTGTGAATTTTTGGAGGTGTCTTTATTGGCAAAGCATAACAGAGATTATAAGCCGGAGGATATTCTGTTTCCGGATCAAGCAATTACAGAATCCAATCTGGTAGAGGAAATGGAGCGCTCCTACATTGAATATGCCATGAGCGTCATCGTGGGCCGCGCCTTGCCCGATGTCCGGGATGGTCTGAAGCCTGTACACCGCAGAATTTTATATACCATGTACGAAAGCGGTCTGACTTCCGACAAGCCCTTCAAAAAATCCGCAACCTGTGTTGGTGATGTGTTGGGTAAGTACCATCCCCACGGAGACGCATCTGTCTACGAAGCCATGGTCCGTCTTGCCCAGAATTTCTCCATGCGCTATATGCTGGTGGACGGCCACGGAAACTTTGGCTCTGTGGATGGCGACCCGGCGGCGGCTTACCGTTATACCGAGGCAAGACTCAGCAAGCTTTCCAATGAGATGCTTCGGGATATCGACAAGGAGACCGTGAACTGGGACCCCAACTTTGACGAATCAAGAAAAGAGCCCCGGGTACTGCCCAGCCGGTTCCCCAACCTGTTGGTCAACGGTTCTTCCGGTATTGCTGTTGGTATGGCCACCAATATTCCGCCCCACAACCTCCGGGAAGTCATTAATGCCTGCGTCTGTGTGCTGGACGATCCCGAGGTCACAATGCCGGACCTGATGGAGCATGTCACCGGCCCGGATTTCCCCACCGGCGGTATCATTATGGGACGTTCCGGTATCCGTGCGGCTTATGCCACCGGCCGGGGCAAAGTGGTTGTCCGGGCCCGGACCGAGTTTGAGGAATTTGGGGCTGACCCGGTGCGTATCATCGTTACGGAGCTGCCCTATCAGGTCAACAAGCGGGAACTGCTTCGCAAAATTGCAGAGCAGGTAAAGGATAAGCGACTGGAAGGCATCAGCGATTTGCGTGACGAGACTGACCGCAACGGCATGCGCATGGTTATCGAGCTGAAAAAGGATGCCAATCCCCAGGTGGTGCTGAACAATTTGTTTAAGCAGACGGCGCTGCAGTCCAGCTTCGGTATTATTATGCTGGCATTGGTGGATGACCAGAAGCAGCCCAGAATTTTGAGTCTGCGGCAAATCATTGACGAGTACCTGGCCTTCCAGATGGAGGTTCTGACCCGGCGTACCCAGTATGACCTGAAAAAGGCCCAGGAGCGGGCCCATCTGTTGGAGGGTCTGCTGGTCGCCCAGGACAATATTGACGAGGTCATCAAGATCATCCGCAGCGCCTACGATGATGCAAGAGAAAAACTCATGGAGCGCTTCGGCCTTTCCGAGGTCCAGGCACAGGCCATTTTGGATATGCGCCTGAAAGCACTGCAGGGCTTGGATCGGGAAAAGCTTCAGGCAGAGTATGATGAACTGCAGGAAAAGATCGCCTATTACAACGAGCTGCTGGCAGACCGGACAAAGCTCCAGGGCGTGCTTCGGGAAGAGCTGGTTGCCATCGGCGAAAAGTTCGGAGACGATCGCAAGACCGAGATTCAGGAAATCGAGGATGAGATCGATATTGAGGACCTGATCGAGGAGGAGCAGTGCGCCTTCACCATCTCCAACCAGGGCTATATCAAGCGCATGCCTGTGGACACCTACCGGACCCAGTCGAGAGGCGGCCGGGGTGTCAACGCCCAGAACCTGAAGGAAGAGGACTATGTGAAGAGTCTGAATATTGCTTCTACCCACGACCACATCCTGTTCTTTACCGATAAGGGCAAGGTTCACCACCGGAAGGGCTATCAGATTCCTGAGGCAGGCAGAACGGCCCGTGGTACTGCCATGGTCAATGTTCTGCCTCTGGAGCAGGGCGAAACTGTCACAGCTATGGTGATCACCAGGGAATTCCATGAGGAGGAATACCTGGTCATGGTCACGCGCAAGGGTACAGTGAAGCGAATCCCCTTGATTGCTTTGAACACCCGGCGTACCACCGGCATCCGTGCCATCACCTTGGACGAGGGCGATCAGCTGATCAACGTCATGCGCACAGGTGGCAACGATAATATCATCCTTGCCACCGCAAACGGCATGGCGATCTGCTTCAATGAGACCGATGTCCGGCCTATGGGCAGAGATGCCGCCGGCGTCCGGGGAATTATGTTAACCGGCCAGGACTTTGTTATCGGTGCACAGAAGGCCCAGGAGGGAACTACCCTGCTGACCGTCACCGAAAACGGCTACGGCAAGCGCACAGAGCTTGCAGAATATCTGCGCACCGGCCCCAATGGAGAAAAGGTAGCACAGAGCCGGGGCGGTAAGGGTCTGAAGAACTACAATATCACAGCCAAGACCGGCAAGGTTGCCGGCTGCTGTCTGGTCAGCGACACCGACGATGTGATGCTGATTGAGAGCGGCGGTGTCATTATCCGTGTGCCTGCATCTTCCATTAATGTGTATAAGCGGGATGTCCAGGGTGTTATCGTCATGCGTATTGAAGAAGGCAATAAGCTGGTATCCCTGGAGCGGGTGGAGGCCATTGCCGAAGAGGAGACCCAGGTGTGAAGACCGTAACGCTATACACCGACGGTGCTTGTTCCGGAAACCCCGGCCCCGGTGGCTGGGGTGCCATCCTGGAATATAAGGGTACGGAAAAGGAGCTTTCCGGCGGCGAAAAGGAAACCACCAACAACCGCATGGAGTTGACGGCGGTGATCCGTGGACTGGAAGCGCTGAAAGAGCCTTGTATCGTGGAGCTGTATTCCGACAGTAAATATGTAATCGACGCCTTGGAAAAGGGCTGGGCTTTGGGCTGGCAGGAAAAGGGTTGGATCAAATCCGACAATAAGCCTGCTTTGAACCCAGACCTTTGGCAGCAGCTTTTGGAACTGACCCAGCAGCATGAAATGCACTACCATTGGGTCAAAGGTCATGCCGATAACCCCAAAAACAACCGCTGTGACCAATTAGCCGTCGCACAGTCTAAAATTCATAATGCATAATGCAGAATGCATAATGGGGCAAAATATGGAAAATAATATTGTTTTAGATAAAAGCTTTGACTTTGCTGTGCGTGTTGTCAACCTGTATAAGCACTTAACCGAAAATAAAAAGGAGTACATTATATCAAAGCAGTTGATGCGGTGCGGAACAAGCATTGGGGCAAACGCTACAGAAGCGCAAAGAGGTCAAAGTAAAGCGGATTTTGCGGCAAAAATGGGGATTGCATTGAAAGAGGCTTATGAGGCAGAATACTGGGTGCGTTTACTGTATCATACCGAATATATAAGTAAAAATGCTTTTGACAGCTTAGAAAAAGATATTTTGGATCTGATAAGCATTTTGATTTCAATCTGCAAAACAGCAAACAATGGAAAATAATTATGCATTATGCATTCTGCATTATGCATTAGATAATCCAAGGGGTGATGGAAATGTACATTCCTATCGGAAATGATATGGCTGTGCGGGAATCGTCTATTATCGGAATTTTTGATATGGACAATACCTCCACATCCAAACGGACAAGGGAGTTTCTTTCCAAGGCGGAAAAAGAGGGCATCGTCGTTCCCTGTGACGATCTTCCCAAATCCTTTATCCTCACGGCAGAATACGGCTTGGACCGGGTCTATCTGACCTCCCTGTCCTCGGGCACCCTGGAAAAAAGAATGAAATAAAAAAGGGCCGCAGATGAAAAAATCTGCGGCCCTGTAAATATGCAAAATCCCCTGCCATCCGGCAGGGGATTTGTTTATTCTTAGCCGCCGAAAACCTTCAGCAGGAAGCCTGCTGCAATGGCGGAACCGATAACACCGGCCACATTGGGACCCATGGCGTGCATGAGCAGGAAGTTGGAAGGATTTGCCTTCTGGCCTACCAGGTTGGACACACGGGCGGCCATCGGCACAGCGGATACGCCGGCAGAGCCGATCAGAGGATTGACCTTGCCCTTGGTCAGCTTACACATGATGACGCCGCCCAGCAGACCGCCGCAGGTGGACATGACAAAGGCGACAACGCCCAGCACAATGATCAGCAATGTTTCAATTTTCAGGAAATTGGTGCCGACCATGGTAGCGCCAACAGATACGGAAAGCAAAATGGTGACAATATTCATCAGGGCATTCTGGGCTGTGTCAGACAGACGATCGGTAACGCCGGTCTCCTTCAACAGGTTGCCCAGCATCAGACAGCCGATCAGAGGTGCGGTGTCCGGCAGCAGCAGTGCCACAAAGATCGTTACCACGATGGGGAATACGATCTTCTCGGCCTTGGATACAGTGCGGGACTGCTGCATTTTGATGGCCCGCTGCTCCTTGGTGGTCAGCAGCTTCATAAAGGGCGGCTGAATCAAGGGGATCAGCGCCATGTAGGAGTATGCCGCCACAGCAATAGCAGGCAGCCGCTTGGGGGCTAGAATACTGGTCAGGAAAATAGCGGTAGGGCCATCGGCACCGCCGATGATGCCAATGGAGGCAGCTTCTTCCGGGGTGAATTTCAAAAGGATAGCGCCGAAGAAAGCGGCAAACACGCCCAACTGGGCAGCAGCGCCCAAAAGTAAGCTCTTGGGGTTAGACAGCAAGGGGCCAAAGTCCGTCATTGCGCCGACGCCCAGGAAGATCAGGCAGGGGTAAATGCTGGTTTTTACACCGATGTAGAAGTAATCCAGCAGACCGCCTTCCTTCAGGATATCGGCATAACCTGCCTGGCCGTCCATAAAGCGCTCCCACAGTTCCTGGTGGTATAAGCCTGCACCGGGGAGGTTTGTTAAGATACAGCCAAACGCGATGCCGCACAGCAGCAAAGGTTCAAATTTTTTCACAATTGCCAGATACAGCAGGAAGCAGCCAATGAGTATCATCAGAAGATTCTGCCAGCCGCCCTCTGCAAGAAAGCCGGTAATGAGGGTGTTAAAGCCACTCTCATTCCAAAGCTTCAAAAGGACATCAACAATGTTCATGGACTACCTCCTTAGCCGATCACAACCAGAGGAGCGCCGGTATCTACCTTGGAGCCCTTGGACACGGTCACCTGGGTAACGGTGCCGGCCTTGGGAGCGGTGATGTCGTTTTCCATCTTCATGGCTTCCAGAATGCATAGGACTTCACCGGCCTTCACTGCCTGGCCCTGGGTCACATTGACCTTCAGAATGGTGCCGGGCATGGGAGCGGTGACAGCCTCTCCAGCACCGGTGACGGCAGGTGCAGCGGCGGCAGGAGCAGATGCAGCTTCCTTAGCAGGCGCAGCCGCCACGGGGGCAGCAGGTGCAGAAGGAACAATGGCTTCGTATTCGTCCAAAAGCATGGCCTTGCCCTGTTCGACCTCCACCTCATAGGTACGGCCCTTCAAAGTGATTTTGTAAACCATATTATTCTACCTCCTTAATGGAAATGAAACGCAGCTCGTTCAGGGGCTTGCCCAGCTTATCGGCTACGATAGCCATGAGCATGGCTGCGGTTTTGGGCTCTACATTGTGCAGCTTCAGTTCGCCGGCAGAGCCGGGAGCCACAGCTTGTGGTTTTTCTACGGGAGCAGCCGGTATTTCCTCCGCTGCGGAGGCAACGGCAGCTGCCTTCTTAGCGTTCCTTGCTGAAAACAGCTTGCCCACAAGGGTCACTACGAGCATCAGCAGGATCAGACCCAGAAACACTACGGCGTAGCCAAGAGCGGCTGTAATGCCAGCCTCAGCAATGCCCATGGCTGCGCTTTGGCCCGGGATGGTCAGTAAAGTCATACAAAAACCTCCTTTTAGGCTTCCACGATGGAGTAGGTGCAGATATTCTCTTCCTTTGCTTTGCGCTCTTCCATAAAGGCCTCTGCCAGATTGGGGAAGGCGATGTAGCTCAGCACATCCTCATCGGACTTGGCAAGGCCCTCCAGCTTCTTACGGGTGGCTTCCACAACGGGCTCCAGTGTATCGGCATAGCGGCCTTCCACGATCTTGTCACCGGCCAGGATCTTTTCCCGGATCTCGGGGTTGATGGGAGCGGGGGTAGTGCCGTACTCGCCCCGGCAGTAAGCCTTGATCTCCTTGGATACCCGCTTGTAGCGCTCACCGGCCAGAACGTTGTTCACAGCCTGAACACCGACCATCTGGCTGGTGGGGGTCACCAGAGGAGGATAACCCAAATCTGCACGGACCTTGGGGGTCTCAACCATAACCTCTTCCAGACGGTCCAGGGCATCCATCTGCTTCAGCTGGGTCATCAGGTTAGAGAGCATGCCGCCGGGAATCTGATAGGTCAGGCACTGGGTATCGGTGGCCAAAGCCTTGGGGATCAGGGTGCCGTCAGCAATATATTCGTCGCGAAGGGTTTTGAAGTAATCGGCGATCTTAGTGGTGCACTCGTCGTCCAGATCTACCTGGTAGCCAAGCTGACGCAGGGCGTAAGCCATGGTCTCGGTAGCAGGCTGGCTGGTGCCACCGGAGAAGGGAGAAATAGCGGTGTCGATAATGTCCACACCTGCCTCCACAGCTTTCAGATACACCGGGTAAGCAAGACCGGTGGTGCAGTGGGTGTGCAGGTCAATGGGCAGGTCCACAGCATCCTTGATAGCGGAAACCAGGTCATAGATCTCCTGAGGTCCGATGATGCCGGACATATCCTTGATACAAATGGTGGAAGCGCCCATCTCCTTCAGTTCCTTGACCATGTCAACATACTTGGCCAGGGTGTGGACAGGAGAAGAGGTGTAGGAAATCGTACCGGAAGCAATGGCGCCGGCCTTGACGGTGGCTTCCATGGCAACCTTCATGTTCTGCACGTCGTTCAGGGCATCGAAGATACGGATCACATCCATGCCGTTTTCCACGGCCTTGGCGATAAACAGCTTCACAAAATCATCGGGATAGTGAGAGTAGCCAAGCACGTTCTGGCCCCGCAGCAGCATCTGCAGCTTGGTGTTGGGCATCTTGGCCCGGATCTTGCGCAGGCGCTCCCAGGGATCTTCGTTCAGGTAGCGCAGGCAAACATCAAAGGTTGCGCCGCCCCAGCACTCGGCGGCATAGTAGCCGGCCTTGTCGATGGTTTCGAGCATGGGCTCAAACTTCTCGTAAGGCAGCCGGGTCGCGATTAAAGATTGATTTGCGTCCCGCAGGACGGTTTCTACAAATTGCACTTTTCTTCCCATAGTTTTTACCTCCAAAAAAGCAAAGAACAAAGTTCTAAAAATTAACAAAACGGTTGTAGAAGATCCAAATCTCCACCAAATACATAATACCATAAAATCCTTAAAAAGTAAACACATTTTTCCTGCATCCCCAGCGGCTTCTGCAAGAAAAATTTCATGGTTTTGTTATTGATTTTTAACAGAATATCGTGTATGATAACATTGCAAACTTTAGGATGCCGCCCAAAATGAAGCGAAGGAATTGCTTCATTTTGGTATCCTGCACATAAAATTTTGTGACAAATCAAGAAACGAGGTAAAAGAAATGGCAAAGATCGATTTGACCAAGTACGGCATTACCGGTACTACCGAGATCGTACACAACCCCTCCTACGAGGAACTGTTCGTGGCTGAGACCGATCCTACTCTGGAGGGCTACGAGAAGGGCCAGCTGACGGAGCTGGGCGCTGTCAACGTTATGACCGGTATCTACACCGGCCGCTCCCCCAAAGATAAGTTCATTGTGATGGATGAAACCTCCAAGGACACCGTGTGGTGGACCTCCAAGGAATTCTCCAACGACAACAAGCCTGCATCTGTGGAAGCATGGAACGTCTGCAAGGCGCTGGCGCTGAAGGAGCTGTCCAACAAGAAGCTGTACGTCATGGACGTTTTCTGCGGCACCAACCCCGACTCCCGCATGGCCATTCGCTTTGTGGTGGAAGTGGCATGGCAGGCACACTTTGTTAAGAACATGTTCATCGCCCCCACCGAGGAGGAGCTGGCAAACTTCGAGCCTGACTTCGTTGTTTACAATGCTTCCAAGGCGAAGGTCGAGAACTACAAAGAGCTGGGCCTGAACTCTGAGACTGCTGTTCTGTTCAACCTGACCTCCAAGGAGCAGGTGATCCTGAACACCTGGTACGGCGGCGAGATGAAGAAGGGTATGTTCTCCATGATGAACTACTACCTGCCTCTGAATGGCATGGCTTCCATGCACTGCTCCGCCAACACCGATATGAACGGTGAGAACACCGCTCTGTTCTTTGGTCTGTCCGGCACCGGCAAGACCACCCTGTCCACCGACCCCAAGCGTCTGCTGATCGGTGACGACGAGCACGGCTGGGACGACAACGGCGTGTTCAACTTCGAGGGCGGCTGCTATGCAAAGGTTATCAACCTGGATGCTGAGTCCGAGCCGGATATCTACAACGCCATCCGCCGCAATGCTCTGCTGGAGAACGTGACTGTGGATGAAAACGGCAAGTGTGACTTTGCTGACGGCTCCGTCACCGAGAATACCCGTGTTTCCTACCCCATCAACCACATTGAGAAGATCGTGCGTCCCAAGTCCTGCGGCCCCGATGCACAGAACGTGATCTTCCTGTCTGCCGATGCTTTCGGCGTTCTGCCTCCCGTGTCCATCCTGACACCTGAGCAGACCCAGTACTACTTCCTGTCCGGCTTCACTTCCAAGCTGGCCGGCACCGAGCGCGGCATCACCGAGCCCACCCCCACCTTCTCCGCCTGCTTCGGCGCAGCCTTCCTGGAGCTGCACCCCACCAAGTACGGTGAGGAGCTGGTTAAGAAGATGGAAAAGTCCGGCGCAAAGGCTTACCTGGTCAACACCGGCTGGAACGGCACCGGCAAGCGTATCTCCATTAAGGATACCCGCGGCATCATCGACGCCATTCTCGACGGCTCCATCCTGAAGGCCGACACCAAGAAGATCCCCTACTTTGACTTTGAAGTTCCCACCGCTCTGCCCGGCGTAGATCCTGCAATTCTGGATCCCCGCGACACCTACGCAGACGCCAAGGTTTGGGATGAAAAGGCAAAGGATCTGGCTGCCCGCTTCATCAAGAACTTCGAGAAGTACACCGGAAACGACGAGGGCAAGGCTCTGGTCGAGGCAGGCCCCAAGCTGTAATTCAAAAACGCTTATTGAACATAAAAAGCAGCGCTGCTCCACACCTGGAGCAGCGCTGTTTTGATTCTGAAATTGTACACAAAAGGACTTGCAAAAGGGCGCATTTTCTGAGACAGAACAAAGGTTGACATAAATTTCAAAAAGCCGTCAAAATCTGTTATTTTACGCAATCAGTTATCCACATTGTCCACAGGGTTGTCCACAGAAAAAACAGGAAAACCCCCTCTGCCCATGGGAGCAGAGAGGGATAAGTCCTGATTTCTGCAGTTTCTGACAAAATGTAACAAATCTGGTTTTGGTTTACAGAACAACCTGTCAAAACTGCACTTTGGCAGTGAAAACCCGGGTGGGTTTTTCGGGCACATCCGGGTTTTCCCGACGGGCATCGACCTGTAGAACCGGCCCGTCCAGCAGTTGCCAGTGCAGGCAAAGGTCATCTCCCTCCAGGGCCTCAGCCAGGTATCCAACGGTAAACTCCCTTATGGGATGGTCCTTGTGGAAGGCGGCAGGCAAAAGGTCGTCTACCCAGTCTAAGTACTTGGTGTTGTTCATATGGGCGTTTCTGTCCAGCTCTGTATAACCCACCTGACGCCAGGTGGCGTTGGACAGGGGCACGGGGGCAATGGTGCCGGGGGTGGCAAGTTCACCGCCCCGAAGGGAGCCGGTCAGTTCAATGCCGCTTTTCCCCGGAAGGACCATGGTACGGGTCGTGCGGTCCATCAGGACCCACAGACCGATGATGCGAAACAGTTCGTTGCCCTGTTCATCGTAGCCGGCGGTTGCCCGGGGAAAGGCGGTGCGGGTGGTGGGCATAGGCCAGGTTTCTACGGTGACGGTTTCCCCTAACCGAGGCAGCCGGGTGATCTGAACCCGGTAGCGCAGCACGGCCCAAAAAAGGTTCCGCCGGGCCAAGATGTCCCAGTCCAAAGCCAATTCCCGGCAATGTCCTCCGGCGGCTTCCTGGGCAAAATATAAAAGACTGGAGGGCTTTGCCCGACCAAAACAGTCCACATGGACCGCAGATACTTCAAATGCTTGGGTAAATACAGATTCCACTTATTCTGCCTCTTTTCAAATTTCAATTTATCGTTCCAACGGAACGATAAATTGGAATAATGCTTAATGCATAATTCATAATGCATAATGTGGTTATCATCGGAAAATGCCACATATTACGGTAAAATAATTCTGCATTATGCATTTTGCATTATGCATTTTGCGTTATGAATTACTTATTTTGCTTCGTTTAGTGTTACCTCTACCGAATACTGGTTGCCGTCCCGGTAAAGAATCAATGTTACCGTATCACCGGCGCTGTGGGTGTAAAGGACAGTCTTGATACCTTCCACATTCAGGATCCGGGTGTCGTCGATCTGCAGCAAAATGTCGCCGGGGGCAATTCCTTTGTCGGCAATTTCCCCAGTGACCTCCACAATGTAGACACCCTGGGGCAACCGATAGTAAAGCCGGTCAAAGGAGGAAAGATCCTGCCCGGTAATGCCCAGACTGGGCCGCCCGGATACATAGCCATGAGAAACCAGCTGGTCCACCACTTCCTTGACGGTGGTACTGGGGATGGCAAAGCCAAGGCCCTCTACACCGGCAATGCTCATATTGTCGCCGATTTTTATGGTGTTGATGCCGATGACTTGTCCGTAACAGTTCAAAAGAGGGCCGCCGGAGTTGCCGGCATTCAGGGCGGCGTTGGTTTGGATCAGGCTCATGGTCCGTCCCTGGGCGGTAATATCCCGGTTAATGGCAGATACGATTCCGTCAGTCATGGTTCCCCGGAGGGCGACACCCAAAGGATCTCCGATCGCTACCACCGCATCTCCCACACGCAGGGTATCGGAGTTGCCAAATTCCGCGGCAGTCAGGTCCACAGCATCCACCCGCAGCACGGCCAGATCTGCGGTGGGGTCCATGCCAACCAGTTGGGCAGAAAAGTGCCGTCCGTCGGTGAGAAGCACCTGGATATCATAGCTGTTTTCCACCACATGGGCATTGGTGACGATATAGCCGTCGGCGGAAAACACAACGCCGGTACCGGTGCCGGTGCTGCAGGAAACAGACACCACCGAGTCGATGGCCTTTTCATAAATGCTTTGCAGGGACAGGCCCCCGGCTTGGGGAATGTTTTCAATTCCCTCCGGTGTTTGGTTCAGGGCAATGGAGGCATTGCCGGATACGGTGACGGAGGGGATTTCCTCGGTGGGGTCCGTGGTTTGATTCTGGGATTGGGAAAAGCCCACCGGTCCGCTGTCCTGGGAGGAGGCGGTGAGTTTTTGAAACAGATGAATATTCAAAAGGCCCAGGGCGCTGACGATACCGCCCAGGACGATGACAACGGCTACCAAAGCGGCAATGAGGCCACTGTGACTTTTTTTCGGCTTGGTGGAACCGGTTTGATAGTAATTCGGTTCCGGCGGCTTTTGCGGGTTTTCGTAGTGATTCATAGAAACCTCATAGAAACAATGAAGATTTTTACTGTCTAATTCACAAGGGGAAGGGTGAAGGTAAATTCTGTTTTTCCGTTTTCACTGGAAACAGAGATATCTTCTCCATGGCTGCATACGATTGTTTTAACGATATACAAACCCAGGCCCCAGCCCTCCCGGTTCTGGGAACGGGATTTGTCCAGCTTATGGAACCGGTCAAATACCAGGGGCAGCTCCTGGGGAGGAATGGTTGTGCCGGTGTTGGAAACACGGATATAGACCTTGTTTGCGTGGGGCTGCACGGTCAGTCCCAAGGTGCCTCCCTGGGAACAGAATTTCACGGCATTGTCCATCAGATTGTACAGGACCTGGGTTATAGCGTCCTGGTCGGCAAAGGTGTACACCGGGTATGCCGGAAAGTCCACCTGGACCTCCAGTGCTTTTT
The DNA here is from genome assembly GCA_045537615.1 of Faecousia sp. Classification (GTDB taxonomy): domain Bacteria; phylum Bacillota; class Clostridia; order Oscillospirales; family Oscillospiraceae; genus Faecousia. Next base: position 2,879 of record JAZSPV010000041.1, on the reverse strand, counting down.
CCGTGATCTGCCGTTCAAACTGCAAGAGCACCTGTCCGGCACAGGCCTCCACGTCAAAACGGGTTTTCCGCTCCTCCGGGATGTGAGAATCCTGCATACGGGAGATATCCAGCATGCTGCGGACCAGCCGGCTCAGTCGTTTGGTTTCGTCGGAGACGATCTGCAGATATTTGCGGTGCTGCTCCGGTGGGATGGTGCCGTCCAGAATGCCGTCGGTCAGGCCGGCAATGGTAGTCATAGGGGTCTTCAGCTCATGGGAAACATTGGCAACAAACTCTTTGCGCTGATACTCACTTTTTTCCAAAGATTGGGCCATATTATTAAAGGCCAGGGCCAAATTCTTGATCTCTTCCGGGGAACCCCCTGGAACGGTGGCCCGGGCATTCAGGTCTCCGTGGCCAAAAGCGATGGCGGTTTTTGCCATAGACCGTAGGGGAATACTGGTTCTGCGGGCATAAAAGACCATGACCACAACGGCAGCCAAAATAACCAGCACCGATACAAACAGGTAGGTGTCTGCCAACCGATCCAGGATCGTCAGAGCCTCTTTCGTGGGGGTGGAGACGATCACGACCCCCAGGCATGCGCCGCTGTTGTGGTCCCGGATCGCGGTGGACACCACAAACCGGACATCGGGATAAAGCCCCTGGACAACGCCGGTGGACACCACATGTTCCTGGGATTGGACTTGCAGCAGATAGTCGGTATCGGACAGCGTCAAGCCCTGATGCTCACAGCCCAGGGGGGCATCAGAGCAGAGCAAGAGCACGCCGTTGGGGTCACAGATCACGGCGTTGGATTGGGAGATCTTGGTGGCCAGAGAGAAATTCGTCAAAAATTCCCGCTTGTCCATGGTGGGCTCTGTGTAGTAGGCGGCGGCCACTTGGGAAATGGTGGTGCTGTCATTTTTCAGCGCTTCAATGGCTCTGTCCGTCAGGTAGTTCCGGACTAAAAACTGAAAAGACAGACCCAACAAAAGCAATGCCCCCAGCAGAATCACCATATGGGTGACAAAGTTACGGCTAAAGGTGGTTTTCATGGGTATGGGCAGGGGCGCAAAGACCGCCCCGGATCCTTTCTGCAAAATGTTTACAGCACTTCAAATTTATAGCCTACGCCCCAAACGGTCTTCAGGCACCATTTTTCAGAAACACCTTCCAGTTTTTCCCGCAGGCGTTTGATATGCACATCCACTGTCCGGGAATCACCGAAATAGTCGAAGCCCCAAACCTCATCCAATAGCTGGTTTCGGGTGTAGACCCGGTTGGGAGAGGAGGCCAAATAGAAAAGCAGCTCCATTTCCTTAGGGGGCGTGTCTGTTTTTTTGCCGTCCACGATCAGCTCAAAGGCGTCCATGTCAATGGTCAGCTTATCAAAGGTCAGCCGGCGGGGTGCGCTTGTTGTTGCTGTCCGGTCTGTACGGCGCAGCACCGCCTCGATTCGCGCCAACACTTCCCGCATTTCAAAGGGTTTGGTAATGTAGTCGTCGGCACCTGCACGCAGGCCGGTGACCTTGTCCTCCAGTTGGCTTTTGGCGGTGAGCATAATGATGGGGGTCTGGCTTTCTGCCCGGATGGTACGGCAGACTTCCCAACCGTCCATCACCGGCATCATCACATCCAGCAGCACCAGGTCTGGCTTGGTTGCCCGGAACTTCTCCATGCCCAGTCCTCCGTCGGTGGCAACGGTGACGGCATAGCCTTCTTTCTCCAGATATAGCTGCAAAAGCTCGGCAATATGGGGATCGTCCTCTACGATTAAAACAGAGATAGCCATGGCATAATCCTCCTAAGTTACTTCTTTCCCTCATTATAACCGAAAAAACGCGGTTTGGGTGAATAAATTGTAAAGAGATCCGCCCCAAAATGTTAACGAAGGGAAATTTTTCTTAACGGGAGTGGTCCGGGGCGGAAAAACCCGCAATCATGAAAAAGGTGTGTGGTCAATGGGTACGTTTCTTGAAATACTAAAAGCCATCCTCTTCGGCATTGTGGAGGGCGTTACCGAGTGGCTTCCGGTTTCCTCCACAGGACACATGATCCTGCTGGATAAGCTGGTAAAGCTGGAGGTGTCGGAGGCCTTTTACGAAATGTTCCAGGTGGTGATTCAGCTAGGCGCAATCGGTGGGGTCGTTGTGCTGTTTTTTCAAAAGCTGAATCCCTTTTCCCGGGAGAAGGACGCAGTCATGCGGAAAAACACCTGGCTTTTGTGGAGCAAGGTCCTGGTGGCGGTGGCACCGTCTGCCGTGTTGGGCCTGCTTCTGGACGACTGGATGGATGCGCACCTATACAATTATTGGGTGGTGGCCATTGCGCTGATGGTCTATGGTGTAGCCTTTTTGTTCATGGAGCGCAGAAATAAAATCCGGCCCATGAGGATCAACAATGTATTCGACATTGATTATAAAACAGCCCTGCTGATCGGGGCTTTCCAGTGTCTGAGCCTGGTTCCCGGCACATCCCGTTCCGGGTCTACTATTTTGGGGGCGCTCATTTTGGGGGTGGGCCGCAGCCCGGGGGCAGAATTTTCCTTTTTCCTGGCCATTCCCACCATGCTGGGGGCCAGCGGTTTGAAGCTTGTGAAATTCCTGCTGTCCGGCGCTTCTGCCGGTTTTTTGGAGATCAGTGTCCTGGTGGTGGGCTGTGCCGTCAGCTTTGTAGTGAGTGTGTTGGTGATCCGGGGGCTGATGGATTTTGTTCGCAGACACAGCTTTTTTTCTTTCGGTGTATACCGCATCCTCCTGGGCGCTCTGGTGCTGCTGTTTTTTCTGGCTCGTTAAATGGAAAGGACCGCTGGGGCATGCCACCGCGGGCGCCTTTATTGTACAGGGGGGGGGGGGGGGGCAGCTTGTTCCTGGAGCTGTGGAAAATAGGGAAGGG
>JAZSPV010000058.1:0-5613 GCA_045537615.1 Faecousia sp. | reverse complement strand
TCACTTTGACGCGGTCGAAATTTCACATTTGCCACAAGGCAAATATTTCACTCCGTAGCAATTCCCCTCCGGGTAGCGGAATTCCACTTGCCGGTGAGGGCAAATTTAGCTGAAAAACGCCGATGCTTTTCCATCGTCGTTTTTCATGGGGTGGGTGATGGGATTCGAACCCACGAATACCGGAACCACAACCCGGGGCCTTAGGCCGCTTGGCGACACCCACCATATTCAGTTGTGCTGATTAGTTGCCTTGGAAGTGGCACGCCAGGAGGGACTCGAACCCCCGACCTACTGCTTAGAAGGCAGTTGCTCTATCCAGCTGAGCTACTGGCGCATTTCTTTGGAGCGGGTGACGGGAATCGGACCCGCGTATCCAGCTTGGAAGGCTGGTGTTCTACCATTGAACTACACCCGCGTTTGCCCTGGCGCATTCAGCTAGAGAATTTTAGCATAATTCCAGCTCTGTGTCAAGGCTGATTTGCAAGAATTTCCGGTATTTTTATAAATTCCATCCGTTTTCCGTGAGGGTTTCCCCAAACCGCCAATTACATTTTCTCAAAGGCTTCTACGCCGTGTTTGCACCAGGGGCAAATGAAATCCTCCGGCAACGGACCTTCGTGGACATAGCCGCAGACGGTGCAGACCCAGCTTTCCGCCTGAACAGGCTGGGGCTTGGGCTTGATATGATCAAAATAATACTGATAGGTGGCGCTGGGTGCTTGGTCCAGGACCTTTGCCTCTGTAACCTCCGCCACAAACAGGGTATGGGTGCCGCAATCCACGGTGCTGACCACCTTGCCGGAAATCACGGCGTTGGTACAGCCTGCCACGTAGCGCAGGCCATTTTCCGTCCGCTGCTCCGGTAAGTTGGCAAACTTATCCACATCTCGCCCGGACTGGAATCCATAGTGCTGGAACACCCAAAAGGTTGCCTCCTGGGTCAGGACAGATACATTGAATACGCCGGTTTCCAAAACCATATCGTGGGTCAGATTTTGCTTGTTTACTGCGATCTGAATTTGCGCTGGGTTATCGGTGAGCTGACCGCAGGTGTTGATGATACAGCCGTTATCCTTGCCGTCCTGCCGGGCCGTCAGCACAAACAGGCCGTAGCTAAGCTTGAAAAGTGCATTTTTATCCATAATTTAACCTCCAAATTCGTCAAGGGCCAGTTTAAAAGCACCATATGCCCCTGCATCGTTACCCAGTGTTGCCAAAGCAAATTGCACCTGTCGGGTCCCATGGAACGCATACTTTTGATAGTAGCGCCGGGCGCCCTCCAGCAGCGGCTCGCCGGCTTTGCTGACACCGCCGCCCAGAACCACGACCTGTGGGTCCACCACACAGCAGACGTTTGCCAAAAACTCACCCAGATAGGCATAGACCTGTTCCAAAATCTCCAGTGCCACCGGGTCTTGGGCCTTGCCTGCATCAAATACATCCTTGCAAGTCAGGTTCTCCACCGCCTCCAAAGAGGAGGGGATATCTGTGGCAGACAGGTGCTTCTTTGCCAGCCGGACAATGCCGGTGGCGGAGCAGTACTGCTCCACGCAACCGCACTTGCCGCAATTGCAGCTTTCTGTTTCCTGCCGGTTCAGCACCATATGGCCGATCTCACCGCCGGCACCGTGGACACCGTGGATCACCTTGCCGCCTACCACGATGCCGCCACCTACACCGGTACCCAATGTGGCAAACACCATATTGTCGCAGCCGGCACCGCCGCCCTTCCAGCACTCGCCCAGGGCCGCCACTGTGGCATCGTTGCCTGCCTTCACAGGAAAACCGGTAAGAGCTTCCAATTCCTTTTGGATGTTGAAAACGCCCCATCCCAGGTTGATGCACTGATTCACTGTGCCGTCGGGAAGCACAGGACCGGGGACACCGATACCGATGCCGATAACCTGCTCTTTCCCTACTTGATTTTCTGCCAAAAAGCTTTGGATAGCTGCTGCAATATCCGGCAAGATCTGCTTGCCGTTATTTTCTGTTACAGTGGGGATCTCCCACTTGGAAAGCATGGCGCCTGTTTGGTCAAACCAGGCGATTTTAACGGTAGTACCGCCTAAATCTACGCCAAAACCATATTGCATAGTATTTCCCTCCAGGGTGGAATTTAGTTATCCTGTTCTGCTTCCTTGGTCTGTTCGGCCGTCTCCTGGGCTGCTGCCAACGCTTCGGCCTCCCTTGCTGCCACCACATTCACAAACAGCTTGCTCTTATCATGCTTGCGGAAGGCCATGATCACCAGCACCGTTGCGGCAGCAAAGCAGGTTACCGCTGCCAAAAGCTGGCTGACCCGGAAGTCGCCCCATATCAGGCTGTCCATCCGCAGTCCCTCGATCAGGGTACGGCCCAATCCATACCAGGCAACATAGCCCAAGGCGATCTGTCCATCGTACTGCCGCTTTTTAGACAGGAAGTGCAAGGCCACAAAGCCCACTAGATTCCAAACCGATTCATACAGAAAAGTGGGATGATAAGCAGCACGGATACCGGTAATGTCACTGGTGATCTCCATGCGCAGGAAGCTCTGTGTAACACTACCAAAGGCTTCCCGGTTTATGAAATTGCCCCAGCGGCCGATACATTGACCGATCAGGAAGCCCAGCGCCACGATATCCAGCACCGCTCCAAGCTTGATCTTTTTGATGCGGCAGTGAACCAAAACGCCAACGGCTGCACCGATGACGCCGCCATAAATGGCAAGGCCGCCTTGCCAAATATACAGCGCACTGATGGGGTCGTCGGCAAAGCGGTCCCATTCAAAAATACAGTAATAGGCCCGGGCGCAGATCACAGCAAAGGGCACGATCCACAAAACGCCGTCCAGAATGTCATTTTCCTTCAGTCCGAACTGTTTTTTGCGCTTCAGACCGTAGTATACCGCCAAAAGCAGTCCCAGGGCAATGATGACACCGTAAAAGCGAATGCTCAGGGCACCGAGGGAAAAACCCAGAGGCAGGTCCATCTCCAAGCCCAGCGCCGGGAAGACAATGGGATTATTGGCTTCGATCCAAGAAAATTTCATTATCGCTCACTCCTGTTCTTTCGGATCAATGATACACAAGCTGCAGCGGTCTTCCGTAACCACCCGTTGCAAAAATTCCAATATTTGCTCCACTTCCACCGTTTTGTAAATGGCAGGAAATTCAAAATAATCAAACCCGGAGAAATAGTACGCACAGACCCGAAAGGCTGTGGCATCAAAGCTGTCCAGATCCCGAATCCGTCTGCCCAGAGCGCTGCGCTTCATCCGCAGAAAATCTCCCTGGTCGATGCCCTCCCGGACCAGCCGCCTGGCCTGCTCCAAAATAGCATCCCGGACCGCTTCCGGGTCCTCACTGTCACCGGAGGCCGTCAGCAATGCCATGCCGTCTACCGTTTCAAAGCCGCCGCCAAAGGAGCTGTCGATGAGCCCCTGCTGGTACAACTGCAAATACAGCGGCGACGATTCTCCAAACAGCGCTTCCGCCGCCAGATCCCCGATGGCTTCACAGCGGACAGCTTCCTCACCCAAGGCAGGCGGCTCGCATTTGAAGCCCAGCTGGAACATGGGCATCGCTACCTCCATGGTCAGCTCTGTCAGCTTTTGGGGGCAGGACATTTCCTCGGGCCATGCCTGGGTCCGTGTGACCACTGTATCATCCCTGGTGGGCAGGACCTGCCCGGCGATCTGCACCACCTGCTCCGGGTCCACATCCCCCACCACACACAAAAGCATATTGTCCGGGCGGTAAAAGGCTTTGTGGCAAGCCGTCAGCACCTCCGGGGTAATTTTGGCAATGGTCTGCTTACTTCCCAAGATTGGAACCGTAATGGGGTGGTTGCGATACATCCCCTTCATCAGTTCTTCAAACACCCGGCTGTCCGGGTTGTCTGCATGCATGCCGATTTCCTGGCCGATGATTCCCTGCTCTTTCTGTACACTCTCGTCTGTAAAATAGGGCGTGGAAACAAATTCCAAAAGCAACCGCAAACAATCGTCAAAATTCTCGGTGCAAGTAAAGTAGTAGGCCGTCAGATCATAGCTTGTAAAGGCATTGGGACTTGCTCCCAGGGCCGCAAATTCCTCCGTCACATCCCGGTCGCCGGGCATATCGAACATCTTATGCTCCAGATAGTGCGCAACCCCTGCCGGGGCTACCATGGGCTTTCCATCCAGCGTAAATTCTGTGTGGATCGCGCCATAATCTGTTACAAAATAAGCCAGCTTTCTGGTAAAACCGGGACGGGGTACCACTGCCACCGTCAATCCGTTGGGCAGGCGGTCCCAAAAAATATTCTCACCGAGGGCCTCATAGCTGCGTTTTTCCATCACTGCACCCCCTTTAGGAAAAATACGGTATCCAGCTTCAGGCTCTTTGCCGCCTGAGATACCTGCTGAGCCGTAACATCTTCCACCTTTTCCAGATACTGATTGGGGGTCATAGACAATCCGCTGAGGGCGGCTGTGGCATAGTAGCTTTCAATAGCACCGGGGGAATCGTGGGTACTGCGCAGGCTGGAACACAAAGCCTGCTTGGCAGAGGTCAGCTCCGCGGGGGTGATATCCCCGTCGCAAATGGCCTCCAGCTGCCGCAAAACTTCCTCCCTGACTACCCTTTTCTTGGAGAAATCGATACCGGCAGATACCACCATAATTCCCTTACTGCCGTGGTAGCCGGAGCCGATGTCATAGCATAAAGACATTTTCTCCCGGATATTCATAAACAGCTTACTGGTCATACCGGCACCCAAAACGGTGTTGCACACCTGCATGGCGGCAAAATCCGGGGCCCGGAGGGTAATGGGTGTTACAAAGCCCATGGCCAGGCGACCCTGGGCCACATCCAAGGTTTCCGTAAATTCTCCGCCGCCGGCAGATTGGAAGGATGTCTGCTCTTTTAGGTTTACATAATTTCTTTCCAAACCTGCAAATACAGGCATTATCAGCGCTGCCACCTGCTCCGGCTCTGCCTCACCCACATAGAACAGCTCCACCGGGCTTTCTGTCAGAATTTTCTGATAGTGGGCATAGGCGGCCTCCGGGGTAATTTTGCGGACCTGCTCCACTTCACCCAGCCGTGGAATTCCAAAGGAATCTTCTGCACACATCTTGCGCAGCAATTGGGCGCTGGCATAGGCGCGCTTGTCATTGCGCTGGGCCTCAATAGCCGCAATGAGGTTTTTCTTTTCGCTTTCCACAAAGTCACGGCTGAAACCACCGTCTTCCGTCACCGGTTCTAAAAGAAGTTGGGCGGCGAAGCGGATCATGGGGGCGAGGATCTCGTCGCCGGGGAGGGCGAAACGGTCTTCCATGAAGCCGCAGTAAAAGCCGGTGGTCTGATAGTCGCCGATGCGGCGCACCAGAGTGCCGATGGAAGCGCCATAGAGGTCATCCAGGCGCTGGGTGATCAGTTGCAGGTCGGGATATTCCCGGCAGCCCCGGAGCAAAACGGCCGGCAGCAGAGCGTTCAGGGCCGCTTCGGCCTGGGTCATGGGGCGCAGAAACTGGATGCTCAGGGCGCTTTGCTTAAAACGGCTGTCCCGGATGCACCGCAGCGTCACGCCCGGCAATATTTCGAGGGTTTGTTGCATGGTAAAGGTCTCCTTGCAGCGGTTAAAAAGTTG
>JAZSPV010000006.1:0-13123 GCA_045537615.1 Faecousia sp. | reverse complement strand
TGGAGATGGGCTGGATCATCGACTTCTGCGCACAGTCCCTTCGTAACATCATCATCGGTATCGGCGGCCGTCTGGACGGCTTCATGATGGAGTCCAAGTTCGGCATCGCCGTTGGCTCCGAGCTGATGGCAATCCTGGCTGTTGCCAAGGATCTGAAGGATCTGCGTGAGCGTATCGGCAAGATCGTGGTTGCTTACTCCAAGAACGGCGACCCCGTTACCTGTGAGGACCTGGACGTTGCCGGCGCTATGACCGCATGGATGCGTAACGCCATCAACCCCACCATGTGCTACTCCGTCGAGCATCAGCCTGTGCTGATCCACGCCGGTCCTTTCGCAAACATCGCCATCGGCCAGTCCTCCGTTATTGCTGACCGCCTGGCTCTGAAGCTGTTCGACTACCACGTCACCGAGTCCGGCTTTGCTGCTGATATCGGCTTCGAGAAGTTCTGGAACGTTAAGACCCGTCTGAGCGGCCTGACCCCCAACGTTTCCGTTCTGGTTGCTACCGTTCGCTCCCTGAAGATGCACGGCGGCGGCCCCAAGGTTACCCCCGGCGCACCCCTGCCTAAGGAGTACAAGGAAGAGAACCTGGAACTGCTGGAGAAGGGTACCTGCAACCTGTTCCACCATGTGAACACCATCAAGAAGTCCGGCATCAACCCCGTGGTCTGCATCAACCGTTTCTACACCGATACCGATGCAGAAATCGCACTGCTGAAGAAGCTGTGTGCTGAGCGCGGTGTCCGTTGTGCTGAGTCTAACCACTGGCGTTACGGCGGCGAGGGCGCTGCTGAGCTGGCCCGCGTGGTTGTTGAGGCTTGTGAGGATCCCGTGGAAGTCAAGTTCCTGTATGATCTGGATATGCCCCTGCGTCAGCGCGTTGAGCTGATCGCTAAGGAAGTCTACGGTGCCGACGGTGTTACCTGGTTGCCCCTGGCTGTGGAGAAGGCTGAGCGCTTCGAGAAGGATCCCAAGTACGCAGACTACTGCACCATGATGGTTAAGACCCACCTGTCTTTGTCCGATGATCCCACCAAGAAGGGTGTGCCCACCGGCTGGAAGCTGACTGTCCGCGACATCCTGGAGTACGGCGGCGCTAAGTTCCTGTGCCCCATGGCTGGTACCATCTCCATGATGCCCGGTACTGCTGCTGATCCTGCTTACCGCCGTGTTGACGTTGACGTTGAAACCGGCAAGGTGTCCGGCCTGTTCTAATTTTATTTTGGCAAACATTGAAAACGCTTATGTCTGTGGAACAGCGGTTCTTTTACCGCAAAGCCGCGTAAGCCGGTTTTGAAATACACAAAGTATTCCTGCAACCGTATTACTTGCTCTGCGGCAAAATCCCTCGCTGTCCATCAAACAACGCATTTCCAATGCTTGCCGGAGCGCTTTTTCGAAAGTGCTTGCGTAGCCCCCAAGCAGAGGCGGTTTACCGCCTCTGCTTTTGGAGCAATTGTAGGGAACGGATTCATTCGTTCCGTCAATATACAAAACGGAATGCATGAATGCATTCCCTACAAATTAAAGAAGGAGATTACATATTATGGATATGACAATGGAAACCTGCCGCAAGTTTGTGGAAGTGCTGGCTTCCGACGCGCCGGCTCCCGGCGGCGGTGGTGCAGCTGCTTTGGTAGGTGCCATCGGCACTGCCCTTGGCAACATGGTTGGCTCTCTGACTGTGGGCAAGAAGAAGTATGCCGATGTGGAGGCTGAAATCATTGATCTGAAGGCAAAGTGCGACGCCCTGCAGACCGAGCTTCTGAATCAGGTGGAGGCCGATGAAGTAAACTTCCTGCCTCTGGCAAAGGCCTACGGAATCCCCAAGGATGACCCCAACCGGGATGCGGTTATGGAAGAGGCTACCATCATTGCCTGCTCCACCCCCATGAAGATCATGGAGCTGAGCTGCCAGGCCATTGAGTATATTGCTGTGTTTGCCGAAAAGGGCAGCCGTCTGGCTGTTTCCGATGCCGGCTGCGGCGCTGTGTGCTGCAAGGCTGCTCTGCAGGCTGCATCTTTGAACGTGTTCATCAACACCAAGACTTTGAAAAACCGTGAGGTTGCTGAAGAAATGAATGCCAAGGCGCTGGGCATGCTCGCCAAATACGGCGCAATGGCTGACGAGATCTTCAACTCTGTCAAGGCCGGTTTCGGTGTGTAAATAATCAAAGCCTCCCCTAAAGGGGAGGTGCCCAGTGCGTACACTGGGCGGAGGGGTTAGAGGAGATAACAAATATGCGTTATCCAAGAAATCAAAATAATCTTTCCAATGCTCGCTCCTTGCGGAAAAATATGACGCCTCAGGAAAGACATTTGTGGTACGATTTTTTGAGATATTGCAAGCCGCGGTTTCGCAGACAGGAACTGATTGGTTCTTACATAGCGGATTTTTTCTGCTATGGGGCAAAACTGGTTGTTGAAGTTGATGGATCTCAGCATTTCACTCCGGAAGAAAAAGAGAAAGATGATGCAAGAACAGCGTATTTTCATTCCCTTGGTCTTCGGGTATTGCGTGTGGACAATGGTGAGGTTAACCGGAATTTTGATGGCGTTTGTCAGGGAATTTGGCTCGCTATGGAATCTTGTGGTGTTGACCCCTCAGTCACCTGCGGTGACAGCTCCCCTACAGGGGAGCCATGAGTGAATATTATTAAGGAGGAAATAAACTATGGCTAAGCAGCTGCTTGGTAAAGAAGTCAACGAAGCTCTGGTTGCAAACCTGCTGGAGCGTACTGCTGCCCTGCGGGCAAAGGGCGTCAACCCCACCCTGGGCATTATCCGCGTGGGTGCAAGACCCGATGACCTGTCCTACGAGAAGGGCGCTATGAAAAAGGGTGAGACCGTTGGCGTAGATGTGAAGGTTTTTGAACTGCCCGAGGATGCCTCTCGTGAGGATGTACTGGCAACTGTTGATCAGGTAAATGCGGATACCACCGTTCACGGTGTTCTGATGTTCCAGCCCTTCCCCGCACATCTGAAGCCCTATCAGAGAGAGATCTGCAACCGCCTGGACCCCAAGAAGGATATGGACTGCTTGACGGACCTGTCCTCCGCCGGTGTTTACCAGGGCCGGGATGATCTGGGCTATGCACCCTGCACCCCTGCTGCCTGCATGGAGATTCTGGACTACTACGGCATTGACTGCAAGGGTAAGTCCGCCGTTGTCATTGGCCGCAGCCTGGTGGTTGGCAAGCCTGCCGCTATGATGCTCATTGGCAAGAATGCCACCGTTACCATCTGCCACACCAAGACTGTGGATACCGCTGCTGTCTGCCGGGAGGCTGATATCATCATCTCCGCAGCCGGTGTTCTGAACAGCCTGACCAAGGACTACGTCCGTGAGGGCCAGATCGTTATCGACGTTTCCATGAACTGGAATCCCGACAAGATCACATCCAAGGGCAAGGGCGGCATGTCCGGCGACGCTGTCTATGATGAGGTGGAGCCCATCGTTGAGGCCATTACTCCTGTTCCCGGCGGCGTAGGCGCTGTGACCACCACGGTGCTGATGAAGCACGTTGTAGAAGCTGCCGAGAAGGCCTGATTTGAATAAATCTCTTACATAACTGGCGAATTTGCGGATCACCGCAGGGGAGTGTAGGAGAACCTATGCCGATCGCCTGGGCAGTCCGAATAGTAATCTCGGACTGCCCTTTTTTACAAACGAGGTGTCAATATGAAAAAGTTAAACCAAATGGAAGAAAGCAAATTTCTGAAGCTGTTTTTTCTGGTAGTTTCCCTATGCTTCATGGTCGCAGCCCTTATTCTGCCCGACAGAATGGATATCCTCAAGGGAATGAAGGCCATTCTTCTGCTTCCCTGTAAAGTAACCACAAACTATTTCTACGTAGGCGGTTATGCTGCCACCTTCTTTAACATGGGTCTTGTGGGCCTTTTGTGTACCGCCCTGTGCTTCCTGCCCGGTGCCAAGGCCGGTAACGGCACAACCCTGGCCTTTTTGCTGACGGTTGGCTTTGCCTCCTGGGGCATGAACCCTCTGAATATGATCCCCACCATTTTGGGCGTGGTGCTGTTCTGCCTGGTGAAGAGGGAAAAGCCCGGCGCACAGGTCAATGCCATGATGTTCTCCACCGGTATTGCACCGCTGATCTCGGAGCTTTTGTTCCGCTATCCCGGTGTGGGGAAGGAGGCGGCGTATCTGGGCTTTAATTGGCTTGGATTGGTCCTTGCCCTGCTTGTGGGTCTGATCATCGGCTTTTTCCTGCCTGCAGGCCTTGGACATGCACCCAATATCCACAAAGGATACAACCACTACTCTGCCGCTGTACCCATCGGTTTTACTGCATTTTTCCTGCGTGTTGTTCTGTATAAGGTAATGCTGGGCAAGAGCGTTGGGGAGGTCAGCGCCCTGCCCAACTATACCGGCGGCGCGGAGTTCTTCTACGCCTGTAATATTTTCTGCTTGGTGCTGTTTGCTGGCTGCATCCTGGTTGCACTGCTCATGGGCTGCAAACCGAAGGACTACTGGAATCTGATGAAAGATCCGGGACAGGGCGTCAGCTTCACCTCCAAGTACGGCAATGCCCCCTTCCTGATGAATGTGGGCGTGTACGGACTGATGATCGTGGCATACTTCAATTTTGCTGCTCTGATCGACAGCACAAAGGCAATGTCCGGTATTTGGACCGGCATGACCTTCGGTATCGTATTTTGTATGCTGTGTACCTGCAATTCCGGCTCTCATCCCCGGAATGTGCTGCCGATTATGGTAGGGTATGTGGCAACTTCCTACCTGTTTGGCTGGATCTTTGGTCTGCTGGGCGGCGAGAATTTCGGCATGACCATTGCCAACCAGGGCATTCTGATCGGCATGTGCTATGCCAACGGCCTGTCTCCCATCTCCGGAAAGTACGGCTTTGGCTACGGTGTCCTGGCAGGCGGTCTGCACTACCTTTTGGTGACGGCAGTGCCGGATATGCACGGCGGTTTCTGCCTGTATAACGGCGGCTTCACCGCAGCACTGATCTGCCTGCTGTTGGTTCCCCAGCTGGAAAAGTTCTGTAAGACCAAGGAAGAAAGAAAGCTGGCCAAGGCTGCAAAATAACCCTATCTGTATAAAGCCTCGGGCGATTGCCCGAGGCTTTTCCCTTTGCACAGACGCAGATTTTTCCTATTTGCTTTTTGGCCAAGATGTGATACACTGTATATGTGAAGATATAAGGTTATAAAGATAAGGAGGAATTCTTATGAAAGAGCCTGTTTTTAGAGGAATGGCAACGGCAATGGTTACACCTATGACCGCCACCGGCGTGGATTGGGATGCCTTTGCCCGCTTTATTGATTTTCAGTTGGAAAGCGGTATTAACGCACTGGTGGCTGTAGGCACTACAGGCGAGAGCGCCACATTGACACCGGAGGAGCGTAAGGCTGTGATCCGGTTTGCGGTGAAGCGGGTGGATGGCCGTGTACCTGTGATCGCCGGTACCGGCACCAACAATACCGAGCATGTGCTGGACTTTACCCGTGCAGCCTGTGATGACGGCGCCGATGCGGTGCTGGTGGTAACGCCCTACTATAACAAGGCTACCCAGGGTGGCCTGGTGAAGCATTTCTCCATGGTAGCAGATGCGGCTACCAAGCCGGTTATTCTGTATAACGTACCTTCCCGGACAGGCCTGAACCTCCAGGCAGCTACCGTTGCCAAGCTGGCCGATCACCCCAATATTGTGGCGGTGAAGGAAGCCTCCGGTGATATGTCCCAGGTGGTGTCCATTGCCGCCCAGTGCGAAGGCAAGCTGGCGATCTATTCCGGCGAGGATGCCTTGACAGTTCCTATGATGTCCATCGGCGGATTGGGCTGCATCAGTGTGCTGTCCAATGTAGTGCCCAAGCTGGCCGTGGAGATGACGGATAAATTCTTTGCCGGGGATGTAGCCGGTGCAGGCGCGCTGCAGCGGAAGCTGCTGCCTTTGGTCAACGCCCTGTTCAGCGAAGTGAACCCCATTCCTGCCAAAGCCGCAGTATCTGCCATGGGCTTTGGTCAGGAGCATCTGCGGATGCCCCTGACACCTATGGAGCCGGAAACCCGCGCAAACCTCTATGCACAGATGCGAAAGCTGGGGATTGAGATATGAGAGCTGTGATCTGCGGCGCCAACGGCGCCATGGGCAAGCTGATTCGGGATCGGCTGGAAAACGAGATCGCCGGTCTTGTGAGCCTGGACGGTGAGAACGGTGTGCCGAGAACCTTTGCCGAATTGGGAACAGTGGATGCCCAGGTGGTCATCGACTTCTCTCACCACAGTGCGGTGGGGGATGTGTTAGCCTACGCCCGGGGGATGGGTTGTGCCGCAGTCATTGGCACCACTGGTCACACCCGGGAGGAAAAACAGCTGATTTTGGATGCAGCGGACCACATCCCTGTGTTTTATTCCGGCAATATGAGCCTTGGTATCGCAGTGCTGTGCCGGTTGGCCCAGCAGGCTGCCGGATGCTTCCCCGATGCCGATATCGAGATCGTGGAGGTCCACCACAACCGGAAGGTGGACGCACCCAGCGGCACGGCCCGGATGCTGTTCGATGCGGTGAAGGCCGCCCGGCCGGAGCTGATGGAGCATTGCGGCAGAGCCGGCGAGGGCAAACGACTGCCCAATGAGGTAGGAATTTCTTCCCTGCGTATGGGCAATGTGGTGGGAATCCACGAAGTCCATATCTGCACACCCAGCCAAACATTGACCTTGCGCCATGAGGCGGGCAACCGGGGAATGCTGGCAGACGGTGCAGTAGATGCCGCCCGGTTTATCTGTGGGAAAAAGCCCGGTCTTTACGACATGAAGCACCTGTTGGAGGCAAAGTAATGCGCATTTATCACATGAGCGGCGCCGGAAATGATTTTATGGTCATGGATGCCCGTGGATTGTGCCTTGACTTTGGATCATTGGCTAAGACTGCCTGTGCTGTGACCCATGCCGACGGCTTTATGGCAGTGGATACTTCCGAAATTGCAGATTTTCGCCTGCATTTTTATAACTCCGACGGCTCCCGGGGGGAAATGTGTGGCAACGGCGCCCGGTGTATTTGTAAATTTGCCTACGATCTGGGAATCGTAGGGGAAGAAATCACCGTGCAGACCGATGCCGGCATCGTCCGGGGCTGGCGATTGGGAGATACATGCTACCGGGTGCAGCTGAACAACCCCGGGGTACTGGATCTGCACCGCAGGGAAGATGCTGCCTATGTGGAGCTGGGTGATCCCGGTATTCCCCACAGTGTCACGGAGCTGCCTGCCCTTGACTGGAACATGGCAGAGGACCTCCGACAACAGGGGAAAGCCTTGCGCTATGCCCCGGAATTTCCCAAGGGCGTCAATGCCAATTTCTACACATTGCTGGGGGAGGGTCACGCCCGGGTTTTGACTTATGAACGGGGCGTGGAGGACTATACACTGGCCTGTGGCACAGGCTGCGGCAGTGTGGCAGTGGTCCTGTGGACCCAGGGAAGGCTTCCCGGCGGTGTGCTGATTGCCGAAAACAGAGGCGGCACCTTAACGGTCACCGTCTCTGGCAAAGACCAGGTGGAGACCCTTCTTCTGGAAGGCCCAGCGGAGCTTTTGCAGGTATATGAACTTTAAACCCGGAGCATTTGAATGCTCCGGGTTTTCCGGTGCAGCCGGTAGTCCAAATTGAAATAATGCTTAATGCATAATTCATAATGCATAATGTGGTTATCATCGGACAATGCTGCATATTTCAGTAAAATAATTCTGCATTATGCATTTTGCATTATGAATTGTTTATCGTTCCGTTGGAACGATAAATTGAAATTTGACTGTTTCTGTCCTTTCTGCTATAATGCTATGCTGAAAGATGTTGTTCCCATCAGGAGGAATGGATTATGAGAATGCGAAAGATGAAAAATTTAGAGCCCCGGATGGAGCGCTGTGGGGCTTACCGTATTGCTGCCCCGGAGCAGAAAAAAGGCGTGTGGCGCAGTTTGATGCCGGAAGCCACGGCTCTGTGGGTGGAGGTAGGCTGTGGCAAGGGCAAATTTACTGCCGAGACCGCCCAGGCCAATCCCGATGTGCTGCTGATTGCGGTGGAGCGCTGCCGGGAGGCCATGGTGGTGGCCATGGAGAAGGCCAAGGACCTGGGCCTTAAGAATGTGTTTTACATTGATATGGATGTGGAAAAGATCGAGGAGATCTTTGCGCCGGAAGAGATCGACCGGCTGTTTATCAACTTCCCCGATCCCTGGCCCCGGAAGAAGAACGCCAAGCGCCGTCTGACCCACCGGGGCTTTCTGGATAAGTACTGCCGGGTTGTAAAAACCGGCGGTGAGTTCCATTTCAAGACGGACAACGCACCGCTGTTTGAATTTTCTGTGGAGGAGTTTGCTGCCTGCGGCCTGGAAGTAAAGAACCTGACCCGGAATCTCCATGAAAACGGCATTGTGGGTATCATGACCGGCTATGAGGAGAAATTCCACGCTTTAGGAACACCCATTAACCGGTGTGAAGTGGTTTGCAAGCCCTTTGTCCTTCCCAAAGAAGAAAAGAAAGCGACAGAAGAATCCGTTGGGATTTAAAGAGGTATTTTTATGTATTATCATGCAGGTAACTGCGATGTGGCGGTGATCGGTGCAGGCCATGCAGGCATTGAAGCGGCCCTGGCCGCTGCCCGGTTGGGGCTGCATACCATCCTGTTTACCATCAATATGGACGCGGTGGGGAATATGCCCTGTAACCCGGCCATCGGCGGCACCGGCAAGGGTCACCTGGTCCGGGAGCTGGACGCCCTGGGCGGTGAGATGGGCGTTGCTGCGGACAAAGCCTGTATTCAGTACAGGATGCTTAACCGGGGCAAAGGTCCGGCAGTCCATTCCCTGCGGGCCCAGGCAGACCGCCGTAAATACCAGCAGGTCATGAAGCACACGCTGGAAAAACAGGAAAATCTGGAGCTGAAACAGGCACAGATCGTCAATGTTCTGACAGAAAACGGCGCAGTGACCGGGGTACGCACCCAGTTGGGGGCAGAGTATTCTGTCAAGGCGGTAATCATAGCCACAGGTACGTTTCTGGACAGCACCATCGTCATTGGGGAGTCTGTTCTGGCCTCCGGACCTGACGGCATGCATGCCTCCGTTGGCCTTGCTGACGACCTGCGCAGATTGGGCCTTCCTTTGCGACGGTTTAAAACCGGCACACCTCCCAGGATCAACCGCCGCAGCATTGATTTTTCCAAAATGGAGCTGCAGCCCGGAGATGAAACCCCGGAACCCTTTTCTTTCCGCACAGAGCATAGGGTGGAAAACCGGGCGGTTTGTTATCTAACCTATACCAACGCCGAGACCCACCGGATCATACGAGAAAATCTACACCGCAGCCCCATATATGACGGGACGATTTCCGGCGTGGGTCCCCGGTACTGCCCCAGCATCGAAACCAAGGTGGTCCGGTTTGCAGAAAAAGAACGCCATCAGCTGTTTGTGGAGCCCTGCGGAATGGATACGGAGGAAATGTATATTCAGGGCTTTTCCAGCAGCCTGCCGGAGGATGTGCAGCTGGCTATGATTCGCACGATTCCGGGCCTTGAACAGGCGGAAATGATGCGCCCGGCCTACGCCATTGAATATGAGTGCATTGATCCTACCAGCCTGTTGCCTACGCTGGAGACGAAGCAGGTCTCCGGTCTTTACGGTGCAGGCCAGTTTAACGGCAGCTCCGGTTATGAGGAGGCGGCGGTCCAGGGCCTTGTGGCAGGGATCAATGCTGCATTGAAAATTCAGGGGAAACAGCCTATGATTCTGACCCGGGACACCAGCTACATCGGCACGTTGATCGACGATCTGGTAACCAAGGGAACGGAAGAACCTTACCGAATCATGACCAGCCGTTCCGAGTACCGGCTTTTGCACCGGCAGGACAATGCAGACCAGCGGCTGACGGCCATTGGTGCGGCGGTGGGACTGGTTCCTCCCCAGCGGCTGCGGCAGGTGGAAGAAAAGTATGACAGCGTCCGCCGGGAGATCGCCCGGCTGGAGGGAAGCGGTGTGCCTGCATCTACGGCGCTGAACGAAATGCTGGCAAAACGCGACTCTGCGCCGGTTGCCAATTCTGCCCGGCTGGCGGACCTTTTGCGCAGACCTCAGGTGACCTATGATGACATTGCCCCCTTTGATCCGGAAAGACCTGTTTTGCCGGAGGCTGTGACCCAGGAGGTTGAGATTCAGGTGAAGTATGCCGGCTACCTTGCCCGGCAGGAAAAGCAGGTGGAGGTGTTCCGGAAAGAGGAGCAGACTTTGCTGCCTAAGGACCTGGACTACAGCGCCATAAACGGCCTGCGTCTGGAGGCCAGGGAAAAGCTGGAAGCCATCCGGCCCGTATCCATTGGTCAGGCAGGTCGGATCTCCGGCGTTAGCCCCGCGGATATTGCGGTACTGCTGATTTGGTTGGAACAGAATAAATAACACAAAAATTGCCTCCGACACATAGAATAGTCGGAGGCGATTTTTTGTGGCAATTGTGAATACAAGCGTACCCATCACAGCGGACAGCTGCGAGGAAATGATTTTGGAAATTGTCCGCAGCTATCCTTTCTGCCGTACAGAGCTGCTGACCACCACGGCCTTTCAGCGGCCGGTGCGAACCTTGGTGATTGGGCAGGGGCCTCGAAAGGTGATTTATTCTGCTGCCCACCACGCCAATGAGTGGATCACTGCCCTGGTGCTTTTGAAATTTGCCGAGGAGCTGGCAGAAGCGATTCAAAAGGGAGGGCAGCTATTCGGTGTGGATGTCGGAATCATCTCCCGGACTGCAACGATCTACATGGTGCCTATGGTAGACCCAGACGGCGTCGATTTGGTGGTAGGTGCCATCCGTCCGGGGGATATCCAGTATGACCTTGCTCAGCGTCTGGCGCAGAACTACCCTGCAATTCCGTTTCCGGATGGGTGGAAGGCCAACCTGCTGGGTGTGGACCTAAATCTGCAGTACCCAGCCGGATGGCTGCAAGCCAGAGAGATCAAGTTTTCCCAAGGGTTTACACAGCCCGGACCACGGGATTATGTGGGTAGAGCGCCCCTAAACCAGTTTGAAAGCCGGGCCTTGGCAGGCTATACCGAGGCTGTTGATCCGGCACTGGTGCTGGCCTACCATTCCCAGGGCAAGGAGATCTATTGGCAATTTAAGGATATTGCTGTTGAAGGGGCCAGGGAGCTTGGAGAGGAATTTGCCCGGGTCAGCGGCTACAGTTTGACAGAAGTGCCGTACAATTCTTCCTTTGCCGGCTATAAGGACTGGTTTATCCAGCAATTCCGAAGACCCGGGTACACCATCGAGGTGGGGGAAGGAATGAACCCCTTGCCCCTTTCCCAGTTCGGCGAAATATACCGGGACAATTTGGGAATCCTGGTGACAGCGGCGTTGGGACTTCCGGAATCGTAGATAAGATTTTAACGTTTCGTAAAATTGTTTTCCTTGGGGTTGCCATTTTCAGGGAACAGTATATAATAGAAATACCATCTTTGAACCAAGGTGAAGGATATGAAAAAGCTGTTATTTGTAATGAACCCATTTGCCGGCACCCGGAAGGCTAACAAGGTCTTGACGGAGATTCTGTGCATTTTTTCGGATGCAGGCTATGACGTTCATGTGTATATGACTCAGTCTCAGGGCGACGGAAAGCGGAAGGTCCGCAGCTGTGCCGGAGAAATGGACCTGGTGGTATGCTGCGGCGGCGACGGAACCTTTAATGAAACAGTAGCCGGCGTTATGGAAAGCGGTGTCGATGTGCCGGTGGGCTATATCCCCGGCGGCTCTACCAACGATTTTGCAGGCAGCCTGGGCCTCTCGTTGGATCCGGTAGAGGCAGCCCGGCAAATTGTATCTGGCACAGTCCAACGGTATGACGTAGGTTGTTTTGGGGGCAGATATTTTTCCTATATTGCCTCCTTTGGTGCGTTTACAAAAACCAGTTACGCCACGCCCCAGGGAATCAAAAACAGTTTGGGTGCATTGGCTTATTTTTTGGAGGGCATTTCCGAGTTGTCCCAGCTGCGGTCCCTGCATGCCCGGTTTGAAACACCGGATCAGGTGGTAGAAGACGATTTCCTCTTTGGTGCTGTTTGCAATTCTACCAGCCTGGGTGGTATTTTCACGTTAGATCCCAAGCAGGTGGATATGAGTGACGGAAAGTTTGAAGTGCTGTTGGTACGGGCACCCAAGGATATTTTGGAGATCGGAGAGTGCATCCAGGCAGTACAGAAGCAGAAATACAACTGCAGGATGATCACCTTCTTCAGCACAGACAAACTTTTGGTGGAAACAGATCCGGATATGCCCTGGACACTGGACGGGGAACGTGAGGACGGTCACGCCCAGGTACAGATCAGCAACATCCACCATGCCATCAAAATTGTAAAGTAGGGCCGGCTATGCTGAACACCACATTGTGCTACATCACCCGGGGTGAGGATGTGCTGATGCTCCACCGGGTAAAAAAGCAAAACGACATCAACAAGGACAAATGGATCGGCATCGGCGGCAAGTTTGAAGGGGAGGAGTCTCCGGATGAATGTCTTCTGCGCGAGGTTGCCGAGGAGACGGGCCTCACATTGACATCCTGGCGCTGCCGTGGTGTCATTACATTCCTAAACGACTGCTGCCCCGGGGAATTTATGTACCTGTTCACAGCCGACGGCATTGAAGGGCAGCTCAAAGACTGTGACGAGGGAGAGCTGCGATGGGTCAGCCGTGATTTTCTGGAGCAGCTCCCAAAATGGGAGGGCGACAAGATTTTCCTGGACCTTTTGTGGCAGGACGCCCCTTTCTTTTTGCTGACATTGCGTTACAGCGGCGATAAGCTGACAGAGGCTGTGCTGAACGGGCAAAAGATCCGATAAAAACCATAAAGAAGCGTAAAAAGACCGTACCCAACCGGGTACGGTCTTTTTGTTTGCTTATTAGCCTTCTGCACGCATCTGAGCGAAGCACTCGCTGCAGTATACGGGACGGTCGGACTTGGGCTCGAAGGGAACCTTTGCCTCGCCGCCGCAGCGTGCGCAAGTAGCAGTGAAGAACTCACGGGGGCCACGGGCGCTGTTCTTGCGAGCGTCACGGCAGGGCTTGCAGCGCTGGGGCTCGTTCTGGAAGCCGCGCTC
>JAZSPV010000033.1:0-70018 GCA_045537615.1 Faecousia sp. | reverse complement strand
CCGCGAACGGCTGCGTCACCTGCCGACCACGGCACACTCTGCGCCCTCGCTGAATCTGCCGCTGGCAGCGCTCGGGCTAGAGGCCGCGGCCACTCGCTCGGCTCCTTCCTCCCGCCACCGGCGGCAGTCGCCTCGCTCCCCTGGTGCGGTGCCCGATATCTTCCTCGCTGGCAAAGCAGCTTCGTCAGCTATCGACCGCGGCCACTCGCTCGGCTCCTTCCTCCCGCCACCGGCGGCAGTCGCCTCGCTCCCCGGAATCTCACCTGCGGTTCGCTTCCGTCCATCTGCATGTAAATAACAGGACACCCCAAGGGGGGTGTCCTGTTATTTGGTGCCGCTGACCGGAATCGAACCGGTACGGATGTTACTCCGAGGGATTTTAAGTCCCTTGTGTCTACCTATTCCACCACAACGGCGTATATTATTGAATTTAGAAGTGTGGGTGTTGTTAAAGAGGTTAAGTCCCTTGTGTCTGCCTATTCCTCCGTTTGCGGTGCCCGATAAAAACTTCGGGCTTACGCAATTCCTCGATTTTATCGACCGCGGCACACACTGCGCCTGCGCTTTCACTGCCACCGGCAGCGCGCAGGCTCGTGGCCGTTTGCGGTGCCCGATAAAATCTTCGGGCTTACGCAATTCCTCGATTTTATCGACCGCGGCACACACTGCGCCTGCGCTTTCTCTGCCACCGGCAGCGCGCAGGCTCGTGGCCACAACGGCATATATGCTTAGTGAAAAGGATTTGTTGTCTATGTTTATGCAAGGCAAATCATACCACATATTTTTGATTGCGTCAAGCAGACAACGGGGGAGAAATAGGGAAACAGCAGAAAAAGTTCTGGGCTGTGGCGCAGTTTGACGCGGACGTGACCCGTTGACCTTGGGGTGCTCCAAAGGTGCTTTTTCCAACGGTGGGGAGGGAAGGGAAAAGGGTAGCTGCACCTAAGGGTTTTTTCTGGTTACTGCTATTTGGCACAGTCGGTGATTTTTGTGCAATATGTCAAGTTTTGACACTTGTTTTTGTGCGTTTCGTCATGTTGTAATTGTTAAGAAAGTATGATAAACTTAATAACGAACGGATAGGCATAGTATGCCCATTTGTATGTGATAGGGGAAGCCCCCGTAAGCATAAACAATTTTGAGGAGGAAAAAAAGTGAAAAAGTTTATTGCAATTCTTTTGACACTGGCAATGGTTATCGGCCTGTGTGCATGTGTCAAGCCTGAAGAAGGCGGTAACAAAAAAGGCTCTGGCAGTGGTGTTACCCTGACAATCGGTATCCCCAGCAGCGCAAAAGTTATGAGCCTGAAGAACAATGCGTTAACCCAGTGGCTGGAAGAGACCACCGGTTATAAGCTTGAGTTCCAGGAGTACGCCGGCGGTAGCGACATCGCCACCCAGATTTCCACCACGATTGCTGCTCGTAATGAGCTGCCCGACATTCTGTACGGCATCAATCTTGGTAATAGTGCAGCTTGTGCATACGGTAGAGATGGTTACTTTGTGGATCTGACCCCCTACTATGAGGACAAGGAAGGCGCTTCCGCCAATTTCTGGAATCGTCTGAGTGAGTGTCTGACTGAAGAGCAGCAGGACTACGTCCTTCGTACCATTACCGATGGCGATACTGGCAAGATCTTCGGCGTTCCTGTCGTTGAGACCTCCACCATTGATAAGAGAAAGTACCAGCCCTGGATCAACCAGACCTGGCTGGATAAGCTGGGACTGTCCATGCCCCAGAACACAGAGGATCTGTACAACGTTCTGGTTGCCTTTAAGACCCAGGACCCCAACGGCAGTGGCGACCCCACCGATGAGATTCCCCTGCTTGGTGCTGAGAAGGCCTGGTCTTCCGCCAGTGCTGTTTCCTGGATTATCAACATGTTCCTCTACTACCACACTGAGCACCGCTTCCAGGACTACAATGGCGACGGCAAGCTGGAGTTTGTCTATACCCAGGATAAGTACCGTGAGGCACTGCAGTACATCAACAAGCTTTACAAGGAAGGTCTGCTGTCCAACTTGGCATACACCGCTGAGAGTTCTGAGTTGAAGCAGTATACCACTCCCTCTTCCGGTATGGCAATGTGCGGTATTTTCTGCGGTCACCTGACTGAGCATGCCATCAAGGGTAACGAGATTATGTACCAGTATGTTCCCATGCCTCTGTGGGGCTGCGCTGTTGAGGGTGACATGTCCAGTAATATGAACACCTTTATCACCGCTGATTGTGCGTACCCCGATGAAGCTTTCAATTTGCTGATGACCATGTTCTCCTGGGAAGGCTCTATGCGTATTCGCTACGGCCAGTACGGTGTTAACTGGACAGATGCTGACGCCGGCACAAAGTCCGACATGGGTCTGGACGCTATTTACAAGCTGATCGACGATCCTCTGACCCAGCAGAACACTGCTCACTGGGGCACCATTGCTTCCTGCTTCAATCACTATGCAGAAGGTGAGACTGCTCAGATCGCTGATAATATGGACGAGTGGACTATGAAGAAGTCCCAGATGCATGCTGAGTCCCGCAGAATCTTTGATGAGGCTCAGAAGAACAACCCCGAAAAGCTTTGTCCTACCTTGATCTACACGACCGAGGAAATGGAAGACACCGATATGCTCCGCACCAACATTGATGCTTATGCTCGGGATCAGCAAATGGCCTTTGTCACCGGTATCGGTGCGGATATCAACGACCCTGCCGATTGGGATAAGTTCCTGGCTACACTGGATGAGATGGGAATGGCTGAGTACCAAACACTGGTGCAGACTGCATACGAACGTCAGTGATTTCGTTTGATTCTGAACTTAAAGCAATTTAACCTGACCAAAGCATAGATGCGCAGCCGGGTGTACGCACCCGGCTCGCATAGGTTTGTTACACCGAAGAAAGGAATGAATCAAATGAGTAAACCAGCTACTGTAGCTGCACCCAGTGTTCTTTCAAGGACACCGTTCCAAAAATTTCTGATCACCTTCAGAAAGAATTGGCAGCTGCACCTTATGATCTTATTTCCTTTGGCATATCTGGTGCTGTTCAGCTATGTACCGATGTACGGTATCCAGATTGCTTTTAAGGATTATTCTGCCAGATTGGGTATTGTGGACAGTCCCTGGGTTGGCTTGAAGCACTTTGAAAAGTTCTTCGGCTACTTCCTTTGGCCGCAGCTGGTGGGCAACACCTTGGCAATATCCCTTTATTCTATTCTTGTGGGTTTTCCCATACCTATCATTCTGGCTTTGATTATTCATATCAATACCGGCAAGGTGTTGAAGAAGATCTCTCAGAATGTTTCTTATGTGCCTCACTTTATCTCCCTGGTCGTTATGGTTGGTATTTTGAATACCGTTTTAAACCCTATTACCGGTATGCTGGGCCAGATCTATCAGGTACTTGAGCTGTTTGGCATTTCTATCAAGGATGATATACGCGGCAGTAAGGATGCATTCCGTCATCTGTACATCTGGTCTGATGTTTGGCAGACCATGGGTTGGAGCTCGATTATATATATCTCGGCTTTGTCCGGCGTGCCGGATGAACTGCATGAGGCCGCCAAGCTGGATGGTGCCAGCCGTCTGCGCCGTGTTTGGAGCGTAGATCTGCCCACCATTCTGCCTACTATTTGCCTGATGCTGATTATGCGTTTTGGCTCTATCATGAGTGTTGGCTATCAGAAGGCTTATCTGATGCAAAATCAAATGAACCTGCAAACCTCCGAGATCATCTCTACCTATGTTTATAAAAAGGGTATTCAACAGAACAACATGTCCTTTGGTTCAGCAATCGGACTGTTGAATTCTATCATCAACATGATTCTTGTTTTCACAGTTAACGCCATTACCAACTGGCTGTCTGACAATGAATTGGGTCTGTTCTAAGGAGGGAGGATACATATGAAAAAAGCTGCTAAAATCATTATTTTCATCAGTGCTATCCTCTGTGCCATAGGTGCATTGGCATCATTGGTAATCAACATTTTTAATGACGATATCAATGTGTTGCTTAGCTTGGTCATGGTCGTGGGACCGATCGTTAGTTTGTGCCTTGCGATATGCGCTCTGAACAAACTGAAATACAACGAGATGGGAATGCTTTGGAAAATCATTACCCTGTTGTTCGTCAATCCGATTGCCGGTGTTCTTCTGCTCCTTTCCCCCAAAGGGGAAACCATGAGCAAACGTATTAATGATACCTTTGGTGATAAGATACTGAACCTGATTACCTCTGCGGTTCTGATTTTCATTATTATCATTGTTGCTTATCCCATTATCTACGTTATCTCCAGCTCCTTCACCAGCACACAGGCTCTGTCTGCAGGTAAAGTGGTACTGTGGCCGGTAGATGTTTCTTTGGAAGCATATCAGTTTGTCCTTGCTTACAGGGATGTTTGGGTTGGCTTCCGCAACTCAATCTTCTATACGGTCGCCGACGTTCTGCTGGAATTGACAATGACAATTTTGGTTGCATACCCTCTGTCCCGTGTTTCTTTCCAGGGAAGAAGCGTGTACACAATGGTGTTCTACATGTCCACCCGTATTGGCGCAGGTCTGATTCCTGTATTTATTCTGAGAACCAGCCTGGGATTCTACGATAACGTTTGGGCAGTTTTTACTACCGGTGTTGTCAATGTTTCTCATATTTTGATTCTGCGCACCTGCTTTAAGACCGCAATTCCCGGCGAGCTCTTTGACTCTGCTATGATTGACGGTGCAAACCACTTCAAATGTGTTACACAGATTGCAATGCCGTTGGCTAAGGCAACGCTGTCTGTTCTGATTTTGTACCTGATCGTGGGTCAGTGGAACGAGTACTTCACTTCTATGCTGTACCTGCGTAATAAGGAGCTGTTCCCCCTGCAGTTGGTGCTGCGTCCCATTATGCAGGCTGCAACGGCAGTGGGCCTGAACACCTCAGGCATGAGTTCCCAGGCACAACAACAGGCACAAGAAGGACTTGAAAATGTCCGATATGCTCTGATTGTTATCTCCTCTGCGCCCGTTATTGCTGCATACTTTGCTGTACAAAAGTACTTTAAGGGCGGCGTTATGCTGGGCTCTGTTAAGGGTTAATTTTCGTTTAAAAAGCACACAGGCTGTTGCCTGTGTGCTTTTTTGCTGTGGCAGTGGATTACGTAGGATAATTTGTGATAAAACAGAAACAGTGCACTCTTTACAGAATGCACTGTTTTTATTGGGGTATAGCGCTGCTATGCGTCCAAAACTGCTCGTGCAGCCCGGACGTTTGCTTCGCTGGTCAGAGGGATATGCCACTCGTCCAAGCCGGGAACACCCATAGGAACGCCCTCCCGGCGGAACCGCATACCACTTTCCACATCGGCCTTGCCGCTCATGTGGAAGGCCTGCGCCTGGGGGAAACGTTCCATAAAGGTGGTAATAGTGGGAGCCTTCACGCCGCCGCCAATGAGCACTTCGGGGCCGCCCTGACTGTCCCTGAGTTCCAGAAGCTTGCCGATGGTTTCGATACCGTTGAGGCAGCCTGCTGCTGCACCGCTGGTGAGCACTGTGTCGATGCCCAATTGGCCAGCTGTCAAATAGGTTTCCGTGGGAATCCGGGAAACGTCAATACACCGGTGCAAAGTGATACCGGTGCCTTGGGCTGCCTTCAACAGCGGTTCCATAGCCGCAGCATCCAGATTACCGTCGGCATCCAAACAGCCAATTACAAAGCCGTCAGAACCCAAAGTCCGCAGGTTTTCGATCTGGGCGGCCATCATCATAATTTCTTCCCTGGTATAAAGAAAATCACCAGCCCGAGGACGCATCAAACAGCGGATATTAATGTCGCTTTCCTGGCGTACCTGCCGTAAAAGCTCCGCATAGGGGGTCAAACCGCCGATTGTAAGCGCGCCGCACAGCTCCAATCGATCTGCGCCGCCTGCAATCGCTGCCCGGGCAGAGTCCAGACTGTCTACCGCTACTTCTAAGATCCTTGCCATCATTGTATCCTCCTTTTTACAGCACTTCCCGGCCTGCCAGGAATACCCGCTTCTGGGTATAGTCCGGGGAACAAACCAGGAAATCTGCTATTTTGCCAGTTTCAATGGAACCTACAAGGTCCTGAGCCCCAATGGCGCAGGCGGGATTGTAGGTTGCGGCACGGACCGCTTCTTCCTCAGAAACACCCCAGGAAATGGTATTACCAAGACAGGTCCACAGATCGGTAGCAGAGCAGGAGATGGTATCTGTACCAACCAGCTTGGCAACACCGCCCCGGATTTCTGCAATTTGACCACCCAGGTCAAATTGATAACCCTCAGGCTGACCTGCGCAGCGGCCGGAGTCAGAGACCAGGATCATGCGGTCTTTGAACATGGTAAAAGCCAGACGGACAACGGCAGGGTGGATATGGTAGCCGTCACAGATGATTTCTGCCTGTACATTTTCGTTTTCTGCGCAGGCGGGGATCACCCCGGGATTCCGGTGGTGGATGGGAGGCATTGCGTTGTAAAGATGCGTTAAATGGGTGACGCCGGCTTCCACAGCAGCCCTGGCATGGTCATAATCAGAGTCAGTGTGGGCAATGGAAACGGTACAAACATTCTTTGCTTTCTTCACAAATTCTTCTGCGCCGGGTAGCTCCGGGGCAATGTCTATAATCCGGATCAAACCGCCGCAGCCTTCCTGTAGCGCCATAAAGCCTTCAAAATCCGGTTCTTTTAAATAGTCTGGATTTTGTGCGCCACGTTTCTTGTAAGAAAAGTAAGGGCCCTCCATCTGAATGCCTCGCAGCACACTGTGCCCCTCTGGGGCTTCGTCTGCCAGACGACGGGCATTGGCAAAAGCTTTTTCCAGGACATTGTAAGGAAGGGTCATGGATGCGGGAGCAAAGGAGGTGACACCGCACAGGGCAAAGAATCGGGCCATCTTCTTAAGACCTTCATAATCACCGTCGCAGAAGTCAGCTCCGGAGTTGCCATGGCTGTGGATTTCTACCAGTCCGGGGATGACTGTCGCATTCTGCAGATCAATGGCATCTTCAGGAACGCAATCCGGCAGAATTGCACCAAACTTGCCGTCAACAACTTCAAAAGCGCCTGTGCGAAAAGTGAAATCACCGCAAAAGATTCGGGCATTTTTATAAAACACAAAGGGTCATCTCCTTATTGTAAGTATTATAAATGAATTATAGCAGGATAAATCACAGGATTCCGTGATGAAGTCACTTTTTCTCTAAATAAGTCCCTGATTTAAACAATAATGGTATATGCCTTCTTCAGAAACAGGGCCGCAAATAGCATCTGCGATCTCCTTTAATGGCGCTGCTGCATTTCCCATGGCAACGCCTGTTCCTACGGCCTGTAGCATCTCAATGTCATTGCGGCCATCGCCAAAGGCCAACGCTTCAGAAGGATCCAACCGGAAGTGGGAAAGAATCTGATGGACAGCATGACCTTTGCCGCCGTTTTTGGGAATAACATCCACCGCACGATCCCAGGAAATGGCCAGCTGTACATTGGAAGTACCTTGGATGATGGCGGCATGATCCGTTTCCCGGCAGCCTAACATGATCTGATAGATATCCTCCTGACAAGTGGGCAAAAAATCCTCCGCAACCGTTAGCTCTAACTTGGACAGCCGGTAGTAGTCAGCCAGGTCCGGATCAATGCCGTTGGCGGCCAGGCGGTCCTTTACAGCAATGGAAACGGGGCGACCCAGCGCAGCCGCATTTTGCAGGATAATTTCAACATCTGCAGGATCAATGGGATTGCTATAAATGACCTCGCTGTCTGTATAGCAGAATGCGCCGTTAAAGGTAACCATAGCGTCGAAGTGCAAGTCCCCAAAATCCGGCAAACTGGCACGAGGCCTACCGGTGACAATACACTGCAGGATCCCTTTTTGATGTAGGGCTTTTATAGTATCTATCGTTTTTTCGGAAATGCATTTGGTGCTGGGATCTATCAATGTACCATCGATATCATAAAAAATAATTTTTACAGGGGTCAATCGCATCATCTCCTTCCGCAACAACTAATCATTATAAAATATTATACAATGTAGTGCAAAAATAGTCAAATATACAACGCAAAGCCCATTGCGATATCCGATCGGCACGGGGATTAAACGGATAATTTGAAGCGCATCAAAACAAAGGATCTGCCCATCCTTCCAAACAGAAAGATCCTGCATTCCTTTAGGCATATAGAAACCGGCGCCTTTGTGTATAAATCCACAAAGCACTTTACAGCTTTTTTTCTTTATGCTATACTGAACAAAAATTGCACTTTTTTACGAAAAGGAGGGCTTGCCTTGAAGCTGGAGCGAAGAAGTCAGATTGTAGAACTAATCAACCGACAAAAAACCGTCACCAACATAGAACTAATGGAGCGGTTTGGTATTTCTATTGAGACGGTACGCCGGGATCTGGACTATCTGGAGCAGCAGGGCGTTCTTCGTAAGGTGTACGGCGGTGCGGTGGTAAATGTGTCACTAAACGCTGAGCCGGAATATGCCAGCAGGTCGCGGGCCCATTATGAAGAAAAGAACGCCATTGCCCGGGAGGCGGCAAAACTGATCTGCCCGGGAGATACGGTGTTTTTAGGTGTTGGCACTACAGTTCAAGCCATGGTTCAGTATATGAAAAACATTGGACACCTTGCGGTGTTTACCAATGCCCTGCGGACAGCGGTAGAGCTGATGGAAATCCCGGACTGCACGGTGATCCTTCCCGGCGGGCAACTGCGGGCTAAGGAACTGACCCTTTCCGGTTTTCCTGCAGAGGAAAATCTTTTAAACTTCAACGTAGACAAAGCCTTCGTCGGAATCGGCGGTATAACGGAAGATGGCGTTACGGATTTTCATATCGGTGAGGCCCGGCTGCACAGGCAGCTGGTATTGAACGCAAAACAGTCGGTGGCCTTGGCAGATTCCACCAAGCTGGGCATACGGGCAATGAACAATGTCTGCACCCTGGAACAGATCGACCTTGTGGTGACAGACCGCAATGCCGATCCCAAAAAAGTCAGGGCTCTGAAAAAAGCCGGTGCAAAAATCATTGTGGCAGAATAAATTAGCAGGCAGTAAAACATCATGTTTTGCTGCCTGTTTTTTGGAACGCTTTAAAAACTTTTGAAAAGGTATTGCAAACATTGTGACAATATGTTATATTGTTAGTTGTTGTAATTTGCAAACAAAATTATACAAGAAAGGTGTTTGTGTATGCTGAAAACAGATGTAGTCGTAATCGGCGCCGGCGCAGTTGGCTGCGCTGTTGCCAGAGAGCTTTCCAAGTACGAAGTAGATGTGATCGTAGTGGATAAGAATGAGGACGTAGGCGGCGATGCCTCCAAGTCCAACAGCGCCATCATTCACACCGGATATGATGCAGCCCCCGGTACACTGGAATCCCAGTTGGTGGTGGCAGCCAATCCTATGTATGACGAGCTGGTAAAGGATCTGGAAGTTCCCTTTGCCCGTATTGGCGCAATTCTCCCTGCTATTACCGACGAGCAGTTTGCGCAGCTGCCCGCCATTAAGGAAAAGGCCTTTAAAAACCATGTATACGACGTGGAATACAAGACCAAGGAAGAACTGCTGGCCATGGAGCCCAACCTGAACCCCGAGGTTAAGGGCGGCCTGTGGATCCCCCGTGAGAGCATTATCGATCCCTTTGTGCTGGTGCAGGCCTATGCGGAAAATGCCTATGCCAACGGTGTGCGCTTCCTGCTTTCTACCAAGGTCACCGATATCACCACCGCGGATGGCAAGGTGAAGACCGTGCAGACCACCGGTGAGGAGATCGAAACCAAGTATGTGATTAACTGCGCCGGCCTGCACTGCGATGAGATTGCAGAAATGGTAGGCAAGGCTGAGTATAAGGTAGTTGCCCGTAAGGGTCAGTTCTTCATTTTGGATAAGAACACCTCCTGTCAGGTCGATCACATTGTGCTTCCCATTCCCACCAAGATCACCAAGGGCAAGCTGATGTGCCCCACCATCCACGGCAATATGCTGGTAGGTCCTACTGCTGAGGATCAGGATTCCAAGGTAGATAAGTCCACCACCGCCGAGGGTCTGGCATCCATCACCGCCGATGTGAAAAACCTGATCCCCAATGTAAATGTGCGGGATTCCATCACCCAGTACTCCGGTCTGCGCCCCAATCGTAACCCCGAGGGTCTGCATTTCGATATTTGGGAGGATTTGGAAGGTTATGTAAACCTCTCCGGCGTCCGCTCCACTGGCTTGACCCTGTCTTTGTCAATGGGTACATATGTTGTCCAGCAGCTTTTGATGGGTGGCGCTGATTGGAAGCGGAAGGAGAACTTCATCTCCAAGCGCAAGGGCATCGTAAAGTTCAGCGAATGCACCCGTGAAGAGCAGGACGAGCTGGTAAAGCAGAATCCTTTGTACGGCAACGTGGTCTGCCGCTGTGAGACCATCACCGAGGCTGAGATCCTGGATGCCATCCACCGCCCCCTGGGTGCAAAGAGCCTGGATGCTGTGAAGCGCCGTGTCCGTGCAGGTATGGGTCGTTGCCAGGGCGGTTTCTGCGGTCCTAAGGTTATTGAGATTTTGGCCCGTGAGCTGGGCTGTGCGCCCACCGACATCAACAAGAACAACGCCGGTTCTTATATGGTCACCGGCGCTACCCGATAAGGAGGGTGCAGGGATATGTATAACGTAAAATGTGATGTAGCAATTATCGGTGGCGGCCCCGCCGGTTTGGCAGCAGCCATCGCCGCCAAGGAAGAGGGCGCAGAAAAGGTGCTGATCCTGGAGCGGGATAACGCACTGGGCGGCATTCTGCAGCAGTGTATCCACCCCGGCTTCGGTCTGACCCGTTTTAAGGAAGAACTGACCGGCCCTGAGTACTACGGTCGCTTTGTGGACAAGGCCAAGGAAGTAGGCGTAGAGTATATGCTGAACACCATGGTTTTGGAAGTGAACCACGAGGCAAAGGAAATTCTTTGCACCAGCAGTCAGTATGGTCTGACAAGCGTGGAGGCCGGCAGTATCGTGCTGGCAATGGGCTGCCGTGAACGGACAAGAGCCGGCATTATGGTGCCCGGCACCCGTCCTGCTGGCTTATACACCGCTGGTTCTGCCCAGCGGCTTGTGAACCGTCAGAACATTATGGTGGGCAAGAAGGTTGTTATCTTAGGCTCCGGCGATATTGGTATGATCATGGCGCGCCGTATGACCCTGGAAGGCGCCAAGGTGGTTATGGTTGTGGAACTGATGGACTACCTGGCAGGCCTGACCCGTAACCGGGTGCAGTGTCTGGACGACTTTGGCATCCCCCTGAAGCTGGCCCACACCATTACCCGAATCGAGGGTAACGAGCGTGTGACCGGTGTTTGGGTTGCCCCCGTGAATGAGAAGAAGCAGCCTATCAACGAGCAGGCTGAGTTTGTGGAATGTGATACCGTTCTGTTCTCTGTTGGTCTGCTGCCTGAAAACGAGCTGACCCGCAAGGCAGGCATCACCATCAACCCTATTACCAACGGTCCTGCCGTCAACCAGTACATGCAGACCTCTGCTTCCGCTGTATTTGCCTGCGGCAACGTGGTCCACGTGAACGATTTGGTTGACAATGTTAGTGAAGAGAGCACCCGGGCCGGTAAGTATGCTGCCCGTTATGCCATGGGTAAGCTGGGCGGTGAGCAGAAAACCGTCTCCTGTGTTACCGGTCGGAATGTCCGCTATCTGTGTCCTCAGACCATCGATGCCAATGAGGTAGATGGCAAGGTAAGCCTGTACTTCCGTGTTCTGCAGCCTGAACTGCAGGTGAAGCTGATTGCCCGCTGCGGCGATGAGGTGATCGCTCAGACCAAGGAGTTCCGGGTCAATCCCGGCGAAATGTGCCACGTGAATGTTCCGGTTGAAAAGCTCACCGGCGATACCGTGACCGTTGAAGTGGTGAAGGAGGACTAATGCTATGAAAAAGGAAATTATTTGTACTGTTTGCCCCCGTGGCTGCCATATGCAGGTAGAGGGCGAGGGCGATAAGGTTCTGTCCGTAGAGGGCAATAGCTGTAAGCGTGGTCTGGAGTACGGCAGTGCTGAATTCGCCCATCCTGTAAGAATCCTCACCACCACCGTGAAGCTGGAAGGTGAGCAGATCGACCTGTTGCCTGTCCGTTCCAATATGCCCCTGCCCAAGGAAAAGATTATGGATTGCATGGAGATCATCCGCGCTACTGCCGTAAAGGCTCCCGTGGCCCGTTATGCGGTAATCATTCCGGATATTTGCGGCACCGGTGTGGACATTGTTGCTACCAAGACTGTTGAGGCGTAAATTATGCGGAAAAGCTGTTTGCGTTTTCTGTGGATGCAATGGCCCATGAGGACATCGCTTATCGGAAAACAAAGGCAGTGGATGTTGCTCCCAGTTTGGCAGCCGTATGGGGTCAGCCCCTTGCGGCTGCTGACGGTCCTGTCATGACAGAACTGCTGGAAGAAGGAGAAAATTATGCAGAAACGAATATTAATCGTTGAATTTCGGCAGGAAACCAACACCTTCAACCCTGTTGTTGCGGAAAAAAGTGCCTTCAGCAGAAATAATGTTTTTGAGGGAGAAGAGATTTTCCAAGACCGTCTTTCTACCCGCACGGCAATCTGCGGTGCAGAGGCTGCTTTCCGTGAGGCGGGCGCAGTTGTGATTCCTACGATTTTCGTGTCCGCGATCGCCACCTCCGGCGGCCGAGTGGCGGATGATGTGTTGGAATTGGTGATGGAACGGGTGCAGTGGTATGCAGCACATAATGAATTTGATGCCATCTATGCATCTCTTCACGGCGCTACCTGCACCGTCAGCTGCGACGATGCCTGCGGCAAACTCACCGGACTCCTGCGGAAGCTGGCAGGGGACAAGCCGGTGGTTGCCTCCTTTGACCTCCACGCAAACATCACCGACAAGGTTTTAAGCAATCTGGATGCGGTCTGCGGCTATCAGACCTATCCCCATGTGGACTTTTATGAAACCGGCTACCGTGCCGCCCAGCGGTGCATAGATCTGCTGGAGGGTCGTACTTATTCTACGGCTTCTGCTGCCGTTCCTATGTTGATTCCCCCTGCCGGCTATACCTCCAATGAGACGCCCTTTAAGGAAGTTATTGAAATGGGGAAGAAGATGGTTGCCGATGGCACATTGCTGGACTTCACCGTGTTCCCGGTGCAGCCCTGGCTGGATATTCCGGTCATCGCCAGCCGTACCATCGCCATTGCCAAGGATGAAGAAACCGCAAAGGTCTGTGCAGATAAGCTGGCACAGGCGCTGTGCGACCTGCGGGACAAGGTGATGCCGGAAATGTGCAGCATTGACGAGCTGATTGATATTGCCGAGAAAAACGATACCGGCAAGTGTGTCATCGTTTCCGAATTTGCCGACTCTCCCAACGGCGGCTGCGTAGGTGACAGTGTTGCCATCCCCCTGCGCCTGTTGGAACGGGGCAGCAAGCTGCGGGTAGGTGTTCCTGTGGTTGACCCCAAGGCAGTGGAACGGGCCTTTGAATTGGGCGTGGGCGCTACCGGTGAATTCACCGTAGGCGCGGCCTATACGCCCAATGTACCCGGTCCCATCAAGGCAAAGGGTACAGTCCTGTCCCTTCACGACGGCAGGTTTATAGCAGAAGGCCCGGCAAACCGGGGCGCGGATTGTGATATCGGTCCTAGCGCTGTGGTGCGTTTTGGCACTGTGGACATTCTGCTGCAATCCTATGGCTGCGCTTCCGGCGAACCCCAGCTGCTGCGCCACTTCGGCATAGAACCCAGTCTGTACGATATGGTAGTCGTGAAGGCAAATACCTCTTTCCGTCTGCCCTATGGTAAAATTAGCCCCTTGATTTATTGTGCAGATACCCCCGGTGCCGGTGCGGCCAACCTGACCCGTTTTCATTGGAAGAAATTGCCCTCCGGCATGTACCCTTTTACAAAGGATGTTGCTCCGGAGTTTGCAAAAATTTGGTAATTATAAAAAAGGAAGTGCTTTTATGAGCAGAATGTTGGGTACAGTATCCTGTGGCCTGCGCGCCCCTATTATCCGTGACGGAGAGGATCTGGCGCAAATCGTTGTGGACTGTGTTATGCAGGCAGTAGATAATGGGGAATTATCTGTCCGTAACCGCGATATTGTCGCCATCACAGAATCCATTGTGGCCCGCACCCAGGGCAACTATGTAACTGTAGAGGACATTGCCGCCGATGTGCGGGGAAAATTCGGCGGTGAGACGGTAGGTGTAATCTTCCCCATCCTCAGCCGTAACCGTTTTTCTGTGTGCCTGAAAGGCATTGCCAAGGGTTGCAAGAAAGTCGTTATGATGCTCAGTTACCCCGGTGACGAGGTTGGCAACAATTTGGTAAGTCCCGATAAGCTGGATGAATCCGGCATAAACCCCTATAGCGATGTACTGGACATTAAGCAGTACCGGGAGGCTTTTGGCTACGAGAGACATCCCTTCACCGGTATGGATTATGTGGAGTTCTACGAACAGCTTATCCGGGAAAGTGGCGCAGAGGTGGAATTCGTCTTTGCTAACGATCCCCGGGTAATCCTGAAGTATACGAAAAATGTTCTTAACTGCGACATCCATACCCGTCAGCGCACCAAGCGGCTGCTGAAAGCTGCAGGTGCGGAAAAAGTTTTTGGCATGGACGAGATTATGAGCGCTCCCATCAACGGAAGCGGCTATAACGAAAAGTACGGACTACTGGGCTCTAACAAGTCCACCGAAGAGAGGATCAAGCTGTTCCCCCGGGACTGCCAGGATCTGGTAGAGGACATTCAGCAGCGGCTGCTGGACAAAACCGGCAAGTTGGTGGAGGTCATGGTCTACGGTGACGGCGCATTTAAGGATCCCGTGGGAAAGATTTGGGAACTGGCGGATCCTGTGGTTTCCCCGGCATATACCGCAGGCCTTGAGGGTACACCCAACGAGCTGAAGCTGAAATATCTGGCAGATAACGATTTTGCCGGCTTGTCCGGAGAGGAATTGAAGAAAGCGATTAAGACCAAGATCTCTCAAAAGGACGGCTCCAGTCTGGTGGGTAATATGGCTGCCCAGGGCACGACACCCCGTCGCCTGACAGATCTGATCGGCTCTCTGTGTGACCTGACTTCCGGCTCCGGTGATAAGGGAACACCCTTTGTGTATATTCAAGGGTACTTTGATAATTACACTGCTGAATAATTACAAAAACACCGATAATTGCGGAAAATCCGTAATTATCGGTGTTTTTTAACCGTTTAAGAACCTAAATTATTCCCACTCTTTTTCGTGGTTTTTCTTTGGCTTATTTATGCCCTAAATAGTATCCCAAACCGCAATTTTGAATCTGTTATTCCACCCATTATTTCATTTATCAGAATTTTCTTGCAGAAAAAGTTGCAAATTGCTTGTGGGATAGTGCCGGGTGGCTGTGAGGTTGTCATAAAGAACTGCGATTTTATATGCCGTATTACCTGTTTCACAAAATGTCTTTTGCGCTTTGTTGCTTTTGCTTCAGCATTTTATTGAGCTTTGCAGCATTCCTTTTGATAATGGAATAAACGGTCGCCCAAATCATAATATATCCAACAACAAAAATTGCAGAGAATACGACAATTGGCATTACGCCAAAGACCAACCAATCGTTGAGGAGGTACGTGCCGAGATAGCCGATATACAAAACACCGCCGTGAATCAAAATTGCCACCATCAAAGGCAACCGTTCGATTCGATAAATAGCATTCATAGCTCCCGCAATAAAAGCAAGCGCCGTGATTGAAAATATTCCAATGCAGACCTGATTTACAGATAGCGTTTCAACAGCGGAAGTCTGTTTCAATATCAGATATACAATAGCCAAAACAATCGGGCCAATACCGGCGGCTATAAAGCCACGGCGCAAAAATTCTAACACAAATTTTTTCATACTCCTTCGTACCTCCTTTTGATTTCCACAAAACAACGTCGGGAAACATATTCCCGATAGCCGCACAGAAATACGGCATCCACACAGCCGCTGAACACGGCTTCAAATCTCTGAATGCGATGTTCATTGGCAAGAGTAGATTTGTTAATGCGGATAAAATAAGAGGGCAAGATATCTTCCAAATCACGCAGTCTCTCTTTAAGCGAATATTGCTTACCATCCGTATCAATGGCAATTACTTTTCTATCAATTATGGTAATACATTCGATTTCTGAAAACGCCAGTTTCCGCATCTCATCATCGCTGTATCCTATAATGCTCTCTGCACCGGAATAACTATAAACAAGATCTTCAATCTGTTGCGTCAGAGAGGAGGGCGCATGAACGATTGCTATGATTTCCTCGTCTGCGTTCTTGTCGATAATAAGTTTGTATTTCATTGCCTCAAACCCTTACTGTTTTTTCATTTGCCTGAGGAAACAGAACACCGCCACCACCGTTATCAGCACACTATAAATAACAATCGGCAGGATATGCGAAACTGCGCCCTCAAAATTCCCGTTAAATAATGCTTTTTCCAATTCTGCAGCGTGAACGAACGGGAGCACATTTGCGATTTTCTTGAAAGCACCTCCCACGAGATTCAAATCAAACCAAACGCCCGAAAACCAAGCAGAAAGATTGGTAAGTAGTGCTCCGCAAATACCGCCAACCTGTTTCACGCCCAAAACACTGCCACACAAAAGTCCCAGTGCAATATTAAAAATTGCCATAGGGATAATACCAATGACGGCATAAATAATGTTTACACTAACTTCGAGTCCTAAAGGAATCGCAAACAAATAGCAGATAATGGTCTGTCCGATTGCGATAGGCAGGATTGGGAGCATATATCCTAAGATAAAGTCAATTCCCGTGAGTGGTGTCGTATACAATCTCTGCAAGAGGGCGCTTTCCCGATCTTTAGAAATCAGAGTCGCTGAAAAAAGTGTCATAAACGACAATCCGAATACGGTAATACCCGGAGTCAGTGTGTTAATCTCAAACAAGTTTACCGGAATATTTGCTTGAATAGCACTTAAAAGCACTAACAAGACCAATGGGAAACCCAATCCAAAAGCAAGATTGATTGGATCTCGCAGAATCTCCTTGGCACATCTCTTGGCAAAAGTCATCATTCTCATTACGCACCCTCCGTTACAATAGAAACGAAGGCTGTTTCAAAATCGTTTGTTCCAGCCGCTGCGTTCAATTCTTCTACTGTTCCTACTGCAAGAAGTCTACCGCTTTTCATAATCCCGATGCGGTCAGAGAGCGCTTCTGCTTCTTCCATATAATGCGTAGTTAGAATGATCGTGATCTTGCCTTTCAAAGAGCGAATCACTTCCCAAAGATCGTGCCTTGCAAGGACATCCAAACCAAGCGTGGGTTCGTCCAAGAATAGAATTCGGGGTTCGCTGATCAGTGCCATAGCAATGCTGACACGCCGTTGCCAGCCGCCGGATAATTTACCGGCTTTCCTCTGAAGAACATTGTCCAGAGAAAACTGCTTGGACAGTTCCTGTATCTTTGCTTTCGTTTTTTCTTTTGAAAAACCGTGGATGCCACAGATTAGTTCTAAATTCTCTTTTACTGAAAGGTTAGGCGCAACGGCGGTTTCTTGCGGGGATACACCAATTAAGCGCTTTACCTGTACGGGTTCGTTTGTAATGCTATATCCGCCTACAATAGCATCTCCACTCGTAGGTTTTGTCAGGCAGGAAAGCATTTTAATAACCGTAGTCTTTCCGGCACCGTTCACTCCGAGTAGCGAAAACAATTCACCTTGCAGAATCTCTAAACCCAGTTTGTCTACAGCGGTCAGATTCTTATACTGCTTGACAAGCTGAGTAGTTTTTATTTCTTGCATATATGTCACCCTCCTTTTTCGTTTGCAGTACCATAATAGCAAATAAAAAAGAAGAAATGTTGGTTTTTGTCTGTTTGGTCGTTTTCAATGTCTCATCGGTAACGATTTTTTTGCAAATTTATCCCTTGTGCGTTGCAAAAGTGTTGCAAAGGCATTTTCACTAAAACATAAAATGCCCGAAAGCCCTTTATTTCCAAGGGTTTTCGGGCATTTGTTAGCCATTCGGTATTATTCCCACTCGATGGTTCCGACTGGAAACGTTGTGATGGAACGGGTTTGTACCCGTGTGATTACATAAAATCATTGCACTTTTCTTGATTTCCATATATAATGGTCGTACAATCCTCATATGCCTGTTTTTTGCAGGGGATAACAATGCGTGAAAGGGGGATTCCATATTTATGAAAAACGGAAATCTGTCTATTGTATATGGCATCCTTGCGCTTTTCGCGGCATTGCTATGCATTGCCTATCTTCTTTTTGCACAAAGAAGGAATCGTCTGTTTTTGGCTCTTTTTGGTTGTGTTGCAGCTGCCAACAGTGGTTATTTTCTTATTGCGGTCTGCAATTCCTTAGTAGTGGCCAAAATAGCCAATGGTGTATCTTATTTCGGCGGCGCGTTTTCTATCCTGGTGATGCTGCTGATTATTTGCGATGTATGCCAGATGCCGAAGCATCGGTGGTTTCGCTGGTTGGTGGTTGCAATTAGCATTGCCGCCTTTGCGCTTGCGGCAAGTGGCGACTGGCTGGGAATATACTACCATTCCGTTTCACTGGAAAAGATCAACGGAATGACCCATTTGGTCAAGGAATATGGCCCATTGCATATCCTTTATGCGCTGTATTTGCTTGGTTACATGCTGCTGATGACGGGGATTATCATCCATGCAGCCAAAACCAAACGACTGGCATCTGCCAAATACACACTGTTTCTGCTGGTTGCGGTACTCCTGAATCTGGGTGTATGGCTGGTGGAGCAGCTAATAGATGTGGATTTCGAATTCTTATCCGTTTCCTACATTGTCACAGCTGTCTTGCTCTTGCTGACCTACGGCATGCTGTGCGATTACGGCATTGTACAGCCCTGCGGCTCCCTTGTTAACGTACAGATGCTTACTCAGTTAAATACCCGTCAGGTAAATCCCGGTGATCTGCCCCCCAATATGGAGGATATGTTCCGCCACTTTGCAGAAAAAGTAAAGACCCTTTCCGCCGCTGAGCGACGAATCCTGAACTACTATATTGCCGGACACGAAATTGCGGAGTTGCCGGATCTGGTGTTCGTCAGCATCAATACGGTAAAAAAACATAACCGCAGCATTTATCAAAAGCTGGAAATTGCGTCCAGGGATGAACTGATGCTCTACATTGAATTGTTCCGGTGCTGCGATCGGCTGGATGAACTGATTGACAAAACCCCGAAAGACATTACATAACGAATTAACACAATGCACAAATGGCAATGTTGCCATTTGTGCATTTTTCATATTATCCCAAGGATACTTTTGCCAAATATGGTGTTTAAGTATCCTTTGGATAATTTTAGTGATATGTAGGTTTTAGTAAAATAGAAGCGTAATTTAGGAAAGGAGGGCGGACCTTTGAGAAAACTGGTGGAAACAGCGCTTGAGAATATATCCACAAAAGAGGTGTTCCTCTTTCGTATTTCCTGCGCTATCTGCGGTCTGAGCTATGGCAACAAACCGACCCGGTTCACCAAAGCCGGAGTGGCACCGCCTACCCCCGGTAAGCAGATCGTTTACGAGGCGCTCTATGAGCAGGAACTGCGCGATGCCCGAAACATTGCGATCCGCAATGCCATAGAGCATATGAACTACTGCCCAATTTGCAAGCGGTTGATCTGCAATCAGTGTTTCCTGATCTGTGACGATCTGGATATGTGCAACCAATGTGCAGCTGCCTTAGAGCAAAACGGGCAGCCGGTCACGCTCGGTGTAATCGAGGCGGTCATTTGATGGGGGGCGCTATGAAAAAGATCTGTATCGTTGCTGCGCTGATGTTACTGATCGGTTTGTCCGGTTGCCACGGGAAAGAGGATTATGGGCTGACAGGGATCATCTTCGATCGTGGACACGATTCGGCATGGGGAAATCAACTGTATATGCAAGTATGCAGTACACAGATCGTAAGCCTGCGCTACATAGCAAAAGACACTGGCCAATTGGAAACGCTGGAGCATATTCCTATCCGCCCGGAGCAATGGGAAGCGTTGAAGAGCGCAGTGTTGCATTTGGATTTACAGAAGGACACCGTATCCTGGAAAGAGCGGTTTTTCGGACGCAGAAAGCTGGATGGCGGTGCATACCGCAATTTGTCGCTCATATACGGCAGCGGTGGAAAAGAAACAACTACCAAGTATCAGTGGCCCGAGAGCTCGGAAGCACAGGAATTGGAAGCTATGCTGGAGCAATTGGCACAATCCGCGACAGAGCAACCGGCTGATAACGTTCACCCTGGACGATTCGCAGTTGCAGGCGATTTTGAAAAGTGTGACGCCACGATGGAATAGGAGTTAAATTATGAAATGGTATGTACTTGTGATTATTACTACGGGTCTTCTGCTGCTTTCCGGCTGCGGATCCCGGCCTGCCCGGCAAGAGACACAACCGACAAACCCTGCTCAGGTGCAGGAGGCAACGCAGGCAGAGGGAACAAATCCGGCTGACAACCTGCCGGATGACCCATCCCTGGTGATTTTCCGGCAGGCAATGGTGGAAACGCCCCAGCTTTTTGCCGCAGCGTTTTTTGGCTATGCGCCGCAGGGCACTGCAGAAAAAGCAGATCCGTTTCCGGTTATGCAGGAGGCTGCTCCTCAGCTGTGTGAGGATCTGCCGTTCCTGCTGACCATCCATCCGGAGCGTATCCTGGGCACCGAGGGTCAGTTATTCTGCATCGTGCCTGCAGACGAGCACGCAACGGTTGCAGTGAACCGGGTCAAATGGAATGCTGAAACCGAAAGCTATGAATATGTGGATGTGATTTATCGCAGGGAAAGCGGCGATCCCATACTGCTGATGTGCAACGGCAGCAAAAACGAGCCGGATACGGAAATCGTCATCACAGACTCCAATGGCAACGTGGCACGCTGGCAGCCGCATATGGACAGCAGCTATTGTGTTGCTCCCCTGTACAACGACAGCGCAGAGAGCTTACTGTTTGACTTTACCGACTACGAAACCCTTCCAAATCCGGGCTGGAATTATAAGATCGACAGTTCCGGGCTGGTTGGCACATGGGAACAGGTGTGGTCGGAAGTGGAAGGCGACCGGAACGAGGCAGAGCCCGACGCTTGTGTGATCGAGATCGCACAGGATGAGGCAGGCGGATTCCTGTTCACTTATTCCGACAGGAATTATCTGGACGGAAATGTTGCGGATCGGGAGCTGCTGGTGCAGCCCGGGGAGCTGTATCCGGACTGCGGTAACGGTCAGTGGTTCGGTGATGTGATGGAAATAAGGGGTGACACCACCTCCTATGCGCTCACCCTGCTGGAGGACGGCAGCCTGCTTGTGCGGATAGGGTTTGAGGTTGACGGACAGCCCATGATCAGCCATCTGGGCTTTGTCCGCAAATAATAACAGAGGTGTTTTCTATGAAAAGATGGATCAGTTTGCTGCTTTGCCTGATGCTGGTTGCAGGTATGTCTGTAACTGTCCGGGCAGACGATAATTTTGAACTGGGACAGACTTGGGATATGGATATCCTTGCAGGCGGCATCTATGACATGTATGCCTGGGTGGGGGAGCACCCCGAGGACTACACCTTCCAGTGGCAGGTGGATCTGGGCATCGGTGAGGGACACTGGTATGACCTGGAGGATAATGCCGACCCCTACGGCTACAAAGGCACGGATACCTATCACTTTGCGTTTGTTAGCCCCATTGGCAACGGTCATACCATTGATGCCGGTTGGAACGAGATCCCCTTCTGCTGTAAGGTGACCAACAAGAAAACCGGTCAGGTCAAATATACACCCAACATCTATATGAACATCTATTCCTCCGACGATCTGGAGGAATATATGGCAAAAAAAGGAATTGAACTGTATACGCCCAGTGCCGGCACAAGCACACCCTCCACCAGCACTGACGGCGAGACCTACTATACCAGCGCAGAGGGCAGACAAAAGCTGACCCTTTTCTGCGGCTATAAAAAT
Organism: Faecousia sp.; assembly: GCA_045537615.1. GTDB lineage: Bacteria > Bacillota > Clostridia > Oscillospirales > Oscillospiraceae > Faecousia. The sequence continues at coordinate 48,054 of JAZSPV010000033.1, read as the reverse complement.
CCCACAAACATTCCTCTTATGGCCCGCTCTGAATTGCGGGCGGAGGTGGAGATCTGGGTCACCGAGGACGGCAAGACCACCAAACTCTCCAGTTCCAATTATTTCCCCTACACCCTGGGCAAGGATGCGGTGAGCGTAGTCTTTAAGCTACGTTACAAGATCGGTGTCATCGACCGGGGCTACTATCAGACAAAAACCCTGAAGATCTCCGTGGAGGAGCCCCCTGTGGTGGGTTGCGGTACTGCCAAACGGGAAATGGCTCTGCTGAAGGATCCCTACAGCCAATCCCAAAAGCTTCTTTACATACCCCAGGGAGAAACCGTAAATATCTATCAGAATACCGGCAGCTGGTATTTGGTGGGCTATGGCGGTTATGTGGGCTATGTGGATGGCTCTGCCCTGGGGGCTGCGGAAAAACCTTCTGTTATCGAGCATTTGAATATATCTGCGGAAGAGCCGGTGGCGGGCAAGGCGTGGTCCACCTCCGTCACCGTTCAGCCGGAAAACTGCACAGTCACCTCGGTGGAATGGCTTGATAAGACCGAGGACCGGTTTATGGAAGCCGGCGAACGGTTTGTGAAGGGACATGACTATCAGATGGTGGTTTGGGTCAGCGCCGGGGGAAACAGTAAATTCAAGCTGGACAGCAATGACAATATGCTGACCACTGCCGTGCTCAACGGTAATCTTCCCTGCTTCACTTCTCAGGCCTATGAGCAGATTTACGGAAAGGTCATTGACATCCGCTATGACTTCTTCAATGTGAAGGAGGCGGATACCTCCCATATATGCAAGCCCACGGCTGTAGAACGGGTGGCTGCCACCTGTACCAAGGAAGGCCGCAAGGCATATTACCAGTGCGATTGCGGTACAGCCTATGCCGATGCTGCCGCCACCCAGGTGGTAGCCCCCAGCAGCCAAACCATTCCGGCTGTGGGACATAAAGCCGGCAGTTGGATCGGTAACAGCACCCATCACTATAAAAAATGTACGGTGTGCCGGGAAGTGATCGCCGGCACCAATGCGCCCCACACAGGCGGTACGGCCACCTGTCTGCAGAAGGCTGCCTGTGAAACCTGCGGTATGCGCTACGGGCAAATCGGCGACCATAAATGGAGTCCCAGATATCATCCGGTGGATGAAACCGGCCACGCCTGGCAGTGTGCGGACTGTAAGGGCTATGACACAGAAGAACCCCACAATCCCGGTGCAGCCGCCACGGAAACCACCCCTCAGACCTGCAGGGATTGCGGTTATATTATCACCCCTGCAAAGAATCACACCCATGCTTACCGGCAGGTAGAAGCCAAAGCAGCCACCTGTCTGGTCCCCGGCAATCTGGAGTATTACACCTGTGAGGGCTGTTCCCAGTGGTGGCTGGATGCCGCAGGCACCAAGCCTGTCAGCAGCCGGAACGAGGTGGTGCTGCAGGCTCTGGGGCACTTTACAGGAGATACCTGGCAGCACGATGAGCTGACCCACTGGCAGAACTGTGTGATCTGTACGACGGTAGTTGCCGAAGGTGTGGGTGAGCACAGCGACGGGGACAGTGACGGCAGCTGTGATATTTGCCAGTACAGTGCGGAAAAGGCATCTGCCCCACCGGTACAACCGCCGGAGGAGTCTGGGTCCACCGAGATCGACCGACCGCAAACAAACACCCATTCCCCGACAAATGGGGAAACCGGCAGCCCGGCTTGGCTTGTTCCGGTATTGGTAGCGCTTGTTTCCTTTGCCGCAGCCATCACTGTAACGGCTATCATCCTGAAAAAGAAGAAATAAATTAGGAAGGAAGTATCTGATATGAAAAAAACAGTAGTTCTTCTGGTTGTGGCATTGTGCCTGACTCTGTGCGGCTGTCCGGCTGTATTGGAAACGCCCCAGGACCCAACCACCACCGGATTGGATGTACATATTACCGCCGGCAAGATCGAGCCCGGTATGACAGTGAAGGATGTCCTTGTGGAAGTGACCATCAATCACCAGCCGGTAGCTTGCCGGGTGGAGCTTACAGCGCTGACCGATAACGGTTATTACACCATGGGTGAGGAAGAGCCCGTTGCAGAGGGCTTCCTTGTCCGCTTGGATATCTTCTATTCTCTGCCCGAGGGCTACACCGTGGATGACATCAGCGAGGTCGTGGATTGTGACGGCGGCGAGTATGACGGCACCGGCAGTGTTGGCTATGATGATAACGGCTGCGTAGAGGCCTGGTCCCATGCCATCTACGGCGAGGCACCTCAGGAGCCCACAGAGACCGTCGTTCAGACTGAGCCTACTACCGAGCAGACCGAGCCTGCAACTACACCGGAAACCCAGCCCCATACCCACAGCTGGACAGAGCAGCCCGGCTTTAGCTATTCGTCTTGTACCTCCGACAGCACAAAAACCTTTACCTGCGACTGCGGTCAGACAAAAACAGAGAAGGTTCCGGCACCGGGACACGATCTGAAGGATAGTGGAATCACCCAGCCCACCTGCACCAACAATGGTACCCACACCAAAACCTGCAAGCGGTGCGGTGCCGGCTTTATAGACACCATCCCTGCCACGGGACACAGCTGGTCTGATTGGGAACGGGAAACCGGACTGGTCCATAAGCGCACCTGCAGTGTCTGCGGTGCAGAGGAAACCGAGAAGCACAACATTCCTTCCGGAACGGTAACGTGTACCGACTGTGGCGCGGATATCATCAATTAAAGTGCCTTTGAAAAAACTGACGAAAAGAGGCTTGATTTCATATGAAAAAGCTTTGTGCCGTACTGATTTGTCTGTTGCTTCTTTGCTGCATGACAATACCTGCTCTGGCTGCGCCGGAAGGTCCGCAGATCACGCTGCAGCCCCAGAGCAGTCATTACCCCGCGTACAGCGTAGCCGTCTACACCGTGAAGGCGACCGGATCCAATCTTCACGCCACCTGGTATCTGGAATATGAGGGAAAAACCTACAATATTTCCGATAACCAAAACGGCTTCGAGCCCTGGGAGGGGTATGCCGGAGAGACCTACGGTCCTATGGAGGAAGGTCCTGAAACCTTCAGTTGGTTCTTTGGCGGCATTGATGCAGGCCTGAGCGGTGCTGAGATCTGGTGCGTCATTGAGGACGGTCACTACGATGTCACCAGCGCCCGCGCCACCGTCACGGTTCAGGGTACGCAGATGCCTCCGGAGATCCTGCAGTTTCCTGCTTCCGTTTCTGCAAGCCGCGGGGAGGAAGCAGAGCTTCGCTGCGTTGCCAGATCCGGCAGCGATGCGCAGCTAAGCTTCCAATGGTACGAAACCACCACCGGCAAGCTGCAGGACATCCGCGCCATGGACGGCCAGAACAGTGATTTCCTGATTTGCAGCACAAAAGAAGCCGGCACTCGGTACTATGCATGCTGCGTCAGCGACACCAAAGGCGGTATGGTCTATTCCAGCGTTGTGCCGGTTACGGTGACGGATACCCCACAGGCGGAAGCACCAACCACCCCACCGGAAACTGCCCCTGCAACCACCCAGGACACCACCCCGGAAAGTACGCCGGAGGCCACACCTGCACAAACCCAGCCCCAGGCACCAACTCCCACCCCTGAAGAAGCAGGCTTCCCCTGGTGGGGCTACCTGCTGATCGTCGTGTCGGCAGCAAGCGTGGGTGCGGGTGTTGCTTTGCTTGTGGTAAAGAAAAGATCATAAACGCCTTTTCGAAAGCGGCAAAGATAGACCATCCATAAAAACCGTATTGCAAGCATATTAGAAAAAACAAGTGGGAAACTGTTGGTCAAAAGTTGATCAGACGAAAAACAGGAAATAATATTTACTTAGAATCCTGAATAAAAAAACACCTTAATTTGCGATAAATACCGCAAATTAAGGTGTTTTTCAAACTATTTCAAGAACTATATAGCCACACAGGTATCATAGTAGAACATTCACTATTCCCATTAGTAGAATAATAAACATTCCCTTAAATACAATTTGTGTTCCTATAGTGGCATATATAAAAAGTTTAATAAACAACCAATACCCCAAGTCTGTTGGCACTATTGAGTGGGGATAAGTATAAAAAATGCCCTCTGCGAAATGCGCAGAAGGCATATTTTTATGAGGTTAGAGAATAGCCAAAATTGTTCCTTTGGGAATGATTTGGTCTGTTCTTTGATATATATGCCTTCTAAGGAAAGAATACCACATATCCCCTAAAAGGACAACTATTCTTTTTATGTATCCCGTGGATCACGAAGCATTTGCTTTCCTGTTTTGTACCGGGAGCAGCCTTCACAGGATGCAGTGGGTCTGCCGTTATGCCGTTCTTCCGGATGCAGACACATTCCCCATTCGGCAGAATCCAAATCTACATAAACAAACTCTTCACCGGATTTACGCATACCTGTCCAGTAAACGCAAAAATTGCACCGCTTTTCATCATCAACTAATATAAATGTCATAGTCTTTCACACCCTTTCTAATCACTATTTATAAGTAAATAACTATATATAAATATACAATACAAGCCCGGATCACTCCGGGCTCGTATATTTTATATTATCGAACAGGATCACCGTATGGCAGATATCTACCACAAGAAGCAATACCCTTGGCAGTACAGTCAACTCGATAGCGGCAGTTATTGCAGCGTTTCATAGCCAACTGTCTCTGTTCCTCGTCTTTGTGTGCTTTTTCTCGTGCTTCTTTCTGTGCAATCTCTTCCATTCTTTCCTGATGTCTGCGCTGTTCTTCTTGCTCAACAGCCATATTCAAAGCTTCTTTGTAGGAATCTGCACGGTCAGTTTTCAACAAATCAATCATTTCACCAGCCAGATGCCAGTATTGATTGGGTAGAATATCGATCTTGTCCAGCTCAGCCTCACATTGTGCCAACTGTTGCCGTACTTCTGCTTTATCCTTCTTACTGGCATCCAGGGCATCGCAAGCATTTTTGGCCATTTGGCGGTATGATGCTTCAAACGCCTCCAAGTCCTGTCGGTGTTGCATTACGCCTGCTTTGGACACCGTGGCATAGCGGCCCTTGGCTTCCTCCAGTGCAAGGATGCTCTGCTGGTACTGTTCTTTCTGCTGGTCGTAGGCTTTTATTTCCGTTTTGTCCAGCAGGCTGTGCAAAAGGCTGTACAAAGCGTACAGAAATCCGCCCATTGCAGGACCACCTGCCAAAATAAGCAAAGAATTGCCTATGCTTTTAGGATTTTCCAATTGTCCGCACAATGCTAGATACAGCGTTCGTCCAAAATAGAAAATCAGAACAGCTGAAACAGCCATCGTAAGCGCACACAGCAGATGCCGGATGATATGATTGGGCTTCACAGGCAGTTTCCTCAGTTTGTGCTGAAGTAAGCTAGGCGCAGCAGGTTGCTTGCAGTTTGGGGTAGATGTCAATATTCGGTGTAGCTTTTCTGACAATGCGCTGTCACAGTCATTTTGCACATAGGCAGTCAACTGATGATGTTTCCGTCGCAGATGCCATAGCTTTCTTAGCTCTTCAATTGTAGCTTGTTTATCCATGTCTTACCTCCCTTATATGCGAAAGGGTGTTCATTAAGAGCCACCTGCGGCCGATGCGCAGATATTGGCTCTGCTTGCGCTGTCTGCATATTCCTGACTTGCCAGCAGACCGAATAGCATATAGGCTTTTTCGTATTCCTTTGCTGCTTCGTACTGTTCCGCTTTGTTGTAGACCTTTTTCAGCAGTGCTTCACTGCGGACGATCTCACTCCAGATCTCATCCAATGCTAGACCAAATTCCGCGGTCTTTTGCTGAAAATCATTGCTTGTAAGATCGACGGCATCAAACAGGGCAAAGGCGGCATCCAATTTCTGCGCAACCTCATTCTGCTGGGATGCGTCCGGTTTTTGTGCTTCCTTCAGAATATGCGTTCCGTTTTTAACTGCCGGATCATCAAATGTATCATTAAAATCAATTTCCTTGATTTCGGCAACGATCCCTAGTTCCTCCGGGGGATACCAATATAAGTCTTCCACTGCATCATCGTGCAGTTTGACATTGATAGTGTTCTCGCTCTGTGCTGCCATATAGCCGGTAAGAGGCAAGGATGTGGTGTGCAGCAGCTGATCATCGCTGTCATAAAACTGAAGCTCTATGGTTAAGCCGGACAAATCCTTGTCCAGTTTGTTCTCAATAGAAAGATCAAATGCCTCAAGGGGTGCTTGTACTGAATCCCAATTCACAAGCTCCAATTCTATATGGCTTCCATCGGTATCTTCACCAAATTTGCTACGATCCGGAGGTGCTACGATCGATACCACAACTGCAGCAATCACGCATAGGATCGCCAGTACAATGCCGGCTATAAAGAATCTGGCCGAGCCTTTCTTTTCCTTTGGAATTACCGGATCGTACGCAGCATACAAAGGCTCGCCACAAGCATTTTTGCAAAACCATTTGATTTTTAGCAAAACCGGCCGCAGGGAAGGCGGAAAATCAAATTCCTCAGGGATATCCGGTGTGTCGCTTATGCCGCATATTGTTTGGGAATCGTATGCGGCAATTTTCTTCTTGATGGAGCTTTCCACCTCTCGGATATTGTCCTCTTCTTGGGGAAAGATGTTTTGCTCATTTAAAATACCCGAAAATGCTTCATAAAAAGCATAGGAGTTTCCTGTTCCGAATTTACCCTGTCCCTGCCAGTATCCCAAAAACGGATTTTGCTTTGGGTCAATCAGCGCAGGATAGGCGGCAAAGGACAAAACCGATCCATAGACTGCATCCGCCAAAAAAAACGCAAACTGGTGGCAGCGCAGATCCAACGCCGCCTCACACATCCTATTCAGCGCTTTGTCTTTTGCAAGTGCCAATAAATACCCCTGCAAAAATGCGCTTCGATCCTCCAAGGTTTGTTGTTGCGCAAAAGCAGCTTTGCCTTCTTCGCTAAAATACCAATCCAACGGATAGTTAAACGCATCCAAAATTTTTCACTCCTCTACTGTAATTCTAAATAATAGCTAGCTATAACTGGATTTGACATCTACCTTGATTATAATACTCATTTTGCGTTTCGTCAACGCAAAATGTAGACACCGCAAAGATTATCCTCATTTTCATTTATAATGAGGGATGAGGTGATCGTATGAGTTTTGGCGAGAATTTGCGTACATTAATAGAAGAAAGGGATATGACCCAAAAGGAATTGGCGGCAAAATTAAATATTGCCCCTTCCACTATGGGCAGTTATGTTCAGAATACACGGGAGCCTGATTTTGCCACGCTGAAATCCATTGCCAAGTTTTTTAATGTATCCATTGACTATCTGCTCGACAATCACACCGGAAAGACTGCTACCCATCAAGAAGACGAACTGCTGCGGATATTCCGTTCTTTAGAGCCGGGACAACAAGAAATCTGCCTTGAGCAATGCCGTGTATTCGTCCGCGCCAATCATAAAGAAAAAGAAAAAATACCCGCCCAAAAATCTTCCTAATCAAATAGTGATACCCTGCACCACAACCGGTGCAGGGTATTTTTATTGCAGGATTGAAAGCGGTCTGTTCCTGTCGTATAATATAAGAAAAACTTTTGGGAGAGACAACTATAATGAAAAACAATTATTTGCCAGATTGGAATATGCCTGACTTCTCAAAGTTAGCGGAAATTGCCCGCAAAACCCAAGAAATGATGCGACCAATTGTGGAAGCAGCACAGCGTGTGCAAGAGTTTATTCGACCTTTGGTAGAGATCGCCGTCAAGTATCGGGAACAGATTACCGATACCCTAGTAGGCATTGCTGAATTTGCCCGTCCATTTGCAGCTATTAGGATTATGGGAGAAGCGCAGTTTGTTTGCTGGGATGTGATGGATAGTCAGCTAATCGATGACTTAATTGAATCTAATAATCCTAATAAAACACTAAGAGCATTTGTGAGCAGAAATAAATTTGCCTATGTGAACAAGACCATTGACAAGTGTATCAATAACCCTAAAATACAAAAGCATCTTCGCCTGTTCTCACAATCTGTCAACGCATTCCGACACGGGGATAGTGATTTAGCGGTGAATGGGTTTACCTCTGTTTTAGATGGTTTACTTTCTGATATTAGCGGTAAATCTACTCACAAACTGCAGCCACGGATTAAAGCAATCGAGGAAAAATTAGAAACTGATGCGGTGTTAGACAACGAGGAATATGCAATGTTGACACTCGCATTAACATTTCACGATGCAATGGAAACCTTTTCTGCTCCTGCTCCCTTTGACAAAAAAGAGCCTAAAGGGCTCAATCGCCATTGGATCGCACATGGACGCTCTCAACGGAAGAAAACAAAATTGGATTGTGTAAAGCTCATTAATCTGATTTACGGACTTTTACTTATTAATGAGGTTGACGAAAAATTGCCCTCTGTAAAATCTTCTTAATAATACAGCAATACCCTGCACCATAATCGGTGCAGGGTATTTTTAATGCAGGATTGAAAGAGATCTGCTCCTAGTGGGAATAAGTATAAAAAATGCCACCTGCGAAAATTCGCAGATGGCATATTTTTATGATGTCAGAGAATAATCCAAATTGTTCCTTTTGTAATAATTTGGGTTGTACGATGACATGGGTATTCTCAGGTAACTCCAGACATTCTCCAAAAGGTAAAATTCCACATCCTCTCTCATCCTTTCCCATCTTCTCTTTTTCTTCCAAATTTCAGCGGCTCTATGGGAAATCGCGAGAACAAAAATGGATTATTTATTGGTTTCTTTATAAATCATTCCACCGCGCAGAATAGCAGTTTGTTCAGCGAGATTATTTAAGATTTCTGCCAATGCAAAAAGGAAAAGGCTTTCCACAAAAACAGAGCCGAGTACAATACCGCCTGCAATCGGTTCCGCAAATAGCAAAATAATTCCAACAATTGCACCGAGGATGATAGATGTCCATGCTATACCACTCAAGATAGTAGCAACTTTACTTTTACCTGTCGGCTGAACATCCTTCTTATCAGGGTCATCCCATTCGCTCTTCGGCTTTTCAAAAACAGGCACCCACTTTTTTGCAAGATTTGTGTGCTGATTTGCATATTTTCTTTCTCTTTCCTGCCGTTCCTTGGCTTGAATTGCCTCGACAAGTTCCTTCTTTCTCAACACTTCAGCATATTCTTCATCTGAAATTTTTGCGGCTACTTCTCGATAATATCTTTTTTCTCCGTCTATGTAATCATACTTAGAATAGAGATAAGTAGATTTCCCGTCAGGCGCATACTCTTTTTCAATGATACCCAACGCAATTAAAGTCTTCTCTTTGTCTTCAGCAATTATTTTTTCTTGGGTCTTGAAATAACGTTCTAAACTAGTCATAGGGATTCCTCCTTTTTCTTCATTATATCAACGATATCTTCAATATGCAAGAGGCGTGCTGCAGTTTGCAGCACGCCAACAAGTCAATTTAGAGGATGTGAGAATTTACCCTTTTTGCTTGTTTTGAGGATATTTCACTTTACCCCATAACATGGGTATCATTCCCACTCAATTGTGCCGACGGGCTTGGGCGTCAGGTCCATCAGGACACGGTTGACACCCTCTACCTCGGAGGTAATGCGGTTAACAATGGTATGCAGCACGGGGTAGGGGATCTCTTCCACGGTGGCGGTCATGGCATCGGTGGTGTTCACGGCGCGGATGATGGCAGGCCAGCCTTCATACCGGGCTTCGTTGCGAACGCCTACGCTCTTAATGTCGGGAATGGCAACAAAGTACTGCCAAACCTTCTCGGCCAAACCGCACTTGTCGAACTCTTCCCGGAGGATCGCGTCAGCCTCACGCAGGGCGTGGAGACGGTCCCGGGTAATGGCACCCAGGCAACGAACACCCAGGCCGGGGCCGGGGAAGGGTTGACGGTAGACCATGGCATGGGGCAGACCCAGAGCCTCACCCACTACACGGACTTCGTCCTTGAAAAGCAGCTTCACAGGCTCTACCAGCTCCATGGCCATATCGTCGGGCAGACCGCCCACGTTGTGGTGGGACTTGACGGGCTTGCCGCTTTCCTTGGCCTTGATGGACTCCAGAATGTCGGGGTAGATGGTGCCCTGTGCCAGGAAGGAGATGCCCTCCAGCTTGGCAGCTTCTTCGTCAAAGACTTTAATGAACTCACCGCCGATGATCTTGCGCTTCTTTTCGGGGTCAGAAACACCGGCCAGCAGGTCCAGGAAACGGTCAGTTGCGTCCACGTAGATCAAATTGGCATCCAGACCTTCTTTGAAAACCTTGATCACATCTTCGCTTTCGCCTTTGCGCATCAGGCCATGGTTCACGTGAACACAGACCAGCTGTTTGCCAATGGCCTTGATCAGCAATGCGGCAACCACAGAAGAGTCGACACCGCCGGAAAGGGCCAGCAGGACTTTTTTATCACCCACCTGGGCGCGAACAGCAGCTACCTGCTCTTCGATGAAGGCGTTTGCCAGCTCGAAGTTGGTGATACGCTGCATGGAATCGGGACGAACATTACCGGACATAAAAGTTCCCTCCATTAGTTATTAAAAGATAGCATAATTATACATACATTTTTTCTTATGCGCAAGATAAAAATTCGGGAAAGAAAGCCAAAAACTATAAAAATTTCACAGGATTCCCATGTTGGGTTTTGTGAAAATTGCATCTGTGGGGCTTAATAAACCACAAGAATAAGGCGATAGTATAGCTGATGGAAAACAGAGCGCTTTTTCAGCCGTTTATGAGCATTCTCCAAAGACCACCGGAACATCCGCAATTCCGCCTCTGAGATGGTGTGTTGACTGAACTTGGCTTTTTGAGCCAATTCAAGCATAGACCGGTCCGGCGTGTCTCCCAGCAGCCGGGCAAGATAGACAAGCTCCTGCCAAAGCTGTAGTGCTTGGACATTTGCGGAGCCGGACCTCAGCCGTTTGCGGCGCAAATGGAGCCGTACGCTGCGTTGGAGGATTACCAGGCTGGCGCCGGCAACCACAAAAAAGGGAATCCACAGCAAGCGCAGAAGATTTGTAGGGTTGGTTTTCGGCTTAGCAGACGGATCCGTAGTTGGTCTTTGGGCTTCTGTATTCGGTACAGAAGGGGTGGTGGCTGTTGTTTCGCGATTGTCAGGCCCTGTTGTTTCTGTGGCGATAGGATCCGGCTCCTCTGCCGGGGTAGCTTCCAGAACTACCCAGCCGTAGCCCGGCAGCCAGTATTCTGCCCAAGCATGGGAATCTTTCGCCCGAACAACTGTTACGTAGCCGGAATTGGCGGTTACGGTGTAGCCAGTGACATAACGGGCAGGAATCCCGGAGGCCTGTAAAAGCACAGTGGCGGCACTGGCGAAATGGACGCAGTAGCCGGTATCGCTGTCCTCCAGGAACCAGCGGACGAAGTCGTTTCCGCTTGCGGGCATCCGGTGGGTGTTGGTATCATATTTTGCCGAATTTTGCACATAGTCCCGGATGGCCAGGGCTTTGCCGTAGGTGCTGGTTTCCCCGGCGGTGATCTTCCGAGCCAAAGGCTCGGCCCATTTTTTTACGGAGCTGCTCAGGTGCAGATAATCTTCGTAGCTGCCAGTCATGCTGTCTGACAAATATTGGGTCATAGTACTGCTGCCCTGGGGATAGGCTGTACGGCAGCTGTAGGAGTATTGGGTCAGCTTGCTGGTGTTCTCCACACCTTTTGTCACGTTGTTCATGTCGATACTGCTGACGTAGTAGGGCAGGTATCGCATCCGATGGGCGTATTTGGTGGTGATCATGACCTCACCGCCGGTTTTGGTGGCGCTTTCGTCAGGCCAGTACAGACCGTCGGTAGCCATGCCACTGCTGGTCCAGGTCTGGCCGTTGTAGCTGTCCAAGGCTCTGCCACGCAAATACAGGGTAGAATCGTAGTCGGTCAGCACCTGCATGATCTCGGCGTTGGATTCTATTCGTACACCTACAGTTTTCAGATCCACGATACTGCTGTCCACACTGGAACCGGTGGTGCCCAGTGTAGAGGCACGGCCAAATAACCTTGCTACCGGTTCATAGTCCATAACCTGATCGGCCAGCTTACGCAGCGGCTCTTTTCCCTGGTAGTTGTTTTCGGGAATGGCGGCAAACAAGAGCAGCACAGACACAGCTACAGGCAGTGCCAGCATGGTGCTCAGCCGGTTGCCCCGGGCGCCGTCCTGCCGCCGGACAGCGCCGGTAAGCAGAAGAATCAGAGCACCAAAGAAAAGCAGGAACAGGAAGCCTGCTGCCGGCACAGTGTCGGTAACCACCATACAGGAGCCGAGAAGCAAGGCTGCCGGGAGAAGGCCGGGCAATGCCGTCTTTTTCCGGCAGACCGCCCAGCTGATGCCCATGGCGATCAGAACACCCAATATAGAAAGGCTCAGCCATAGCTGCAGCTCCATATCATCGGCTGTCAGGTGATTGAGTTTAATAATATCCCAGTCGTAGGCCTGATGATACTGACGGGTTAGCCGGTACAGCAGAGCTTCAAAGCTGCTGCGCAGTGCGCCCTGCTGCCACAAAAAGCCGCAGACCAGCGCAAGGACAGATATTGGGAGAGGACCCAGAGGAAGGCTGTAGCAAAGACAGCAGAAAGTAGCTGCCCCCAAGCACCACAGGGCGATCCCGGTGAGAGATACCTCCATGTGAAATGCTGTGATTACAGACCCCACAGCGCCAAAACTGACGGCAAAGGCAAGGACCCAGGACCACAGGAAGGAAAACAGCTTTTCACGGTTCATTGCTGTCACCTCCGATATGGTGCTGCCACAGCACGTTTTCTGCCGCCGGAATGGTGTTGCTTTCCGACTTGGGACTGCTTAAAAGCAAAATTAGTCCTTGTTCCAGGGAAGATCCGTTGTCCACGGCAAAGCAGACAAGGCCCTTTCCGGTCATACACCGTACCTGATGGGGCAGGTTTCGTTCCAACAGCATTTGGCTTGTCCAAAGAAGCTTGCCCAGCTTGGTATCCAACTCCTTCGGTGTGCCGGAAAGACAAAGGGTCAACACATACCCCTGTAGAGCAGGTTCCATTGGTTCCCGGTAAATCAGCTTACCGGTTTTTGCTGCCATTTTCCAGTGGATGTGCCGCAGATCGTCACCGGGCCGGTACAGCCGCAGCTCGTGATTTTCGGAAAAACCACCGCCGGGTTTGGGCCTCCACAGGCTGACGACCTTTCCTGCAGGCTCCAGTGGCAGCTTTGCAGGCACAGGTTTGGGGGTAATATAGATGGTGCCGGTCTGCTCTTTGTGCAGACGCCGGGAGAACAGCCCCAGGTAGTCATAAACGAACATGTGGGGATAAGAAATGGTGAGCATTCCGCAGTGGCCTGTGGGAATCAGTTCTCCGGGTCTTCCCAAATACCGCGCACCGGTAAGGCTGTTGACCAACCGGATATTACAGCTGACAGGGGGTGCCGGCACTTTGCAGTCCAGCTTCAGGGCAGTCCGCACAGGAAGACCCTGACGGGCGCTGGGCGGACAACGCAAACTGGCCTTCACCGACAGCATGCCGGGAAGGCTCAGCAGTAATGAAAACCAGGGCAGCAGCGCCACTGCCACCAGTAAAAACCAGGAAAACCATTCCCGGTAAAAGACGTAAAACACCAGGCAGCACAGCAGGCTGACCAGGTATATGACCCGACGCCACCACATATCAGCGCAGCTTGGGGGCGCGGACCTTGCCCATCAGAGTACGCAGGACAGCTTCTGTATCCATGTCCTGACTGTCAGCCTTGGGGGATATAGACAGACGGTGGGCTACAGTGACAGGGAAGACCTCCTGCACATCCTTGGGTACGACATAATCCCGCCCACGGAGCCGGGCTACTGCTTTTGCCATGGAGGTGATGGCAAGGGTGGCACGGGGGCTGCCACCTCTCAGCAAAAGATCGCTGCGCCGGGTAGCGTCGATCAGCTGTACAATATACTGGGCCACTTCCTCGCAAACGTGGGTTTGGGAAACAATATGCTGCATCTGTGCCAATTCCTGTAAAGTAACAGCACTTTGTACCTGTGTCATGGGATCTTGTCCTTGGCGATGCAGCAGCATAGTGACCTCGTCTCTGGGGTCCGGATAACCAAGGCTCAGGCGAATCGTGAAACGGTCGATCTGACTGTCCGGCAGCAGCTGAGTGCCTGCGGCACCGGTGGGATTTTGTGTGGCGATAACAGCAAAGGGCGCCGGTAGGCGGTGGGTAACGCCGTCTACGGTGACCTGCCCTTCCTCCATGGCTTCCAGGAGGGCAGATTGAGTACGGGAGGTAGCCCGGTTTAGCTCATCGGCCAAAAACAGATTACACAGCACAGCGCCGGGACGGTAGACCATCTGACCGGTGGACTGATTTAGCACGCTGTAGCCGGTGACATCAGAAGGCAGGACATCGGGTGTAAACTGTACCCGGTTATAAGAAAGACCCAGGGCCCGGGAAAAAGCCACCGCCATGGTGGTTTTTCCCACACCGGGAATATCTTCCAGAAGAATATGGCCCTTGGCAAGAATGGCAGCCAGCACCCAAAGCAATACGGGGTCCTTTCCTACGATGGCCTTGCGTACTTCGGAAAGAATCTGCTGTGATTTTTCAACAATAGGGGATTGGCTGTCGTACATAAATATGCCTCCTTGGTTAACATAACGTTATTGTGTTTGCAATTATCTACTCCGCGGGGAATCCCCGTGACGATTGGTCCAGCAGGTAATTGACCACATCTATCTTTTGCCCGTTTTGGTAGTAGATTCGACTGACCCGGCGACTCAGATCACAGACCTGCTCATAGTTAAAGCTGTTTGCGGCGGCGGCAATGCACTCGGCGGAAATGGTCTCATTACCGCTGCTGCCCAGTAAAACCACCTCGTCACCGATGGTTGCTTCGGGGATTTGTGTCACATCCACCAACATTTGATCCATGCACACACGGCCAAGAATTGGTGCCTGTTTACCGTGAATGAGTACATAAAAACGGTTGGAAAGGCTTCTGCGATAACCGTCAGCATAGCCGGCAGGTACTGTTGCCACACGGGTTGGCTTTTCCACACGGAACGTACCGCCGTAGCTGATCTCCCGGCCCGGTTCCAGTTCTTTAACATAGCTGATCCGGCTGTACCAGCTCATGGCAGGCCGCAGCTTCAGAAGAGTTGGGTCTACCTCCTGGCTGGGGTACAGACCATAGAGCACGATGCCGGCCCGCACCATTTCGTAGTGACAGCGGAAATTCATAATGCCTGCAGAATTGTCCAAATGGCGGATGGGGATCTCTACGCCCCGGTCCTTCAGCATACGGTCAAATCGGGCAAATAAGTTGGCCTGCGCTTCCGCTTTGGAAAGATCTGTCTCGTCGGCTGTTGCGAAGTGACTGAAAAGTCCCTCTGCCTTTAAACCGGGCAGCTTAGCAATCTTTGCGCACAGATCTGCGGAGCTTACCGTTGCCTGAAAACCGATCCGGCTCATGCCGGTGTCCACGGCAAAATGGAAAAGGGCGGTTTTGCTCTGTTTCAGGGCTTCTTCAGACAGTTTGCAGGCATCCTCATAGCAGAAAAGGGGAATGCGGATCTGATGCTGCACCACTGCCGGGAAGGTAGCCGGATGTACGTGGCCCAGTATCAGAATGGGCTTGGAAATCCCAGCCTGCCGCAGCTCCACAGCCTCTGCCACAGAGGAGACACCAAAGAAAGCGCAATCTGCCTCCAGGGCCCTTGCAACACGCACAGCGCCGTGACCGTAGGCATCTGCCTTCACAACGGCCATAACAGGTACGCCGGCCCTTGCCTGTACGGCAGAAAAATTCTCCCGGATGGCATCCAAGTCAATTTTTGCATAAGTATTGGAAAATTCCATATATTTCATCTCCAAGGGATCGATACGAATTGGTATATTTAATTTATTATACCAAATATTGTCCAGTCTGTAAACTGCTGTGTACAGAAAAACAGCATGCACTTTTTCGGTGCATGCTGTCGAAATTAAGCCATAACAGTACCGTCGGGGTGAAACAGGGGGAGCTTTTCCAGATAAATCAGATCGGTTCTGTCCTGGGCGTCGCCCTCCGCAAGAATTGCCATGCGGCCTGCGATGATACCGCCTGCCTTCTCCACAAGGGCCTCCAGCGCTGCCAGACTCTCTCCGGTGGAGATCACGTCATCTACGATGAGAATGCGCTTGCCCTTCATAAGGGCGGCGTCTGCGGTGTCCAGATACAATTTCTGCTCTTTGGCGGTGGTGATGGACTTAACGGTAGATTCGAATACGCCGGTCATGTACAGCTTGGGGCCCTTCCGGGCAAGAAAATATTTGGAAGCATTTGTCTGCCGGGCCATCTCATGGGCCAGGGGAATACCCTTTGCCTCGGCGGTGATAATATAGTCATACTCCGGTGCGCGCTCCAGCAGAGCGCGGGCGCAAGCTACTGTAAGTTCTTGATCTCCGAAGATCACAAAGCCTGCAATGTACAGAGAATCTGTGACCTTGCAGATGGGCAGATCCCGTTCCAGGCCGGCAACATGCATGTGATAAAACATAAGTAATTCACTCCTTTTATCCAGTCTGCTATCATTATACACCACCGTAACCGAAAGTCAAATTTCAATTTATCGTTCCAACGGAACGATAAATTGAAATAATGCTTAATGCATAATTCATAATGCATAATGTGGTTATTATCGGGAAATGCCACATATTTAGGAAAATAATTCTGCATTATGCATTTTGCATTATGAATTATTTATCGTGCAACAAAAAAGATAAATTGGAATTTATTGAAAATTGGGAAATAAAATAGTATGATATATACAGACCAAAAAAAGAAGGTGCGCATCATGTTTGAAGGCTTCTGCCCGGAAACGGTGGATTTTCTGTGGGGTATCCGTATGAATAACAACAGAGATTGGTTTCTGGAACACAAAAAAGATTATGTAAACTATCTCTATGAGCCCATGAAGGCCCTGGGAAAGGACCTGTTTCAGCCCTTTGCGGACAAGCCAGGAAACCTTCTGAAGGTCAGCCGGATCTACCGGGATGCCCGGCTCCACCATCCGGTTCCCTATAAGGAAAGTCTGTGGATCTGCATTCGGCAGGATGTGCAGTGGTGGGCGGAAAATCCCTGCTTGTATTTTGAAATTTGCCCGGAGGGTGTCACTTATGGGTTCGTTTTGTGGCGGCCCAGGACGGCAACGCTGGAGGATATGCGCAAGCGCTGGGCGGCGAAGCCCGATGAATTTTTAAAGCTGATTGCCGACACGGAGGCATCTACCGGTGTACCCATTACCGCAGAACTTTACAAGCGGCCCAAGGAAGCACCCATTCCGGAGCTGGCGCCCTTCTATGCCTGGCGGGGCGGTATTAGCTGTACGGTGACACAGCCGGTGGGACCGGAGATGTTCGGCCCTGAACTGGGCCAGCGAGCGGCAGAATTTTTAAACAAGCTGATCCCACTGTATGACTATTTCAATCAGTTCAAGGTATAGGCGGAAAATCTATGTATCGGCAGACAGTGATTTCTTGGATTTCGTCAAATCTTTGAATTCTCTGACTGCCTTTTTCGCATCTTGCCGGCGATACACTTGACAGCATTTTGTACCGTTCTTATTGGACGTCACAGAAGAATGGTACGGGATCTGTCCGATAACAGTTTACCACCGGATGCGTGATTTATTCCTGCTGAATCTGCAGTTTTTTGCATTTTAAGACCTTTTTTCTGGTGAAAAGTATCGGCTGGAAGCAGACAGACTTGAAAAACAGTATTATGTATGCTATCATGGATACACTATTAAATGGGAGGCGCGTTATGGGCATTCATGAATCCGGCGAAATGTACTTGGAAACGATCCATGTGTTGCTTAGTAAACGTGGTTCTGTGCGCAGCGTGGATGTCAGCGAGCATATGGGCTACAGTAAGCCCAGCGTCAGCCGTGCAGTGGGACTTTTGAAAAAAGGCGAGTATATCCAGGTGGATAAAGACGGCTATATCACCCTGACAGAAAAAGGCAGGGATGTGGCGGAAAAGATCTATGAGCGCCACATGGTGCTGAGTAATATGCTGATTGCCCTGGGGGTTTCGGCAGAAACAGCAGCGGAGGATGCCTGCCGGTTAGAGCATGCCATTAGTGATGAATCCTTTGAAGCCATCAAGCGCCATGTAGAGAAAATGAAATACTAACCATAAGAAAGCACCCAAATCCTAGGATTTGGGTGCTTTTTCGGAAAATTGGATTACTTTTCGATTTGCGCAACGAAAGCGGAGCGATCCTGTGCGCCGTAGAAGGCAGAACCTGCCACAAGCACGTCGGCACCGTTTGCTTTGCAGATTTCGGCGGTGGTCAGATCCACGCCGCCGTCCACCTCCAGGTGGCAGGTGGGGTTGACTTCGTCCAGCATGGTCCGCAGCTGCCGAAGCTTGGGCATCATGTGCTCCATAAACTTCTGGCCGCCAAAGCCGGGCTCCACGGTCATCACCAATACCAGCTCCACCTTATCCAAATAAGGTGCGATGGCTTCCGCCGGGGTGTTGGGCTTAATCACGATACCGGGTTTCACACCGTGGCTGCGAATCAGCTCCAGTGTTTTTTCAATATTTTCGGGGGTATCTGCCTCTACGTGGATGGTCAGATAGTCAGCACCTGCCTTGCAGAATTCCTCAGCATATTTGATAGGGGTGTCGATCATCAGATGCACATCCAGCACCAGATCGGTGATCTTGCGCATGGATTTGACCCATGCATAGCCGAAGGACATATTGGGCACGAAATGACCGTCCATAATGTCAACATGGAGCCACTTGGCACCGTTACGCTTGGTTTCGTCCATATCTGCATGGAAATGCATATAGTCAGCAGAAAGAATGGACGGAGATAAAATAGCCATAATTATTCCTCACAATTCAGCATAGTTTTGCCCTTGCCGCAAAGGGCTTCAAAATCTGCTACGAAATCGTTCACCGCTGTGGTGACGTTGGCGTTTTTAATCAGATTCTCAATGACGTCAGAAGCAATGGTCAGGCAGCTGACACCGTACTCGCACAGCTCCTGGACCTGCTGGGAATTTTTAAAGCCTGCAGCCAGGATCTTGGTGGACAGATGATTGTGCACATAAATATCATGCATCCGCTTGGTAGAGGTAACGCCGTCGCCGCCCAGATTGTCAATGCGGTTGACATAGGGCGCAGCATACTCGGCACCGGCCTTAGCCGCAAGATATGCCTGCATGGGGGTGTAGATAGCGGTGGCAGTTACATGGTAGCCCTCGCCGCGTAAAATCTGCATTGCCCGGAGGCCCTCCGGAACGGTGGGGATCTTGATATAGGTGTTGTTGCCCAGGATCCGTTCAATCTTGCGGCCTTCTTCCACCATATCCGCAGCGGTGGTGGACACCACCTGGGCGTGCAGCTCTGCTTTATTGCCGATGAATTCCCGGATAGCCAGCAGTGCCTCGTAAGGGGGCTTGCCGTATTTGGCAAGAATCGAGGGGTTGGTGGTCACGCCGTCAATGGGGTAGTACTGATAAAGTTCTTTGATGCGCTCAATGTTGGCATCATCAATTAAAAATCTCATAGGAGCTCCTCCGGTTACGAAATGGTGCTGATTTCCAATGCTGCTTTGTACAAGGCGTTAAAGCGGCGGTACTTCCGCTCCAGACGCTCTGTGGGGTGGGGTTCGTACTGCATTTGCATTTTCACGCAGGCTTCCACAGCCTCCTCCAAAGAGGCAAAGTGGCCGTCGCTGACAGCACAGATCATGGCAGCGCCAAGGCAGGCGGCTTCCTTTTCTTTGGGAATGCGTACGGGAAGACCGGTGATGTCGGCCTGCAGCTGACACCAGATGGGACTCTTAGCGCCGCCGCCGGTGGCAATAATGGCAGTGGGCTTCATGCCGTTACGGGCGATGTACTCACAGTTTTTGCGCAGCACAAAGCTGACACCCTCCATGACAGCACCGGCCATGTCGATGGCATCATGCTCTTGCCGCAGACCCCAGAATACGCCGTTGGCTTCTGCGTCGAATTCCGGTGCGTTGGTGCCTACCAGATAGGGCAGGAACAGCAGCTCATTGGGGCTGCGCTTTGCCAATACAGCGTTCATTTCATCGTAATCTGCCTGCATACAGCTGCGGCGGAACCATTCCAGGCTGACGCCGCCGCTTTCAGCAACGGGGAGCATGACCCAGGTGTTGGGCAGGAAACCGTAGTGCATGGCATTGCCGCAGCTCTTTGGGGTAGGCTCACCGCACATGGTAGCCATGGCCATCACAGTACCGGTGGACAGGGTAATGCCGCCGGGAGTGATGTTACCGGTACCGATCATGCCGGCAAAATGATCCAAAGTACCCACATTCACCTGGGTATCTGTAGAAAGCTTCATCTTTGCTGCAATCTCCGGCAGCAGACCGCCGGCCACAGTGCAGGGCTCACACAGCGGAGGCAGCTGATCCTCAGAAATACCGATGGCGTCCAGCATGTCCTTCCAGTAAACCTTGTTGTAGATGTCAAAATAGAAGCTGAAGGTGGCAATGGACATGTCACTGCGCTTATTACCGGTGAGACAATAAACAATGTAGTCCTTCAGAAGCATGTAGCAGTCTGCGTTGTTGTAGACCTCGGGCTTATGTTTGCGCAGCCATGCGATCTTGGTAGCAGGCCAGGTGGGAAGAACGGCCATCTGACCGGTAACGGCCTCACACAGCTCCGGAGGAAACTGCTTTTCCAGTTGAGCACATTCCTCGGTGGAGCGCTCATCCATCCAGGAAATGGCATTCATCAAGGGCTTGCCGTGGCAGTCAATCACAACTAAAGACTCTGCCTGACCGGTGAAAGCGATCTGATCCAGATGGGAAATGCGGTTCGCATCCACCATATCCGCCAGCAGACCTACGAGAGCCTGGTAGTAGGCGTAGGCGTCAAATTCCACAAAACCGTTTTCCCGGATGTAGTTTACAGGCCGGCTTTGCCGGTCAATGAGGTTAAAATCCTTATCATAAATGGCAGCTTTGATATTGGTGCTGCCAAGGTCAATACCAGCGTACATTTGGTTCCTCCCTTACAGTGCCTTGTTGTTTAGACGCTCGCCGACAGCTCCGCCGGGATGAATCAGGGCAAACTGTTCGGCCTGATAGCCGGTCTGCTCAATAAGGGCTGCCTGCAGGGCGTGGAAGATCATGCAAAGAGCGGTGGTAGAGGTGGTGCCCTGGGCATTCCACTTGTCGGTCTCCCGGTTCACATGCTGCTTCAGTACTACGTCGGCAGCTGTGGCCAGAGGGGACTCCAGATTTTCGGTAACGGTGATGATCTTAACACCCTTAGCCTTGCAGATGTCAACGATGGGCAGCAGCTCCTTGGTCTTGCCGCCCCGGGAAGCGAAGAGCATAACATCGCCTTCCTGAATAAAGCCGGTGGCACCGTGGACAGCCTCAGCAGGGCTAATGAAACGGGCAGGCCGCTCGATGCAGCACATCAGGTGAGCAAAGTGCTGGCAGATAATGCCGGAGTGACCGGAGCCGGCAGCACCGATGCGCTGTGCATTGGCAAGGAGTTCCACAGCCTTGGCAAATTGTTCGTCGTCAAAATAATCCTTCATTTCTGTGATGCAGGCAGCTTCAATGTCATAAGCAGCCTTTGCGGCATCCAGCGCAGCTTTTGTAACCATAAGTATATGCCTCCTATTTTATAGTTACCTTGAGTATACTATGTTTGCCCTGCCTTTTCAAGGCACAAAATAGACAAAATCTTCTAAATATTATTGACTATGGGAAATGCAGTTGCTATAATAAATCCGGAAAAAATGAGAGGAGAATGCTCTATGACAAATATCAAAGCACCGTTCTTTGAGATCGGCCCCAAGTCCTATCTGTATGGCGATGAGATTTTGGAGCTGGCAAAGGCTGCCGATGCCGCCTCTGAGAAGTACGATGTGGACATCATTTTCACCTGCCCTGTGGTGGATATCCGCCGGGTCAAGGAGAACACAAAGCGCATCCATATTTTTGCGCCTCACATGGATCCGATCCCCGTGGGCCGCGGCCTGGCAGACATTCTGCCTGAGTCCCTGGTGGCAGCAGGCGCTGAGGGCGTTATGCTGAACCATGTGGAAAAGCCCCTGACCTTTGAGGTCTTGGCTGAGACCATCAAGCGTGCCGAAGAAGTGGGCTTGACCACCATTGTCTGTGCCGACTCCGAAGAGGAAGCAGCCAAGATCGCTACACTGAATCCCGATATTATCGTGGCAGAGCCCTCTGCTCTGATCGGCACCGGTGTTTCCGTAGGCCCCGCCTATGTAGAAGCTGCTACCAAGTGTGTCAAGGATGTAAACCCCAATATTCTGGTGCTGACGGCAGCCGGTATTGCAGGCGGCGAGGATGTTTATAACACCATCATCGCAGGCGCCGATGCCACCGGATCTTCCTCCGGTGTTGCCAAGGCCAGCGACCGTGCCGCCATGGTGGATGAAATGATCGCTGCCTGCCGCAAGGCTTGGGATGAAAGACACGCATAATCCCTGTTGTCATAGCGAGGCTGCATAGCAGCCGTGGCAATCTCAGGATAAGTTTATAAATCAATTTACATATCAGGAGGAAACTAAAATGGAATTCAAAGTCGTACAAAAAGAAATTCAGCTGCAGTCCCGCGGCTGGATCCCCACCTTCCATGACATCTCTGCTGATGTTATGAAGATCGTTGAGGAGTCCGGTGTTAAGAACGGCACTGTGGCCATCGTCTCCCACCACACCACTTGCTCCGTCATGATTCAGGAGTGCTCCCATGACTTCGATACCT
Organism: Faecousia sp.; assembly: GCA_045537615.1. Classification (GTDB taxonomy): domain Bacteria; phylum Bacillota; class Clostridia; order Oscillospirales; family Oscillospiraceae; genus Faecousia. The sequence continues at coordinate 25,367 of JAZSPV010000033.1, read as the reverse complement.
TCGATCTGGAGTACCTGCAGCACGACCTGCTGGACATCATGCGTGATCTGATCCCCGACTACACCGACGAGGGCGACTACCGTCACCCCGGTCCCGTTCATGCACAGTTCGGCCGCTACGTAAATGAGCCCGGCAACTTCACCTCCATGAACACCGATGGCCACCTGCGCTCCGTGTTCTTTGGCAGAAGCGAGACCATGACCATCAAGGATGGCAAGCTGGACGGCGGTGAGTTTGCACACATCTACTTCATCGACTGGGACCATGTTCGTGCACGTCCCCGTCAGTGCAACGTCACCATTATGGGTACTACCGAGGATGTAGAGTCCCGTAAGTACAATAACGGTGAGGTCGTCAACACGCTGCGTAAGTTCCCCGCTGAGGAGAAGGCTTACATGGAGCAGTACGACGAGTGGAGAAAGAGATAATCTGATTCCTGACAATAAAAAGCACACAGTTCAAAATGAACTGTGTGCTTTTTGTTTCGTCAGTCAGCGGAGGAAAAGCCTTGCACCTCCAACATTTCCAGCACATGCTGACCCCGTTGGGTCAAGGCAAAGCTGCCGTGGACAGGGAAACCGCTGTAACCGTCCATGGATGCACCTGTCAGGGGCTTGTCATAGTCCAGTAAGATCAGCCCCTTCTTTTCCAACACCTGCAAAACGAGGCTGTATTCCTCCTGACTATAGTCTGAATCCTCCCGATATACAGGGGTCATATCGTCGACTTTCCGGGCCACGGGGAGAAAGGGGATCTGACCCAGCTTGTACAGCATATCTATTTCCGGCTGGGTCAGGGAGAGTTCTTTGGCACAGCCGCCGCAACTGCCGCAGCCACCACTACAATGCATAACAGTGCTCCTTTACAAAGTAATCAGTTCATATTCCCGGGAGCCGATACCCAAAGCCGCGGCAGCCTCCACGGTACGGATACCGTTGCGGCTTTCAATGCGCTGAATCAGATGGTCCTTTCCAGGGTCGTCGGAGGCATATACCAGATCAAGACAGGCCTGATCAATGGCAACAGGGTCGGTGGAGATCAGCACGCCGATGTCGGCCATGCAGGGATCCTCGGCAACGGCGCAGCAGTCACAGTCTACACTCATGTTTTTCATCACGTTGATATATACGATTCGTCCACCAAAGAATTGGACCACGGAGCTGGCGGCGTCGGCCATGGCATCTTTGAAATGATCCCGGTCAGAATTCCAGAAATCCTCCGTTTTTCCAACACCGTGGATATACTTCTTGCCATAGGCGGAGGCAAAGCCAATGGACAGCTGCTTCAGAGCGCCGCCGTAGCCACCCATGGGATGCCCCTTGAAATGGGACAGCACCAGTAAGCTGTTGTAATTTACGATGTCCTTACCTACGTAATTCCTCTGAATACGTTTTCCGTTGGGGATTTCCAAAACCAGGTCCGGACCTTGGGCATCCAGCAGATCAATGGGGAAATAATCACACCAGCCGTGCTTTTGGAAGGTCTGCATGTGGCGCTCGGTGGTGTCCCGACCACCTTGGTAGGCGGTGTTGCACTCCACGATGGTGCCGCCAACGTGGTTCACTACCGGTTTCCAAAATTCGGGTTTCAGGAAGTTTTGGTTACCCGGTTCTCCGGAATGGACCTTAATAGCCACATTTCCCTCCAGTTTGACACCCAGCGTCTGATAAAGCCGCAAAATGGATTCCGGTGAGATCTCGTTGGTAAAATAGACAGTAGACTTCATAATGTGCAACCCTCCTGTTTTTCTTATATTATACCCAAAAGAAAAACCAAGCGCAACAGAAAATTCCACGGATAAACACGCTGTCTCGTCCATAAACTGTCAGCGGAGGGATATTCATGAAAATTGACTGGAAAAAGCTACTGATTTGCCTGGGGATTCCCCTGGCTGTAGGCGGTCTGTCTGCCCTGCTCAGCGGTGGAATGGACACCTACCAAACGTTGAACCAACCGCCCCTTGCGCCTCCCGGCTGGGTGTTTCCTGTGGCGTGGACTGTGCTGTACCTGCTTATGGGCTATGCCAGCTACCGGGTGCTGACATCGGGGGCGGATAAAGAGCAGATACGGGAAGCACTGCTATTGTATGCAGGGCAGCTTGCTTTAAATTTTTTGTGGTCCCCGGTGTTTTTTGGTCTGCAGTGGCGTTTGGTGGCATTTTTCATTTTGATCGGCCTGTGGGTGCTGATATTCCTTACTATACGGGCCTTTAGCAAAATCGATGAACGGGCAGGGGATCTTCTGCTGCCCTATATCCTATGGGTTACTTTTGCAGGTTATCTGAATCTGGGCGCTTATCTTTTGAACAGATAGTTGAAAAATCGGTTGGTCTATGCTATATTGAACACATCCAAATATTACCAAGGAGGAAATTGCAATGGCAAATAAGTACGCAGGCACCCAGACTGAGAAAAACCTGATGGCTGCCTTCTCCGGCGAATCTGAGGCAAGAAACAAGTACACCTACTTTGCATCCAAGGCCAAGAAGGATGGCTTTGAGCAGATCGCAGCGCTGTTCCAGAAGACCGCTGACAACGAGAAGGAGCATGCTAAGCTTTGGTTCAAAGAACTGGAGGGGATCGGCTCTACTGCTGAGAACCTGCTTTCTGCCGCTGAGGGTGAAAACTACGAGTGGACAGATATGTACGAAGGCTTTGCCAAGACAGCAGAGGAAGAGGGTTTCACCGAGCTGGCCAAAAAATTCCGTCTGGTAGCTGCCATTGAGAAGCACCACGAGGAGCGTTACCGCGCTCTGCTTCAGAATGTGGAAACTGCCCAGGTCTTTGAAAAGAGCGAGGTCAAGGTTTGGGAATGCCGCAATTGCGGACATTTGGTGGTTGGCACCAAAGCACCGGAGCTGTGCCCCACTTGCGCACATCCTCAAAGTTACTTTGAAATTAACGCCAAGAATTATTAAATCGTATAAAAAGATGGATACCCCAAAGGGTGTCCATCTTTTTGGTGTCGGGTGCCCTGTTGTGGTGCCCGAAAAAATCTTCGGGCTTACGCTTTTCCTCGATTTTTTCGACCGCTGCCACTCGCTCCCCTCCCTTGACTCCGCCGCAGGCGGCGGTCGGGTCGCTCCCCGGACTCCCACCTCCGGTTCGAGTCCGACCGGCATAGCAAACAAGCAGATACCCAAATGGGTATCTGCTTTTTGGTGCCGGTGACCGGACTCGAACCGGTACGCTGTCGCCAGCGGTGGATTTTGAGTCCACTACGTCTACCAATTCCATCACACCGGCAGGTGCTTAGATAGTATACAACATCTTTTAAAAAATAGCAAGCCCTAATTCTGCTACTTTATTGTCGCTTTGGCAAAAATTAGATAGGCCCTTGGCGTTTTAACAGTATTCTGCTATAATGCAGAAAAAGGATGTGATGCAATGGAGCTTTTATACACAGATCAAGAACTGGTGGTCTGCGTAAAGCCGGTAGGTATGGACGCAGAACTGCAGATGTCCGATTCCCTAAGGGCAGAACTGGGCGGTGAGATCTTACCTGTACACCGACTGGATAAAAATGTAGGCGGCGTTATGGTGTATGCCCGGACAAAGGCCGTTGCTGCGTTGCTTAGCCGGCTGATTCAAGAAGGCAGCATGGTGAAGGAATATGTGGCCTGTGTCCATGGCACACCACCCGAAAGCGGAGACTGGCAAGATCTGCTTTTTAAAGACAGTCGAAAAAACAAAGTATTTGTAGTCAAGCGGCAGCGCGCAGGCGTGAAACCGGCACGGCTGGAATTTAAACGACTGACGGAGGGTAGCCAATCTGTCGTACGCATCCGGCTTCATACAGGGCGTTCCCATCAGATTCGGGTGCAGTTTGCCAGCCGGGGATTTCCCTTGGTGGGCGATCACAAGTATGGCGCCCGAGACGAGGTTGCTGCTCCTATGCTTCACTCCTGCTGCATCACTTTCCCGTACAAAGGGAAAACGGCGCAATTTACCCATTTTCCGGAATGGATGAAATAAAAGCGGAAACTTCTGAACACCGAGGAGAGCGCCAGGCACCGGTACCAAAAACGGCTCTACTTTTCTTGCTTGCGATTTTTCCTTGAATGTGCTAGAATTAAACAAATCGATAAAAGAGGTGTGACCTATGGAAAATATCGTGAAAAAAGACGGTTTTATCTGTGACATGGACGGCGTGATCTATCACGGCAATAAAATTCTGGAGGGTGTGACAGAGTTTGTCAACTGGATGCTGGAAAACGACAAGAAATTTGTCTTCCTGACAAACAGCTCCGAGCGAACCCCCCAGGAGCTGAGCATGAAGCTTGCCCGCATGGGTCTGAATGTAACGGATGACCACTTCTATACCAGCGCTATGGCCACCGCAGAGTTCCTCCACAGCCAGAAACCCAACAGCACCGCCTATGTCATCGGTGAGGCTGCCCTTACGAAGGCTTTGTACGACCAAGGCATTTATATGAATGATGTAAATCCGGACTATGTGGTGGTGGGAGAGACCCGGACATACAGTTTTGAGAAGCTGGAAAAGGCCATCCAGTTGGTGCTTAAGGGTGCGAAATTGATCGGCACAAACCCGGATATTACCGGACCTACGGAAAAGGGGATCGCACCTGCCACCGGCGCGTTGGTTGCACCTATTGAAATTGCCACCGGCAAGAAGGCCTATTTTGTAGGTAAGCCGAACCCCCTGATGCTCCGTCACGGATTGAAAAAGCTGGGTTGTCACAGCTCCGACATTGCTTTTATCGGTGACCGGATGGACACAGATATTATTGCCGGCATTGAATCCAATGTGGATACGGTACTGGTGCTGTCCGGTGTGACCTCTATGGAAGACATCGACAAATTCCCTTATCTGCCCAAGTATATCGCCAAGGGCGTGGGCGAACTGGTTCGATAACGGCCACGGGCCCGGAAGACCAGTGCGAATGCATACAGTTGGTATATGAAATTGTGTAGCGCATGTTAAAAATGGGATACCTGAAAGGGTATCCCATTTTTGCGTTGCGCAGGGCCTAACGGAATGCATGTTTTTCGACATTTTTCGCCAAAACACCCTTTTGTTCACAGAATGTTCATAAATAAAAGTAGAAATACTGTATAATATTATGGGGTTTTTTATGGGTAGATTTTGCACAGGCCCTATGATCGCAGAACTTATGTCGTAAGATGTATTTACTTGAAACGGAGTAATTATGGACAGAGCAATTGTAGATTTACAGGATTTTGTAAAACAGATCGCTGAAAACTACGGTAATCGTGATGTTTACCGGTATATTGTGGACGACACTGTCGTGAGCAAGAGCTTTAAGGCCTTTGAGAAGGATATTAATTCTGTTGCATCCTGGTTTGTGGAACAGGGTTGGAAGGGGAAGCATATTGCCCTTATCGGTTCTTCCAGCTATGAGTGGGTCACAACATTCCTGGCAATCGCATGCAGTGCCAATGTTGCCATTCCCATTGACAAAATGCTTCCGGAGGAAGAAATACGAAATCTTCTTGCAATCGGCGATGTGGAAGCGGTGTTTCTTTCTGAGGAATTGGAGCACCTTGTTTCCGGCATTTGCTGTGCAGAGAATCAGGTGCAGCAGATTATTTGTTTCTCTGATGCCACCTATCAGGATATCCTTAAAACAAAGCATGTACCGCTGCCGGAAATTGATCCGGATGCCCTGACGGAGATTCTCTTCACCTCCGGCACCACCGGTGTCAGTAAGGGCGTTATGCTCAGCCAAAGGAATATTGTCTCCAACATCAATGAGATCTACAAGATGGACTATGCCCAGAACATCAAGAGCAAGCCTGTGGTTCTGTCGGTGCTGCCTATTTACCATACCTTTGAACTGACGGTGGACAACCTGGGCGTGATCTATTGCGGTGCCACGGTCTGCATCAACGACAAGCTGGAAAACATTGTTGCAAATCTGAACCGGTTCAAGCCTGCGGTTATTCTGGTTGTACCTGCCATTGCCGAAGCGTTCTATAAGAAGGTGATGGAGGGAATCGAAAGCGGCAGAAACAAGTATAAGATCTTTCTTGCCGGAAAAATCAACTGGGTTTTGAAATTGCTGCACATTGATATAAGCCGGCGTCTTTACAGAAGCCTTTTGAAGAAATTTGGCGGCAATCTTACCAATGTGATCGTGGGCGGAGCGGCTCTTCGGTCGGAAGTCGCCAGAACCTTCGAAGAATTTGGTATCAATATGTATCAGGGCTACGGACTTACGGAATGTGCGCCGCTGATCTCTGCCAATTATCCGAATATGAACAAGTTGGACTCCGTAGGCAAGCCGGTATCTTACATGGATGTTAAGATCGATGACGGAGAGATCCTTGTCAAGGGCCCCGGTGTTATGCTTGGCTACTACAAGAATCCGGAGGCAACGCAAGAGGCCTTTACGGAGGATGGATATTTCCGTACCGGTGATCTGGGTCGTTTTGACGAAGACGGTTATTTGTACATTACAGGCCGTTCCAAGAATCTGATTATTTTAGACAACGGCAAAAACATATACCCGGAGGAATTGGAAGCCCACCTTGCCACCATTGAGGGTGTAAAGGATGTCATGGTTTATGAAAGCAACGGCAAGCTGGCCGCCGCTTTCCAGCCTACAGATATTCATGATAAGACGATCCAGAAAAGCATCCGGCTGAAGGTAAAAGAGATCAATAACACCCTGCCGTCCTATAAACGGGTGGTTACGCTGAATTTTGTGGCCCGGGACTTCCCCAAGACCACGACTATGAAAATCAAGCGCAAGGAAGCCATCCGGATGATCGAGCAGGTCATTGAGAAAAAGAACGTGCCTTATGTAGCGCCAAAGACGGAGGAGCAGAAGCGAATTGTAGAAGCTTTTGAAAAGGTGTTGGGCTGCAAGCACATTGGTATCAAGGAGAATTTCTTTGACATCGGCGGTGACAGCCTGGCAGCATTTGAGGTTGCGGCTGTTCTTGGAATTCAGGCCCAGGAGATTTACGAAAGCCCCACAGCAGAGATGCTGGGAAGTGCGCTGGAGCTCACCTGGGAGGAACAGGAAGAAGAGGATACCACCGATATCAATGCCTGCATTGCCCACAACGCCAATGTGCGATATGAGGGCAACGCTTCCTGTGTGCTGCTGACCGGCGCCACAGGTTTCCTTGGCGCTCATATCCTCCGGGAACTTTTGAAGCGGGATCTGCATGTTGTTTGCCTTGTCCGAAGTGAGGAACGGCTGCAGAATCTTCTGAGCTACTATTTCCCCAAGGAACACAAGCAATTTGTGTATTCGGTTGCCATTGGAGATATTACAAAGCCCCGGTTCGGCTTGTCTGATGAAGACTATCAGAATTTGGCTCACCGGGTGGATATGGTCATCCATACTGCGGCCAACGTAAAACATGCAGGCAACTACGAAGACCTGGAGCTGACCAACGTAACAGGCACACAGACAGTCATAGATTTTTGTAAGGATGCCAATGCTATTTTGCAGCATACCTCCACAGCCAGCGTAAACGGCTCCGGCACAGTGGAGCAGAGAAATCCCGACGCCATGTTCGATGAGTTTGTGCTGGATATCGGGCAGAATTATGTGCAAAACGTATACATCCATTCAAAGTATAAGGCGGAGGAACTGGTTTTGCTTGCCCGAGAAGAGGGTCTGAAGGTCAACATCTTCCGCATTGGCAATCTGACGTGGAGAATGTCGGACGGAAAATTCCAGAAAAACGCCCAGGACAACGGCTTCCTGGATCGGTTCAGAGGTCTATTGAAGGTGGGCGTGTACAGCCAGGAACTTGCGGAGTATCCCATTGATTTTACACCTGTGGATGAGTGCGCCGACGCCTATGTCCGCCTGGCATTGCATCACCGTGCAAATAATATTTACAATTTGTACAATCCTTATCTATTTACTGTAGATATGCTGGTAAGGCGGTTCTTCTGGGGCGTGAAAAAGGTATCCCAGGAGAGCTTTGAAAAGGCTCTGCGGAGCTTGATTACCGACAAGGAGGTGGCGGTGCTTTCCTTCTACAACACCATTGCCACCGCATCCAAGAACATTCCCACCAGCAACACCTTTACGGTAAAAGAGCTGAAAAAGCGGGGCTTCAAATGGTCCAGAATCGGCATTAGATATCTGTACTACGCGAAAAAGATTCATTAAAGAAAGGCTAAGCCATGAGAATAGGCATAGATATCGGTTCCACAACCATTAAATGTGTCGTCTTGGATGACGAGGGGAACCTGATTCATAAAAGCTATGAACGGCATTTTGCGATGATCACGGAGAAAACCAGAGAGGTCATCGGCGCGTTAATAGAAAAATTTCATATTACAGAGCCGGTTGTGTGTGCTGTCTCAGGCTCAGCAGGCATGGGCTTGGCGGAGAAAGCCGGTCTGCCCTTTGTGCAGGAGGTGTATGCCACCAAGGTGGCTATGAGTCACCGCCTGCCGGATGCAGATGTGGTGATCGAGCTTGGAGGCGAGGATGCCAAGATTCTGTTTCTGAAGGGCAATCTGGAGGTGCGAATGAACGGCACCTGCGCCGGCGGAACCGGCGCCTTTGCGGATCAGATGGCCAGTTTGATGCAGATCGATACCGGAGAAATGAATGAACTGGCAAAGCAGTCTGAGAAGATCTATTCCATTGCCTCCCGGTGCGGCGTATTTGCAAAAACAGACATTCAGCCTCTTTTAAACCAGGGTGCAAGGAAAGAAGATATTTCTGCAAGTATTTTCTATGCCATCGTCAATCAGACCATTACCGGTCTGGCCCAGGGGCATCCCATTGAGGGGAATATTGTGTATCTTGGCGGTCCTCTTACCTTCCTGTCTGAGCTGAGAAAGGCCTTTGACAAGACCTTGAATTGCCAAGGCGTCTGCCCGGAGGATTCTCTGGTGTTTGTGGCCCTTGGTGCGGCTTACTATGCAGAAGAAAAGGTCGATTTGACACAGGCCTATGAACGCATTGGCCAAAAAAGCACTTTTTCTGCGGATTCGTCGCTGCAGCCCCTTTTTACCGACAAAGGGCAGTACGAAGCCTTTTTGGAGCGGCACAACGCCAACCGGGTGCCTCGTAAAGAGGGAATACCCTATGCCGGGGATGCTTATCTGGGTATTGATTCCGGCTCCACTACTTTGAAAGTAGTGCTTACGGACGCAGACGGCGCCATTCTTTTCTCCAAATATCAGTCCAATGAGGGAAAACCCATCGACGTGGTCAAGGATACCTTGATCGAGATGTACGAAAAGTACCCCGACGTCAGGATCGTATCCAGCGCAGTTACCGGCTACGGTGAGGATATGATGCGCAGCGCCCTTGGTATTGATATCGGCGTCGTGGAAACTGTTGCCCATTTCACTGCGGCTAAGTATTTTATGCCGGATGTGGAGTTTATCATCGACATCGGCGGCCAGGATATGAAGTGCTTTAAGATTCGGGACGGTGCCATTGATAACATCTTCCTGAACGAGGCATGCTCCTCCGGTTGCGGCTCTTTCCTGCAGACCTTTGCCAATTCCCTGGGATATGATGTTGAGGAATTTGCCCGGCTGGGTCTGTTTGGCAACAATCCGGTGGACCTGGGTTCCCGGTGTACTGTGTTTATGAATTCTTCTGTGAAGCAGGCACAGAAGGAAGGCGTTACCATCGAGAATATTTCTGCCGGTCTTTCCATCAGTGTGGTCAAGAACGCCCTTTACAAGGTCATCCGTGTCCATTCGGCTGACGAGCTTGGAAAGAAGATCGTTGTCCAGGGCGGTACGTTCCTGAACAATGCGGTGCTTCGTGCCTTTGAACAGGAGATCGGCGTTCCGGTAATCCGCCCGGATATCGCAGGTATGATGGGCGCTTACGGTGCGGCTCTTTATGCCAAGCAAATGAAAAAACACAGCGGATACTCGGGGATCTTGCCCTATGAGCAGATCAAGCAATTCCAATATACCATCAAAAGCGTTACCTGCGGCGGCTGTAATAACAGATGCCAGCTGACGGTCAATGATTTTGGAGGCGGACGCAGATTTATCGGCGGCAACCGCTGCGAAAAACCCGTTACCAACAAGGCCCAGGACGATTCCCTTAACCTTTACGAGTATAAGCTCAAAAAGCTTTCTGAATTTGCTGAGGGTGAGGGAACAAGAGGTGTTATCGGCCTGCCCATGGGACTGAATATGTATGAGATGTATCCGTTCTGGAATACGCTTTTCAGAGAACTGGGCTTTACCGTGAAAATGAGCGGCTATTCCAACCGCAAGCTGTATCTGAAGGGGCAGGGAACAATTCCTTCTGATACGGTGTGCTTCCCCGCAAAAATGGTCCACGGTCACATTCAGCAGCTCATCGAAATGGGCGTGGATGCTATCTTCTATCCCTGTCAGACCTATAACTTTGATGAGAAGAAAGCCAAGAACAACTATAACTGTGCGGTGATTGCCGGCTACCCGGAAGTCATTGAAGCCAACACCTTGAATTTTGGCAATATCCGCTATATTCACGAGTACCTTGGCCCTCATGTGAAGAAGGAATTCCCGGCCCGTATGCATAAGGTGCTGGAAAAGCATTTTGGCGGCTTTACGAAGAAAGAGGTTGCCGCCGCCTGTAAAAAAGCCTACCGTGCTTACGATGATTATATGGCGGATATCCGGGATCAGGGCAAAAAGATCGTGGAGGAAGCCAGACGGCAAGGTAAACAGATCATCGTGCTGGCAGGCCGTCCCTATCATGCAGACCCGGAGATCAACCACGGAATCCACAAGCTGATCGCAGCCCTTGGCTTTGCGGTGATTTCCGAGGACGCAGTGGCATGCCTGGAGCCGAAATTCAAGGTGAACCTGCTGAGCCAGTGGACATACCATCACAGACTGTTCTCGGCAGCCCGGTATGTGGCATCCCAGGAGGATATGTACCTGGTACATTTGGTGTCCTTCGGTTGCGGACTGGATGCGCTGACGGCAGATGAGGTTCGCAGCATCCTGGAGGTCTGCGGCAAACTGTACACCCAAATCAAAATTGACGAGGTTACCAATCTGGGTGCCGTCAAAATTCGTTTAAGAAGCCTGATCGCGGCTATCGAACAGGAAAACAAGGGGAAAGAGCATGAAGACAATTTCGCATTACAGGGAGCGCGTTAAGTTCACCCTTAAAATGAAAAAGGACTATACGATCCTTTCTCCCAGTATGGCGCCGATTCATTTCAAGCTGCTCAGACCTGTATTTCAAAGACAGGGCTTCCGGGTGGACATTATGGAAAATGAAGGTCCTGAGGTGCTGCAGCTTGCCCAAAAATATCTCCATAACGACCTGTGTTACCCATCTATGCTGACCACCGGTCAGATGCTTGCCACCATGAAAAGCGGCAAGTATGACCCGGACAAGGTGGCTATGGTCATTACCCAGTCCGGCGGCGGCTGCCGTGACAGCAACTATATCAACCTGATGAGGAAGGCCTTTGAAAAGGCCGGTTACCCCAATGTGCCCTTTATTTCCGCAAACAGCTGGGGACTGGAACTGAACTCCGGTCTGAATCTGACCCCAGTGACCATGCTGATGGCCCTTGCCGGACTGATCTATGGCGACATGCTGATGATTGTAAGCAATCAGATTCGCCCTTACGAAGTCAACAAGGGGGAAACGGACCGGGTGCTGGACCGGTGGATAGAAAGGCTGGGGAAGACCTTCTCCAAAGGCCGGGGCTATTCCCTGGGTGCCATCAAGCGAAACCTCAAGGCCATCGCAGAGGAATTTGCCGCCATTGAGATCCAAAAGCAGCCCAAGGTAAAGGTGGCAGTGATCGGTGAATTGTATCTGAAGTACTCTGCACCGGGCAATAACCATCTGGAGGAATTCCTTGCGGAGCAGGATTGTGAGGTCTATGTACCCAGCATCCTGGGCTTTGGTATCTACAAGACCAACGGCGCACTGGAAGATCTGCGTCTTTACGGCGGTCATAAGATCAAAAAACTGATCCTGGAAATCGTCATGAAGTATATGTTTAAGATGGAGGATATCTTAATTTCCGCCATCGAAGCAAACCCGGCCTTTGTGCCGCCGGAGCGGGTCAACGACCTGAAGAAACGTGCTGAGGGTATTATTGATATCGGAAACAGCATGGGCGAGGGCTGGTACCTTGCAGCGGAAATGCTGGAGTTTGCCGATCACGGCTATGAGAATATTGTGATCGTGCAGCCCTTCGGCTGTTTGCCTTGTCATGTTGCGGCCAAGGGTATGATCAACAAGGTCAGAAGGGTAGACCCTAGATTGAACATCGTGGATATTGAATACGATCCCGGCGCAACAAAGGTAAACCAGGAAAACCGTATCAAGCTGATGCTGGCAGTGGCCAAGGAAAAACTGAAATAAATGAAGCGCCCACAGGAAGCGGTCCTGTGGGCGCTTAGTTTTAATGATGATGGTGATGGTGGTGACATCCACCGGAAACAGGCTTTATGGTGCAGGATATTTCATGGCAGTGTTCTTCCTCGGTTTCCAGCTCCAGGGTTGCATGAGAAATACCGTGGGCCTCCAGCTCCTGCCGAACCAAATCTTTTACCTGGTGTCCTTCGCCGGTGGCAACCACATGAAGTGTGGCACAATTGCGGCGTCCGTCCAGGCTCCAGACATGGATGTGATGTACGTCTTTTACCCCATCGATACTCGTCAGATGCGCACGCAGTTGGGCAATACAAATTTCTTTTGGCGTTTTATTCAAAAACAGGTCAGTAGCTTCTTTCAGATTTTTGGCGGCGTTGATCAGAATGAAAACTGCTACACCAATCGAAAGAATAGGATCTAAAACAGCAAAGTCTGTAAAGTGCATGACCACTGCGCCGATCAAAACCACGACCCACCCTAGCACATCTTCCAGCATGTGCAGATTGACGGCGCGCTGGTTCAGGGAATCGCCGTCCCTTGTCAAAAAGGCAGCGATGAGATTGATGCTTGCGCCGACAATGGCAAAAACGATCATGCCCCGGTAGTTAATTTCGGCAGGCGTGATGATCCGCTTAATGGCGTTGCCTATCACAACGCCGGAGCCGATGAGCAAAATCGCAGAGGTAATCACACCGCCCAAAACAGAATAGCGGGCATAACCGTAGGTGTGGGCTTCGTCCGGCGGACGCCTACTCTTTCTTTCTAAAAAATAGGAAAGACCGATGGTCATGGCATCGCCCATATCGTGCAGCGCATCGGAAAGAATGGCAAAACTGCCGGTCCAAAGACCCCCTGCCAATTCCAATGCGGAAAACAGCAGGTTCAAAATAAATGCTGCCAAAATATTTTTTTGTGTTTTCATAAGAACCTCCCCCGGTTGACTTCTTGATAGTTTCGATATACACTATATCTGATAATATACAACATGTTCGGTAATATTGTATATTCGGTGCAGTCGGTGCGCAACAGGCGATTTTTTGGTTTTGTATATTACCGAACAAAACAGAAAAAATGTATGGAGGCAATGATGGACAGACGCCAAAGAAAAACCAGAAGAGCCATTTTTGAAGCATTTATTCAGCTTTTGTCTGAAAAAAGCTATGACCAGATCACGGTAGGACAGATCATTGCCCGTGCAGATGTGGGAAGAGCCACCTTTTATGCCCATTTTGAAACAAAGGAGTTTCTTCTGAAGGATTTGTGCCGGGAGTTGTTTGCCCATGTATTTGAAACACACACCGGGGATAACAATGCCCATAGTCATATATTTGACTGCGATAACACCGACACCGTGTTTCTGCACCTGTTCCGACACCTGCAGAAAAATGATAACCACATTTTAGACCTTTTGTCCTGCCGGAGCAATGAACTGTTTTTGGACTACTTTAAAAAGGAATTGCGCAGGCTGGTCCGGAGCCAAAAGGGGATTTTTGATACCGGCCGGGCCGCAGAACTGCCGGAGAGCTTTTGGGTCGATCACATCTGCGCTACCTTTGTAGCTACACTCATGTGGTGGGTGGAAAATGGCACCCAGGAAACCCCGGAGCAGATCGCCCATTACTTTTTCCTTGCTGTCTGAAATATGGAAATAAGGGTGTACTTTGGGAAGAAAAGGAAAAACAAGCAACAGTTGCCCCTAGGCAAGGGAAGCCGGGTATGCTATAATAAAAAAAACGCCAGGGAGGAAATGCTATGATTTCCGGATTGCAAAAGATGACACTGCTGGATTTTCCCGGCAAGGTAGCCTGTACGGTATTTCTGCAGGGCTGTAACTACCGCTGCCCTTTTTGCCACAATTCCGAGCTGTTGGGCGGCGCACCGGAACCGCTGATGACCGAGGAGGCCTTTTTTGCTTTTCTGGCCACCCGGAAGGGGCTTTTGGACGGCGTCTGTGTCAGTGGCGGCGAACCTACCTTAACGCCTTCACTGCCGGAATTTTTGAAAAAGATCAAGGATATGGGCTTTGCTGTGAAGCTGGATACCAACGGCAGCCGCCCGGAGGTGCTAAAAGCGCTGGTATCCAAGGGCCTTGTGGATTATGTGGCTATGGATGTAAAAAACGGTCCACAGCAGTATCCCCAAACGGTAGGCGTGGCGCTGAAGGACCTGCTTGCCATTGAGCAGAGCTTGTGCTTTCTGATTGAGGAGAATGTGGACTATGAGCTGCGCACTACCTTGGTAGAGCCACTGCATAATGTAGAATCGATCACACAAATGGGGCAGTGGCTTGCCGGCCTTGTGCCGGGTAAAAAGCCGCGTCAGTTGTTTTTGCAAAGCTTTGTGGACAGGGACACAGTGCTGTTTTCCGGCCTTGCTGCGCCGGCGGAAGACACTGTTATGCGGTTTGCGGACATCCTTTCTCAATATATAGAAAAAGTATCGATTAGAAACAAATAATCACAATATATTGTGTTTGAAAAAATATTTTTACGCAACATATTGACATTTGACTATATTTCATGTATAATACGGACACTGTCGCCTTTACGGGCATTTTAAGACAGTGCCCGTTTTCCATTTACATATATAAGGAGGATAAAAAGATGTATCAAGTACTAAAGCGCGACGGCACTACCGTCGAATTTCAGATTTCTAAAATCAGTGGTGCTATGATCAAAGCTTTCGAGGCTTTGGAAAAGCAGTATCATCCCAGTGTTATCAATTTGCTTGCCCTGCAGGTCAGTGCCGACTTTGAGAGCAAGGTCCAGGATGGACTGATCGCTGTGGAAGATATTCAGGACAGTGTGGAAAAGGTCCTGTCCGAAACCGGCTATGCAGATGTTGCCAAGGCATACATCCTGTACCGTAAGCAGCGCGAAAAGGTGCGTAATGTTAACTCTGCTCTGCTTAACTACAAGGATCTGGTGGACGATTATCTGCAAATTAACGACTGGCGTGTGAAGGAGAACTCCACCGTTACCTATTCTGTCGGCGGTCTGATCCTGTCTAACTCCGGTGCCATCACTGCTAACTACTGGCTGTCTGAGATCTATGATGCAGAGATCGCCGAGGCACACCGCAGCGCAGCCATTCACCTGCACGATCTGAGCATGCTGACCGGCTACTGTGCAGGCTGGAGTCTGAAGCAGCTGATTCAGGAGGGTCTGGGCGGCGTTCCCGGCAAGATCACCTCCTCTCCTGCAAGCCACCTGTCTACTCTGTGTAACCAGATGGTCAACTTCCTGGGCATCATGCAGAACGAGTGGGCCGGCGCACAGGCATTCTCCTCCTTTGACACCTACCTGGCACCCTTTGTCAAGGTGGACAACCTGACCCAGAAGGAGGTCAAGCAGTGCATTCAGTCCTTCATTTACGGTGTCAACACACCCTCCCGTTGGGGCACCCAGGCTCCCTTCTCCAACATTACCCTGGACTGGACCGTGCCTGCTGACTTGAAGGATCTGCCTGCCATCGTCGGCGGCAAGGAGATGGACTTCACCTACGGTGACTGTAAGAAGGAAATGGACATGGTCAACAAGGCCTTCATCGAGATCATGATCGAGGGCGATGCCAATGGCCGTGGCTTCCAGTATCCCATCCCCACCTACTCCATTACCCGTGATTTCGACTGGAGCGAAACCGAGAACAACAAGCTGCTGTTTGAAATGACCGCCAAGTACGGCACTCCCTACTTCTCCAACTATATCAACTCCGATATGGAGCCCTCCGATGTCCGCTCCATGTGCTGCCGTCTGCGTCTGGACCTGCGTGAGCTGCGTAAGAAGTCCGGTGGCTTCTTCGGCTCCGGTGAGTCCACCGGTTCTATCGGCGTTGTTACCATCAACCTGCCCCGGATCGCTTTCCTGGCAGAGAATGAGGCTGACTTCTACGCCCGTCTGGACAAGCTCATGGACATCTCTGCCCGCAGCCTGCGGACCAAGCGCGAGGTCATTACCAAGCTGATGGAAAACGGTCTGTATCCCTACACCAAGCGGTATCTGGGTACCTTCTCCAACCACTTCTCCACCATCGGTCTGATCGGTATGAACGAGGTGGGTCTGAACGCCAAGTGGCTCCGTGCCGACCTGACCAATGAAAAGACCCAGGAGTTTGCAAAGCAGGTACTGGATCATATGCGTGAGCGCCTGTCTGACTACCAGGAGAAGTACGGTGATCTGTACAACCTGGAAGCCACCCCTGCCGAGTCCACCACCTACCGCTTTGCCAAGCACGACAAGGAGCGCTATCCCGAGATCATCACCGCAAACGAGAACGGCGCACCTTACTACACCAACTCCTCCCACCTGCCTGTGGGCTACACCGAGGATATCTTCAGCGCCCTGGCCATCCAGGACGAGCTGCAGACCCGCTACACCTCCGGTACTGTCTTCCACGCCTTCCTGGGCGAGAAGCTGCCTGACTGGCAGTCTGCCGCTGCTCTGGTCCGCAAGATTGCTGAAAACCACAAGCTGCCCTACTATACCATGAGCCCCACCTACTCCGTCTGTGCCGATCACGGCTACCTCACCGGTGAGCAGTACACCTGCCCCCACTGCGGCAAGAAGACTGAGGTTTACAGCCGTATCACCGGTTACTACCGTCCTGTTCAGAACTGGAATGACGGCAAGAGCCAGGAGTACAAGGACCGTTTGGTGTACAATGTTGCCAACTCTGTGCTGAAGAAGGAAGCTCCCGTGGTAGAGGCCATCAAGAACGTGAAGGAAGAGGTGGCTGCTCCCGTAGCTGCACCTGCAGCCGTAGAGGGCAAGGCGATCCTGTTCTCCCGTGTGACCTGTCCCAACTGCCGTGTGGCTGAGACCCAGCTGGCAAAGGCCGGTGTGGCATACGAGAAGCTGATTGCAGACGAGAACGTGGAACTGTGCAAGCAGTATGGCGTCAAGGGCGCTCCCACACTGGTGATCACCGACGGTGAGAACCACGTCAACTACTACAGTGTACCCGAGATCAAGAAGTATCTGGCAAGCCTGTAAAAGATAAAATCAGCCGGGCAACGCCCGGCTGATTTGCACGAAAGGACGATTATTATGCATGATATTATTATTGTAGGTGGCGGTCCTGCGGGACTGACGGCTGCCATCTATGCTCTTCGGGCAGGCAAGACGGTCCTTGTGATCGAGAAGAACGGCTTTGGCGGTCAGATCGCCTATTCCCCCAAGGTGGAAAATATCCCCGGCACCAAAGTTATCAGCGGTGCAGCCTTTGCCGATGATCTGACAGATCAGGCTATGGCACTGGGTGCCGATGTGGAACTGGAAAAGGTCACCAAGGTAGAAAAGACCGGTGAAATCTTTACTGTACATACCGAAGAAGAAGGTGCCTATGAAGGCAAGGCTGTGATCCTGGCCGTGGGTGTGAAGCACCGCACCCTGGGGCTGGAGGGCGAAAATGAGCTCATCGGCAACGGCATTTCCTTCTGTGCCGTTTGCGACGGTGCTTTCTACGCAGGTCAAGAGGTGGCCATGATCGGTGGCGGCAACTCTGCTTTGCAGGAGGCCCTGCTTCTGAGCGAGGTGTGCACCAAGGTCACTGTGGTGCAGAACCTGGCTGGCTTTACCGGTGAACAGAAGCTTGCCGATGCGCTGCTGGAAAAAGAGAATGTCACTGCCATTTTTAACACGGTTGTCAGTGGCTATCAAACAGAAAACGGCGCACTTTGCGGCCTTAGCCTGCACAATGATGTTACCGGCGAGGATAGTCAGATTCGTGTGGACGGCGCATTCCTGGCAGTGGGCCTGATGCCCGAAAACGAGCCCTTTGCCGAGCATGCCAAGCTGAACGACTGGGGCTACTTTGACTCCGGCGAGGATTGCTGCACCACCACCGAGGGTATCTTTGTTGCCGGTGACTGCCGCAGCAAGCGAATCCGTCAGGTGGTCACTGCCGCCGCTGACGGCGCCATTGCCGCCATGGCAGCCTGCCGCTACCTGGACTAAGCGGTGGCTGATAAAAAAGAACAAACCGCTCAATGCTGCTGCATTGGGCGGTTTTGCATAGATAAATACTATCGGCAAGGTGAAAAAAACGGAAAACATGCAATAGAGGCCATAAGAATATTGCGTTTCCTGTGAAGAAATGGTATATTTACAATGGTGTGAAAGACCCATTCTAAGCAGGGTCACCTTATCATTTACGAAAAATTTACATAATATACATGTTATAAACAATAGAATGTGACTATAATTAAGGAAATGGAAGAAATAGGAAAGGAAAAGGCAAATGCTGGAGTTAAAAAACATTCATAAGGATTACCCCGCAGGCAACGGTATTGTACATGCTTTGCGTGGAATCGATCTGCAGTTCCGGGAAAGTGACTTTGTTTCCATTTTGGGACAGTCCGGCTGTGGAAAAACCACACTTTTGAACATCATTGGCGGACTGGACCAATATACCTCCGGGGATTTGGTAATCAACGGCAGGTCTACCAAGGACTTTAAGGACCGGGATTGGGATAGCTACCGCAACCACTCAGTAGGCTTTGTGTTCCAAAGCTACAACCTGATTCCTCACCAAACGGTTTTACAGAATGTGGAGATCGCACTGACCCTGTCCGGCGTCAGCAGGCAGGAGCGCCGCAGACGGGCCATTGCCGCTCTGGAAGAGGTGGGCCTGGGAGACCAGCTGCGCAAGCGCCCTGCTCAGATGTCCGGCGGACAGATGCAGCGTGTGGCCATTGCCCGGGCTCTGGTCAATGACCCGGATATTATTCTGGCAGATGAACCTACCGGCGCACTGGATTCCGAGACCAGTGTGCAGATCATGGAGATTTTGAAGACCGTTGCCCAAAAGCGGCTGGTGGTCATGGTTACCCATAACCCGGAGCTGGCAGAAACCTACTCCACCCGGATCATCCGTATGCTGGACGGCAAGCTGCTCAGCGATTCAAACCCTTTGACACAGGAAGAACTTGCCCAATGCCGCAAAGAGGACCAAAAGAAGGCAGCGGTAGCCAAGAAGGAGAAAAAGCCCTCTATGAAATGGGGGACTTCCTTTGGTTTGAGCCTGAAAAATCTGATCGCCAAGGGCGGCCGCACCACCCTGACCAGCTTTGCCGGCTCCATTGGCATTATCGGCATTGCGTTGATCTATGCGGTTTCCCAGGGTACTACAAACTACATCAATACGGTCCAGGAGGATACCCTTTCTTCTTATCCGCTGACCATTGAGGCCACCACGGTGGATCTGGGCAGTCTGATGGCAGCCTTCCTGGAAACGGCAGAATCCACCCAGACCCATGAAAAGGATGCGGTCTACAGCAAAAGTATGGTCTATGACCTGGTCAATGCGCTCAATGAAATGGAAACCACGGAAAATGATCTGAAGGCGTTTATGACCTATATTGAGCAGCAGCGAAAAGATCCGGAAAGTGACCTAAGCGCCGCCATCAACGGAATTCAGTATTCCTACGATCTGGACTTCCAGGTCTACACCAAGAATGTAGATGGACAGGTGGTAAAATCCGACGCCCAGGAGCTTTTGCAGGAGATGATGAGCAAGCATATGGGCATGGACATGTCCGGGCTGCAAGCGGCACAGGAGTCCGGCGGCGGAATGATGTCCATGATGACCATGGGCACCAGCACCTACCATGTATGGCAGGAAATGCTGACCGGCGACAACGGAAAATTGGTGAACCCTCTGCTGGAAAAGCAGTACGATGTGATCTATGGTTCCTGGCCCACCCAGTACGACGAAGTGGTCCTGGTGGTGGATGCCAACAACGAGCTGGACGATATGACGCTGTATGCCCTGGGACTGAAATCCGCTGAGGAAATGGACAAGCTGACAGAGGCTGCAGTCAACGGCACCCATATTGATGCAAAAACGGAGAGCTGGAGCTATGAGGAGCTTTGTGATATGGAGTTCCGGGTGGTCCTGCCGGGTGAAGGCTACATTTATGATGAAAATACAGAGACTTACAGCGATATGCGGCAGACAGAAGCCGGCATGCGCTATCTGTATGATAAGGGTATTGCGCTGAAGGTCAGCGGTATTATCCGTCCCAATGAGGATGCCGTGTCTGCCATGATGACCGGCTCCATAGGCTACACCGCAGCCCTGACGGAGTATATCATTGACAATGCCAAAGATTTGGATGTGGTGAAGGCACAGTTGGAGCAGAAAGATACCGACGTGCTGACGGGCCTTCCTTTTAAGAGCAATACTGGTGCCCTGACCGATGCAGAAAAGGAGGCAGAATTCCGGGCCTATATTGCAGACCTGGATGAGGCCGGACTTGCCAATGCCTATGTGGCGATCATGTCCATTCCCGACCAGCAGACCCTGGATGCCATGCTGCAGCAGGCCATGGCCGGAAAGACGGTAGAGCAGATGAAAGCCACATTGATTCAGGTACTGACCGCCCAAATGGGAGTGACAGAGGAGAAAATATCCGAGTATGTAGAGGATATGGAGGAGGAAGAGATTACAGAGATCTTCACCCAGATCATGACGGAGCAGATCAAGGTTCAGTATGCAGCCCAGACCCAGGCCCAGCTGGCAGCCATGAGCGATACCCAGCTGGCATACGCTCTGAATATGGCCAAGGACAGCTACACCACCGAGCAGTGTGCGCTGTACTACGACGAGGTCCTGGAGTTCTCTGAATCTACCTATGAGGACAACCTGGTGATGTTGGGTTGCCTGGATCTGGCAGACCCTGCTGCCATGAATATCTATGCATCCTCCTTTGAAAACAAGGAAGTGATCGAGGATGTGATTGCCCAATATAACAAGGATGTGGACGAAACCAAAAAGATCAGCTATACGGATTATGTGGGAATCATGATGTCCTCTATCACCACGATCATCAATGCCATCACCTATGTGCTGATCTCCTTTGTGGCGATCTCTCTGTTCGTTTCCTCCATTATGATCGGTGTCATCACACTGATCTCCGTCCAGGAACGTACCAAGGAGATCGGTATTCTCCGGGCCATCGGTGCATCCAAGGGGAATGTTTCCAGCATGTTCAATGCCGAGACGATACTCATCGGCGGTGCATCGGGACTGATCGGTGTGGGGCTGACCTATCTTTTGTGCATCCCCATCAATGCGGTGATCCATGCACTGACCAATATCCCCACCCTCAGCGCATTCCTGCCTTGGCAGACGGCGCTGATTCTGATCGGCATCAGCATTTTCCTGTCGGTGTTTGCAGGATTCATTCCCTCTCGCAGCGCTGCCAAAAAAGACCCTGTTGTTGCCCTTCGCACAGAATAACAGACTGCCCCCGGAAGACCTTCCGGGGGCAGCGCATTTTGCTTTTATAGCAAAACGGATAACCGCAAAGAACAAATAAAAAACAATTGCATTTTTCGGGCAATTAAGATACAATAATACCGATTGTTACCATACTGATCTGCCCTTGGGTGCTGTGCCGGGCAGAATTTATAATGTGCATCAATCATCATCGTATATTACGGCGAAAGCTGTGAATTTAAGAGGAGGAAACACAATGAGAGAAATTAAGGCGGAAAAGATCACCGAAGTGGTCAGACGGCTTTGCATCAATGCAAACTGCTACTTGCCTGAGGATGTGAAGAAGCGCATCGAGGATATGCACGATGCAGAGACCTGGCCCCAGGCCCGTGAGATCTTGGAACGGATTATGGAGAACTATCAGCTGGCCCAGGACGGAGACCGTCCCATTTGCCAGGATACCGGTCTTGCCTGTATTTTTGTAAAGCTGGGCCAGGAGGTACATATTGACGGTGACTTATCTGCCGCCATCAACGAGGGCGTCCGCCAGGGTTATGCTGACGGCTACCTGCGTAAGAGTGTTGTCCGGGATCCCCTGGACCGTGTGAATACCGGTGACAACACCCCTGCTATGATCTATTATGACATTGTTCCCGGTGACAAGGTGGAGATCACCGTAGCCCCCAAGGGTGCCGGCAGTGAGAACATGAGCCAGATCAAGATGCTCAAGCCCTCCGACGGCGTTGAGGGTCTGAAGGAATTCGTGGTGTGGGCTGTTGAGAATGCAGGCCCCAACCCCTGTCCTCCCATCGTGGTGGGTGTCGGCGTCGGCGGCACTTTTGACAAGGCTGCATTCCTGGCCAAGAAGGCCCTGACCCGTGACCTGGACGCGCACAACCCCGATCCTTTCTGGGCAGACCTGGAGAAGGAGCTGCTGGATAAAATCAATGCTTTGGGTATCGGTCCCCAGGGTCTGGGCGGAAAGACCACCGCACTGAGCGTGAATATTGAACAGTTCCCCACCCACATTGCTGCACTGCCTGTGGCTGTTAACATCAACTGCCATGTGGCAAGACATGAGAAGGAGGTCATCTGATATGGCTATTTCCATCACCACGCCCTTGACCCGTGAAAAAGTCAGAACATTGAAATCCGGCGACAGCTGCCTGATCTCCGGTGTAATCTACACGGCCCGTGATGCCGCTCACAAGCGCCTTTGTGAGCTGGTTGCCCAGGGCAAGGAGCTGCCCCTGGATGTGAAGGACAGCATCATCTACTTCGTTGGGCCTACCCCCGCCCGTCCCGGTCAGGCCATCGGCTCTGCCGGTCCTACCACCTCTTACCGTATGGATGCCTACAGCCCCATTCTGATTGAGCAGGGCCAGACCGGCATGATCGGCAAGGGCAAGCGCAGCCCGGAGGTGGTTGCAGCCATGAAGGAACACGGCGCTGTGTACTTTGGCGCCATCGGCGGCTGTGGCGCACTGCTTTCCAACTGCATCAAGAAGGCTGAGGTCATTGCTTATGATGACCTGGGTGCAGAGGCGATCCGCCGGCTGGAAGTGGAGAATTTCCCCGTCATCGTTATTATCGACAGTGAAGGCAACAATCTCTACGAAACCGGACGTGCCAACTATTTGGCACAGAAGTAATATTGCAATAAACACCTGTGTAACAGCCGTTACACAGGTGTTTTTTTTGTGGTTTGATTTCGTTGGAAAGGCGTTGCGCGTTTCGTCTTAGTTGCGGTGACTTCTGCGGGTTTGGGTCAGATGTTCAGCAGAAACAGCGCAGCAATGATGGCAGTCAGCGCCAGCCACTGAAGTTTAAGCAGCCGTTCCTTGAAGAAAAACACACCTGCAAGGGTGGTAATCAGCATGGTCGCAATACTGAAACTGGGATAAACTACCACCGCCGGCAGGTCCGCCAGTGACCGCAGCAGAAATTTGGAAGAGAGGAAATTGGGAATGCCGATGGCTGCACCGAACAAAAGCTCCCGAATGCCCGGGCGCTCTTTTTTATATACCACCAAGGCAACGCACAGCACCAAAGCCACAGCGAAAATGTAAAACAAAAACTGGTTTGACAGAGCGGTTGGCCCCAGCACTTCAAAGACCTTGGCCATAGCATCCGCACCGCCACCCATCAAGAGCAGTAGCAGCAGCTCCCACCGAAAACGGCCTCCACTGTTTTCTTTTTTGGCATTGATTAGCACGATGGCAATCAGCGCAATGCAAAAGCCGGTGATTTGGGTCCAGGTAGGAAGCTCGTGAAAAACCAGCACCGAAAGGATCATAGGAACCAGCAGCCCCAGCTTCATAAAAACAGAGGTCAGCACGATGCCGTTTCTGGCAGTATTCCACTGTAACAGCATAAAGGATACAAGGAACAGTATGCCACCCACAACGCCCAGCGCCACAGTGGTGGAAAAGCCGGAAACATCTGGGCATATCAGGTCAAAGCCGGCATAGGAAGCGCCCAACAGCGAGCAGATCAGGTAATTGACGCTGAGCATACTCAGCTTGGCTGTTACCTTGTTGGCGCTGATACGCATTAACAGGGCAATGGTGCAACTGCTCAAAATAGCAAGGCACAGAAATACCATTTGGAATCCCCCTATCACAATGTATTACTATCATAGCATAACCCGGCGAAATTGCAAGAAAAAGGGGCGGCTGATAGCCGCCCCTACGTTATTGGATTGTGGGGAGCGATGGGAGCGCTGCCGGTGGCAGATGAAGAGAGCTGAGTGATGTGCGCCCGCAGGCGCCATGCAAGCGAGCAGCCGCCCAAAGGGCGGCTCTTAGCGAGTCGCTGTGACCGAGGTCGATAAAATCGAGGAAAAGCGTAAGCCCGAAGATTTTATCGGGCACCGCAACAGGAAAGCTTGTAGAAGTCCGTAGTCATACCGCCTTATGCTGCTGCATCCAGCATGTTTTCAATGAAAATGCCGTAGCCTGTGGTTGGGTCATTCACAAGGACATGGGTCACCGCACCGACCAGTTTTCCTGTTGCGGTGCCCGGCATTTTCCTTGGCTTTGAAAAGCCTGCGTCATCTGCCCGACCGCTGCCACTCGCTCAGCTCCCTTACTCCGCCGCCGGCGGCGGTCGCATCGCTCCCCGTCTTGAATAATCGGTAGCCGGACACGCCGATGTCAAGTAAGGGACAAAAGAATTTTTTGTTTTTCTGCGGTTTTATGCGTTTTTGCAGGTAAAAGGCAAGCTTTTACACATTCCAACCCCAGTCCTTAACTTGACATAGATGAAATGTCGAAACGGGTAGCTTTTAAATTTTCTCTCACTTTCGACAAAATCTGATTTTGGGGGATGCGCAAGTGTTAATTTCTAGAATGACAAACAGCGCAAGCGGTATATCGCCGCCTGCGCTGTATAAAACGGTATCAATATTTCTTTTTCAGCACCAAGTAACAGACCCAGTAAAGAAGCACCAGAATGCTGACGGCAAAGCCTGCCGTTATTGAGAGCAGATCCTGACCCAGCAACTTGAAAACAATGGCACAGATGGCTGCGATCAAAACAAACAGATATCCGGCCCATGCCCACGCTTTGTTGCGGATAAAATGGTTGCGCTCGTCCTGTGTCTCCACATCCCATTTTTCGCGATAAGATTCGTCTTTTTTGTAGCGCAGAAACTGGATTACACGAACTGCTCCCATAGCGATCAATGCACCGCCCATTCCGCTCCAGAAGGAATCCACAACCTCCAGCATTCCAAGAACCATCAGAACTGCGCCAAAGATTATATAGATAATATAAGCTATCATTCTTCTATCGTTTTTCATTTAAATCTCCTCCTCTTCAA
>JAZSPV010000008.1:0-34642 GCA_045537615.1 Faecousia sp. | reverse complement strand
GACCGCTTGGCCTCCGACTTCTTCATGCCGGCATCGGCCAGGTGCTTGATGCCTTCGCCGGTGATGGTGACCAGCAGGCCCTGTGCCTGGTAGGACTTGGCCAGAGCAACGGTCTCCTCGGGAGTCTCCGCACCGCCGATGATCACGGCCACACCGGGGATATCGCCGGTAACCAGGGGCAGACCCAGGTTACGGACGAAGGCGTCGGTCAGGAAGCCCATCTCGGGCTCGGTGTAGGGCTCAGCGCCGCCGATGTACTTCAGAACTTCCAGGAACTCTGCGCACAGAGCGGAAGCGATGCCGCTGTCGAAAGCGTCCTGCAGGCGCTTGTTGCGGGTCATCATGGGCTTAATGTCATTCAGCAGAGCTGCCTTCAGTTCGCCCAGGTTGTTGATCTTCTTGCCGGTGATACTGTAGTAACAGGGCAGATTATAGGCGGTGTTGGGGAATGCTACGGGCTCGGCCTCGCCATACTGTGCAATGGCATCGTCGATGGCCTTCACGGTACGCTCGTAGTTGTAATCGTTACCGCCGAAAACTCTATCAAAAAGTGTCAACGTTTTTTCCTCCTCGTATAATTTGGTTATTCCTGATCCAGAATTTCTTTGATCTTCCGGATCTCTTCTATTGCCATGGGGCTGAAGTCATAAGGCGATTTTCCCTGACGGTCGGCATCGATGACCTGGGTGTTGTAGTGGATCATGCCCAGCAGATCCTCAGCAGGGATATTGTTGCGAACAAATTCTTCATCCGCTTCGTCCCGAACCTTGTTAGCTACCACACGGACCTGCTTGACGCCCAAATCGGAGGCCAGCCGCTTCACATTGCGGTAGGTCTGCACGCTCCGTGCGCCGGGCTCGATGACCACGATGAACTGATCCATGTTGGCCGCTGTGCCTCTGCCCAGATGTTCAAGGCCGGCCTCCATGTCCATGATGACCACATCGTCCTTGCGGTAGGTCATGGCGGACAGGATGGACTTGAGCATCACATGCTCGGGACAGACACAGCCGCTGCCGCCCACATCCACCGTACCCATAACCAGCAGCTTGACCCCGTTTATCTCCTTGGAGAAGGTGTCGGGAATGTCCGAAACCTGAGGGTTCAGCTTGAAGAACTTGTTGGCGGCGTTGGCGCCGGTCCGTTCTTCCACAAGGGTACGCATTTTGGAAATGGGAACGATGGCATCCACCTCTTCCTGGCTCAGACCCAACGCCAGACCCAGATTTGCATCGGGATCCACGTCGGCAGCCAGGACAGTGCGTCCTTCGTCGGCATAAAGCCTTGCCAGGGTGGAGGACAATGTGGTCTTACCCACACCGCCCTTACCGGTAATCGCTACTTTCATAAAACTATGACCTCGTTAAAATAGCTTAGATGATCTGAATCTCTGCAAACAGCAGCAGATAGAAACCTACATAGGCTGAGCAGAGCAGCAGGAGATTTTCTTTCAGGCGAAGGTTGAAAGACACCATGATACTTTGTGTATATGGTGGCTTTCAAAACACACGGCTGGCGGAAAAGATCCGCTGCGATCAGATACCCAGAGCGGCGCGCTTGGCCTCAATACAGGCGATCATCTTGTCGCCCAGAGCCTCGATGTCAGTATCGACTACGAACTTAGCCTCAACCCACTTGTTGACGCCGTTCTCGCCCTGGAGCCACTCGGTGACTTCGGTAGAGCCCTTGGAGTAGGGATCCACGCCCAGGAAGGTCTCGATACCGGTAGCCACAACGTAGTTACCGATGGAGACGGCCTTCTCGGACATCCACTCGGGAGCGCAGCCAACCACGGGGACCTGGGAGATGTTGATGCCCCAATCCTTAGCAATGTCAGAAGCCAGGATCATCATACGGGAAATGTCAACACAGGAGCCCATGTGCAGTACAGGGGGAATGCCGGCCAGCTCGCAAACACGCTTCAGACCTGCGCCGCAGTATTCCTTAGCCTGCTCGGGATCCATCAGACCTGCCTTGGCAGCAGCCTGTGCGGAGCAGCCGGTGGTGATAACGATGATATCGTTCTCCAGCATCTTCTTCATCAGCTCGATGTGAGCAGTGTCGGGACGAACCTTGGGGTTGTTACAGCCGACCATTGCCACAGCGCCGCGGATAACGCCGGAGTGGACACACTCAACCAGAGGCTTGGTGGTGCCGAACTCATCCAGCTGGGAGTTGGCAACGCCGTCCAGAACCTTCTTGATGGCCTCAACAGAGTAACCCACACGGGCTTTCTGCTTCTGAGAGGGGATGTTCACCAGCTCCTGATTGCGGTTCTGGAAGTTCTCAATTGCCATCTTCACGATCGCCTTGGCATTGTCACCGGCAGTTTCCGCATGGAACTGAATGAACTCAGAGTCGGGCATACGGGCGATGGGAGAGGTGGTGATGAACTTGGTGTGGAAACACTTACTGAGGGGGCCCAGTGCAGGGAAGATACACTGCACGTCCACGACGATGGCTTCACAGGCACCGGTGAGAACCACGTTCTCCTGGTTCAGGAAGTTACCAGCCATGGGGATGCCGTGACGCATAGCGACCTCGTTGGAGGTACAGCAAACACCGGAAACGGTGATGCCCTTAGCGCCCATGGACTTGGCATAAGCGATCATCTCGGGATCGTTTGCGTAGTAAACGATCATTTCAGACAAAGAAGGATCATGGCCGTGGACAACAATATTCACGTTCTCCTTCTCCATAACACCGATGTTAGCCTCGGTATCGATGGGGGTGGGGGTGCCGAACATAACGTCGGAGAACTCGGTACCCATCATGGAACCGCCCCAGCCGTCGGACAGACCGGCACGCAGAGCCTGACGGATCAGCGCTTCAGGCAGAGAAGAACAACCCATGTGGGTCATGTGCATTGCGGTAGCGATCTCACGGTCGATAGCCCGGGGCATGATCTCTGCCTTACGCCACAGCTCCTTGGTATACTCAGGAGCACGCTGTGCAAACTTCTGCTCACCGAAGGGGAATCCGTACTCCAACAGGCCGATCTCAGCCATTTCGTGGGCCAGGTCGTAAATGTCCTTACCCTCAGTCTCAACGCCCCACTCCTTGGCAATGCGGATCAGCTTCTCAGGATCCTTGACCTGATAGTTGCCGCCTTCCCTTGTCTGGTGCAGGGTATGCATGATCTCACGACCATGGTCAGAGTGTGCGGCAGTACCGCCAACGGTAAAGCGCAGGTAGTTACGGGCGACGATGCCATGTACATCACAGCCACAGATACCACGGGGTGCCTTGGGGGTAATCCGGCAGGGACCCATGGAGCAAATCCGGCAGCAAGTGCCGCCTTCGCCAAAGCCGCAGTGAGGAGACTGGTTCTTGGCGCGCTGTTGCCAAGTATCAGCGCCGACCTTCTGTGCCGTTTCCAGCAGAGAATTGGTGGCAGCTTCCATCTCCTCGACGGTTGTAGTAAATGCCCAATCCTTCAATCTTGTTTCCTCCTATGTAATTTGGTTTCGCATTACATACTTGCATACGAATGCCAGTATAACAGATACATTCTACTGCTTTTTGACAAAAATGTCAATGCGTGTTTGGCTTATTTTTCTATCCCCCGTAGGGGGATTATGGGCAAAACAGATCTTTTTTCTTTTTTGCAATGATTGTAAATTTTTGCGGTTGTTTACCCCTTGTTCATATTTATCATTTATGCTACATTATACACAGCAAGGAGGTGGGGACATGTTTGGTTATGTCATGGCAAACCTGCAGGAACTTTCCAAGGATTCCCGGCAGCGCTACGGCAGCGTTTACTGCGGCATTTGCCGGCAGATCCGGCAGCGCACCTCCAACACTGCCCGGCTGGGGCTAAGCTACGACATGGCTTTTTTGGCTCTGCTGCTCATGAGCCTTTATGAGCCCCAGGAGCTTTCCGGTGCCAACGCCTGTTGTCTGCATCCTGTTACCAAGCGGCCCTGGGTAGATAACGAATATATCCGCTATGCCGCAGATATGAATGTGGCACTAGGGTATTATAACTGCATCGACGATTACAATGATGAGGGAACATACACCGCCAAGGTTATGGCCGGTGTATTTGAGAAGGGCCTTGTACAGATTCGACAGCGCTATGGACGGCAATGTGCCGCCATAGAATCCTGCCTGGCAGAGCTTGCTGCTTTGGAGCAGGCAAACTGCCCCAACCCCGACGAGCCTGCAAGCTGCTTTGGGCGGCTGATGGGGGAAATTCTGGTCTACCGGGAGGATCTTTGGGCCGATACACTGCGTCAGCTTGGCATGGCCCTGGGCCGCTACATTTATCTGGCCGATGCCGCCACGGACTACCGACGGGATCTGCGAAAAAAGCAATACAATCCCCTGATCGCCATGGGGCAGGGCGAAGAACCGGCCCAATGGGAGCAATACCTGGTGCTGGCCATGGGCCGCTGTACCGACTACTTTGAACAACTGCCCCTGGTCCAGGACAAGCTGCTGCTGGATAACATTCTCTATAGCGGCGTATGGGTCACATACAGAAGAAAAATGGGACGGCGTAAGCCCTCCCCGGAGGAAATCAATGATGGAAGATCCCTATAAGGTATTGGGGGTAAGCCCCAACGCCACCGATGAGGAAATTAAAAAGGCATATCGCAGGCTGGCCATGAAATACCACCCGGACCGAAACCCCAACGACCCGGTGGCTGCCAAAAAAATGCAGGAAGTAAATGCAGCCTACCAGCAAATCAAAAACCCCGGAGCCTACGGGCCGTCGAGTGGTCAGCGCCAGGGCTACGACCCCTTTGGCGGTGGATGGCAGCAGCAAGGCGGCAGTGATGACCGGTATCAGCAATCGGCTTATAATTACATTCTTTTCCACCGCTACCGGGAAGCGCTGAATGTACTGCAAAACTGTACCCGAAAGGATGGTCGCTGGTATTACCTGTCCGCCTTGGCCAACAACGGCTTGGGCAATCAGGTAACGGCTTTGGAGCATATCCGCCGGGCAGTTTCCATGGAGCCGGGCAACGTCGAGTATCTGCGTGCGCTGAACGCCATAGAAAACGGCGGCACCGCCTACCGGCAGCAGGCAGGAAACTTTGGGGGCTTTTCCTTCCAGGGCGGCAGCTTTCTCCCCCTTTGTCTTTGCTGGGCAGCCCAGCTGCTTTGCTGCCGAAGTCGGTTCTTTTGCTGAAAAACGGAGGACGTTTCCCAACGTCCTCCGTTTTGTTGTTATTCGGCTCGGGTAAAGGTCCGGTAGCTGACCACAGGTGCACCATCCAGCTGGAAGGTGACCTGCATAATCAATGTACCGTTGTCCAAAAGTGTCAGGACGAAGGTCGTATCGTCCACACCGACATAATCCACATCTGCAGCCCATGCACTGTTGCTGCAATCGGGATACAACGCACCTGCCCAGACCAGCAGCGACTTGTCAGAAAAACTATCCTCGGGCACTTCTATATCTGTATAGGTAGCTGCCATATCCATGGCGGTACTGCCGGTAATCACCAGCGTTCCACGGCCCTGAGAAACGGGATCCGTTTCCACATCCACGCCCTCTCCGGTCATGATCCAGGTCCCTACCATATCCCGGGGCTCATAAGCCGCTGTTCCCAGAGAAAGCGTTGCCTGGGTAGTGGCAGGCGGCTGCTCACCGTCGGAGCCGCAGGCGCACAGCAACAGTGCCAGAGCCAAAACTACAAATATCCATTTTTTCATTTTGTTGCCTCCTGTACGAACTTGCATTGCCCTGGGCGCTTTTCGCCGCATCACAGAAAGATAACAGCCAAAGACACACAGAGCATGGCGATACACCCGATCAAAGAAAAAATCCCATAAAACAGGTCCTTTTTATCCTCGGGTTTTTTCAGCCAAAACCAGGTGAACACCAGCCCAACCAGGCTGAAGCCCAACATACCGTATTCCAAAACAATTTCTCCCCAATCCCAGGTAACTACCTACAGAAGGCTGAGCAAGCTTCCCACAATACTGAGAAATACCACAAACATATTGATAACCGTACCGATCAGACCCATGGTCAGACCGGCCTTGCTGAAGCCATTGCTCCAGCCCCGCTTCATGGCAACTGCAGCAAATATTGTGGCCAAGATCGGCATTCCGCCAACCAGCAGAAAGGGCAAAAAGATCATGTGGGAAGATGCTTCCAAAAATTCTCCTGTCAAAAACAGAAACACGATGGAATACAAAAGGCCGAAAATACTCAGCACCATGGAGCTGATGGCAAAGCCGAGGCCCGGCTTTCTGGGTTTTTCGTCACTGTCTATCCGGGTAACTTGGGCTGCCATAACATCCCGGGTTCCGCAATTGGAGCAAAAGAGCGCTCCTTCCACTAACTGTGTACCGCAATTTCTGCAAAACGCCATAGAAACGTACCTCCGTAATTTGATGGTTTCATTATAACAGTTGTGTAATATTATTGTCAATGCACAACCAACAAGGCCAACCCTTATGCCCCATTGGCCGGCGCAAAGGCAGGGATCAGTCTTGTGTATTTGTCAATGGATGAAGCGGCGTTCCAGGTCATATAACCACCGGTGCAGCCGGCATCCCGCAAGCCTCTGATCTGGGCGGAAACCTCGTCGGGCCCGTAGGTGTTGTAGGGCTCACGGATGGCATTATATGCCTGAATCCAAGTCCGCACCGCTGCAGGTGTTGCCGTCTCCTCCTGGCGAAGCATTACACACTGTCCCCAATTATACAGCGTATCGTAGGGATGCTCCCAGGGACGCCAGGAACCTGCCGCACCAAAGTGATCGGGATAGGGCATGCCGCTGATCACGTCCACCACATTACTGATGGCAGGCCAGTACTGACCGTAGGCTGTTACATAGGTATAGGCGCTTTCCCCGTAAACATCGGCGCTCACATAAGCGCCGCGCTCATGGAGAATATCTGTGGCATACATCAAAAAGCGCTGGATCGCCTGGGCCTTTGTCTCGCCGTAGAGATTGTGGAAATCGATGGTGCCTGCCTTTTCATATCGGGATGTGCTGTCAGGAAAGCGAACATAGTCAAACTGAATTTCATGGAAGCCCATCATTTCCACCGCCTCCACCGCCAGATCCACCTTATACTGCCAGGCGGTCCTGCAATAGGGTGTGGGCCAGTATTCACCGGAGAGCTTGAGGGGCGCTCCGCTTGTATCCGTTATGGCGTATTCCGGGTGGTCCTGAATAAAATAGGTATCGTTAAAGGTGGTGATTCGTCCGATCACGTAGTAACCTGCGTCCTTGATCTTCTTTATCGCAGCCTGATATGTCTCTACGGTGTTGCTTGCAGCCGCTGCACCGGAAGGACAGTACGCATTCATCACATCCGCTGCGTAGCCGATAGAACCGCCGTCGGTAATGTCCACAACAAAGGCATTGATGCCGCTGTTGTCGGCAATGGCAATGTAGTCGTCTACCCTTTCAATGCTCCAGGCCGCAAGGTAAAGGGTGCGGCATTCCGCCGGCATTTCGTTGCCCTGGATGGGGCCCTTTTCCCGGGGGAAGTAGTCAAGGTCAGCTGCGCCGCCGCCACCGTAGCGGTTCTCCCGGCCCTGGTGGGTGGCATAGTTGCCGTCGTCATAGTTTGCAAGGGCATCGGCTTCCTGCTCTACCAGGTACCAGGGCATAATATAGCCGGTCTGGTCGCCCAGGGTTACGCGGTACATATGCACCTTGCCCTTTTCATCTGCATAGTCGCAGCCGGTGACCTCCACCGCTGTGCCCTTGTGGGCAAACACTTCCAGCAGCTTGCCCTCAACAGTCCTTAAATTAACTGCAGTCCTCACATACAGAGTATGGGCAGGAACGATGTCGGCTGGGTCGCGGACAACAGACGCCCCTTCCTGCAGGTATCCGATTACACCGTCTACAAGGATTCCGTTCCTTCCGTCAGGTGTTACACCGTATTTCACCTGCGTTCCCCGGGGAAGATCACCCAAGGGTGCGCCTTGTTCATCCTGCCATGCTGCATTCAGCG
Organism: Faecousia sp.; assembly: GCA_045537615.1. Taxonomy (GTDB): domain Bacteria; phylum Bacillota; class Clostridia; order Oscillospirales; family Oscillospiraceae; genus Faecousia. Next base: position 26,704 of record JAZSPV010000008.1, on the reverse strand, counting down.
TCAAAGCTGCAATATAGCCCGTTTCCCAATCCGCTGTGGGGTCAACGATCTCGGTGGTGGGCGCTTCTGTGGGTTCGGATGGGGTCTCCCCGTCGCTGGATGCACAGCAGGTAAGACATCCGGCTATCACAGAAACAATCAAAATGCACAAGATATATTTTATAATATATACAGCAGCTTTGCTGTTGTGTGTTGTTTTCATAGTAAACGCCTCAAAATTATGATTTTAGGTTATTTTACTACAAAAAGCGACAATATTCAACAAATTTCGACAAATTCTGTATTCCAACTTTGTCCATGCTGTTGCGCAAAAAATCCGCTTCTCGGTTGAGAAGCGGATTTTGCTCAGCTGAGTTTATGGGTGTCCTTTGCAAAATGCTCTTTTGTCAGTTTTGCAACCACACCGGACAGTGCAAACAAGGCAACAAAGTTGGGAATGGCCATCAGACCGTTGAAGGTGTCTGCCAAATTCCAAACAACCTCCAAAGAGGTGGTCGTGCCCACAATGATCATCACAGAGAAAATTACCTGATAGACCTTGGAAACCTTTACGCCAAACAGGTACTCCACACAGCGGGTACCGTAGAGGGACCAGCCCATAATTGTGGAAAAAGCGAACAGGAACAGGGCGATGGCAATAAACAATGCAGCAAACTTATTGCCAAACACCGTTGCAAATGCTGCGGTGATCAGTTCGGAACTGACAGATTTTCCAAATTCAATATTAATACCGCTGAGGATGATGGTAAGACCGGTCAGTGTGCAGATCACCAGGGTATCGGCAAATACTTCAAAAATACCGTAAAGGCCCTGCTGCACCGGTCCTTTGGTGTTGGCAGCCGCATGGGCGATACCGGCAGAGCCAAGACCGGCCTCGTTGGAGAAGGCGCTTCTCTTCAGACCCCATACCAGGGCTTCCTTGATTGCAATACCGCAGGCTGCGCCGCAAACCGCCTGGGGTGTAAACGCACCTACAAAAATATTTTTAAAGGCCTCGCCCACATTTCCAATGTTCACCGCAATTACGGTCAGTGTGCAGAGAATATAGAAAAGACTCATAAAAGGCACAAGCAGCTCTGTGATCTTGCCGATTCTCTTAATGCCGCCAACCAACGAGATTACGCAGATCACAGCAAGAATGATTCCTACCACAAGACTGATCATTTTTTCACTGTTTGCAGCTGCCGGAACGAAGGATACAATGGCGCTGTTCACGGAAGATGCGATGCTGTTGGCCTGAGAGAGGTTGCCGATACCGAAAGATGCCAGCACAGCAAATACAGCAAACATAATCGCCAGCCATTTCCAGTTTTTGCCCATGCCGTTGGTGATGTAATACATAGGTCCGCCGACCCAGTCACCCTTCTCGTTCTTCTGTCTGTACCGAACGGAAAGCGTGACCTCACAGTACTTGATGACCATGCCCAAAAGGGCAGCGATCCAGAGCCAGAAGATCGCACCGTAACCACCCATGGCGATGGCCTGACTGGTGCCAATGATATTACCGGTACCCACCGTTGCTGCCAGGGCTGTGGTCACAGCCTGGAACGGCGTAACCGCACCTTTTTCTGCAGACTGCTTCCGGAAAACTTTGCCGATGGTGTTCTTCATGGCATAGCCAAACTTAGTAAACTGAACCCCTCTGTTGCGGATGGTAAAATAAATACCGCCCAGCGCTACGCAGGGCAGCAAAATGTACATCCACGCAACGGTGTTCAGTGTGCCGGTGAAAAAGTTGATAATTGCTTCCATAAGATACCCCTTCCTAAAAAATTGTTATTTCTATTGTATGACAAACGCTTCCAGAATACAACATATTTTACTGCAATCATCCATATTTATCCCACCTTTACAAAAAACACCACCCAAGGGTGGTGTTTTTTGTTATGGTTTAACTCTTTTTTAGGATAAGGACCGGCGGATATCTCCGATGGCATACAGAGATCCAAAGCACAGCACTGCGCCGGCACTGCCTGCCAGCTCTTTTGCGACTCGCACCCCTTCTGCCACGCTTTCGCAGGCCACAGCCTTTGCACCTGCGCGCTGCAGGTGTCCGGCAAGGACCTTGGCGTCTAATTTTCGAGGGTTATCCGGTGTAATACACACAAAGCTGCTGACCAGCTCCATAACAGGCCGGAACATTTCCCCGTAATCCTTATCTGCCAGCACACCGGTCAGCGCTACCACCTGTCTGTCTGCCAGGTAATCCCGGATGTTGGTCACCAAGGCATCCACACACTGGGGGTTGTGGCCGCCGTCGATAATAAACAGCGGTTCCCGGCTGACAATATCAAACCGTCCGGGCCAGGAAACCTCCCGGATTCCGTCGTAAATATTTTGCTGCGTGATCTGCCAGCCCCGTTCTGTCAGGGCGTCGATAACGCCGAGAACCACAGCAGCATTGTGCATTTGGTGATCGCCCAACAGGGGCAAAAAAATGTCTTTCCGGTTGCCGCAGTGGAATACCTGTCCGAACAAATCGTGGGAAACGGGGACAAGGTTTTCAAAATCTGCCTTTTTCAGAGGGATATTTTTTTCAGCACAAATCGATTCATATACCGCCTCCACGCCTTGGCTTCCCCGGTAAACCACAGCATGACAACCGGTTTTGAAAATGCCGGCTTTATTGGCCGCGATTTCTTCCACAGTATTGCCCAGTACGTCTGTGTGATCCAGGCCAATGTTGGTGATGACCGCCACTTCCGGTGCCGGAATCACATTGGTGGCGTCCTTCAGGCCGCCCATGCCCACTTCCAAAACCACGATGTCGGCTTTCTGCTCCCGGTAGTATTCCATAGCCATAGCGGTGACAAATTCAAACTCCGTAGGGGGCTCGGGCATAGTCTGTGCCAAAGCCCGTACCTTTTTCGTCAGCCGGATCACATCACTGTCGGGAATCTGCTCCCCAGCCAGCTGGATACGCTCGTTGAACCGGTAGATGTAGGGGGAGGTGAACAGACCTGTCTTATAGCCGGCCTTGTGCAGGATAGACGCGGTCATGGCGGCGGTAGAGCCTTTGCCGTTGGTGCCGGCGATATGAATGAATTTCAGTTCCTTTTCCGGATTTCCCAAAAGGGCCAGCAACTGCTGCTCCCGAAAAAGTCCCGGTTTTGCCCCCTTACGGTACAGACCGTGGATGTAGTTTAACGATTGTTCCATGCTACACACCTTTTTCATACTGTCGATCCGTTATCGTAGGGGAGGGTCTCTGCCCTCCCAATGGGTTTCTATTCCAGTGCGTCCAAACCGGCGTAGATGTCAGCAATGGTATAAAGAGAGCCGAAGCACAGCACCATGCCGTCACTGCCTGCCAGCTCCACAGCCTTTCTGACACCCTCTGCAACGGTGTCACAGGCGGTGGCGGTACAGCCCTCTTTTTGCAGGTGGGCTGCCAAATCCTTTGCTTCCAGTTTCCGGGGATTGGGCGGCGTAATGCAGACAAACTGCTCCACAAGGCCCATCACAGGCCGGAACATCTGGGCATAATCCTTGTCTGCCAGCACACCGGTCAGAACCACCACCCGGCGGTCTTCCAGGTAATCCCGGATGTTACCCACCAGCGCTTCAATACACTGAGGGTTGTGGCCGCCGTCAATGATGAACAGGGGGTCTTTCCGGGCAATGTCGAACCGGCCAGGCCAGCGGACACAGGCAAGACCGTCGCGGATATTCTCCTCAGTAATCTGCCAGCCCTTTTCCGTCAGTGTGTCGATAACGCTCAGCACCACAGCGGCGTTTTTCAGCTGATGCGCGCCCAACAGGGGCAAGAACAAATCCTTTCGCGCACCCCAGTCAAAGGTCTGTCCTTCCAGACTGTGGCTCACTGGGGAAATAACATCAAAGTCTGCAATCCGCAAGGCCATATTTCGTTGGGTGCAGATGTCTTTGAGCACTGCCATGACCTGGGGTTCGTTGGGGTAAACCACGGCGCTGCCACCTTCTTTGAAAATGCCGGCCTTTGTTTCGGCAATTTCGGCAAGGGTGTTGCCCAAAAAGTCTGTGTGATCCAGTCCGATGTTGGTAATCACTGCCACTTCCGGTACGTCGATAACATTGGTGGAGTCCAGAGCGCCGCCCATGCCGACCTCCAGCACCACGATGTCGCAGCCTTGCCGTTTAAAATACTCGAAACCGATGGCGGTAACCAGTTCAAACTCTGTGGGGTGATCGTCCATGGCCGCAGCCAGAGGCTTAACAAAGGCGGTGACAGTGGCCAGATCTTCGTCAGAGATATGCGCGCCGTTAATTTGAATCCGTTCGTTAAACTTAAAAATACACGGGGAGGTAAAAAGACCCACCTTATAGCCTGCCTTTTGCAAAATGGAGGCTGTCATGGCGGCGGTGGAGCCTTTGCCGTTGGTGCCGGCAATATGGATAAACTTCAGTTCCTTTTCCGGATTGCCCATGCGCCGCAGCAGCTCCCGGGTCCGTTCCAGACCGGGCTTGCTGCCCAGCCAGGTAATGGAGTGGATATATTCCACTGCTTCCTCAGCCGTCATAGCAGGCGTGGGCTTAAGGCCCTTGACAGGGGGCCAGATTCCCATTCTTGTAAAAATGCCGGAACGCAGCAAAAAGGCAAGTATAACGATTTCCAGAGGCCCTACGATAGAAAATTGAATACCCCGGGAACCCAGGAAGGTCAGAAATGTTTTAAATATCGCATCCCCTTCGCTCTGCTTATATGCAATTGCAAAGCTTTGCCAGAGCCAGGAACCCAGGATCACCGGCACAAAATAGCACAGAGCCAGCCGGAAAAAACCAGCTTTCCTGGCCAAAAATTTCCGGAAAATACCGCCGGCAATGCCATAGAGGATAGGCGGCAGACAGTAGATGGGATCAAAGCCATATTGCATCAGACTACCGACAAAATCCGCCACGAAGCCTGTCATAGCACCCACCAGGGGGCCGAAAAACATTCCGGATAAAAACAGCGGGAATTTATCCAAAGACCACCGGGTCACCGGAGGGGGCGCAAAGGACATGACCCGAGCCATCACAATGCTGATGGTAGCAAGCAAGGCTGCAAATGCAATGGTTTTGGTAGCCATCATTGCTTTTCTGTTTTGTTTTTTCAAAATAAAAAACCTCCTTTTATGAAGGCAGACGGATAGACCGGACAGAAAAACCCCATGCCAAAAGGCACGGGGAGTGGTATTACGGTCTAACACCCAGAGGGCAGCATCTACCCGACCGAGTATCGCTTTGCATAAAGGAGATCAATCCATTTATGTTGCAGCGGGTGCGGATACCCCATCGCGGACAAAGTCCTTCGTCTGCCAATCAACTCCCCATTCCGGCAGCACTTCACGCGAGGTTCCTACTCTGTTCACGCCTATCATACACGAAGAAAGAAAAAAAGTAAATAGCTTTTTCCCCAAAATGTAAAAAGATGACAAATTGAGTAAAAAACTGCCCATCGAAAGATGAGCAGTTTTTGTATTTTCTTACTTGCAGAAGTCCTTGGCCACTTCCACAATATGCTCAGCGCACAGACCGAACTGCTTCAGCAGCTGGGCTGCAGGACCGGAGTGACCGAACTCGTCGTTGACGCCAATGCGCTTGACGGGGGTGGGCAGCTTCTCGGAAAGAACGCCGCAGACTGCTTCGCCCAAACCACCGATGATGGAGTGTTCCTCGCAGGTAATGACCTTGCCGCACTTCTTGGCAGCGACCAGAACCAGCTCCTCATCCAAGGGCTTGATGGTAGCCATGTTGATAACCATAGCATTGATGCCCTCGGCTGCCAGAGCCTCGGCAGCCTGGATTGCTTCATAGACCAGCAGACCGTTGGCGATGATGGCAACATCGGTGCCGTCCTTGACGACCTCGCCCTTGCCGATCTCAAACTTGTAATCCTCGCTATGGAACACAGGCACAGCCAGTCTGCCAAAACGCAGGTAAACAGGACCGTTCATCTCGTAAGCAGCCTTCACAGCAGCCTTTGCCTCTACATCGTCAGCGGGGCAGATAACAGTCATGCCGGGGATGGAACGCATGAGAGCGAAGTCCTCACAGCACTGATGGGAGGCGCCGTCCTCACCGACGGAGATACCGCCGTGGGTGGCACCGATCTTCACGTTCAGATGGGGGTAGCCGATGGAGTTACGGACCTGCTCAAAGGCGCGGCCAGCTGCGAACATAGCGAAGCTGGAAGCAAAGGGAACCAGGCCCATGGTGGACATACCGGTGGCCATACAGATCATATTGGCCTCGGCAATGCCGCAGTCAAAGAAACGGTCGGGATAAGCCTTCTTAAAGGTGCCGGTCTTGGTGGCGCCTGCCAGGTCGGCATCCAGAACCACAAGATTATCGTACTGTGCGCCCAGCTCGCAAAGAGCAGCGCCGTAGCTGTCGCGGGTTGCAACTTTCTTCATTTCTGCCATAATTATGCCTCCAATTCTGCCAGCTGAGCCTTCAGCTCGGTCATTGCCTGTGCGTACTCAGCGTCGTTGGGAGCTTTGCCGTGCCAGCCGGCATTGTTCTCCATAAAGGAAACGCCCTTGCCCTTAACGGTCTTGATGACGATGGCACTGGGCTTGCCGGAGGTTGCCTTTGCGTTGGCAAAAGCTGCCTCGATGGCATCAAAGTCGTGGCCGTCGATCTGCTGGACATAGAAGCCGAAGCTCTCCAGCTTGTCCACGATGGGGTATGGACTCATAACATCGGCAATGTTGCCGTCGATCTGCAGGCCGTTGTTATCCACAACGATACACAGGTTATCCAGCTTATAGTGGGCAGCCGCCATGCAAGCCTCCCAAACCTGACCCTCCTGAATCTCGCCGTCGCCCAGCAGGGCGTATACCCGGCTGCTCTTGCCGGTCTGCTTAGCGCCCAGCGCCATGCCGGTAGCAACAGAAACGCCCTGACCCAGAGAACCGGTGGACATGTCAACACCGGGAACGGTGTTCATGTTGGGGTGGCCCTGGAGGTAGCTGTCGATGTGTCGGAAGGTGGGCAGATCCTCTACGGGGAAGTAGCCGCGCTGTGCCAGCGCAGAATACAGGCCCGGGGTGGTGTGGCCCTTACTCAGAACAAAACGGTCCCGGTCCTCCCACTTGGGGTTGGTGGGATCGATGTTCATTTCCTTAAAATACAGATAGGTGAAAACCTCCGCAGCGGACAGACTGCCGCCGGGGTGACCTGCCTTGGCGCCATAGGTGGATTCGATTACACCCATACGGACCTTGCAGGCAGTGATTTGCAATTGCTTCTTTTCACTGAGCGTCATGATATGCCTCCTTTATAGTTGTCCGGCCCCAAAAGGCCGCAGACATTTAGAATATATTACCATCAAAGCGCCAATCTTGCAAGAGTTTTGGCCTTTTTTGGCAAAATAAGTTTTCCACGGCCTTTGCGCAGCAGGAGGAAGCTGAAAAAGTGCTTGACATTTGCATTCGCCTGTGCTAAGATGTGCAGGTAATAAAGAAGGCTGAACATCCGCCTCACCTCAAGCACCCTTGTGAAGAGGTCAATATTCCACTTCCCTGACGGGGTTACTGTGTGAGTATGCGGATGGACTGCCATCCGCGTTTTTGTTTTATTGGAGGTGCTTACCATAGCCAAGTTAGATCATCAGCTCAACGAAGAGATCCGCGACAGTGAGATCCGCCTCATCGGTGACGACGGCGCCCAGCTGGGCATTATGTCTGCCGAGGCTGCCAATGCCATGGCCGAAGAACAGGGCCTGGACCTGGTGAAGATCTCTCCCAACGCCACACCCCCTGTCTGCAAAATCATGGACTATTCCAAATTCTGCTACGATCAGAAGAAGCGGGAGAAGGACGCCAGAAAGAACCAGAGAGTTGTGGAAATCAAGGAAATCCGCATGAGCCCCAGCATCGACACCAACGACCTGAACACCAAGATCAAAAGCGCCCTGAAGTTCCTGGGCGACGGCAACCGTGTCAAGGTCAGCGTGCGCTTCCGCGGCCGCGAAATGGCACATACCAACATCGGTGAAAAGTTACTGATGGATTTTGCCGAAGCCTGCTCGGAAATCGCCAACATGGAAAAGAACCCCAAGCTGGAAGGTCGTTTCATGGCCATGTTCCTCACCCCCAAGAACAGCAAGTAAGTTCCAGGCTGCGGCCTGCCCACTACCAAAGATACGGAAGGAGAACTACCTATGCCCAAGCTGAAAACCCATAGCGGTGCAAAGAAGAGATTCAACCTGACCAAGTCCGGTAAGGTTAAAAGAGCCCGCGCTTACAAGAGCCACATCCTCACCAAGAAGGATACCAAGCGTACCCGTCGTCTTCGTACCACTGCTTATGCAGACGTGACCAATGTGGCCACTGTCAAGAAGATGATCCCGTACAAATAAGAGAAGGAGGATGTAACAAATGGCAAGAGTTAAAGGCGCAATGATGACGCGCAAAAGAAGAAATGCTACCCTGAAGCTGGCTAAGGGCTACTGGGGTTCCAAGTCCAAGCACTTCAAGATGGCCAAGCAGGCTGTTATGAAGTCCGGCAACTACGCTTTCGTCGGCCGTAAGCTGAAGAAGCGTGATTACCGCCGCCTGTGGATCACTCGTCTGAGTGCTGCTGTCAAGCCCTACGGTCTGAACTACTCCACCTTCATGAACGGTGTGAAGAAGGCCGGTATCGAGATGAACCGCAAGAGCCTGTCTGAGATGGCAATCCAGGATTCTGCTGCTTTCGCTGCGCTGGTTGCACAGGCTAAGGCTGCCCTGAAGTAAGCAATTTTTCAAAAGACCCTGCTTTCACAGCAGGGTCTTTTCTAATATCAATGGGAATTAGAAAGCCTGGTGTTTCTATGGAACTGAAGCATATTGCTGCCCGGGAAGGACGGCTCTCGTCTTTTCTGAAAGAGGAAATGAAGCTGTCTACGGGCCTTATGAACCGGCTGAAATGGCAGAAGAAAATTTTTGTCAACGGCGTTTCACAACATAATGATTATCGCGTTAAACCCGGTGATGTGATCACTGCCGCCCTGGACGAACCGATTCCGGAGTATCCGGCAGAAGCAGGGGAACTGACTGTTCTTTATGAGGATGCCCATATCCTGGTGGTGGACAAGCCTGCCGGGATGCTGATTCACCCTTCCCGGGCTACCATGACCGGCACCCTTGCCAACCGGGTTTTGGCCTACTACCAAAAAACCGGACAGAACTCTGCCTTTCACCCCATTACCCGGCTGGACCGGGACACCTTTGGCATTGTGCTCCTTGCCAAAAACGCCCATATCCATGCGCTTTTAAATGAACTGCACAGTGCCGGGCAGCTGCAAAAAACCTACCATGCGTTGGTCTTTGGCGCACCGCCGGCCCAAAGGGGTGTGATAGATGCGCCGATTGCCCGGAAACCCTTACCCAGCCTTTTGCGTTATGTAAACCAAGAAGGCAAGCCTTCTCTGACGCAATACACCCTTTTGGAGCGGTTGGAGGGCTGCAGCCGATTGGCTTTGCGTCCGGTTACAGGGCGAACCCATCAGCTCCGGGTCCACTGCGCCCATGTGGGCTGCCCCATTTTAGGTGATCCCCAGTACGGCAGTGGGGAAAGCTTGGCTTTTTCCCGGAAAATGGGCCTGGAAAGCCAGCTTTTGTGCGCAAAAGCGCTGCATTTCCCCCACCCCATCACCGGTGAAAACATGGCGTTGTATTCTATGCTGGATGTTTAAAATAAGAAATAAAAAGGGTCTGTCAAAAACTTGTTTTTTGACAGACCCTTTTGTTATGCCGGGGTGTAGGTGTAGCCGGGCGCGGCACAGATGGTCTCCAGGATCGCCGGGATCTGACTGTCCATCACACCGTACAACTCTGCAGCAGCAGTGCAAAACTGCACGTCTGTGGGATAGTGGGCTACCAAATGCATGGTATTTCCGGCGCTGTCTTCCAGATAGCCCACCAGATCATAGGAGGGGGCATCGGTATAAGACGTATCCGGGTAAAGCGTCAGGGTAAACAGGTGTCCACCGGCAGTGTCTTTACTGAACCGCTCCTGAAACCGTACGCCGTTTTCAAAAACAGATGCCTGTGCGCAGTCGGACCAGTAGTTGGGCATTTGCAGCGTAAAGCCCGGCGCTGTGACAGTAAGATTTAAGGTCTTTTCTATCTGGGACAGATCCGGAATCTGCGCAAACAGATCCTGCTGCTGCTTCAGTAGCTGGACATTGCGCTGTTCCACTGCACTGAGGATGATCTCCTCGGCGTTTCCGGCAGGGGTATTGGGCAGATACCAGGAGAATTGCAGAAAGTACTCCAACAAATGCTGGTCAGAGAAAGTGTAGCCGTGTCGGGCCATGATCTCGTTCCGGGCAAGCACATATAAAGACGGTGAAACAGAAAACAGTTCTTCGTCCGAAAGCTCCCGGATGCCGCTGTCCGGGAAAATGTAATCCCGGCCAGCCTCATAGTCAGCGGCATAGGGATTGTCCTGAGAAAACACCACACCCGCACACCGCATTTCATAGATTTCGATCAGGGTCAGATTGCCCTTTTCCTGGGTGTTCAGCATATCCACAGTAAAGCCGCTTTCCGGAATTTCGGGCTGATACCAGGACTTGGCGCAAAAATACATCTGCAGGTCTTTGTCCGTGAACACCACGCCCTTCCGGGCCAAAATCTCCGTCCGGGCAAGGAGCAGCTCCGTAGCCGAACAGCCCTTCAGGTCCTGGGCGCCCAGAAAACGGGTGTGGCTGTCAGGGAAAAGATAGCTGCGTGTGTACTGACGGATATAGGAATTGTCAGAGCTGTCAGCCGAATGGCTGCGCAGGAAAAGGGTGATCTCCAGCATAGCCGCATTGGCCTTCTCATAGGTGTTAAGGTCACGGGTATCCGTACCGGCTGTGTACCAGGACCGGGCGTGAAAGTAAGCCTGTACATCTGGATCGGAGAAGGTCATTCCCTGTCGGGCATAGATCTCCTGTAGGCCGATGAACAGAGCCTGGTCCGTCAGAGCGCTGAGATCCTGCCGCCCCAAATAGCGGCGGTCACTTTCCGGCAACACATATTCTGCATATGTATCAAAACAGTCGGCGTAGGGGTTCTCCTCCGGCAATCCAGCCTGCTCCACAACCCCGTTGACAGGCCTTTGTGCAGGCACTTTGTTTGCACGGTTGGGCAAGAACAGAAGCGCAGCCGCTATGCCGCCTCCAATCAAAAGCAGCACCATTCCAATTCCCAAAATAAGGAGCAGCGCTCCGGTGCTGATCAGAATGATCCATAGGGTGGCAGAGCTACATTTTTTCCCGCAGGCCGGGCAAACTTTGGTGCCTTTCGGCAGGTCCTGGCCGCATTGTTTACATTTCACTCCCATCGCCTCCTTTTTCGTAATCATAACATATTTGTCAAAAAATGGCAATCTGACGAAAAGAAACGTCCCCGGTCTTACAGAAAAGACCGGGGACTGTATAAAAGATTCAGAACAAGGGAAAATTGGAAGATAGATCACCCTGCCAAAATCTCGGCCTTGATGACGCCGGGTATTTGGGTCAATTCCTTCAAAAACTCCTCCAAAGAAACGGTCATATCGGAGGTCTCTGCAGAAATCGTCACCAAAGCACAGCCGTTGGAGGGAATGATGGAATTAATGGTCTGAATGTTGGTTTTGTGGTCGGTAAAGCTACGCAGCAGAGAGGAAAGCTGGCCTTTCTGGTCCTGCAGCATGAACTGGAAGGTAATCACTCTGCTACTCATCATATTGTGGAAGGGGCGCACCGCATCCCGGTACTTGTAAAACGCACTGCGGCTAATACCGGTCATCCGGGTAGCATCATTGACGGTGGCGGCCTGTCCGGCCTGCAACAGCTGCTTTGCCTCTGCCACCTTTAAAAACACCTCAGGCAGTGCAGATGCTTCTACAATGTAGTACTTGTGCTTGTTGGGCATGTCAAAACCTCCCTGTGCTGTTATTACTTTTTATTTTAGCATATATTTTACAAATTGCAAGAGCGAAAGGAGAAATGGAATGCAGCCCCAATTTCTGAAAAAAGCCTTATATATCACCCTAATCCCGGCGCTGCTGTGGCTGGGAGTGCGCTATGTGCTGCCGGTGACGTTACCCTTCTTGCTGGGGGCTCTGCTGGCCCTGGCGGCTGAGCCTGTGGTGCGCTTTGGGGTTAAGCGGCTGCATTTGCCCCAGGTGGTGGCCACCGGTGCAGGCGTCACACTGACCCTTTTAATGCTGGGGGCCCTGGTCTCTATAGCAGCAGCGGCAGCCGTACGGGAATTGGGAAATTTGGCTGGGGAAATGCCCAATTTGGAGGCCGGTGTGGGGGTGCTGGAGGACTGGCTCATTACGCTGGCTGACCGGGCCCCGGAGGGAATCCGTCCTGCGGCCCAGCGGACAGTCCTGGAATTTTTTGATGATGGGACAGCCGTAATGCATCAGCTGACTCAACGGATTCCCGGAGCAGTTACAGGCCTTGTCAGCAGTGTGGGCAGCAGCCTGCTGGGTGTGGGGACCGGCATATTGTCTGCGTTTCTGATCTCTGCAAGACTGCCCCGGCTTCGGCAGTTTTTGGAAAACCGCTTGCCCCAAAGCTGGTATGACAGCTACCTGCCTGCCCTGAAAAATTTTAAGGACGGACTACTGGGCTGGCTCAAGGCCCAGGGTAAGCTGATTCTGATTGTCTGGGGCATTGTTACCACAGGCTTGCTGCTTTTGCGTGTGCCCTATGCTCCCTTTTGGGCCTTTTTGGTGGCAGCGGTGGATTCTGTGCCCATGCTTGGCACAGGAATCGTGCTGGGACCCTGGGCTGCCGTGAGCTTTCTGCAGGGAAATACCCTCCGGGGTGTGGGGCTGCTGTGTATCTACGGCACCGCTGCCATGACCCGGACCGTGCTGGAGCCCCGTTTGGTAGGAAGACAGCTGGGCCTGGACCCCCTGGTGACGCTGCTTGCCCTGTATCTGGGTTTTCGGCTGTGGGGTTTCCCGGGGATGCTACTGGCTCCTGTACTGGCCTCCGCCACCAAAAGCCTGCTGACCACCAAGAAATGACTCCATGAAAACGGAAACTTTACTATTGTACATCCAATATATTTTTGTTATAATATAAGGAAAATGATATAATTGGATGTGTTATGCTTTGAAATACGGAATTTGGAATTTTAGGGAACCGAGGATGGATGCGGTAAATGCTCTGGTTGCAGGAGGCTATGCACCCCTGGTGTCTATGGTGTTGGCAAGCAGAGGTTTGGAAGACCCCCTGAAGGCAAAGGCCTGCTTGGACTGCGATTGTCCCATGCCGGACCCTTTCCGGCTGCGGGATATGGATCTGGCAGCCGGGAGAGTGGGGGTTGCCATAGCCCGGGGCGAGAAAATTTGCATTTTCGGTGATTACGATGTGGACGGCATTACTGCTACATGCCTGCTGACCGACTTTATCCGCAGCCGTGGCGGCAACTGCATTCCCTACATACCGGGCCGGCTGGAGGAGGGTTATGGCCTGAATGCCATTGCCATTGGCCAGCTCCATCAGCAGGGTGTCAAGCTGATCGTAACAGTGGACTGCGGCATTACCGCCGTGGAGGAAGCACAGCTATGTGCCGATCTGGGAATCGATCTTGTTATCACCGACCACCATGAATGCAAAGAGCAGCTGCCTCCTGCTGTAGCTGTGGTAGATGCCCACCGTATCGACTGCGCCTATCCCCACAAGGACCTGTCCGGTGTGGGCGTTGCTTTTAAGCTGGCAGCGGCTCTGTGCGGCAGTCAGGAGACGGTTTTGGACAGCTATGCCGATATGGTTTGCCTGGGCACCGTTGCCGATGTAATGCCCCTTACAGGAGAAAACCGGGTCTTTGTATCCCGGGGCCTGGAGGCACTGAAAAACACCACACGCCCCGGCCTGCTGGCACTGATGAAGCAGGCAGGCTGTGACCGGGATACGCTGACCGCCAACTCGGTAGGCTATATATTGGCTCCCCGGATCAATGCCGCCGGACGTATGGGCCAGATTGACCTGGCTGTGGACCTGTTTTTGACGGAGGATTCTCAGGAGGGCGAGGGCCTTGCCAAGGCCCTGTGTGACCTGAACCGTCAACGGCAAACTGTGGAATCGGAGATTTATGAGCAGGCTGTGGAAATGCTGCCCAAGGACCATGTTCCTGACGCCATCGTCCTTGCCGACGAGACATGGCATCAAGGTGTGGTGGGCATTGTCGCCAGCCGAATCGCAGAGGAGTATTGCTGTCCCACCTTCCTGGTCTGCCTGGATGGTGACCGCGGAAAGGCCAGCTCCCGCAGCTACGGCGGCTTTAACCTGTTTTCTTCCTTGCGTCAGCTATCGGACCTGCTGGAAAGCTATGGCGGACACGAGCTGGCTGCCGGCTTTACCATTGGCAGAGACAACATTCCTGCCTTCCGGGAGCAAATCGGACGGATGGCACAAGCCTATTACAAAGAAGGCAGTTTGCGGACCGTGCTGGAGGCAGACTGTGCCGTGAAGCCGGAGATGCTGACAATACACAATATCGATTCCCTGTCCCAGCTGGAGCCCTGCGGCAACGGCTGCGCCAAGCCGATTTTGGTGGTCCAGGATATGATTGTGGACCGGATCAGTCAGGTAGGCAACGGTCGGCATCTGCGCCTGCGTCTGAAAAGCGGCTGGCATTTGCTACAGGCCATTTGGTTCTCTACCAATGCGCAGACGGCATCTGTGGCTGTAGGAGATGTGGTGGATGTGGCCTTTACCCCCCAGATCAATGAGTTTCGGGGCGAGCGGCTGGTGCAGCTGAATGTGCTGGATATCCGTCCCTCCTGTAAGGCAGAATGCCCCATGGACACCGGTGCCTATCACGCTCTGTGCCGGGGTGAGATCACCCAGCAGGAAGCGGCAGACCTGCTGCCGGACCGGGGAACCCTGGGCATGGTATGGCGGTATCTGGCCGCAGCACAGGGCGGACAACTGCAGGAGACACCGGACTGTCTGTGCAGAAAGATCGTCCGCTGGTCCGGCGTCCCCCTGAGCTTGGGAAAGCTGCTGACCTGTTTGGATGTATTTGCCGATGTGGGTCTTTTACAGATCCAACGGCTTCACAGGAATATGACGATTACCCTTTTGCCTATGCAGCAGAAAGCGGATCTGGAAACCAGTCCTACACTGCAAAAGCTGAAAGAGAGCGAATAACATGGAAACATTCCAGGAACATTACGATTCCCTAAAAATCACATTGGAAAAGCACCTGCCCGGCAAGGATATGACCCTTGTGGAGGCAGCGATTCGCTATGCCGAAGAAAAGCATAAGGACCAAAAGCGCAAGGACGGTTCTCCTTATATCATCCACCCACTGGCGGTGGCACAGATCGTGGCAGAGATGGGTCTGGATACCGATGCGGTGTTGGGCGCTCTGCTCCACGACTGCATTGAGGATACAGACGCCTCCCGGGATGAGATCGCCCGGCTCTTCGGTGATGCCACTGCGGAAATGGTAGAGGGTGTCACCAAGCTGACCCGTGCCAACTTCTCCAGCTCCGAGGAGCGGCAGATGGAGAACCTGCGAAAAATGTTTATGGCCATGTCCAAGGACATCCGGGTGGTGCTGATCAAGATCGCTGACCGGCTTCACAATATGCGCACCATGCAGTATCAGACACCGGAAAAGCAGATCAGCAAATGCCGGGAGACCATGGATATCTATGCGCCCCTTGCCCACCGGCTTGGTATGCAGAAGATGAAGTGGGAGCTGGAGGACATCGCACTGCGGTATCTGGATGCCGCAAGCTACGACGACATCATGTCCTATCTGAAGGCCCACAAGGAGCATGACGAGGCCTTCATGCACACCATCCAGGAACGGATCGCCACCCGTCTGAACGACATGGGCATCCACCATAAAACCTACGGCCGCATTAAGCACGTTTATTCCATTTACCGCAAAATGCAGGCCCAGGACAAGACCCTGGATGAGCTGTACGATATTTACGCATTCCGGGTGGTGGTGGATTCGATTCCGGACTGCTACAATGTGCTGGGTCATATCCACGACCTGTTTAACCTGGTGCCCGGGCGGTTTAAGGATTACATATCCACCCCCAAGCCCAATATGTATCAGAGCCTGCACACCACGGTTATCGGTACCCAGGGTATCCCCTTTGAGGTCCAGATCCGCACCTGGGAAATGCATGAAACTGCAGAGTACGGCATCGCCGCCCACTGGAAGTATAAGCAGAATGGCAACGGTGCCGGCAGCGAAAAGGACTTCGAGTGGGTCAGACGGCTTTTGGAGAGCCAGCAGGATGCCGATGCTGAGGAATATGTCAGCTCTTTGAAGATCGACATGTTCGATGACGAGGTTTTCGTCTTTACCCCCAAAGGCAAGATCGTTTCCTTGCCTGCCGGGTCTACACCCATTGACTTTGCCTATGCCATCCACTCCGGCGTGGGTAATGCTTTGGTGGGTGCTAAGGTCAATAACCGCATCGTCAACATTGATACATCCCTGAATAACGGCGACATCGTGGAGATCATTACCTCCAAGGCAGCCAAGGGTCCCAGCCGGGACTGGCTGAATATCTGTCAATCCAACCAGGCCCGCACCAAAATCAAGCAGTGGTTCAAGAAAGAGAAACGGGAGGAAAATATTCTCCACGGAAAAGCCAGCTTCGAGGCGGAAATGAAGCGCCTGCTGCTGCCTCTGCCCGGAGCCATGGACGAGGAGCTGTCCCAAAACCTGCTGAAAAAGCTGTCCTTTGACAACTGGGACGATATGTACGCCGCCATTGGCTACGGCGGCCTGACTGCCATGAAGGCTGTTGGTCGGATCCGTGACGATATCAATAAGGCGGTCAAGGAAAACAAAACCAACCAGAATCCCCTGCGCATGACGCCGGACACGGAAACTGCCAAGCGCAACCGCCACGCCGTCAACGGTGTCATTGTGGAGGATATCGACTCCTGCATGATCAAGTTTGCCAAGTGCTGCACACCGGTGCCGGGAGATGCCATTGTGGGCTTTATTACCAAGGGCTTTGGTGTGTCGGTCCACCGGGTAGACTGTCCCAACACCATTGGTGTCCACGACCCGGAGCAGGCAGCCCGCTGGGTTCGGGTCCGTTGGGACAACGTGGAGGAGCAGCCCTTTGAAACTACGTTGGAGCTGGACTGCATCACCCGTGACGGACTGCTTTTGGATGTGGCTACCGTTATGACCACCGCCCGTGTCCGTGTGAAGGAGCTGTCCGGCAAGGATGTCCCCGGCGGTCACAGCTTGTTTACAGTCCGTTTTGAGGTGAAAAACGTAGCGGAGTTGGAATCAATCCGTAACCGGCTTTTGAACATCCGGGATGTGCTGGGCAGCCGAAGAGGACAAAACTAATGAAATTCATATTTATCGTGCTGCTGCACGATAAATAATTCATAATGCAAAATGCATAATGCAGAATTGTTTTACCCAAATATGTGGCATTTTCCGATAATAACCACATTATGCATTATGAATTATGCATTAGGCATTATTTCAATTTATCGTTTCGTTGGAACGATAAATTGAAATTTGAAAGGAAATATTATGCGTGCAGTTTTAACAAGAGTGACTTCCGCTTCCGTGTCCATTGACGGGGAAGTGGTGGGGAAAATTGGAAAAGGCTTTCTGATTCTCTTGGGCGTAGGCCCCGAGGATAACGAGGCCCATTGCCGTTATCTTGCGGAAAAGGCATTGAGCCTTCGGGTATTTGAGGATGAAAACGGAAAAATGAACAAGGGCCTGGAGGATGTAGAAGGCCAAGTGCTGGTAGTCAGCCAGTTTACCCTTTACGGCAACTGCCGCAAGGGGCGCCGCCCCAGCTTTACCGATGCCGCCGGGCCGGAATTGGGAAACACCCTTTATGAGCAGTTCTTGAAAGAATGTGAAGCACTGGGTTATCCGCCCCAGCACGGCCGGTTCGGCGCAGATATGCAGGTGTCCTCTGTCAACGACGGCCCTGTAACACTGATTTTGGATACCCAGCAATTGCTGGAAACACCAAGAAGATAAATTCCAATTTATCTTTTTTGTTGCTCGATAAATAATTCATAATTCATAATGCATAATGCATAATGAATGTGTGGCCTTCGGCCACTTGTTGAAATCATTTCTGGAGGAAATACGACAATTATGCATTCTGCATTTACGCACCGCTGGATAAATTGGGACTTGCGGATTTTTACGGAGGAATACTTATGGAAATGCTTACAGTGTGTGTGGGCGCTTACCGCACCAACTGCTATATGCTTTGGGAAAAGGATGAACTGGTTCTCATTGATCCCGGTGATGAACCGGAACAAATTTGGGAACAGGTCCTTCGTACAGGCAAAAAGGTAGCCGCCGTCCTGTTGACCCATGGCCATTTTGACCATGTAGGCGGCGTGGAGTACATTGCCCGGGAAGCCGGTTGCCCTGTCTATATCCACGCAGCCGAGCTGCAGCTTCCCCCTCATCATACCGACGGCCCTATCTGCTACACCCACACCTATGACGAAGGGGATGTTCTGGAAATTGCCGGTATCACATTCCAGGTCCTGCATACCCCCGGCCATACCCCCGGTTCTGTATGCCTGCTGTGTGAGGATTGGATGCTCTCCGGCGACACGTTATTTGCCGGTACTTGCGGCAGAACCGATCTTCCGCCCTACGGAAATCCGGCGCAGATGCGCAGATCCCTTGCCCGGCTGGGAGGCCTGGAGGGAAATTACAAGGTGTTCCCCGGACACGGACACAGCACCACTCTGGAAGAGGAGCGGCGGAGCAATCCGTATATGCAGAACCTATGAAACTGATACTGGAAGGTCACGAAGACCTGTACGCCGTGGAGCAGCTGCAAATGGCGCTGTTTCCGGATAAAGCCTTGGATGGGCAAGCCCAATCCCGTCTGCACCGGAGTAAAACGTGGATCACTGCCGTCACTGTCATCACCGTGGGGGGCAAGACAACCCGGGGCATCCGCCGGCTGAAAGCCCAGGAAGAAACCGTTTCCTTGCGCCGGCGTATTTTGCAGCAGAGCTATTATATTGCGGCACTGCCCCATTTGGACACCGCCCCTGCCTGGGGTGCTTTGTCCGGTGTGCGGCCTACAAAAATCACCACCCGGCACATGCTGGACGGCGGAACACCTCTGTCTGCTTACCGACATATCCAGCAAGTATACTATGTGACACCGGAACGGGCCCGGCTGGCGGTTGCCTGCTCGGCATCCACCGTAGGCGCTTATGAAAAGCAAAATCAAAATGATATTTCCCTGTATGTGGGGATTCCCTTCTGCCCCACCCGATGCGCTTACTGCAGCTTTGTCAGCCGCAGTGTGGGCAAACGGACGGAGCTGCTGGAGCCCTATCTGCAGGCCCTTTACAAAGAACTGGATCTGGCAGGCAAACTCCTAAAAACCTCCGGAAAACGGGTGCGCACAGTCTACATTGGCGGCGGCACGCCCACCACCTTGTCCGCAGAACAGCTGGCAGCCCTTTTGGACCGGATCTATGACAGCTTCGACCTGTCCGGCTGCCTGGAATTTACAGTGGAGGGCGGAAGGCCCGACACCCTGGATGCAGAAAAATTGCGCGTTATCCGCCAGCACGGCGCAGACCGCATGAGCATCAATCCCCAGTCCATGGTGGACAGTGTGCTCCGGGCCAGCGGCAGACCCCATACGGCGGCAGACGTGCTGCGCAGCTATGAACAGGCCGTATCGGCAGGCTTCAAGGCCATCAACATGGACCTGATCGCGGGCCTTCCCACAGATACCTACGAAGGTTTTTGTCACAGTCTGGACACGGTGGCGGCCCTCCGTCCTGCCAATATCACCGTACATACTTTGGCTTTGAAAAAGGGTGCAGATCTGTTTGAAAAGCAGGTTTGCCTGCCTGCCGGTGAAGAAGTGGCCCGGATGGTGGAATATGCAAGCCGGCAGCTGACGCTGCTGGGCTACAGACCTTATTACCTGTATCGGCAGAAATATATGTCCGGCAGCTTTGAAAATGTGGGCTGGAGCCGGGATGGGCTGGACTGCCTGTATAACATCTATATGATGGAAGAAATTCACAGCATTTTGTCTTTGGGCGGTGGCGGTATGAATAAGGTGAACCTGCCCGACGGAAGGCTTCAGCGGTTCCACAACCCCAAATTCCCGGAGCAGTACATCGACCAGCTGGACAGCGTACTAAAGCAGAAGGAAGAGCTGTTTAGGCTGCTGTGATGAAAGTGCACAGAGCACAGTGCATAGTGCATAGTGCACAGTTAAGGTGTGCCGTGGATATCTGATAGAATTACTTGCAGAGCGAATACCGCAACTATGCATTGTGCACTGTGAACTGTGCACTGAAAAGGATGTGTTTTTTTGGATACTTTAATAGCAAACGCCACCGTTGTGACGGTGAATGAAAAAATGGATGTGCTGTTTGGCGCATATCTGGGCATCACCGACGGTAAAATATCCTATCTGGGTACCCAGCCGCCCCAGGAGCAGCCGACAACCATTATTGACGGCACCGGCATGGTAGCAATGCCCGGCCTGATCAACTGCCATACCCATCTGGCCACCACAGCCATGCGGTCCTTTGTAGACGATGCGGCCCGCAGCGAGGCTCTGGAGCAGCAGCTGCGTCGGGAGGCAAAGCTGGACAGCCGCAGCGCCAAGGCTTCTGCCCTTTTGGGCATTGCCGAGTGTCTGCGCTTTGGTATCACCTCTGTATCGGACCTGTACTACTGGCCCGATGCGGTGGCCCAGGCAGCGGCGGAAAGCGGCATCAATGCCAATGTGGCTATGGCAACTTATCGGTTTATCGACCACAGTGAGGATTTTGATTTTGAGACCGATGACCAGTGCGCAGAAAGCTGCCGGGTGGCAGACAAGTGGCACGGTTATGACGGCGGACGAATCCGGGTAGATGCCGGTCTGTACGCCGAATACATCAGTAACTATAAGCTTTGGGAGGGCCTGGCAGCCTGGGCCGAGGAAAAAGGTCTTGGCCTGCAGCTGCATTTGGCAGAATCCCAAACAGAGGCCGAGGAATGTTTGGACCGGACCGGTCTTGGACCCGGGGAGCTGCTCAACGCCCACGGACTGTTCCGGGTGCCTGCTGTGGCTACCGGCTGTGCAGGGCTCAGTGAGGAAGAAAGAAAGCTGCTGGGCAAGAAAAAAGTGTCCGCTGTGGCCACCCCCATTGCTTATGCCAAGGCAGGCCTACCCTCCACACCCATTTTGGACTGCGTCAAAGCCGGCATGAATGTGGCATTGGGTACCGGCGGCGCTGTGGAGTGCGGCAACCTGGATATGTTTGAAGTCATGCGCTTTGCAGCCTTGGATGCCCGGCGTACCGGCGGCGATGCCAACGCCCTTCCGGCAGCGGCGGCACTGATGATGGCCACCACCTGCGGCGCCCGTGCCCAGGGCAGAGCAGACCGGACCGGTATGCTCAAGGAGGGCATGGATGCCGATATTATCCTGGTGGACTTTTCCGCACCCCATCTGATGCCCTGCCATGACGTGATGAATGCGCTTGTTTTTTCTGCCAAGGGCGGTGATGTGGCCATGACCATGGTCCGCGGAAAGATTTTGTATCAGAACGGCAGCTTCCCCACTATGGATCTGAAGGCTGTGGTGGAGGAAATGATGGACTATGCTATCCCCCGGCTTATGGAGGAAAAGGAGTAAGCTATGGCAGATTCTTCTAAAAAACAAACCTTTTTACACGGCGCAGCGCTGCTGGCCATCGCCACCGCCGTGGTTAAGGTCATTGGCTTTTTCTACAAGATTCCTCTAAAGGCCGTTATTGACAACGCCGGCTACGGTTATTTCACTACCGCCTACAACATCTACTCCGTACTGCTGATGATCTCCACCGCCGGCTTGCCGGTGGCCATGAGCCGGATGATCAGCCAGGCCAGCGCTTTGGGTAACTACAATCAGGTCCGCAAAATCTATAAAGTAGCCCGGACTATTTTCCTCGGCCTGGGTATCCTCAGCACAGCGGTGATGATGACCCTATGCAGGCAGTTGGCAGATTGGCTCAATCAGCCTGATGCCTGGGCAGCCATTTTGTGTTTGGGCCCCTGTGCCTTTTTAATGGGAATCATTTCCACCTACCGGGGTTTTTTCCAGGGTCAGGGCAATATGCGCCCCACCTCCAACTCTCAGATGCTGGAGGCGGTATTTAAACTGGCAGTGGGCCTTGGGGCAGCCTTCGCCGTGATGAAGGCTACTTCCGATGTGGGTCTTGCCGCCGGCGGCGCCATTTTGGGCGTTACTTTCAGCTGCCTGGTGTCGGCGCTGTATTTGCGCAAGGTTCTGACACCGGCTTACCGGGGTCTGCCGAAAAGCGACGACGAAGCAAAGACCGGTGGTCAAACTGCCAAGGCTCTGCTGGCAATTGCGGTGCCGATTACCATCGGTTCTGCCGGTCTGCAGCTGTTGACGGTTGCAGAATCCGGACTGTACATGGACCGGCTGGTGGAGATCATCGGTGCCAATCAATACATGGGACACCTGCTTTCTGAGACTGCCGATGCCCAGGCTGTTGCCGACAATATCAAGGGCATTTTCGATCAGGCCAATACCATCTTCAATATGCCCTGTGCTTTTATCGTCCCCATTGCCGTCAGTGTGCTGCCGGCCATCACCTCCAACCTGACGCTGAAAAACGATGCCGCTGTCCGGGAAACGGAGGAATCCGCAGCCCGGATCACCGGTCTTCTGTCCCTGCCCTGTGCCGTGGGGCTGATGCTGCTGGGCGAGCCCGTCATGGGCCTTTTGTGGGGACATACCGGCGAGGATCTGGCCCTGGGCGGCCTGATGATGTCGGCTCTGGGTGTCAGCGTATTTCTCTATGCCATCATCCAGTACACCAATTCTCTGATGCAAGCCCACGGCTATGCCCACATTCCTGTTATCAATATGCTCAGTGCCGGTGTGGTGCGCCTTTTGGTAGTGTATCTGCTGGTAGGGAATCCCAAAATCGGCATGCTGGGTGTGCCTGTGGGCATTGCCCTATGTTACGGTGCCATTGCCCTTATGAATCTGATCGCTATTCGCATTATGATTCCTCAAAAGCCCAGGCTTCTTTCCAATATGCTGCGGCCCTTGCTGCCGGTCACCGTTATGGGTGTGGCCGTGTACGGCGCTGCCTGGCTTTTGGGTCGGATTGGCATGGACAGCCGCGCCATTACCTGCGGTGTGCCGATCCTGGTAGGCGTGGTGGTCTACGGTGTTTGCGTGGTGCTGTTTAAGTCCATTACCGCCGCTGACTGCAAGCTTCTGCCCAAGGGTGAGAAGCTGGCAAAGCTTTTGAGATTGTAAGAGAAAGGGACTTTTTGGGGTAAAATATTAAACAATTTTTGTAAAATATCATAAAAAATCTAAAAAAGCACTTGAAAAACTATAATTGTTGTGATACGATAAAATCCCAAGAACCCAGGATTTAACTTTTAACAGAAAGAGGAACGTTATTATGAACAAGACTGAACTCATCGCTGCAGTTGCCGAAAAGACCGGCCTGACCAAGAAGGACGCTGAGCGCGTCATCAACGCTACTTTCGAAACCATGACCGCTTCCCTGGCTAAGGGCGAGAAGGTTGCTGTTTCCGGTTTCGGCAACTTCGAGGTTAAGGCTCGTGAGGCTCGCGTAGGCCGCAACCCCCGCACCAAGGAGACCATCCAGATCCCCGCTACCAAGCTGCCCGCTTTCAAGGCTGCCAAGGCTCTGAAGGACGCTGTCGCTAAGTAAGAAACGGCTATGCGACTTGACAAGTATCTGAAGGTGTCCCGTTTGATCAAGCGTCGAACGGTGGCAAACGAAGCCTGTGACAATGGCCGGATCAGTGTCAATGGCCGTGTGGTCAAGGCCAGCTACGAAGTCAAGGTAGGTGACCGGATCGAAATTGCCATGGGTCCCAGGACTGTGGCAGTAGAAGTGGTTCAGGTGGCAGATAACGTCCGTAAGGACGACGCCGGAGCCATGTACAAGGAGATCTAAAAAAGCACGCAACCCACCGGGTTGCGTGCTTTTTTATCAATCAGTGGTTCTTTCTGTTCTCCATGTGTCCGGAGCGGATCACCGGCGGTTTTGGGTCTGTCACCTCCCAGGTGACAGGCTTTTTTTCTTCCTGTTTCATCGTCTACCTCCCTGTTTTTTGTAGTTTGTGCGATTTTTTTGAATCAATCCCCTTTTCACAAAAAACAATAAAGGATGCAGCTTTCAAAGCTGCATCCTTCCTTATCTTAATTTTGTTACTTCATAAATTTGTCAATAGCGCCGCACAAATCGTCAATGGCGTCTTCGTCTCCTGCCACCACCGCGTCCACCATGCAGTGGCGCATGTGATCCTTCAAAATCACCTTTCCGGTATTGTCCAGAGCAGAGCGGACTGCCGCCAGCTGAATGAGGACCTCCGAGCAGTCATAGCCCTCCTCCACCATGCGCTTGACTTTTTCCAGGTGGCCCATGGCCCGGGCAAGACGATTGATCACCGCCTTTTGGTTTTCGTGAACATGTCCGTGGCTGTGGGCCAGACCATGGGCGTGCATATAGGTGTGTTCGTGTTCGTGTTCATGATCGTGAATATGGTCTGCCATCCCGCACTCTCCTTTATTGTTTTTCTTATCATACAGCATTTTCTCCCATCTTGCAAGCCCTGTAGGGGGATAACCGAAGGGTCCTTTATTGGAATTTCCCGTGGTGTTTTACAAAATTTGCGCAATTTCTCAAGGGCTCCGGAATATAATGGTATAAACTGTTTTAGAAGGGAAGGATCCTATGGAAACCATTGATCCGGCAAAGGCAGCCAGAGTCTGGCAACGGGTACAGGGGGAAACACCGGTGCAGAACCGGGAGCAGGGATTACTGGCGCTGATTGCCCAGGAATGGACCGACGCCGCCACCTATTTACAGCTTTCCCGTCGGCTGACCGGAAAAGACAGTGCCATTCTGCGAAAAATGTACGAACAGGAACAGGCCCACACGGCCTGTCTGAAGGGAATTTATACCCTGATTACCGGCACCCACCCCACCGTCCGGGCCGTCCCTGTCCCACAGGAGGAGTTGGTCTGTATTCTGCGACGGTGCTATGGCCGTGAGATGCAGTGCCTCGCCCAGTACGAGGGCAGAAGCAACGATCCGGAATACGGGCAGGTGTTTGCCCGGCTGGCAGATCAGGAACGGGAGCACTGTCACCTGCTGCTGGAGATCATAGGCCGGCTGAAAAAACGATGATGGAAAAGCCTCAAACTGCAAGTTTTCACAGTTTGGGGCTTTTCTTTTTCGCTCATTTGTGCTATTATAATGAAAACAAGCAAAACAGGAGGAAGCCCTATGGCCAGACGGACAGACAAACCCCAGCAGATCCTGGCGTTTGTAGAACAATTTATACAGGAAAACGGCTACGCCCCTTCCGTCCGTGAGATCGGTGCGGCGGTGGGCCTGAACTCCACCGCTTCTGTCAGCTATCACCTGCACCAGATGCAGGAAAAGGGGCTGCTGTTTGCCCCTGCCGGAAAGGGCAGCAAGCGGGCCATGATCACCGCCCGCCGTCCGGGGCAGATTCCTGTGGTGGGTGTTGTAACGGCTGGCGCACCTATCCTGGCAGTAGAGAACCGGGAAGGAACCATGGCCTGGGAGAAAGACCCTTCCTGTTTTGCCCTTCGGGTCCGGGGTGACAGCATGATCGGTGCCGGCATCCTCGACGGGGACAAAGTAGTGGTGCGGCCTCAGTCCACGGCTGACAACGGACAGATTGTTGTGGCCCGAATCGGTGATGAAGCCACCGTCAAGCGCCTTAGCCGGAAAAACGGTCAGCTTTGGCTGCTGCCGGAAAATCCTGCTTATGAACCCATTGACGGCTCTGAAGCCGAACTCATCGGCATCGTGAAAGCCGTTGTCAGAGAATATTGATCCAAGGGTGCGCAAAAGCGCACCCTTTCTTTGTGGAAACATGACAAAAATACTGCATTAGGGAAAAATCTTGCAAAATCAATTGCATTTTTCTTCCTTGCATGGTATACTATTTGCGCGTTATTGGAAAAATCAAAAAAATACGAAAGAAGGAGCAACGCTCCTAAAAAATGAAAGGGGTAAAACCAATGTCCAAGAAATTTGTTTACCTGTTTACCGAAGGCAACGGCACCATGCGTGAGCTGTTGGGCGGTAAGGGCGCAAACCTGGCTGAAATGACCAACATCGGCCTGCCCGTTCCGCAGGGCTTCACTATCACCACCGAGGCCTGCACCCAGTACTACGAGGATGGCCGCAAGATCAATGATGACATTCAGAAGGAAATTCTGGAGTACGTAACCAAGCTGGAAGGCATCACCGGCAAGAAGTTCGGTGACAAGGAGAACCCCTTGTTGGTCTCCGTCCGTTCCGGCGCCCGTGCCTCCATGCCCGGCATGATGGATACCATCCTGAACCTGGGTCTGAATGAGGACGTGGTCAATGTTCTGGCTACCAAGTCCGGCAATCCCCGTTGGGCCTGGGACTGCTACCGCCGCTTTATCCAGATGTACTCCGATGTGGTTATGGAAGTCGGTAAGAAGTACTTTGAGAAGCTCATCGACGAGATGAAGGAAGCCAAGGGCGTTACCTACGATAACGAGCTGACCGCCGAGGATCTGCAGGAGCTGGCCGGCCAGTTCAAGGCTGAGTACAAGTCCAAGCTGGGCACCGACTTCCCCTCCGATCCCGTGGAGCAGCTGATGGGCGCCGTCAAGGCCGTGTTCCGCTCCTGGGACAACCCCCGTGCCAATATCTACCGCCGCGAGAATGATATCCCCTACTCCT
>JAZSPV010000018.1:0-27773 GCA_045537615.1 Faecousia sp. | reverse complement strand
TGCCAAAGAAACGGTTCAACTTTATGTAGCTCCAAGTAATCCGGTAATCAGCCAGACTATCCGACGTCCTGCCAAAGAACTTCGTGATTTTGACAAAAAACTGATTTCTGCCGGCGAAGAATGCATCTATCATTTCTCACTTACACCGGAAGCCTTCAGTTACTATGACGAAGCCTCCCATTGCTACATTGCACCGAAAGGCACCTATGATATCCTGCTGGCAAGCTCCAGCCGTGATATCCGCTATATCAAACAGGTGACACTCCATAAAGATTACAAGATCAGCCGCAGCTGATAAAAAAAGCATCGCCCGCAGAGGGTGATGCTTTTTTATCTTTTCAATCAAAATTTACGGTTGCTGCTTAGTCAGCACTCTCCATTTTCCTTTCATATACCGCGCCACACATATCAGTGCCGTCGTCACCCACGTAGCTCCTGTCGTAAGCCAGATTCCCCAGAATCCCAGCACAGGAATGGCCGTCAATATCTGTGAGAACGAAATTCGGCACACCACTTCCACGATTCCGTTGATCAGGGCAAATGTCGAATCACCGCATCCGTTGAGCACGCCTCTCGGTACATAAATCATTCCCAGTGCAAAATAGCACAGACTGTTAATTCTCAGCGCCACGGTTCCAATCCGGATGACCTCTGCATCCTTCACAAAAATACCGATGATCTGTTCTCCCAGCAGATAGGCAATCGGAATCAGACATAAACTAAAAACCAGCGCCATCAGCGTTGCCTGACGGAATCCTTTTTTCACTCGCTCTGTATTTCCCGCACCAATGTTTTGTCCGCTATAGGTAGTCAACGCCATCGCGAGGGAACTATACGGTTGCTGAACAATCTGCTCTATACGACCGATGATGGTATAAGCCGCCATGACCGTCTCTCCGAAGGTATTTACCACACCCTGGAGTGCCATACAGGAAACTGCGATCATGGAATTTTGCAATGCAATCGGAACCCCCAGACGGTATGATGTCAAAATCATACCCCTGTCCGGCTTCATATGTTCTTTCCGCAGCCGGAAATAACTGATCTTCCGATACGCATAAATAATGCATGCAATCGCAGAAAAAGCCTGCGCAATAATCGTCGCAATCGCAACCCCGAACACTCCCAGTCCATAATAAAGTACAAATACAAGATCCAAAGCGACATTGATCACACTGGACATAATCAAAAAATACAGAGGCGTTCTGGAATCACCGAGCGCACGCAGAAGTGCCGCCATTCCGTTATACGTTGCCACAAAAATCATTCCGGCACAAGCCGTCCTCATGTAGGTCACCGAATCACCGATTACTGTATCCGGCGTCTGAAGCAGCGCTAAAAGCTGCGGACAAAACAGCACTCCGAATATACTCACACAAAGCGCTGCACTAAACAACACATACACAGCATTTGCGATTGCCTTTCGCACTCTCTTTTCGTCTCCCGCTCCGAAAAACTGCGAAACCAGAATTCCGATTCCTGTCGCAAGCCCGGTACTGAGCGATACAAAAAGAAAATTCATGGAACCGCATGCTCCTACTGCTGCCAGAGCATTCGGTCCGACGTAATTGCCGACCACAACGGAATCCACCATGTTATACAATTGTTGAAACAGATTTCCGAGAAGAAGCGGCAATGTAAATTTCACCATATGCTTCAGCGGACTTCCGACCGTCATATCTACTGTGGTCTTTTTGTTCATTTTTCTCCTCTTTCCCGGGCGGCAAAGCCGTCAGTTTCTTATTTTTCTCTGGCAAAAATCGCACACCAGTACAAATATCCGTCTTTTCCGAGATATACTCCGACACCGATATCCTTATATTGTTTGCCTATGATCTTCGCCTTGGTTCCTGCACTTGCCATCCATGCATCAACAGTCTGCTGCGGAGAAGCAAAATCACGTGCTATATTTTCTGCTGCACGCCTGAAATCATATTCCATACTGATTGCCGAGGTCCATTTGGTTCCGTTCGGACGCGTATGAGAAAACTTCTTGGAAAGCTCCTTTGCACGCTTCTGTGCTGCCGCCATCAGTAGCGGATCCCGGTCAAAGGACGAAAATCCGTATTTTCTTCTCTCCTTATTGATCTGGCGGATGGTTTTACTGACATAGGAATCCTGCATAGTAATCACAGTCACCTTGCAGGTCAGTTTTTTCTTTCCGACCTTCGCAGTAATCGTCGTTTTTCCTGCTTTCTTTGCCGTCACAAGCCCCGACTTAGAAACCGTTGCCACCTTCGGATTGCTTGAAACCCATTTCACACTCTTTTGCGTATTTCTTACTTTAAGTTTATATGTACTGCCGATTACCATCGTCTTTTCGTCTGTATTTAATTTGACCGTCGCAGCTTTTGCAGGTACCGCCATAAAAGCAAAACAGAACATCAACATCGCACTGATCATTACCATAGCCTTAAGAGCTGCTTTTCTATATCTTCCCATTTTCATACACCCACTCCTAACTCATGGTTTTCACTCTGATACCATGATCTTTTCCAAAATTTTAACACAAATCCGCTCTTTTTACTACTTTAATCTTCTGTTTTGTCTGCATAAAAAACAGTTTTTTTGCACATCCTTTGAATAACCCAATACATTCAGGAGGATCAAAACATGGCATTAGGAAAAGTTGAAATATGCGGCGTAAACACGGCAAAGCTTCCCCTGCTCGAAGCATCCCAGCAGACCACTCTGTTTGAGCGGATCAAGGCCGGCGACGAAGATGCCCGTATCCGCTATATCGAAGGTAATCTTCGTCTGGTACTGAGCGTTATACGACGCTTTTCGAACACAACAGAAAACATGGATGACCTGTTTCAGATCGGCTGTATCGGACTGATCAAAGCCATCGAAAATTTTGACCCCACAAAGCAAGTACGGTTCTCCACCTACGGCGTGCCTATGATCGCAGGAGAGGTGCGGCGCTATCTGCGGGATAATTCCGCTATTCGGGTATCCCGTTCCCTGCGGGATGTGGCATACCGGGTTCTGCAATGCAAGGAGGCCTTGGTGTCTGCCTATGGCAGAGAGCCCACACTGGAGGAGATCGCCAAGGAGCTGGATCTGAGTGTGGAGGAGGTCAGTGAAGCCCTGGATGCTGTCTGCGCCCCTGTGAGCCTGTTTGATCCGGTATATGCAGAAGGCGGTGACCCCCTGACTGTCATGGACCAGGTGCGGGATACCAAAAACACTGAGGTAAACTGGATGGAGAAAATTGCCCTGCGCAGTGCCTTTCAGGCCCTGGGCAGCCGGGAAAAGCAAATTTTAAATCTACGCTTCATCGGCGGCAAGACCCAAATGGAAGTAGCAGCCGCCGTAGGGATTTCCCAGGCTCAAGTATCCCGGCTGGAAAAGAGTGCACTGAATACCATGCGCAAGAGCATAAGTTAGAAATGCTGAATGCATAATGCATTTCCTTATAGCATATTGGACCCAGCAGGCGCATAGGCTTTACCAAAACCTTTTTTGGGGGGCTGGATATGACCAATTTTACGGACCTGCACTGCAAGGAGGTCATCTGCGTCCGGGACGGACGGCGGCTGGGCTTTATCAGCGATGCTAAGATCGAACTGCCGGAAGGAAAAATTTGTGCCATCATCATCCCGGGCCCCTGCCGCTTTTTTGGGCTTTGGGGCCGCAAGGATGATTTTGTGATTCCCTGGAACTGCATTAAGCGCATTGGCCCGGATATCGTTCTTGTGGACGTAAAACCCGACGAATGCCGGGTCCCCAGGCCGAAACTGGGGCTTCCTCTATAAATAATTAGGGAAAATCGGTAAATTTTCTCAATTTTTTGCAAAAAAGCACTTGCAAAACCGATTGCATTCCTATATAATTATTCGGCACGGGATTTTTCCCGTAGTAATTTACACCACACACCCGGTGATCACGTCCCCCAGTGTTCCGCAAGGAATGGGCCGCGTGAGATTGAAGCGGGGTGGAGGCAAAACAAAAGGAGAAAATAAAAATGAGCGTTGTATCCATGAAGCAGCTGCTGGAAGCCGGTGTCCACTTCGGTCACCAGACCCGCCGCTGGAACCCCAAGATGGCCACTTACATCTACACCGAGCGTAATGGCATCTACATCATCGACCTGCAGAAGACCGTCAAGAAGCTGGAGGAGGCTTATAACTTCGTCCGTGAGACTTCCGCAAACGGCGGCTACGTTCTGTTCGTCGGCACCAAGAAGCAGGCACAGGATGCCATCAAGGAAGAGGCTGCCCGTTGCGGCGGTTACTACGTCAACTCCCGTTGGCTGGGTGGTATGCTGACCAACTTCCGCACCATGCGCAGCCGTATCGACCGTCTGGCTCAGCTGAAGAAGATGGAAGAGGACGGCACCTTCGCTATGCTGCCTAAGAAGGAAGTTATCAAGCACCAGGGCGAGATCGCCAAGCTGGAGAAGTACCTGGGCGGCGTTAAGGAAATGAAGAAGATCCCCGCTGCTATGTTCATCGTTGACCCCCGTAAGGAGCGCAACGCCATTGCTGAAGCTAAGAAGCTGGGCATCCCCGTTGTTGCGATCGTTGACACCAACTGCGATCCCGATGAGATCGATTACGTGATCCCCGGCAACGATGACGCTATCCGCGCCATCCGCCTGATTGCTGCCACCATGGCAAACGCTGCCATTGAGGGCCGTCAGGGTGAGGACGCTGTTGCTGAGGCTGCTCCTGCTGAGGAAGCTGTGGAAGCTCCCGCAGAGGCTGAGTAATAAAATAACCATGGCACCCGGCGACGGGTGCCATCTACAAATGATTACAGGAGGAAATTAAAATGGCATTTACTGCTCTGGATGTTAAGAAGCTGCGTGAAATGACCAACGTTGGCATGATGGACTGCAAGGCAGCCCTGACCGCTACCGACGGTGATATGGACAAGGCTGTTGACTGGCTGCGTGAGAAGGGCCTGGCAAAGGCTGCCAAGAAGGCTGACCGCATTGCCGCTGAGGGCGTTGCTTTCGCCACTGTCGTTGACGGTGTAGGCGTTGTGATCGAAGTCAACTCTGAGACCGACTTTGCTGCCAAGACCGATGCTTTCCAGGACCTGGTCAAGAACCTGGCTACCGTTGTTGCTACCGAGAACCCCGCTGACATTGAGGCTCTGAAGGGCTGCAAGTACCCCGGCACCAATCTGACCGTCACCGAGATCATGCAGGAGAAAGTCATGTCCATCGGTGAGAATATGCAGATCCGCCGTTTCGACCGCTTTGCTACCGGCACCAGCGTTGCTTACGTCCACATGGGCGGCACCCACGGTGTTCTGGTTAACCTGGAAGCTGACGTGGATGCTACCGAGATCGGTAAGAACGTTGCTATGCAGATCGCCGCTATGAACCCCAAGTACTGGGACAAGGCACAGGTTCCCCAGGCCGATGTTGACAAGGAGCTGGCTGTTCAGGTTGCTCTGATGGACAACGACCCCAAGATGGCTAACAAGCCTGCCGCTGTTAAGGAGAAGATCGCTGCCGGTAAGATGGCTGCCTTCTACAAGGAGAGCTGCCTGCTGCAGCAGGACTTCGTCCGCTCCGACATTTTCAAGGGCGACGTAGCCGGCTACATTGCCGATGCTGCCAAGAAGCTGGGCGGTTCTGTTAAGTTTGTCGACGCCATCCACTACATCAAGGGTGAGGGCATCGAGAAGAAGGAAGACAACTTCGCTGAAGAGGTTGCTGCACAGATCGCTGGCACCAGCAAATAATAGAATTGAAAAAGCCCCGTCCATCGGACGGGGCTTTTTTCTTGCCAATAACAAAATTTCAATTTATCGTTCCAACGGAACGATAAATTGAAATAATGCTTAATGCATAATGTGGTTATTATCGGAAAATGCCACATATTTCGGTAAAATAATTCTGCATTATGCATTTTGCATTATGAATTATTTATCGTGCAGCAGCACGATAAATATGAATTTAGCCGGCTGCAATGACCTTTTCATTAAAAAGCTGTAACGTATCGTCAAATCTGTCGGTATATTCCGGGCAGCCAAAGACTCCGATCACATAGTATCTGCCCTCAATATCGAAGGCTGACAACAGGCAGCTGCCTGCCGCCTCCGTCTGACCGGTTTTCAGTCCCACTGCATAGGGACAGTAGTATTCCGATTCCGGGTCCACCATAAAATTGGTGTTGATCCACTCCTTCTGCTCTCCCAGCACCGGCTTGACGGTGGCTTTGCTCACGGAGGTATAGCGCATGACGGTTTCGTTTTCCAGGGCCACCCGGGCAAGGACTGTCAAATCCTTGTAGGTGGTGTAGTGATTATCGTCGTGGTAACCGTCGGGGTTCATAAAATGTGTGCCGGTCATGCCCAGTTCCTGGGCCTGGGCGTTCATCTCCTGGACAAAGCGCTCCACAGCATGGGCTGCTGACAATGTGGCATCCTCAGAGAGCACTCTGCCTGCCTCTGTTGCCAGGATATAGGCCGCATCATTGCCGCTGGGCAGCAGCATGCCCTGCACCAGCATCTCCACCGTAAACACATCTCCCTCCCAGATCTGGGCAATGGAGGACCCCTCACCGATCAGTGACAGGGCTTCTCCGGCGGTGACGGTTGCCTCCGGGGAAAGATACTGCATAGCCACATGGGCAGTAAACAGCTTGGTAATGCTGGCCGGGTACACCTTGTCATTCAGACTGTTAAGGCCCGTATGGTAAAGAAAAATCTCATTCTGACAGTCGTAGACAAAGGCCTGTCTTGCCGTCAGCGCTCTGTCTGCCGGCAACTCTTTCCAGGTGATCTCCGGCATAGTGGGTGGCAGGGTGGTTTCCTCGGTGGTGGGCTCTGTTAAATGGGTGGTTTCCGCCTGGCCTGTAGGCGCCTGCTGCAGCTTCGTCGGTGCAAATATATCCTGTGTATCTGCAATTCGCACCGTCAGGGCAACAGCCAGCAGCGCCACCAATACAAACAATTCAATTTTCAGCCATTTTTTCATAGCAGTCTCCAAAAACAATTTTCTGATATTATAACAGAAACCGGCCAAAAGGTAAAGCAGTTTCTCAAAGCGACTGCCAAACAAATCGTCGGTACAGACTTGACTTTGGCGGATAACTCCTGTATAATCCTATCAACTTCATAGGACAGTTCGCAACCATCCTGTCATTAAACAAAACTAGGGAATGAGATGGGCGCTTTGCGCCCGCTTTTTGTTTATGGGTGCGGACTGCGCCCATTTTTCTTTTTGGTGATGTTTATGAATAAAAAAGCCCGTTTTATTACCCACGCTGCACTGATTGCAGCTCTCTATGTAGCACTGACCCATGGACAAAATTTCCTATTCCCCGAATCCACCAGCTTTGCCATTCAGTTCAGAGCTTCCGAAGCCCTGTGTGTGCTGGCTCTGTTTACCCCTGCTGCCATCCCCGGCCTGACCATTGGCTGCCTGCTGTTTAACATCAGTCTCATCGGCGCCATCCCTTTGGATTTTTTGGTAGGCTCGTTGGCCTCTTTCCTGGCTGCCTGCAGCATGTATTTGATTCGAAAAGCAACAGTCAAAGGGTATCCTCTGGTTGCTATGGGAATGCCTGCCCTATGGAACGGACTTTTGGTAGGTTGGGAACTGACCTTTGTATACAATACCCCCTACCCTTTTTGGCTCAACGTCCTGTATGTAGCCATCGGTGAAATTGCTGTTTTACTGACTTTGGGCTCTGTGCTTTTCTATGCACTGAAAATCCGCCATCTGGACAAACGACTGTTTGGTTGATAAACCGCAGATTTTGTGGTAAACTTCTATATAGAAATATAAGGAAGTGATTGCATGATTCCTTTCGAACCTCTGGACCCAGAAAAGAAAGCTGAATACGACCGCTACCTGCAAAACGATGGGGAACGGGGCTGCGAATACAGCTTTGTGAACCTGTACCTGTGGGGACGGCAAAAGGCCGCTTTTTTACATGACCATCTGACCTTTTTCTCCCAGTTCAACCGCAAAAGTGTATATCTGTTCCCCGTGGGCTACGGAGAGAAACGCCCTGTGCTGGAAGCCGTTATGGAAGATGCCAAAAAGCGCGGTATCCCCTGCCGGTTTACAGGACTGACCCAGGACGACTGCGCCCTTCTGGAGCGTCTGTATCCCGGAAGATTCCGTTTCCATTTTGACCGGGATGCCTTTGACTATGTCTACGATATTCAGGATCTGGCAGAGCTGAAGGGCAAGAAGTTTCAGCGCAAGCGCAACCACCTGAACCGTTTCCGGGACAATCATCCGGATCACGTTCTGGAACCCATTACCGATGAAAATATCGATCAGGTCCGGCAACTTGTGCAGTCCTGGTACGAGCTACGTATGGCAGAAGACCCCCACGCAGACTTCCACATGGAACGATCCGCTATCAAAAAAGCTCTGGATCACTGGCAAATTCTTGGTATGGAGGGCCTTTTGCTCCGTGTGGACGACCAGCCTGTAGCCATGACCATGGGTTCCCGGCTCAATGATAACACCTTTGATGTCCACTTTGAAAAGGCGCTGGATATTGCTGACGGCGCCTACGCCGCCATCAATAACGGCTTTGCCCGGTATTTGAAAGAGAAGTACCCCGATGTGTTGTTTTTGAACCGGGAGGACGATATGGGCCTTGAGGGCCTGCGCAAGGCAAAGCTTAGCTATAACCCCCATCACATGATCGACAAAAGCTGGGCCTGTCTTTTGGAGGATGGCTATGATTATTGACAAGCCCCAGACAAAGAACATTCCTCAACTGCGCCACCTTTGGCAGGAAGCCTTTGGCGATGAGGATGCATTTTTAGACAGTTTCTTCACCACCGGCTATTGTCCGGACCGATGCCGATGCATCAGCTTTGACGGACGCATAGCCGCCGCCCTTTACTGGTTTGACTGCTATTGGGAAGAGAAAAAGCTTGCCTACATCTATGCCGTTGCCACAGACAAAGTTTTTCGGGGCCGTGGCCTGTGCCGGATGCTCATGGAGGACACCCATAAGCACCTGCAAGCTCTGGGCTACTGCGGTGCTGTACTGGTGCCGGGAAACCCAGGCCTTTTCGACCTGTATGAAAAACTGGGCTATGTGCGCTTTTGTCCCATGCAGACCGTAACGGCAGAACCGGCAGCGCAAGGCGTGCCCCTAACACCGCTCAGTTCGGAAGCCTTCTGCCAAATACGAAGGAATATGCTCCCTGCCGGGGGCATCCTGCAGGAGGGAGATACCCTATCCTTTCTTGCCTGCTTTACGGAGTTTTACGCCGGACAGGACAGTCTTATGTGTCTGAGCCGGGAAGCAGATACCCTGTATTTCCAGGAGTACCTGGGGCCGGTGGAGGCCTTGCCCGGCGTTCTTGCGACACTGGGTGCCAAAAAAGCCCTTGTCCGGATTCCCGGCGGTGACCCCTATGCCATGTACTTGCCCTTAGACAGCAGTCTCTCCCCTCCCGATTATTTGGGAATCAGTCTAGGATAGAACAAAAAATCGCAGCCATTATGAAGGTGGCTGCGATTTTTCATTTCCATCGTTGATTGCGTGGCAGGCGCAAAAGTGTCCTGCCTCTACCTCACGCCACTGGGGTTCTGTATGGGTACAGACCTCCATGGCCCGGGGGCAACGGGTGTGGAACTTGCAGCCCGCCGGTGGGGCTACCGGGGACGGAATACTGCCACGGAGCACAGTCCGTTCTGCTTTGTAGGCCGGATCCGGCATGGGGATGGCGGAAAACAGCGCTTTGGTATACGGATGCAAAGGGTTTTGAAACAGCTTGTCCGTTGGGGCATACTCTACCAAATTCCCCAAATACATCACACCCACCGTATCCGTGATATGCTCCACCACAGAAAGATCGTGGGATATAAACAGATAGGTCAGCTGCCGCTGCTGCTGCAAATCCTTCAAAAGATTGACAATCTGAGCCTGCACCGACACGTCCAGTGCCGACACCGGCTCATCACAGACCACAAACTGAGGATTCATAGCCAATGCCCGGGCAATGGAAATTCTCTGGCGCTGTCCCCCGGAAAATTCATGGGGATAACGGTTTTTATGAAAGGGCTGCAGACCGCAGCTTTCCATGATGTTATCAATATAGTCCGGCAGCGCCTTTCTGCTGATCAGCCTGTGCTCCCGGACTCCTTCGGATATCAACTCTCCCACCGGTAGACGAGGGGAAAGGCTGGAAAAGGGGTCTTGGAAAATGATCTGCATTTTCGGACGCAGGCGGCGCAAAGCCTTTCCGGACAAACCATAGATATCCTGTCCGTCAAAAAGCACCTGTCCGCCGGTTTTTCCGCCCCCAAGCCGCAGAACCGCCCGGCCGGTGGTGGATTTTCCACAGCCCGATTCCCCCACCAAGCCCATAGCGGTTCCCTTTTTTATGGAAAAGCTGATGCCGTCCACCGCCTTGAGTACCTTACCGCCGCCCAAGGGATAATACTTCTTCAGCTCTTTGACGGTTAAAATCTCATCGTGCATGTTCTTCCTCCCCCAGGGCCCGATAGCAACTGACCTTGTGTGTAGGGCTCAGACTGATCTGCACCGGATATTCGCCGCCGCAGCACTCTGTAGCACTGTTGCAGCGCTGCCGAAAATAGCAGTGTGCAGGCAGCTGTATGGGATTGGGCACGGCACCGCCAATGGCAAAGAGCCGGTCCACCGGCTTCCCCACTACAGGCTTGGATGCCATAAGACCGATGGTATAGGGATGGGCCGGATGATAAAAAATCTCCTCCACCGTGCCTTGCTCCACCACCCGGCCTGCGTACATGACCACCACAAAATCCGCCATGCCTGCCACCACGCCCAAATCATGGGTAATGAGCAGAATGGCGCTGCCGGTTTTTTCCTTCAGGTCCTTTAAAAGTTCCAGGATCTGTGCCTGAATCGTCACATCCAAAGCCGTCGTAGGCTCGTCGGCAACGATGAGCCGGGGGTTGCAAGCCAAAGCCATAGCAATGCAGACCCGTTGCCGCATGCCGCCGGAAAGATTGTGGGGATACTGACCGTAGACATAAGCCCCATTGGCGATGCCCACTGTCTCCAGCAGCGCCAGGGTTCTGCCACGGACCTGCTGCTTAGTTTTACAGTTTTCATCGTGAAGGGCGATAACTTCCCCAATCTGCTGCCCAATCCGCAGGACCGGGTTCAGGGCCGTCATTGGCTCTTGAAAGATCATGGACACCACATCTCCCCGGAGCTGCTGCATCACATACTCCGGTGTCTTGGCAATATCGTAGGCCTTGTTTCCCAAATTCAGCCGAATTTGCCCGGAAAGAATCTGTCCCTGGGGCCTTTGTAACAGCTGCATCAGTGACAGACTGGTGACGGATTTTCCGCAGCCGGACTCCCCTACCACGCCTACCGTCTTTCCCATGGGGATACTGAATGTGACACCGTTCACAGAATGCACCACGCCGCCGTCGGTGAAAAAGCAGGTGTGCAGATCCTCAATCTCCAGGGCATTTTCCGGATCCTGCATTTGGGTCAGGTATTCCGATTCCGGCACTTTCTTCCGCTTTCGTTTTTTCTCCAGCGCTTTCATAAGCTGTTGATTCTCTTTTTCCAAAACACGCCCTCCTTTACCGTTTCATTTTTGGGTCGAAGGCATCCCGGAGGCCGTCTCCTACAAAATTAAAGCCCAATACCGACAGCACCAGGCACACGCCAGCGGGTATCCACACGAACCAGTAAGAGGTGAGCACGTGGACATTGCCCACATCGTTCATAATATTGCCCCAGGAGGCAAAGGGGAATTTAACCCCCAGCCCTAAAAAGGACAAGGTTGCCTCGGTGAGGATGGTTGTTCCCAGGCTCATGGTGCAGGTGACGATCAGTTGGGGAATCACATTGGGGATCAAATGCCGGAAGATCCGGCGGCTTGTCCGCAGGCCCAAGGCTTCTGCCGCCGTCATAAACTCCTGCTCACGCAGGGACAGTATTTGCCCCCGGACCAGCCGAGCGATTCCGGGCCAGCCCAGCACCCCCAAGACCAGCATCAACAACAGCATCCTTAGCTGTGGGTCCACCCGCATGGCATCCATGGCGGCACCCAAAATAATCAAAACCGGCGTGGAGGGAATGCAGTAGAAAATATCCACCAGGCGCATCAGCAGGTTATCTGTCCAGCCTCCGAAGTACCCGGCCGTACCGCCCAGGACCACACCAATGGCCGCCGAAATCAATACCACGATAAAACCGATCACCAGGGAGACCCGTCCGCCGTACATCAGCCGTGTCAGCACATCCATGCCGTTTTTATCTGTGCCTAACAGGTGGCTTCGGGAGGGGCTGGCATAGGAATCCCATACCCGGGCCCCGGTTTGCTCCCGTACAGACCACAGCCGGTTCAACGCATCGTGCTCCACCAAAAAAGACCGTTCCTCCCAGGAGAAGCTCTGCTCCCCGGTTTCCACCGCCTGGGATATCCTCTGCCGAAGTTCGCCGGGAACAGCCTCCCCGGTTTTGGTCTGCACAATGAGTCGACTGACAAAGCCGATCTGTTGGCCGTTTTTGTAAATACCACCCTCCGGGGTCAGTGTATATGGCTCCAGACCCACGGAAAACTGTGTCTGCCCGGTAGTATAGGCCGTCAGGCAGCCGTGAATCAAGAGAAACTCCGTCTCCGGAACACCCCAAACCAAATCCTTGTGCGCCAGGCCCAACAGCACTCCTTCACTGCTGATTCGGAACAACTCCGGACCCTCCTGCTCCAGAAGGTAGTGCCGGTCCTGCCAAAGCACCTCCCCTTCCCCTTTCCCCAGAGCCAATGTCAGCCGGGCGCTGAGCACTGTGTCTACGGTCTGCCCCGGTGCTGCCGTGATCCGAAAGGTCCGGTTTTCCGTTACCGCTACGTATTCCTTGGGGCGCTGCTCCTGGCGGTAAAACACCTGATCCTGTCCGTAGGGGCTCAGCGCGCCTCCCAGAAATGCGAACAAAAACATCCCCGTCAATATTCCCAGTCCTGCCACCGCCAGTCGGTTTCGGAAAAAGCGCCGGGCTGTCATGGTCCCGGGGGATAAAGCCCGGTTTTCTTGTCGTTTGCCCATCATTTATGCTCCTAACTTGACCCGGGGATCTACCAGGGCGTAGAGAATATCTGACAGCAGATTCCCCAGCAGTGTCAGTGCCGCCAAGAAGGTCAGATAAAACATAGAAAAAGGGATGTCTCCTGCCACCATGGCCTGGTAGGAGGTATATCCGATGCCGGGGATTCCGAAAAGGGTCTCTGTGACCAATGCACCTGCAAACAGCCCCGGCAGGCTGCCCCCTACCACAGTTACCAGGGGGATCAGGGTGTTGCGAAAACCGTGCCGCAAAGTAACCTGAATCCCCGGCACGCCCTTGGCCCGGGCTGTGCGGATATAGTCCGCTTGCAGCACCTCCAGCATATTGGTCCGGGTATAGCGCATTAAAGAGCCCACAGACACCACTACCAGCGTTACCACCGGCAGTACCAGATGGCTTGCCATATCCCAAAACTGTCCCCAGGCAGTCAGCTGGTTGTGGTCTCGACCCACAAGGCCGAACAGATCAAACCAACCCAGCTTCACAGAAAAGATCAGCTTTAAAAGGGTGGCAAAGAAAAAGGTGGGTAGGGAAATTCCCAGCAGTGCGCCGGTGGTAATGGTGTAGTCCGTGGCGCTGTACTGCCGGGTAGCCGCCACCACCCCCAAGGGGATGGCGATCAGCAGTTCCAGCACCAGGGCAATGGCGCCCATAGCTACAGAGACACCGATGACCTGGGTAAACTTCTGCCATACGGGCACGGTATACTTCCAGCTGTCGCCGAAGTTTCCTGTCAAAAGATTGCGCAGCTGGATAAAGTAGCCCGGCACCACCCCTACGTCCAGTCCATACTGGGCGTTTAGCTGGGCCACCCATTCCTCATAAGGCTTGGCACCGGGGGCCTGGGACAGCTGGATCGCCATAGTTTCCACATAGGAGGCTGGCAGACACCGCAAAAGGGCATAGATCACAAACATGACCAGAAGCAGTATCCACACGCTGATCCCCAGCCGCTTGAGAATATATTTGACCACACCGCCCCTCCTTTCAAACTACCTTTTTATTTCATTTCCAGGTTTTCGATGTCGTTTTCCCAGCCCCAGAAGGTAGTCATATCCGGGGTCAGGGTATCAATATTGATCCGCTGTGTGGAAAAGATCACCGTATTTTGCCGCTGATACATAGGAATCTCCACCGCCCAGTCTGCGATGATATCCAG
Source organism: Faecousia sp. (assembly GCA_045537615.1). GTDB lineage: Bacteria > Bacillota > Clostridia > Oscillospirales > Oscillospiraceae > Faecousia. The sequence goes on along the minus strand of JAZSPV010000018.1, from coordinate 13,604 downwards.
ACACGCCTTATACAGGCTCTTGCGGTAATCCCGGTCCGTAGACTGCCGGGCCAGCAGGATCATTTCGTCCAGCTGGGCATCTTTCAAATGGTAGGCTTTTTCATTGGAGCCGCCCTCCGAGTGGTAAACCTGATACAGATCCGGATCCGGGGTAGCTCCCCAAGCCATGGCAAACAACTCTGCTGTGCCGGCATTGACAGCCCCTGTGAGCTCTGAAAAATTGGAAATATCCGTGATGATCAGAGAAAAACCGATCTCCTGCAAAGCCTTGGACGCCATGCTCAATGCCATAAACGTGGGATGGTCCCCTGTGCCGCCGGCGCCCACCAGCACCTCGTAGCTTAAAGACGCACCGGCCGGGGCTGCTGTCACTTTTCCGTCCTGCACTGTGTATCCGGCTGCTTCCAGAAATCCCAGTGCCGCTGCCTTTGCTGCCCGATACCGGGCATCGGCATCCATATCCGCGGTGTAGATGGGATTGCCTTGAACGTCAGTGGAAAAGGCCACCTGATAACCAGGGTCTGTGACCCGGGGCGCTGCCCAGGAGGTATCGGAAATAGGATAGTTGATCACATTGGCGTAGACCCCGTAATAGGAATCCACCGCCACGTCCCGGTATACGGCGATCACTGTGGCAATGGCCTTGCGCAGATTTTTGGAGGCTTCAGACCCAAGCGCTCCCCCTACGTTTACATTTTTCGCGTTGATGCCAATATAGCCATAGCCCAAATTGGAAGACATGACGGTGGTCAGAACATCTCCTGTGATCGCGCCGCCGTTGGCGTCGCTGATGGCTTTGGCTGTTTCTGCAGAATAGGACGGGTCCGTAATATCCAGTGTACCGGACACCACGCCGGAGACCTTGTCTGCCTCCTGCCCTTCCCGGAACTGAATATAACGGGTCTTCGGCTTCCCCTTCCAATAATTGGGGTTTGCCTCCAGTGTTACCGTACCGCCGGTGTAGCTGATAAACCGATAGGGGCCGCCACCCATAGGCTTGGTGGTCACCGCCCGGACCCGGGACAAATCCCCCTTGGGGAAGCCGAACTGATTATCCTCGTAATCATAAAGATCTTCATCACCGTAGTAGTGCAGCGGCACCACCGCAGTGGCAAGGGTATAGACCGCAGTGGCAGACAGCTCTGTCATCACAATGCGCAGACTGTCCTCCCCTGTCTTCTGAATGCCGGAAATGTTGGGTGCATTCCCCTCCCGGTAGTCTGCAAGCCCCATAATTGGAAGAGAATACAGTGTCATAATGCCGTCATAGCTGGGATCCAGGGGCACATACAAAGAGAAGATCACATCATCAACGGTTACATCCTCACCGTCGGAAAACTCCACCTCGTCCCGGAGGGTGAAATCATAAAATACGGTGCCGTCATCATTTTCTGTGATTTCACAGTCGGCAATGCCGGTGTAGTGATAGTTTGTTCCATTATAGGGACGGGTCTCCCCTTGGATTCCCCTCAACACAACTGCGCCCTCCCGGTCCGTTCCCAAAAGGGACAGGTGCACCAGTCCCAGCACGTCGTTTTCATAGGAATTGGTATAGAAAAACGGGGAAAACTTCCCATCGAAGTTCATGGTCCCCACCACTAAAGTGTCCCTTTTCTTTTCTGTTTTTTTGTTGCTGCCGCAAGCCGTTAACCCGGCTGTCAGCACCAAAACGCCAAGAATGGCGCAAAATCTTCGTAGCTTTTTCATAACATTCCCTCCTGCCATAATATTTGACAGGCAGCGGCTTTTTATCCCCTAGCGCCTCTTGAAATTCTCATTTATTTTTGTACAATATTATGTGACAATATCACGGAAAGAAATCGCAAATGGGTATACTATTAAGAAAAAAAGCCGAAAGGAGATATCTGTTATGGGTATCATTCATATTGAAAACGAACAGCAGTTCCAAAATGAGGTGCTGCAAAGCAATATCCCTGTACTGGTGGACTTTTTTGCTACCTGGTGCGGCCCGTGCAAAATGATTGCCCCCACCCTGGAGGAGATTGCCTCTGAACGGGAGGATTTTAAGATCTGCAAGGTAGATGTGGATCAGCTGCCGGCACTGGCTTCCCAGTACAAGATCATGAGCATCCCTACCCTGATCGTATTTAAGGACGGTCAGGCCGGTGCTCCCTCCATGGGTGCAAGACCCAAGCAGGCCATCCTGGCCCAGGTAGAAAACGCATAAATCCCATTTTGGAAGGACGGTGTTTCTATGTCGCAGATTTATGATGTTGTGATCGTCGGTGGCGGTCCGGCAGGCTATACGGCTGCCCTGTATGCCGCCCGGGCCGGGCACAGCACATTGGTGCTGGAACGGTTGTCCCCCGGCGGGCAAATGGCTCTGACCCATCAGATCGACAATTATCCCGGCTTTGATGACGGCATAGACGGCTTTGAGCTGGGACAAAAAATGCTTGCCGGCGCCAAGCGCTTCGGCGCACGGACCCAGTACACCCAAGTCACCGCCCTGGATCTGCAGGCACAGCCAAAGGTGATCGAAACTGACAGCGGTACTGTCCTTGCCAAAACGGTGGTCATTGCCACCGGTGCAGACCCCAGACATCTAGGCATTGCCGAAGAACAGGCGCTGGTTGGTCGTGGTGTCAGCTACTGCGCCCACTGTGACGGTATGCTCTACCGGGGCAAAACTGTGGTGGTGGTAGGTGGCGGAAACAGTGCCGCAGCAGATGCACTGCTACTGTCGCGTATCGCAGAGCGGGTGATTCTTGTTCATCGCAGAGATGACCTGCGGGCCACAAAAATTTACCATGCGCCGCTGAAAAAGGCAGAAAAAGTAACCTTCCTGGGAAGCCATGTGGTAACAGAGCTTTTACACGGTGATATCCTCTCCGGTGTGAAGGTGAAAAGCCTTGTCACAGGACAGGAGCAGGTAATTCCGGCAGCGGGCATCTTTATTGCCATTGGCAGGACACCTGCCACAGAGCTTGTAAAAGATCAGTTGGCATTGGATGAAGCAGGCTATATTATTGCCGACGAAACCACCCGCACAAAAATCCCGGGCGTTTACGCTGTGGGAGATGTGCGGACAAAGGCTCTGCGGCAGGTAGTCACCGCCACGGCAGACGGCGCAACTGCCATCCATTTTGCAGAGGAATATCTGGCCCAGCTGGAGGAAACAAACTTATAATCTTATTATCGCTGAAAACAGCACAATGAGGGTGATTTTATGGACCTGGAAACTTTAAAACAAAAAATGGACCAGCAGGCCTATGTATACGATGACACCTTAGCCACCGTTCTGACGGTTGCCCTGCAGCTGGGCAGACCCCTTCTTATTGAGGGTGCTGCCGGTGTAGGCAAAACAGAAATCGCTAAGGTCATGGCCGCCGCACTGGACAGAGATCTGGTGCGGTTGCAGTGCTATGAGGGTCTGGACGAAAGCAAGGCCCTGTATGAGTGGAATTATCAAAAGCAGCTGCTGTCCATTCAAGTAAATATGGGGGCTGCCGACAGTGACAAGCTGACCAAAAGTCTGTTCAGCGACGAATATCTGTTGGAGCGCCCACTGCTCCAATCCATCCGTTCGGAAAAACCGGTGGTTCTGCTGATTGACGAGATTGACAAGGCCGACGAGGAATTTGAGGCCTTTCTTTTGGAGCTCCTCAGCGAAATGCAGGTAACGATCCCCGAGGTGGGTACGATAAAGGCAAAATCTGTACCCTTTGTGGTGCTGACCTCCAACCGGGCCCGGCCTTTGAGTGAAGCCCTGCGCCGCCGCTGCGCTTATCTGTACATCCCCTACCCCGATATGGAAAAGGAGCTTGCTATTCTGCGTAAGAAGCTGCCCCATGTAGACGATCAGCTCTGTGCTCAGGTGGCCCTGGCCGTCCAAAAACTGCGGGCCAGCGAAGCGATTCTGAAAAAGCCCTCCATTGCAGAAACCCTGGATTGGGCTGCTGCCCTGGATGCCCTGGGCATAAAAGAACTGACCCCGGATGCCCTGCGGCAGACTGCCGGATTCGTGCTGAAAAACAACGAGGATTTTGCGGTGCTGGAGCAGCAGGAGGACCTGCACCCCTGTCATTGCGGCTGTGGAGGACATCACCATGACTGATCCTGCCGTATATCTGGAAAAGTTATCTGCCTTTTCCAGAATGCTGCGGCTGGAGGGTTTGTCGGTCAGCCCTAAGGAGACCGCCGACGGTGCCAAAATTTTGTCCTGCCTGGGTTTTGAGGACCGGGCGCAGGTAAAGACTGCCCTGCGGACCATTTACGCCAAATCCCGGGAAGAACAAGCCCTGTTTGACCGGGTCTTTGACGGCTTCTTTTTGTCGGAGGCGGCTATGCGCGCCCAGGCAGAGGAGATGGCCCGTTTGGATATCCAGGCACAACAGGCCAAGCAGGAGATCCAGGAAACGGTGCAGATCCATTCCCTCAACGAGGCCCAAATGGAGACCTATGCCACTATGCCCGAAGATGCCCGGGAAAAACTGCGCAGGATCATGGACAAGTACGCCGGCTCGGAGCGCAACCCGGAGCTTTACACCAACTTTATCCATTCTGTTTTTGCCAAAACCCTTTTGGAGCAGCAGATGCGGATGGAGGATGCCGGTATCGGCGGTGATGCACTGGATCCGGAAACAGGCCTTATGTACCGGGATATTTCCAAATTTCAGGACACCGATATCCCCAAGGCCATCTCCATTATCCAAAGTCTGACACGGCAGCTCAACGGCGAACTGACTGCCAAGCGCAACCGCGGTGGTCACAGCGGTAAGCTGGATTTCCGCCGCACCATCCGTAAGGGGCTGGAGACAGGCGGCAGCTTTTACCGACTGAAATATAAGAAAAAAAGAACCCGCCGCAAGCAGCTGGTGCTGCTGTGCGACGTTTCCGGGTCTATGGTCCAGTTTTCTGAGTTTGCATTGCGGTTTATTCAATCGTTAAATCAGGCATCGGAAAGCTCCCGGGTATTTCTCTTCTCGGAGACGATGTTTGAAGCAGATGCCTTCAGTCTGCAAAATATGGACCTGTTCCGCAACTATATAAAGCAATGCGGCGTTTACGGTAAGGGTACAGACCTGGGTTCTGCCCTGGAGCAGCTTTGTGTCATGCAGCCGGCTGCCCTGAATGCCTCCACCACATTGCTGATTCTGTCCGACACCAAGACGGTGGAACAAAATCGGGCAGCCGCCGCGCTGCTGGAAGCAAAGCACCTGGCAGGCCGTGTCCTTTGGCTCAATCCCATGCCGGAAAGCCACTGGCAGCACGTGGGCAGCGTGCAGACCTTCCAATCGATCTGCTCCATGGTGTCCTGCAGCACCCTCCACGCCCTTGCAGAGGCATGCAGGAAACTGACACTGACATCCTTTTAACCCGGAAATAATAAAAACCGCGTTGGTGAAACATCACCAACGCGGTTTTCAGAGTGTCAAAAAAGCCGCCAACCGTCAAAACAAAGATCATTAACGGTTGGCACTTTCTATCTTATTCACCGTATTCAACATACCTGCATTTTCTATCTATTCTCTGCCCAAAAGCCTTGCTGCGCAAGGCGTTTTGCCTTACTGCACAAACCGGACCCTAACGTGCCACCTGTACGCCGACGGGTCCGGTTTGCTTGTCTTGACGGCTCCTTTGACCTCTGCCCTCTCAGCACTGCTTCATCAAACGAATGTAAAATTCCACAGCACGACCAATGGATTCCAGGCGAATCCTTTCGTTGTTTCCATGGATGCTCCTGCGTTCCTCCGCCGTCATATCCATGGCAGAGAACCGGTAAACATGGTCACTCAGATCCCGGTAGTGCCGGGAATCGGAGCACTGGACCATCAGATAGGGCGATACGATGCAGCCGGGCCAGGTTTGTGCCACAGCAGCTGCCACCTTGTCCCAGCTTTCACAGTTGGTTTGGGAAATGGGACTGGGTTCAAAGCTCTCCAGCACCGTGATCTCCACAGCATCGTCATTGACCACCTTCTTTAGGTAGGCCTTGGCGCTTTCCACTGTATCCGCAGGATTCAGACGCATATTGCTGACCAGCTTGGCCTCTGCCGGGAGCACATTCCGGGCGTTACTTCCTTCCATCATGGTAAAGGCTGTGGTGGTGCGGACCAGGGCATTCATTTCACCGCCGCTTTTTCTGCAAAGCAGATCCAGTACCGGTTTGAACAGCCACAGGTTGGCGAATACCACCTTCAAACCAAAGGAAGAATGGCGGCCCAGGGTGTCGAACATCTCGGCAGCAGGCTTGGTCAGGTGCATCTTGAAGGGCCTTTTCTGGATGCTGCGGCAAGCCTTTGCCAAAGTCGTAACAGGGGTTTTAGGCAGTGGGGCTGAGGCATGACCGCCGCCGGACCGGGCTGTATACTGCACATTCATCATGCCCTTTTCCGCAATACCGATCAGACCGCAGGGCTCTTTGACACCGGGGAACACATTTTCCACCACTGCGCCACCTTCATCAACCACCAGCCCGGGCCGAATACCGTGCTCCTTGAAATAGTTGACAATGTTGACAGCACCGGCTCCGTTGACCTCTTCGCCGCCGGAAAAAGCAAAATAGACATCCTGTTCCGGCTGGAACCCTTGGGCAATCAAATGGTTGGCAGCGCTTAAGATGCCGTTGAAGGTGACCTTTGTATCCAAAGTACCCCTGCCCCACAGGACACCATCCTCAATAATACCGGCAAAGGGGGGCTTGTCCCAGCTGCCTTCATTTACAGGCACCACATCATAGTGGGCCATCATCACACTGGGTCCGGTGTCGGACTTGCCGGGCCACCGAAACAGCAATGCCCGGTCCGGCAATTCCCGGAAGCTGCAGACTTCAAACACCCGGGGATACAGGGAAGGAAGCATGTCGATCAGCTTGCGAAACTCTCCGTCGTCCTCCATGGCAGGATCGTTATAAGATACTGTCTTGCACTGCACCAGCTTTTGCAAGGCCTCCACCGCAGCATCCTTGTTGAATGCCACATCTTCCCGAACCTGCTCCTTTTGGGGTTTGGGGTTGAAGTTCAGTGCCCGTATCAAAAGAACGGCAACCAATGTCAGGATCAGAACCAGCACCACCGACACAGCCAGCAAACAAAGTGCCGGCAGAAGCAGCAATAACCAACCCATTATAAAACTCCCTTCTTATACAGGATCCGCGCCACGCCGATGGTCAGCAGCGCAGATACCGGCACCATAATGCCAACCGTTCCGGAATCCAATGCCGGCACAAAAATGAACAGTATCAGCATCAGCAACACAGGGGCCAGGGCAATCTTCCAGTTTTTAGACACAAAGGCCACTCCCAGACCGCCAAAGAGGGCAGGCAGGATTTGATCAAATGCAGGCTGCAGAGCAGGTTTTTGCAAAATAGGCATCAACGGTCCAATCAGCACCACACCGATAATAATAATCACCGTGGTGACAATGCTGGAAACCGCAATGGCAATGGTGGAAATCACCTCGCCCTCCTCGGAATTGGCACTGACACCGTTCTGTTCCATAGCATTTAGGGCGCAGGGCAACTTCAGGTTGGAAATGTTTCCGGTGACGAAGCTCAGGTAGGAGCCGCCGGCACCCAGCATAGGAACGTATGTAACCGTCTCAATAGCGCCTACCGCCCAGTACATGGGGGCTGTATAAAGCAAACCCTTAAAAAGGCTCTTCCACTCCGGCAGAACACCGAAAATCAGACACACCGCTGCAGGAAATGCCAGCAGCAGAACCATAACGCTCAGGTTCCAGATCCGTCCATCGCGGTGGACACTGTCAAGATAGCTCATCTGTTTTTTCATATCCGGCACCTCCTTAACCCAACCAACCGGCAATTGGGATGGCTGCCGCCATACCCAGCACCAGACTGATGGGCAATGCATACTCGCTGAGCCATTTCATTTTGGGAAGCCGCATCAGCAAGCCGCACACCACCATCACCAGGGCCGACACAGCCATAACGCAGACGGGAATCAGTCCGGAGGTAGCTGTAGTCAAAATTTCCTGCTCCACTTCCACACCGTTTTCGATGAATTTTTCCGTTACTACCCTGGCTGCCGGGTCCCAAATCCGGGACACATTGCAAAAAACAAAGCCCAAAAATGCTGCGATCATACCAATGAACAGCGCGTTCTGGAAGATATCTGCCCACTTGGCATCCCGGTTTGCCAGAGATTTCATGCCCTTTTGCAGCTTCTTACCAATCAGCGGCACCAGCCAGATTCCCAGCATGATGCTCACCGTCATAACTGTAAGCACATTTACATACTGCTGTGCTGTCAGGCTGCCTGCACCCAGGGTCTCCCCCATGGCGTTCAGGGCATTGGTGGCAGCGATGGTCTCATAACTCATGGAGCCCACCACACTCAGCCGCAGCCACGGCAGCGGTAATCCCAAGGACTTGCTAAGCACCATGACGCTGATTACGATGGCCACAGCCGGGGCTATGGTAAACACGCCGGCAGCGATCATGGTCTTGCGGATCTTCTTCTGATCCATTCCCAACTGCTGACTGCGGCGCAGGGCTTTGACCAGAAAATATACAGACTGGGCCAGCACCACCGCAATCAAGACACCTGCCAACACAAACAGGATGGGATGGTTTGTATAAAACGCCATAACAACACCTCTTGTCCAAAAGAATACTGCCATTATAGCACGGTTTTCCCAAAATACAACACACCGCGGCACAAAGTGTATGGAAAATGGACGGGCAATGCAGAATATGGTAGCAGTGGAGGTGAGGCGTATGATCGCCGCCGTCTGGCTTATGCTCAGCGGACTGATGTATTCACTGCAGTTATCCACAGGCTCCTTTCCCAAGCCCCTGTCTGCCCAGGAGGAACAGCATTATTTGGCTCTGTCCTCCCAGGGAGATCTGGAGGCCCGTAACATCCTCATTGAGCGCAACCTCCGCCTGGTTGCCCATATTATGAAAAAATACTACGCGCAGACTTCTGATCAGGAAGACCTGATCTCCATTGGTACCATTGGCCTGATCAAGGGCATTACCACATTCGATGCATCCAAAGGAGCACGGCTTGCCACCTACGCCGCCCGGTGTGTGGAAAATGAGATTCTTATGCATTTTCGGGCCCAGAAAAAATCCAGCCAGGATGTGTCATTGTCCGACTACATAGAAACCAGCGCCGACGGTGCTGCGTTGGCGCTGATGGACGTGGTCAGTGACGAGGAGGATCTGTTAGAGCAGATCAGCAACCGGGAAAACTTAAGACGACTCTGTTTGGCTGTAGATCAGGTGTTGACAAACCAGGAGCGGCAGGTGATCGTTGCCCGGTACGGTCTGGGGGGCGGTGTCCCCCTGCGTCAACGGGAGGTGGCAGAGCTGACCGGGATCAGCCGCAGCTACGTTTCCCGTATTGAAAAACGGGCGCTGGAAAAGCTGCGCTCTGCTCTGGAATAACGGCCATAAAAATAATGGTAGGCAAAATGCCTACCATTATTTTATGGATTGAAAACGTTTATCAGTCTTCCTTGGCAGGAGACAGGATCAGGTTTGTCAGGATGCCCAGAATCAGGGCACAGGCGGTAGTGGTGATATAGATCTCACCGATACCCATTGCCATGCCGCCGATGCCGGGGATCAAAATAGCAGCAACGGTGAACAGATTCTTGTTCTGGCCCAGGTCTACCTTCTGGATCATCTTCAGACCGGAGCAAGCGATGAAGCCGTACAAGGTAATGCAGACACCGCCCATGACACAGCCGGGAATGGAATCCAGGAATGCCACGAAGGGTCCGAAGAAGGAGATCACCATGCACATAATGGCAGCCGTGGTGATGGTAATAACGGAAGCATTCCGGGTAATGGCAACACAGCCGACGGACTCGCCGTAGGTGGTGTTGGGGCAGCCACCGAAGAAGGCACCGACCATAGAGCCAACGCCGTCACCCAGCAGGGTGCGGTGCAGGCCGGGCGCTTCCAGCAGATCCTGACCAATGATGGAGGACAGGTTCTTATGGTCGGCAATATGCTCAGCAAAGACCACAAACGCCACGGGAACATAAGCTACAGCCACGGTAGCCAAATAGGACACCTTGAACTCTCCGATGCCCTGGATTGCCTTTGTAAATGTAAACTCAGGGACAGCAAAAATCTTCATGTTCTCGAACACGCTCAGGTCGATAACCTTCAGCGCATCGTTGCCGGTAAACTTACCGATAAGGGTCAGTACCATAGCCACAGCATAACCGGCCAGGATGCCGACAATGAAGGGAATCAGCTTGACCATTTTCTTACCATAGGTGGCGCAGAGAATGACCACAAAAAGTGTGACCATTGCACAGCCCAGGGAAGCCCAGGCGCTTGTTTTCATCAGGAAATAAGAGTTCAGGCCAAAGGTTACGGTTTCACCGTAGGAGAAAACATCGTTAACAGCCGCACCTGCAAGGGACAGACCGATCAATGCTACAGTGGGTCCGATAACAGCAGGGGGCATGATCTTATCGATCCACTTAACACCGGCCAGCTTAACCACCAGGGCGATAATCACATAAACAAGACCGGCAAAGATGGCGCCGACAACAAGTCCCAAGTAACCAACGGTCACACCACCGGAGAAAGCAGCCAACATAGGGCCGATGAATGTGAAGGAGGAACCAAGGAATACGGGACTCCTAAACTTGGTAAAGAGCTGGTAAACCAGTGTGCCTAAGCCTGCACCCAGAAGGGCTGCGGAAGCGGACATACCGTTACCAACGATGGCAGGAACGGTGATGGTGGCGGCCAAAATGGCCAGGACCTGCTGGAATGCGAAGATCAGAAGCTGCGGGAATTTGGGTTTGTCTTTTACGCCGTAGACAAGATTCATAATCATTCCTCCATAAAATTTTTGTGATCTGTGTAAAAAAAGAGGCTCCGACCTTATGCTAACGCATCCGGCGGCAACCTCCCTCTTCGCAGAATATTCACTTCTGCCATTATACAGTCTGCTTCGACAAAATGCAACAAAAAGATTAACAACTTTTAATATCACAGACTGAAGCTGTCAGGCAGCAGTTGTGACAGCGTGCGCTGGGCGTAGCTTCCGTCCTTGTCCGCCATATAGATGAGAAAATCGTCCTCGCAGAATTCCCGCATCACCTGGCGGCACACACCGCAGGGTGGAAACAGCCCGGAAATGACCCCATCCTTGCCACCGCAGACCGCAAGGGCAATAAACTCCCGTTGCCCCTCTGACACAGCCTTGGCAAAGGCTGTACGTTCAGCACAGATCGTAGGGCTATAGGCCCCGTTTTCAATGTTACAGCCCTGATAGACAGCACCGTCACTGCAAAGCAGCGCTGCGCCCACCCGGTAGCCGGAATAAGGCGCGTAGGCACGCTGCATAGCTTCTATGGCATATTCAATCAAAGTTTCCGGTTTCATATCTATGTCCTTTCAATTTCCTGCGCAAAGCTCCTGCCGGGGGTTTCCAGGGATACACCCAACAGCTGTGCTACCGTGGCAGCAATGTCTGCAAAGCTCTGACGGGTACCTAAGTTCACAGGCTTCACCTGCTTGCCCAGGACCAACAGCGGCACGTACTCACGGGTATGGTCTGTGGTGGCAGTATAGGCCGGATCGCAGCCATGGTCTGCCGTAATGAACACAATGTCCTCATCCGTCAGCTTTTCCGTAAACCGACCCAACCATTCATCAAATCGGTTCAGTGCAAGGGCATAGCCTTCTTTGTCCCGGCGGTGGCCGTAATGCATATCAAAATCCACTAAGTTTACAAAGCAAAGCCCTGTAAAGTCCTTTTCCAAATAGGCAAGGGTATGCTGCATTCCGTGGTCGTTGTCCTTGTTATACACCGCCTCCGTAACCCCTGCCCCTGCAAAAATATCACAGATCTTGCCAACAGCAATGCTGTCTAACCCGGCATCCTTGACTGCATCCAAAAGGGTCTTCCGGGGTGGCTCCAAGGAAAAATCGTGGCGGTTTGCCGTGCGTTTAAAATCACCGGGCGTTCCCACAAAGGGCCGGGCAATGACCCGACCTACACCGTGCTTGCCCTGTAAAATTCTCCGGGCAACGCGACAGTATTCGTACAGCTGCTCCGGAGGAACAATGGCCTCATGGGCTGCAATCTGGAACACAGAGTCCGCCGAGGTGTAGACGATCAGATCCCCGGTTTCCATGTGCTGTTTTCCGTATTGCTCGATGACTGCCGTTCCGGACCAGGGGGCATTGGCAAGAACGCCTCTGCCGGTGGCTTCCCGGAAAGGCTGCAGCACCTCCTCCGGAAACCCATCCGGATAAGTAGGCAGAGGGTCAGAAGATACAATACCGGCAATCTCCCAGTGTCCGATGGTGGTATCCTTGCCCATAGACTTTTCCGTCAGCCGGGCATAGGCCCCCACTGGTGTGGCAGTACCTGCGATACAGTCTACCCCGTCAATGTTGCCCAGACCGGCTGCCTGCAGGTTGGGGATTTGCAGCAGTCCGGTGGCGGCGCAGGATGCCAATGTATTGACACCGTAATCCCCAAATTCTCCGGCATCGGGCTGGGCGCCGATACCAAAGGAATCCAGCACGATCAGAAATACACGTTTCATCATTTCACATCCATCTTCACTGCTACTTCCAGCGCCACCTTCATCATGGCGGTAAAGGCCGTCTGGCGCTCCTGGGAGGTGGTCTCCACACCCTTTAACACATGGTCGGATATGGTGCAAATACACAGGGCGCGCTTACCGTAGCGGGCAGCATTCATATACAGGGCCGCCGCCTCCATCTCCAGTGCCATAACGCCCATCTTTTTCAGGCCGTAAACGCTGTCCAGTCCCTCGGGTACGCCTGCTTGGTCTCCATAGAATACGTCGGAGGAATTTACGTTGCCCACATGGTAGGTTGCACCGTTTTCTTCGGCTGCCTCCACCGCAGCGGATAAAAGCTGATAGTCCGCAATGGGGGCAAAGGTCCCGGGCAAATGGAACTGGGCGGCAAAATTGGAATCGGTGCAGGCACCCTGGGCAATCACCAGATCATACAGGTTAATATGGTCCTGAATCGAGCCGGCAGACCCTACCCGGATGATATTCTCCACGCCGTAGCCGTTATACAGCTCGTGGGAGTAGATTCCAATGGCTGGCATGCCCATACCCGAGGCCATCACAGATACCTTTACGCCCTGATAGGTGCCGGTATAGCCCTGGACGCCCCGGACATCGTTCACCAAGACAGGGTTTTCCAGAAAGTTTTCAGCAATAAATTTTGAACGCAAAGGATCACCGGGCATGAGAACAGTCTTGCCAAAATCTCCGGGTTTTGCTTCAATATGGGGGGTCGGGGTAGTTAACATAACTTTTTCCCTCCTTGAAAATTATTATTAAAATTCCAATTTATCGTTCCGTTTAAAATAAAATCTACCCGTTTCCATGTGATTAAATAAGCACAAGGTTCCCACAAAGGACCCGCCGGGCAAACAAGAAAATGCGTGTTTGCACTCACGAAAGTGCGCGCCTGGTGGGGTCTTGGGGAGGTGGCTTGCATTGCGGGAGCAATTCACTCAAACCCTCCCCAAGCCGCCTCTTTGGGTACTTTCTTGGCGGAACAAGAAAGTACCGCCGCCCGCAGGCATGACACGCCATCGATGTCTGCCCTGCTACCGCTTATTTATGAGATTGCCACGGGCGTAAACGCCCTC
>JAZSPV010000055.1:0-3449 GCA_045537615.1 Faecousia sp. | reverse complement strand
AATAAAAACCAAGGGCGCACTTACGCAACGAGGTCGAATAGAGAGAGCTGACCTGTATCGTAATTTTTGCCATTGGCTTTCGTGGTTTGGATATTGGGCTGTAAAACAGTTTGGATTATTACTGCGTCTGACTGGGGTGCCTCCGCAATTATTGCCTCTGCAGGAATCTGCACAGGGTTGGGTTCAGGCTGCTGTTCCCGGTTTCCCAGGATCGCCATTTTCTTAAAGCTGGCTGCCAGTTCTTCCACATTCTCCTTCAGACCGGACATCAGTTCCTTAGCGAGCTGGGTTGTCAGATCCTCGCAATCAGACATAGCCGCAAGTCCTTCATCGGAGATGTTGCCCTCGATCACCGTTGCCGCAGACAGCTTGGAGGCCATAAGCCGCAATGCTCTCTGCTGCATCGTGTATTCGTAGTAGAACATATACACCTCGACTCTGGGTGCAGTCTGATTGATTCGCCAGCTGCGGCGAGAGGCTTGCCGGAAGATGTAGAGGTTATAGGCGATGTTGAAGAACACAAGGGTCGTGAATGCGTTCAAATCCAGGCCGGTTTCCACAAGAGCCGGATTGGTAATCAGCACACGGACACCTTTGTTCAGCTGCTTTTCCACCCATTCCTCCCGTTTCGTAGTAGGAACGGTAGGTTTTAGGATGACAGTGGGAATGTTTCGCTCACTCAGTTCCCGGAACAGCTTGTCTTGTGAATCAAGCCGTGTCCAGGCAGTATAGATGATCACATTCTCACCGGCAGCAATTTTCCTCTCCACAAGATCGATGACCGCCAAATCTTTGGGATGCAGCGTCTTTTCATCACCGATTTCCTTGGGTTGGATCAACGCCTCTTTCTCTGCTCTTACAAGCGGATTGTAGATAGGTTCGTGTCCGTAAGGCTGATCCGGATACGCAGACAGAAGATTCATATAAGCGGAAAGAATACGGTTACCGATTTTCTTATCCCGGGTCATGATTTTCTTGAACTCATCCTCCAGGCGTGTGTATTCTTCCTTTACTTCCTCTTCTAGTTTGCAGAATATGGGGATCTCCTCATAGTCGGGCAGCTCTTTGCCCATATCCGCCAAAGACAGGAAGACCGCGTTTTCCAGCAGGAAACGGGAGTACACTATTGGCGAGATACCGGGCAGGAACTTTTCACGCACCTTCCGCTTGACGGCCTTGGAAGTAGCATTGTAGTCAGACGGATATTCCACTTCGTACAATTCCTCCACAACACCGTATTGATGGCAGAAGTCTCTTGACTGCTCATACTTCTGGTTGTCCAGCAGCATAAGATGGGATTTAAGCCGGAACAGCAGGTAGAAGATACCCTTTGCGTAGCCGTTGACAAGGGTGGCTGTCATACCGATAACCTTATCGGCGATGCCTGCCAGCTCTGCCATTGCCTGTCCCTGGGCACTTTCACCGGAATATTGGTGCAGCTCATCGACGATGAGACCGTCGATTCTGCGTATCTTCTTTTTGATGTAAGAAGACAGCGGGAACCGGTCAAAAGCTCCGGGGGCCGGAAATACGCCTTTGGGGTTATGTACCACCTCAGCGATCTTTTCCTGTGCGGCCGCAGATTTGCAGACTTGGTATTCCTGCCAGGCAAACTTCCGGTGGACAAAGCCATAACTGCCGATCCGTACCCATTCGTTACGCTCCGGGGCAAGGTCTTTTGTGTTAAGCATCGTCCACAAGATTTGGTTGCACTGGGTATTCTGGCAGCGGTGATTTTTGCTGTTCTCATTGAGGAAGAAGTGAGCATCCGCCTTCACAGTGCAATGCACCGCGTCGGTGATAAGCTCCATCTCCTGAATGTAACCGCAGTGCGGGCAGGCAAAGCCTTTCCTCACCGGATCCCAGAAAACACCGGGCTTACGCATATAGCCGTTACGGGCTGTTTCCTTGGACAGAACACAGTACACGGTTTTGTTCTTTTGCTGATAGTAGGTGTAGAGTGCATCTACCTCTGCCATCGTGGTTACGTGCCGGGCATAGCTGTTGGGGATAGTCTCGTGGATCTCCCGAACCCACTTGCCGGTGATGTGCGAGGGGCAGATGACTACATTAAACGCCTTTTCATATACCCGTCGTTTGGGATTGCTGTGCTGATAAGCGTACAGTGCGGTGGAGCCAATCTTTGTCTTACCTGTACCGCACTCTGCTACCAACAGAGCCATTTTGTCGGTTTCGAGCTGTCTTTTCAGTGCCTCTGCCGCGCCAAGCTGGGCATCGAACAGGGAGTATCCGGCGTGCTGCCGAACACAGTCGTTGACCTCCGTGATTTCCGAGGACACGGTCTCCTCAGCCGGATTGAACCGAGGCGGAAAGCATTTCTTAATGCGGTCCGCAATGAGTGAGCCGAATTCCTGCAGATACTGCGTGAAGGTGCTGATATCCTTAAAAATGGCAAGGTTGCTTTTCTGGTCGCCCGGAATAGCGATCTGTCCGGATTTCAGGCCATCCTCCAGCACCTGGGCTACTTCCGATTCGTCTTCGGTGATATTCATATGCCACGCTTCAAATTGCCTGCCGAGAGAATACACCTTGAGCTTTTGCAGGATATTCCTTGCTTGCAGCTCCGAAAGGAAATAGTCCTTAAATTCCGGGATCAGCGGTACCGACAGCTTGCGGTCAAGCTCTGAAAACAGTTCGTCCTGATTGTTGCAGAAGAAATACAGGTTCTTCTTTAGGGCCACTTTCGTGCCTTCTGATTCATCATCTCCTATCATGATTGTGTTGGGAACATCATCCTTGAGATAGTGCATTGCCTCAGCGTACACGCCGTCGTGAGAAAGCCTTCTCTCATAGTTTTTGTGCCCTTTTGTGGTGACTTTCAGGGTTTTGCGTGATCCCTGCAGCTCCAGATCGCATCCGGCAGTGATAATATCGCTCATGCCTTGCACCGCTTCAGGGTAGCCTCCGATGCGTAGCGCGACGATGGTATTATCTTTGTCGTGAACGACCAGGTCTGAGTATGCCACAAGACCGATTTTCTCGCCCTTGTTCATACAGCTGACACGGATCAGGGGTTGTGTCGCCAATGATTTCATCCGTCCTTTCTATGATTTTTGTCCTTATATAACAAAAAAGACCGTGCCTATCCCATAGTTGGGAATGTGACACGGTCTTTTATTGCCGTTGGGGTTTTGTGAATTGTCGTGGAAAGCAAAAAAGGCGGAATTACCCCTATATCAGGGTAATTCCGACCTCGTGCATCAAACCTCATTTCCCCGAAGGGAAAATACAATCAAACCTAGTAACATTGTTATTATAGAGGATTTATAGCCGCTTGTCAATGGGTGTTTGTCATAGCCTCTATTATTGCTTAACCATCATTGAATTTTTCTCTTAAAAAATAGACCATTCAATATCACCATTTTGTTACAATGCGAAAACGCTCTGCATAGAGTACGCGAGTTGCATGAGATTTAACTTTGGTGGTG
>JAZSPV010000013.1:0-42784 GCA_045537615.1 Faecousia sp. | reverse complement strand
CTGCGTAGAACTCCTGCTCACCGGCTGTGAACACGAACTCGTTGCCGCACTCTTTGCAAACTAAGGTCTTGTCTTCGTACATGGATTTTTACCTCTCTTTGGTTTTCTACCCCGTGGAAACCCACCAAATTGTCTGGCTGTAACGCGGAGCTTTGTTGATAATGGTGGCTATGCCACAAGATGCATTATACACAAAGGCAAAATGGTTGTCAATGGTTTATTTACAAAAACTTTACAAAAAAATGCGAATATACAAACTTTTTTTGCACAAAAAACCGGAAATTAACCCAAATCAAACTGGGTTTGCCCATCGAATGGAATCTGCAGATGATTGTAGGCAAGAGCTGTGACGCAGCGGCCCCGGGGCGTCCGGGTTAAAAAGCCCAGCTGCATCAAATACGGTTCGTAAACATCTTCCAAAGTGATGGCTTCCTCGCCGATGGTAGCAGCCAGGGTTTCCAGTCCCACAGGTCCGCCGCCGTAGTTGCGGATGATGGCAGTAAGCATCCGCCGATCAATGGCATCCAGTCCCAGGGCATCTACCTCCAAGCGCTGCAGCGCAAGGTCGGCAGCCTCCTTGGTGATGGTGCCATCGCCCATGATCTGGGCAAAGTCCCGGACCCGACGCAAAAAGCGGTTGGCGATGCGGGGTGTGCCACGGCTTCGGGAGGCGATCTCCATGGCACCGCTGGGCTCAATAGGCATACCTAAGATGGTTGCTGACCGGGTGACGATCCGGGAAAGCTCTTCCGGGGTGTAGAGCTCCAGACGCAGGCTTACGCCAAACCGGTCCCGGAGCGGGGCGGACAACTGGCCGGCCCTTGTGGTAGCACCTACCAGCGTAAACTTTGGCAGATCCAGCCGAATGGAGTTGGCGGAAGGGCCTTTGCCCACAATGATGTCAATGGCAAAATCCTCCATGGCCGGGTACAGAATTTCTTCTACTACACGGTTTAACCGATGGATCTCGTCGATAAACAGAATGTCGCCGGGGTTCAGGTTGGTCAGCAGCGCGGCCAGATCACCGGGCTTTTCGATGGCAGGACCGGATGTGATACGGATGTTTACGCCCATTTCGTTGGCAATGACACCGGCCAGCGTGGTCTTACCCAGACCGGGAGGGCCGTATAAAAGGGTGTGATCCAGGGGCTCGTTTCGCCGCCGGGCAGCTTCAATATAAACAGACAGATTTCCCTTGGCCTTTTCCTGGCCGGTGTAGTCGGAAAGCAGCTTGGGTCGCAGACCGATCTCTCCGGCATCCTGGGGAGCAAATGTGGGGGAAATAATCGGAGAAGTCAATTCTTCAGAAAATTCTAAACTCACGGCCATACCTCCTTATCCCTTCATAACCATGGCGCGCAATGCAAATCTGACCATTTCTTCGGTGGTGGCATTGGAATCAACGCCTTTCAGGGCAGTGTGAATCTCGGAAGCAGAATAGCCCAGCTCCTGGAGGGCGGCGGTGGCCAGGGCGGCGTTATTGCCCTGGACAGGGGCGGCGGTGGCGGAAACACCGGCGGAGAAATCCAGCTCCATACTGCTGCCGCCCATTTTGTCTTTCAGCTCCAAAATGATGCGCTGGGCAATTTTTTTGCCAACGCCCTGGGCGGCGGTTAGCAGCTTTTCATCGCCAGTCATAACAGCCAGGGTGAAGTTTTGGGGTCCTGCGGACAGAATGGCCATGGCGGCCTTGGGACCTACGCCGTTAACAGAGGTCAGCAGTTCATAGCAGCGCTGCTCCTCCCGGCTGATGAAGCCGTACAGATCAAAGGCATCTTCCCGGATGGATTCGGTGATATACAGCCGGGCATTTTGATTCAATTTCAGTTGTGCAGCGGTGTAGGCAGTCACACGGCAGCCGTAGCCAACGCCGCTGCACTCCACAACAGCCAGACCCGGCTCCAAAACCGTCACCGGCCCGGAAACATAGTATATCATAATGAAACCTTCTTTCGAATTCCGATTTGCTGCGCAGGTGCGCAAATGCAAAATGCAGAATGCATAATTGTTGTATTTCCACCGGAAATAATTTCAATAAGTGGCCGAAGGCCACACATTCATTTTGCATTATGCATTATGAATTATGAATTATTTATGGAGCAACAGCTCGATAATTGCAGTTTATTGATTTTGCAGTTGTGCCAACAGAGAGGTGGAGGCTCTTGCGTGGCACAGAGCGATGGCAATGGCGTCGGCAGCATCGTCGGGCTTTGGAAGCGTTTCCAAATGCAGAAGCCGCTTGGTCATATCCTGAACCTGATGTTTGGTGGCGTTGCCGTAGCCCACCACAGCCTGCTTGACCTGCATGGGCTTATAGGGAAAGACGGGCAGTCCTGCCTGCCGGATGGCCAGCAAGATCACACCGCGGCTTTGGGCAACACCAATGCCTGTGGTCACATTTTGTCCGAAAAACAGTTCTTCGATGGCCACAGCCTCAGGCTTTGCAGTTTCCAGAAGCTGACGCATATCTTCATAAATAATCTCAAGCCGGGCAGAAAAATCCATACCTGCCGGCGTTGTGATCGCGCCGCATTTGAGCAGCTGTGTGTTACCGCGCTGGGCCTCGATCAGACCAAAGCCGGTAATCCCGTAACCGGGGTCGATACCAAGGATTCGCATCTTAGACCACCTCTTAGCCATTATAGCACAAAAGTTTTGCTTTTCCTATAACTTTTTTGCAGAAAAGGAATTCTAATTGTTTTCTTTTGCAATGTATGTTATACTGAAAAAAGAAACGGTAAATTGAGGTAGTTGCCATGAATCGGAAATACAGACTTTCCGTTGCGCTGGATATTGACGATGTGCTGATGGAGTGCGTTCCCTATGCTATCCGGCTTGCCAACGAGAAATATCAATTTGACCCACCGCTGAGCATCTATGAGGTGGACCATTGGGGAAAACTGGGCACCCGGGCAGATGTAATTTTTGAATTTTTTCAGGACCCGGAGTTTTTCCGCACCCAGCCTGTGATCCGGGGCGCCAAAAAAATGGTGAAGCAGTTGACGCAAATGGCGGAGGTCTTTGTGTCCACC
Source organism: Faecousia sp. (assembly GCA_045537615.1). Taxonomy (GTDB): domain Bacteria; phylum Bacillota; class Clostridia; order Oscillospirales; family Oscillospiraceae; genus Faecousia. Next base: position 39,752 of record JAZSPV010000013.1, on the reverse strand, counting down.
TCCGTATATCACCAGTTTATGGGCATCCGAGCCCAGCGAATCATGGAGGAGTTTCCGGAAATTCCTGCGGACCATATCTACATGGGCTCTCGAAAGGATAGAATTGACGTAGACATCCTCTTTGATGACGGCATGCACAATGTGGACAGCTCCAATGCCGCCTATCCCATTTTGATGCGCAGGCCTTGGAATCAGTCCGCTACCGGGGTGCTGGCAGTGAATAATTACGAGGAGTTTTTGAAGCTGGTAGAGGTGATCTCCGAAAGCTACAGTGTCCGCAGCGATGAGCCGGGGCTGAAAGAGCCGGGGATTGTGGTGTTGGTCGGTCCCTCCGGCAGCGGAAAGACAGAGATTGCCAAGGAGCTGGTGAAAAAAAGGCCCAAAGCCTTTCAAAAGCTCATCAGCTATACCACCGATGCCTCAGTAGGGTTGCAGGGTGGCGAATGGTATCACTATATCACACTGGATTCCTTCCGGAAAATGTGTGAAAAGGGAGAACTGTTTGAATCCACCATGTATGCCGGTCACAGCTACGGCTCCCGGAAGGCAGATGTGGAAGCTATTTTGGCAGCCGGAAAGCACGTGCTGACGGTTATGGATATTTGCGGTGCAATGGCGCTGAAGACCCACTTCCCCAACGTGACCACGGTGTATGTGCGCCGTGAAAAGCGGCAGCTGCTGATGGATCTGCTGCAGAAGAATTTGCAGGTAGAGGAAAAAGTCAGCCGCCTTATGGCACTGGAGGCAGAGATGCGCAATGCCGACATCTGCGATTATACGGTGGATATGACCACCGCCGGGGAAGCGGCCAAACAGATTATTAAGGGGCTGCATATTTGACCAACGCCCAACACTGAAAGGAAAAAGAATTTATGACTATGAAACGAGTTTTAGCGATGTGCGCAGTGGTGTGCCTGCTGCTAGGGCTGTGTGCCTGCGGCAACGAAGCTGCTGACCCCACCGATACCCAGACCACCGGTGGCCCTCAGGAGGATAAGCTGACAGTTACACTTTACCACGATTTGAACACAAAAACGGCTGCGATTTTGGAAAATCGCCTGGCGGCATTTACGGAAAGCAATCCTCACATCCGGGTGGAGCTGAAGGATTGTGACGGACAGCTGACCGGGGAGGAAGCCGGCGTGGTACTGTGTGATATGGGAGCGGTAGAACAGTACCGGCAGGCCGACAGGATTATGGCTCTGGATTCCCTGGTGACAGAAGAACAATTGGCGGACTATCAGATGTTCTACGCAGTGGACCCCACAGAGCTGTATTCGCTGCCTGTGATGTTTTCCAGCCTGGTATTGTATTACAACCGGAGCTTCTTTGACGTAAACGACATACCGGTTCCTTTCTCCTGGGAGGAAGTGGAGGAAACTTGTCAGAAGATCAAGAAGCTGGACCCGGAAGCCACACCCCTTATGTGTGATGCGGGGGCAGATCTGTTTTTGTCCTTGTGCTATCAGCAGGATGTGGCGGTTACGGATGAAGCAGGAACCGGCTATTTGTTTGACACGGAAAAGGCCCAGGATTTTGTAAAGCGGCTCAATGGCTGGAGCCAAAAGGGCTGGCTGTCTGCCCAAACTCAGAGCGGCGAAGTGCTGCAGCAGTGGAGCAGCGGAAACAGCTATATGGTTATCGGCTCCTCTGCCGATGCCCTGCGGTACCGGGCGGAAAAGGAAGATGACACATATCTGTTTGAGCTGGGAGTTGCCCACATGCCCCAGTCTTTGGATGCAGCGGCAGGCGTTGCTATCCGTAGTCTGGAGCTGTGCGTGTTAAAAACCGACGATGAGCAGCTGCAGGCAGCATCCTGGCTGCTTGCCCAATATATGTCGGCAAATACCGCCTTCCAGGCTGACTTCCCCCGGGCGGCTGGCTATCTTCCTGCTGCCATGTCTGCGGAGACGGATGCAGGCTACAGTGCCTTTTTGGATAGCGCCGACGGCGGCGATCATGTGGCGGCTCAGGCGGCCATGACCTGCCTGGAGCAGCAGTATGCCTATGCTGTCCTGCCTGTTTCCGATCCTGTTCGGCAGCAGCTTGATGCTCTGGTAGAAAAATGCCTGGGACTCAGAGGCGACAATGTGGATGCGCAAATCACAGAGGCCTTCCGGGAAGCAGTAAAAAATTGCGAAAATTCCTAATAAAATCCGGCATGCAGGCCACAGGCTTGCATGCCGGATTTCTTATTCTTATGGTGAAAGTTTTTTCAGCATATCCATATCCACCCGGTTGACGGTCAATGGCGAGATAGATATGTAGCCGTGGATTACGCAGTCGGTATCCAGCGTCAGATCGTTGCGGTTTTCGTACACGCACTTACCGCAGGGCAGATAAGTGCCGTCGCCCTGATCCACGAAATCGTCGGAATAGAAATGGCCGCCCTGCTTGGTAAACAGGATGCCCTTGGCTTCCGGCACTACATTTACATTGTACAGAGAGTGTTTTTCCAAAAGCTGATGCTCCCGGAAAAAGGCCAGCACCTGATCCAGCGGCTCCAAAGCCCGGTCGTAAAACTGGGGGCCTGTGGAAATGGCGATGGCCTTTACCCCCAAAGAAACGGCTTCAAAAGCAGCGCCCACCGTGCCGGAGTACATGATATCACCGCCCATATTAAAGCCTCGGTTGATGCCGGAGATCACCAGGTCAAAGGGCTGCTTTCTGCCCAGGATACCGAAACGGATACAGTCGGCAGGGGAGGAATCCACCGTTGTGATACAGATGCCCGGCTCCGGCTCGATTTCCTCCACCGCAAAGGCTTTGTGCAGCTCAATGCTTTGGCTTTTGCCGCTTTGCTCAAATTTTGGCACGATAGTGGTAACCTGTCCCAACTTCTGACACCACCGGATCAGCGGAATCAGCTGGGGTGCATGGACGCCGTCGTCGTTTGTAATTAATATCTTCATAAGCAGGTCTCTTTCTGTATTGTCTCTTTATGGGCGTTATCCCACCTGTTTTGCCACGATCACCAGTCTGCCGTTGGTTTGACTGTATTCGCAGGTGGACAGGGTAATGAAGCTGTCCCCCGGTACGGCGTCTACGCCGGTATCGTAAAGGGCCAAATCTTTGCAGGTGTTGTAGAAGTCTGTAAATTCTGCCTCGTCTTTTGTGTTGGTAAACAGATGGTAGGAAAAGCCTTCTCCTGTGGAAGCGGTGGTGCGGAATACTGCCATGACCCGGTAGGTCTGTAGCTGGTTAAGGGTATCAAAGTAGATGTAAGGGTTTTCTTCGTAAAAGCTGGCATCCATATATTGATCCAGCTGTGCGAACATGGTGCCGTCCTTCATCCGGTGACCGTAAAGGGTGATATTCTGTGAAGGTGCGAACACATCACATTCCTCCCGGGCGTAGATGCAGCCGCGACTGCTGCGCTCCCGGTCAAAGTTGCGTTTCAGATAATAATCCCGGGAATCCGGGGTCTGCATCACCGGATAGTCGATGTTGGTACCGGGAATTTGAATCCAGCCCACAATATCGTTATTCAGAAGATAAAGCTCCTGAAATTCCGGCAGAAGCCGGACTGTTTCGCCGGTTTCCGGGTCTGCAACCTCTACATATTCCGGCGTGACGGGCTCGGTGTTTTGGGTGCTGTCAGTGTCTATGACCGCCGGACGGGGTGTCACCGGTTCCATCATGTCAGAAAGCCGGTCATACCGGCTTTCCTGTAAATAAGAGCCGACGTAGTAATGGGCCAGAAATCCACCACTGACCAGAAAAACGGCGCAAAAAAGAATAAGCAGACCATTGTAAATCCGTTTCCTCACATAATCACCCCCATTGTTCTATTTTACAGGTTTTTTTGCAAAAGTAAAGAGATGGGGAGAGGTGCAATTAAAAAAGAAAAACTTGCAAAATCATTTGCAAGAAATTATGCATATTGCCATAAAAATGCGCCATAACCTGCATAATTAGGGGGAATTTTCGGTCGGCAGTGTTTTTCCGTCAAAATGCTATGAAATTATTCTGACATGGACTTGCAATTTGTCACCTATTTTTGGCATAAGATAGTTGCATAGAGATATGATATCTGCTAAAATAGACCTATTGATTTAAAAATGGAGGCAATCCTATGAGCTATGTAGATGAGATCAAGCAACGGGTTCGGGAACAGAACCCCAGCCAGCCGGAATTTAACCAGGCAGTGGAAGAGGTGCTGGAATCTGTCCGCCCTGTGGTGGAAAAGAATGAAGAGCGCTACCGCCGGGAGGCCCTTTTGGAGCGCATGACCATGCCTGAGAGGAACTTTACCTTCACTGTGCCCTGGGTGGACGATGCTGGCCAGGTCCATGTAAACAGAGGCTACCGTGTTCAGTTCAACGGCAGCATCGGTCCTTATAAGGGCGGTCTGCGTTTTCACCCCACAGCCAACCTGAGTGTTATGAAGTTTTTGGCCTTTGAGCAGACATTTAAAAACTCTCTGACCGGCCTGCCCATGGGCGGCGCCAAGGGCGGCTCCGACTTTGATCCCAAAGGCAAGAGCGATCGTGAGATCATGCGTTTCTGCCAGAGCTTTATGACAGAGCTGCACCGCTATATCGGTGCTGATGAGGACGTTCCTGCCGGTGATATTGGCGTAGGCGCCCGTGAGATCGGTTATATGTTCGGTCAGTACCGTCGGATTCGCGGCGCTTACAAGGGCGGCGTCCTCACCGGCAAGGGCTTGAGCTACGGCGGTTCTTTGGCCCGTACCGAGGCTACCGGCTACGGCCTGCTGTACATCACAGAGGAGATCCTCAAGTGGAATGGCAAGGAGCTTGCAGGTAAGATCGTTGCTGTCTCCGGTGCCGGTAACGTGGCAACCTACGCCATAGCCAAGGCCTGGGAGTTGGGGGCAAAACCTGTAACCTGTTCCGATTCCAACGGCTGGATCTACGATCCTGACGGCATTGACGTTGCCACCCTCCGGGAGGTCAAGGAGGTCCGCCGGGCCCGTTTGACGGAATATGCGGCCCTGCGCCCCAACAGCCAGTATCATGAAGGTAAGGGCGTGTGGACGGTCAAATGCGATGTGGCGCTGCCCTGCGCCACCCAGAACGAGCTGCTCATCGACGATGCTAAGGCTCTGGTTGCCAACGGCTGTATGGCTGTCATTGAGGGTGCCAATATGCCTACCTCCCTGGATGCTACCAAGTACCTGCAGGACAACGGTGTGCTCTTCTGCCCCGGCAAGGCTTCCAATGCCGGCGGTGTTGCGGTCTCCGGTCTGGAAATGAGTCAGAACTCTGAGCGCCGCAGCTGGACCTTTGAGGAGGTCGACGAGATGCTTAAAGGCATTATGATCCGCATTTTCCACAACCTGGATGATGCTGCCCGAGAGTACGGAATGGAGGGCAACTATGTTGCCGGTGCCAACATTGCAGGCTTCCTGAAGGTTGCCGACGCCATGCTGTCCCAGGGCGTTGTCTAACATATGATGAAAAAAAGCAGGCTGTGCCGAGACCGGCACAGCCTGCTTTTTTTGAAATTTCATTAAACACCCAGCAGCAGTCTTGCAAACAGGAAATATACCAAAAGAGACAAGGCATCTACGATAGAGGTGATAAAGGGACTTGCCATTACTGCCGGGTCCAGCTTAACGGCTTTGGCAGCCAGAGGCAGGGCAGCGCCTACCAGCTTTGCTGCCAGCACGGTCACAAACAGGGCAAGGCACACTACGGCGTTGACACCCAGGGTGATGCCCTCGTTGCCAAAAAGCAGACCGTCCACCAGCCAAATTTTGACAAAGCATACGGCGGCAAGAGCGGCACCGCACAGCACCGCCGTGCGAATCTCCTTCCAAATCACCCGGTGAAGATCGGAGAACCGCAGTTCATCCAGGCTCAGCGCACGGATCACCGTAACAGAGGATTGGGAGCCGGAGTTACCGCCGGTACCCATAAGCATGGGGATAAAGGCTGTCAGTGCGGCCTGGGCAGCCAAAGCGCCCTCAAAGGCGGTAATGATCATGCCGGTAAAGGTGGCCGATACCATCAAAAGCAGCAGCCAGGGAATCCGGCTTTTAAACAGTGCAAACACAGAGCTTTTCAGATAGGTCTTTTCTGACGGCAGGATACCGCCCATCAGCGCCATATCCTCTGTGGCTTCGTCTTCCATAACATCCATGGCGTCGTCGAAGGTGACGATACCTACCATCCGGTTTTCCGTATCTACCACAGGCAGGGCCAGGAAATTGTACTTGCTGAGCATCCGCGCCACCTCTTCCTGGTCGGTGTGGGTGGTGACAGATATCAGGTTGGTTAACATAATATCCTGGATTAATGTGCTGTCATCGCTGCAAAGCAGAAGGTCCTTTACGGTTATCAGGCCTAAAAGCTTCCGCCCCTTGGTCACATAGCAGGTGTAGATCGTTTCCTTGTCCACGCCCTGGCGGCGAATACGCAGGATGCTCTCCTCCACTGTCATCTCCGGCCGCAATGACACATATTCCGTGGTCATCATGGAGCCTGCGGAGTTTTCAGGATAGCGCAGGATCAGGTTAATGGAGCGGCGCATTTCAGGCGTTGCCTGTCGCAGGATCCGCTTGACCACATTGGCAGGCATCTCCTCCACAAGGGCTGCTGCGTCATCGGCGTATAGCTCATCCACGATTTCCTTCAGCTCGTTGTCGGAAAAGCTGCGAATCAGCAGTTCCTGGGCATCCGGCTCCATTTCCACAAAGGTTTCCGCTGCCTGCTCTTTGGGCAGCAGGCGAAACAGAAGGGGAAGCTGCCGCTCCTGAAGATCGGCGAAGAGCGCCGCCACATCGTTGGGGTTCATAGTGATAAGAATATCTCGTAATGTGGCATACTTCTTTTGTTCCAACAGCTCGTTGACGGTTTCTTCAACAAGCAAAAAACGTTCGGTCATTGTGTGTCCTCCTTATTTGAAAAGTCAAATGAAGGCAAAACACCGGGAAAGGGTCAGCGCAACCACAGGCGCCGACTAGGGTCCGGTAAATTGCCACTATTGCCAGCGTCCATGATTTTCCCTCCTTTATAACGCCAGATATTGTCTATTGTACGCCGTCGCGGCGCAAATGTCAATCATTATAGGTTGACGCGGATACAAGTGTATCGTACAATAGAATTATCTGATACTATGGAGATGATTTTATGTCTGTGCGAATGGCGACGCGGGCGGATATCCCGGAAATTTTGGACATTTACCGGCCTTATGTGTTGGAAACAGCCATCAGTTTTGAATATTCGGTGCCTACATTAGAGGCGTTTACTGACCGGTTTGAAAAGATCACAGCCCACTTTCCCTGGCTGGTATGGGAGGAAAACGGGAAGATCCTGGGGTATGCCTACGGTAGTTTGCCCTTTGAGCGGGCAGCTTATCAGTGGTGTGCCCAGGCATCCATTTATTTGCATCCCCAGGCCCAGGGCAGAGGAATCGGGAAAAAGCTGTATGGCGTTCTTTGGGAGCTTTTAGCGCTGCAAGGCTATCGGAAGGTCTACGCCATTGTCACCACTGACAATGACCGTTCTGTGGCATTTCACAAGGCAATTGGCTACCGTCAGGTTGCATTTATGCCGGACTGTGGCTATAAGTTCGGCAACTGGTACGGCACAGTTTGGCTGGAAAAGCCCTTATTTTTGTCAGAAAAACCGGAAAGCCCCCCGTTGGGAATAGGATCTATTGTAGATATTGACGGAAAATTGGCAGATATTTTAGCCAAAATGTCCCTTTCTTTCTGATGGGAAATATGTTATTCTTATTCTAGATACCTGTGCGCAACTGCACTTGAAAATAAAGGAGCTGTTACGATGTATTTTCAGAAAAAACGCTGTATCGCAATGCTTTTGGCTGGCGGACAGGGAAGCCGCCTGAAGGTACTTACCCAGAACACCGCAAAACCGGCGGTGCCTTTCGGCGGTAAGTACCGGATTATCGATTTTCCTTTGAGCAACTGTGTAAACTCCGGCATTGACACCGTTGGCATTTTGACCCAGTATCAGCCCCTGGAACTTAACGAATATATCGGCAACGGTCAGCCCTGGGGTCTGAATAAATCCCAGTCTACCGCCATGGTATTGCCGCCCTATGAGCGCCACGATAAAAAGAGTGGTTGGTATAAGGGCACCGCCAACGCCATCTACCAGAACATCGCCTTTATTGAGCGGTATGATCCGGAATATGTGGTGGTGCTGTCCGGTGACCATATTTATAAGATGGACTATGCGGATATGGTGGATTACCATGAGCACAGTGGCGCTGCCTGCACCATTGCCGTCCGTGACGTGCCCCTGGAGGAGGCAAGCCGATTCGGTATTTTGAACACCAATCCCGACGGCTCTATTTATGAATTTGAGGAAAAACCCAAGCAGCCCAAATCTACCAATGCATCTATGGGCATTTATGTGTTTAATTGGAAGATCCTGCGGGAGTTTTTGATTGCTGATGAGGAGGATCCTCAATCCAGTAATGATTTTGGAAAGAATATTATCCCCAGTCTTTTAGCCGCAGGCCATAAGCTCATGGCCTACACATTTAATGGCTATTGGAAAGATGTGGGAACCATTGATTCCTTGTGGGAGGCCAATATGGACCTGCTGGGCAAGGAACCGGAATTTAATATCCGCGGCGATGAGAAGACCAAAATTTACGCCCGTAACAATGCACTGCCTTCTTCCTATATCGATGCCGAAGCGGTGACAGTCAACTGTTTTATTGCCGAAGGCTCAGAGGTCTACGGCACCGTCCGCCATAGCATCATTTCTACCGGCTGCACCATCGGGCAAGGCGCACTTGTGGAGGACAGCGTGGTTATGCCCGGTGCGGTAATTGAGTCCGGCGCCATTGTGCGCCATGCGATTCTGGGTGAGAACAGCCGTGTTTGCCGCGGTGCGGTGGTAGGCGGCACCTATGGCCCCAAAGAAAAGAAGAAGATCAGTGTCACCGCAAAGGACGTTGTGGTAGAAGCCAACACTGTGCTGCTGCCCGGCGAAATAATGTAGGAGGTAGTGCCATGAACGTAACCGGTATTATTTTTGCAAACGACGGCACAGTCAGCGCCCTGACGGAAAAGCGCACCATGGCCAGCCTACCCTTTGGGGGACGCTACCGGCAGGTGGACTTTGCCTTATCGAATCTGGCCTGTGCGGGAATCCACCGAATTGGAATCGTTACCCGTCACAGCTACCAGTCCCTTATGAACCACGTTGGCTCCGGTGAGGAATGGGGCCTTGAGATGGAAGAGGGCGGTCTGGAATATTTGACACCTTTTGCCTCGTCCAGTGTATCCGATTACCGGGGCAAACTGGAATCCCTGCACAGCGCCATGAGCTTTTTGGAGTACGGAACAGACGATGAGCTGATCGTAATGATTGACTCTGCTATTTTGAGCAATATCGACCTGACCAAGATCATCGATGCCCATGTGGAAAGCGGTAAGGATATTACTCTGGTGACCAAGGCAGGAATCTGCAACGGCTATCGGCAGATGGACCTGGCAGTAAAGCTGGACAGGACGGGTCAGATCGAGGATATGGTGGTGGACTATGCTGCCCCTGCTGAGTATGAGGCCTCCATGGATATTTTTGTTCTGAGCAAGAAGTGGCTGGTTCAGCAGGTGAAGGAGCATATCGCTCACAACCTGTACCACATGGACAGGGATCTTGTTTTGGGCCTGTGGCAGAAGAAGGCTGCCACGGTGAATATCTACCGCTTTGAAGGTGTGGCCATGTTTAACGAGTCGGTGGAGGAGTACTTCACCAACAGTCTGTCTTTGATCAATAGGGAGATCCGGCAGGATCTGTTTGGGGGCAATCACCCTGTTTACACCAAGGTTCGGGACCGGGTTCCCAGTTTCTACGGTGAGGACTGCCACATCGAAAACTGCTCCGTAGCCGACGGCTGTATGTTGGGCGGCAATGTGCGCAACAGTGTTTTGTTCCGTCAGGTGACGGTATATCCCACAGCACAGATCGAAAGCTGTGTTATTATGAACGATGCCGTGGTGGGAGAGGGCTGCGAGCTGCGGTATGTGATTTTGGATAAGGATGTTTATGTCCGTCCCGGCTCCAAGCTCATCGGCACACCGGCCAATCCCGTGATTATCAAAAGAGGTGAGGTCGTATGAGAATCGCCCTTTTGGCTTCCGAAGGTGCGCCGTATGTCAAGTCCGGCGGCTTGGGAGATGTGATGGAGGCACTGCCTGCGGCACTTTCCCGTATCCCGGGCAATCAGGTGGTTCTGATTCTGCCCTATTACAAGAAGATTCGGCAGAATCCGGCCTATGAAGTAGAGCTTGTGACCCACTTTGATGTGCAGTTGGGCTGGCGTCAGCAGTACTGCGGCGTCATGCGGCTGAAAAACCGTACAGATGGTGTGCAGGTGTATTTTCTGGACAATCTGTACTACTTTGGGGACCGTCCCGGTGCTATTTACGGGGACCTGGACGATGGTGAACGGTTTGCTTATTTTTCCAAGGCTTGTTTGGATGCTTTGGTGGCGCTGAACTTTATTCCGGATGTAATTCAGTGCAACGACTGGCAAACGGCCCTGGTGCCGACTTATCTGGCAGCCCAGTATCACCCTTATTTCCACGGTACCAAGTGCATGTTCACCATTCACAACGTGGAGTATCAGGGTTGGGCAGACGGCTATTTCTTCGACGATGTGCTGGGGCTGCCTTGGGAGTATCGGGCATGCCTGGATATGAACGGTGCAGTTAACGTGATGAAGGGTGCCATTGAAACGGCCCACATGGTTACCACCGTTTCCGAGACCTATTCCCGGCAGTTGATGTACCCCTACTATGCCCATGGCATGGACGGTATTTTGGCCAATGCCGGTTGGAAGCTGACGGGTATCACCAATGGAATCGACACCAACACCTTTAACCCGGAAACAGACCCTGCGCTGCCTGCCCACTATAACGCAGATAACTTCGTGGTGGGGAAAGCCCGGTGCAAGGCGGCACTGCAAGCAGAGGTGGGTCTGCCGGTGGCGGAGGATGTGCCGCTTCTGGTTATGGTGACCCGTCTTGCCGGCCACAAAGGACTGGACCTTTTGTGCTATATTGCAAGAAAGCTCCTGTGGGAGAAAAATTGTCAGATATTGATTTTAGGAACCGGTGAGCAGCAGTTTGAAGCATTTTTTGCAGAGCTTGCCCAGGAATACCCGGATCGGGTGGCAGCCAAAATCACCTTTGATCTGGGGCTGGCGGCACGGATCTATGCCGGCGGTGATATCTACATGATGCCCTCAAAATCCGAGCCCTGCGGACTCAGCCAAATGAACGCCATGCGCTACGGCACAGTGCCTGTTGTCCATGCCACAGGTGGACTGAAGGACACGGTTCCCGGTGTGGATGAGAATGGACAGGGCGGACTGGGCTTCACCTTTGAAAGCTATAACGCCGATGATTTCTATGGTGCATTGACCCGGTGTATTGATTTGTACACCTATAATCGGGAAGGCTTCCGGGCTTTGCAGCGCAGATGCATGCAACAAGACTTCAGCTGGGACAAACCGGCACAGAAATATATGGAGCTGTTCTACAAAATGCGCACCCAAATGTAAAAACCAACCGGGCTGGAGATCTCCAAGGATCCCCAGCCCGGTCAGTTGAAATTAGACCCCGCATTGGAGAAAACTATGCGTATTATCTTTGATTCGAAAAAACAAATGCATAAAGAGCCCTTTGGCTGTCTGGTGCCGGAGCAGACTTGTACCTTGCGGATTCACATTCCCGAGAGTGTACAGACCCGGTCGGTGGAGGTTTTGTTTCAGAAGGAAGATGGCTCGCCTTATACAGCTGCGTTTCTGAACCTCTCGGAGCAACGGGGGGTCTATCAGGTCTGGGCAGGAGATTTTTCCCTGAAAGACACCGGCCTGTACTTTTATTATTTCCGCATCACAGGAAAAACCGGCCCTTTCCGGCTGTTTAAGTATGGGGATGATACCAATATGGAGGCAGGAGACCTGTGGCAGGTCAGCTGTATTCCGTCGGATTTTACCACCCCTGACTGGGCCAAGGGTGCGGTGATCTATCAAGTGTTTCCGGACCGCTTCGCCAAGGCAGGACAGTGTGATTTGACCGGCAAGCTTACGCCCTATGTGGTCCATGAAAACTGGGATGAAGAGGTGTTTTGGCAGCCCAATGAAAAGGGTGAGGTGCTGAACAACGATTTCTATGGAGGAAATTTCCGGGGCATTACCGAAAAAATGGATTATATTGCCTCTTTGGGCACCACGATTCTTTATCTAAATCCCATCAGCAAAAGCTTTTCCAGCCACCGCTACGATACCGGTGACTATAAAACACCGGATCCCATGCTGGGTACGGTGGAGGAGTTTCGTGCCATGTGCGATGCGGCCCACGCCCGGGGCATCCGGGTAGTGCTGGACGGTGTCTATTCCCATACCGGCTCCAATAGCCTCTATTTTGACAGGGAAGGCACCTTTGGCGGCAACGGCGCTTACAACTCCAAGGAATCGCCTTATTACAGCTGGTACACCTTCCAAAACCATCCCAATGTATATAACAGTTGGTGGGGATTTTATACACTGCCAACCGTTAATAAAATGGCCCCGGCATTCTTGGAATATATTATCGACAGCCCGGATTCCGTGGTTGCCCATTGGCTGAATCTGGGAGCGGACGGCTTACGCTTGGATGTGGCAGATGAGCTTCCCAACGAATTTATGGACAGGATCAAAAAACGGATCCGACAGATCCGACCCGATGGGCTGCTGATTGGCGAGGTGTGGGAGGATGCTTCCAACAAGATCGCCTATGATGTGCGCCGCCGGTACTTTGTGGACGGGACACTGGACAGTGTGATGAATTATCCCTTCCGCACGGCGATTTTGAACTTCCTCCGGGGAGTGGAGGAGGCCGGCAGCTTTGCACGGCGGGTCATGACTGTGGTGGAGAACTATCCTGCCCAGGTGGTTGCTTGCAATATGAACCTGCTGGGAACCCACGATACGCCCCGGATTCTCACAGCACTGGTGGATGATTATGACGGACCCCGGGAGGCACTGGCACAGCGCAGGCTGTCGGTCCAGCAACGGAATCTGGCCCGGGAGCTTTTGATGATGGCTACAGTGCTGCAATTTACATTGCCCGGCAGCCCCAGTATTTACTACGGTGACGAGGCAGGCATGGAGGGCGGTAAGGACCCCTTCAACCGCCGCACCTACCCTTGGGGGAAGGAAGATCCGCAACTGCTTTCTCACCACAGGCAGTTGGGTCAGCTGCGCCGGCAGATGGATGCCTTGCGGCTGGGAGCGATTGAATTTTTCTGTGCTGACGGCGGCTTGCTGGGCTTTAAACGCAGCTTAAACGGCAGCACAGTCAGGGTTTATGTAAACCGAAGCGGGGCCTGTTGGGATGTAGCTGCAGACAGGTTGCTGTTGGGGCATAACTTGCGCCGTGGGGCGGAGGATATGTTGCACATTGAACCGCAGGGCTGGTGCATTACGGAGGATGCATAATGGAAAAAGAAGGATTTTTCAGCGGCTATTGCCGCCAGCTGGACGCCGGACGGACGGTGGTGGCAGTGGTTGAGGACCACAGACTTACAGAGGTAGATTGCCTGTATGAAGGCTGTCCTTACGCACCGGACTGCCCCATCGGTAAAAAAATCCAGGAATTTATGACAGAATCATAAAAACAGGCCCTCCGGGTAAATCCCGGGGGGCCAAATATTATTCCAGCAGTTGTGCAGCCTGCGTGTTCAGCTGATCCAACACTTCCGGACCCAGCTTATTGGCAATGATCTGGGATGCCTGTTGCAGCCTGGGTCTGCGGGTGGTTAGGTTGTGACAGTCAGAGCCCAAAAAGTGAACAGTGCCGTTACGAAGTTGCCGTAAGGCCCACTGCCGTCCCCAAATGCTTTCAAAGATATCGGCGTTGCACTGAAACAGCACATCATTTTCCAAAAGCTGTTCACAGTATTTGGGAAACTGACCCCGTGCGCGGTAGCGATCCACATGGGCAAGGACAGGAATCAGGCCGAGCCGCGAAGGAATGTTGCAAATGTCCGTTATTACTTTCTCTTTCCAGGGGCGGAAGGGCATTTCCACCAACAGCAGGTTGGAGTTGCCGATTCGGAGGGGAATCAAAGCCTCGCAGGAACCCATACCGGGGAAGTAGGCCACCTCAGCACCCAGAACCACCCGGGGAAAGGCTTCACCGGTGGGCAGCTTTTCTGCAGCATCTTTCCGCCGCCGCAGAAAATCCTCGGGGTTCTCCCGGTTGGCATAAAAATGGGGCGTGGCAGCAACGGTAGTCACCTCTTGGTTGTAAAGTGTTTCCAGAAGTGCCTGTGTTTCTTCCACACTTTGGCTGCCGTCGTCGATTCCGGGTAATATGTGACTGTGGAGATCGATCATATCCGGTGCCTCCCTTATAAATGATCTAATGGTATTATGCCCGGGACTTTAGAATTTGTATGGTTTGGAAGATGCCGGCGTGGATATCCCATTGGGGTTGCCAGCCCAAAGCGCGGAGCTTGCTGCTGTCAAGAATGGCTTTTGTGGCCTTGGAAAAGCCTGCACTTTCTACAGCATCCGGGATCTGAAACACTACCTTTGTACCTGCGTTGTTTGCAATGAGCTGAGCCAGATCGCGCAAAGTGATATCCGATGCCGGGTCAGCGATATTATAGGCTTGGCCACACTGACCCTTTGTAAGGCAGTACAGGATGCCGGTTACGGCATCAGCAACATAGCTGTAGGAGAAAAACTGGTTGCCGGCAGACTTCAGGACAATGTCCTCACCTGCCAGACTATTTTTAATAAATTGGGAAAGCGCCTTGGTATCGGACATAAGCATGGTAGGCCCATAGACTCTGGAAAGCCGGGGAATCACGATGTCCATACCCTTTTGTTGAATATATGCCTGACACAGAGCTTCGCCTGCGCGCTTGCTTTCAGGATAACCCGCCCGAAGGGTATTACAGTCAATATAACCGCAATCCTCTTCCGAAAAGGCTTCTATCTCTGCTCGGTTCTCGCCATAGATCTCTACGGTGGAGGCAAACACAAAACGGGAGGTGCTGTGATTAGCAGCATATTCTAATAGGCGATAGGTTCCGATGATATTGGTGGTCACGGTGCCAATGGGATCTGTGGCATAGGCCACCGGGTGGGTGTTGCTGGCAGCATGAAGAATAAAGTCCACTGTATTTGCCGCCTCCGGAATCTGCGTGTTAATATCGCAGCAGATAAACCGAAACCAGGGTTGCTGCCAAAAGGCAGAAAACCGCTGCTGTGCCTTGTGCTCATTCCTGCCCAAAGCATAAACGGTGCAGTCCAGCCCGTCGGCTTCATTTTTGTAGGCGATCAGATCCACAAGGAAACTTCCGATCATACCGGTAGCACCGGAGATCATAAAGGCACGTCCTTGCAGGAGAGCCCAATCGATGGGCAGGCCAGCCACCTGAGCAAGGGTTTGCCGGTACATAGGATCGTTAAACACTTCCATACACCTTCCTTACTTGAGCCAGCTGTCCTTGTCTGACTTCAGATAAGCCTTGAAAAGCTCCAGATCACCCTTGGTAGTAAGCTTGATGTTCCGGTCAGAGCCGGCAGCAAAATACAGCCGCTCCCCCAGATCCGCCATCATGGTATTGGTGTAGGCGGAGCCGTAAATGCCGATCTCTTTTTCAAAGGCTTCGTGGTAACCCCAGTCCAATTTGCCAAATTTATAGGCCTGGGGCGTTGAAACCCGACGCAGTGTCTCCCGGGGGATATACTTTGTGGTGGAAACTTCATCATCCACCAGGAAGATTTGCTCGTTGTAGGGCATAGATGTTACTGCGTTACCCCGTTGAGCACATACTGTGAGCACGTCGGTCAATACAGTATCGTCTACCAACGGACGGATGCCGTCATGGATGACTACAATATCGTCGTCGGAGCAAATGCCCTCCAGATTATAGACGCCGTTGCGGATCGATTCCTGGCCGGTGGTACCGCCGGGAATTACCCATTTCAGCTTGGTGATCCCAAACTGACGGGCGTAGGCCCATACAAAGTCGATCCAACCCTCCAAAGTCACCACCTCAATGGCATCAATCATGGGATGGTTCTGAAAGCCTTCCAGTGTGTACAGTAAAACAGGCTTGTCATACACATTGATAAACTGTTTGGGAATATCCTGGCCCATTCTATGGCCGGAGCCGGCGGCAATAATGACTGCTACATTCATAACAGTGCCTCCTTGTTAGTTAGTGGTGGTTGTTTTAAAAAAGTCAGCTAAGAGATCCTCCCGTATTCTTTCGGGCGCCTGAGTAGGTGTTTTGCCAAACAAGTCTTCAATCAGGTGTTTGCGGCTTTCTGCCAAAGGATCCACACCTTGCTTCAGCTGATTTAAATACTGTTCAAGCTCTGCTTGATCATGGGCAATATAACAACAGGTGCATATTGTTTTAAAATTGCTTAAATACGTGCTGCCTCGCTTCTCGGTAGGGCAGAAAATAATCGGCTTTCCGGTTACAAAGTATTCGATAATCACAGCAGAGACATCAGAGATCAAAACATCAGAATGCCAAAAGGTGGTGTCATAGTTTTTCTGTGTGTCGATGGCTGTGTTTTCACGAGCTTGGCATGCTGTGATATATTCATCCACATCTGCTTTGGTCATTTGTCCGGTTCGCACAAAGTTATCAAAAGCCATGGGATGAGGGCGGAACAGCAGGTCTGCATCGGGGTGCCTGTCTGCATAGTCAAGAAGGAAATCTTTATATCGGAAGAAATTGCTGCCGCCGAGTTTTTCATCTGTTGTCCAGCGGGGGGTCCAAATAGCACGGAAACTGTTTTTGGAAAAGTTCCATGAGGGACTGGGGTGCTGGCGGTTTTGGAAAAAGTGCGCAAACACCAAAGGACTGTAATAGGTAGTTTTTCGCAGCTTTAAGAAATGGGAAAACGGAAATCTGCGGATATTAAAGTCTTTTTCCAGCTCTGCAACAGAATAAGTGCGATAGACGCACCTACAAAAATCCCGCTCCATACACTCCAAAAGTTCCCGGATCAATGCAAAACCGTAGGGAGTGTGGCAAATCTTTGCATAGCGATATACGGTTGTGCTGCGATATTGCTCCGGAAGATAAGCATTATAAGGTTGTTGATAGAACAGATAGTCGGGCTTTAAAGACGGCAAATCAAACCATTGTCCTTGACTGGTTTTGGTATCCCAGGGACCGTTACCAATTCTGGCATCAATAGCATTATACCCATTTTCCCGAAAAAAGCGGAATGTGCTGGATGTGTCCGGATCAAAGGGGTCCGGGATGCAAAGCAAAGATACTTCAAACCGTTCATCACTGGATAACAGGTCATATAAAGCTTTGCTCTTGTTCCAGCAATTGGGGTCTTGCTGCATAAAGCATATACGGATCGGTCGCTGCTCATTGGCAGGGGAAAATTTCCATTTTATCATTTCTATTGCGGCAACGAAATCCAAAAAACGCTCTTTGGCAAAGTGCTTGGTTTTCCGGTAGAGCTTCAAAGATCCGCGGAGAATATGACTGTTAGGATGTGCGTGATAGAATTGCTTTAATTTTTCTTTCATTTGATCACTTACTTTCCAAAGGGGAGCATATCTTTTATGAAAGGCATCAGTTTCTTACGCAATAGAAACAGAACCACCATGGCGGCCAGGAATACACCATAACGCAGATATACACTGTGATACAGCAACAAACATCCGGCAGAAAGCGCAAGAAATCCGCTGCCAATTGCAAGCTGCAGCTTGGAACATAGGAATCCGTCAGCATCCATTCCGTGACGCTTGCAGATTTTCCGTGCAGAGCAATCTAACAATAGCCAGAACAGAATATAGGCAACTAACGTTGCGTAAGCGGTTGCCTGGTAGCCGAACAACAGGATGCCGAAGTAATTCAAGATAATATTAGCAACGGCGCAGCCGACGGTGGAAAGCACCAGCAGCCACTTTTTTTCATAGAAGAACAGAATATTAACAGAGAAATCTGTGAAATACTCAAAAAGAAGACCGGCAACCAGCGGGGGAATGATCCAAATTGCTTCCATATAAGCCTCGCCGCCCATGATCCACAGGAGTTCAGGTGCCACGAAAATAAACAGTAACAGGAGTGCAGCCACCACCAGGATCAGTTTGGAGATGTCTCGCTTGGTGGCAGTGCTGTTATTTATTTTTATGTTTTGGAAGAATTTAGGAATATAGGCGTTGCGGATTGCGCTGATGATAAAGCTAAGGAGGAAGGCGTTGTTGTGGGCAAGTCCATAAATGCCGGCTTTGTCGTTACCCTCCATTTTGGAAATCATGATCCGGTCAGACTGATTGAATACGACCTGAGATAGATAGTATGGAATCAGCGGAACGTTAAAACCCAGACCAAATTTCCAATATTCCTTGACAAAGAATTTCTTGCCCCGGATCAGGTTATAGATAAACAGCCCCAGTCCGAATGTTACTTCTACAAGGATAGTGGCAAGGATACGTGCATAGCCGCGTTCAGCAGAATTGGCGACAAAGAGCAAACCCACACCCATTCCGACCGCTGTTTGAAACAGGGTCAATGCAATCATGGATTTATAACCATAATCGAAACGCTTGCCGGACATCCAAAGGTTGATAGCAAATTGACCCCAGATATGCAAAAGCATCAGTAGCAGGAGTATGATTGGCAATTCTATAATGCTTTCAAACAGATTGCCACATAATGCGAACAAACAAAGAGCCAACAGGGAAATCACGGTGACCAATCCCTGAATGCTTGAAGTATAGGCTTTACGGTCATCACTGAACTTGACTTGCGCAGTATTAAAGGTACCATATTGCAAATTCAATGTAACGAAAATAGTAATAATATTAAACCACGAAGTATACAGGGTGAATTGTCCGTAATGTTCGGTACTCATTAACCGTGTAAAAATGGGCGTGGTAAAAAAAGCCATACCTTTTTGAACGACACTGCAACCGATAAACCAAAGGGATGCTTTTACCGGGACGGATAACTGGTTGTACTTATTCCAAAAGCTACCAACAGCACCGCGAAGTTTTGTAAACAAATCTTACACCTCTTTTTCATAAGAGCGGTTGATGCAGAATTCGGTGCCGAATCCCTCCTTGAACCGGGACAGACCCAGATTCAAGTAGCGGCCCTGATCTTCTGTGCAAATGCCAAAGGAGAACAGCTCCATTTTCTGGTCCACGGCTGTCTGGATCAGGTTGCCGATCAAAAAGTCCATGGGGAACATTTTCAGGTACTGCTCATCGGAGGAAAGATATTGGGTATGGAAGATCCGGCGGTCAAAAATAAAGATCATGGAGCCAGCGATCATCTTGTCCTCCAGATAGACGCCGTAAAACTGGATTTTGTCATCAAAGCGGTTGAACTTCAGGTCGTACAGATCCTCCAGGGAGTGAACAGCGTGAAGGCCCAGCTTGGCAAGGTTCAGCTTCAAAACCTCGTAAAAGGCGGCGATCTCCTCCCGGGTCTGCAGACTGCGAAACTGCAGGTCGTTTTTCAGAGAGTACCGGTAATCTCTGCGTTTGCTGCTGGAAAACTGGCTCAGCACATCCTCCGCATAGCGGTCCAGGTGCATATAGTAATTCAGCTCGTTATAGCAGGTATAGCCGTTTTTGTACAAGAAATAGTCCACGAGGTTGGTGTTTTCCTTCTGATAAGCATCAGGTACCATTTTCAGGTAAATCTTTTCAAAGCCCTCTTCTTTTAAAAACCCGTGGATCTGCTCCATCAGCTCATTGACTGCCGATGCGCTGTAGACCTTGTCACAAAGGGTGATGCCGCCAAAGGTAGTGCCCTTGTGGGCAAAGAAGGTACGCTTGCCCTCGTCTTCCACCTCGCAGGCCAGAACGGTGGCCATCAGCTCAGTGCCTTTGAGCACCACCAGGGAACGGTCGGTAAATCTTCCCTCCGGATGGTAGTTGATAAACCGCCGGGTCTGTAGGAATGTGCCGTTCATACTCCTGTTCAGGATAAAGTCGTCCCACTTTTCCTCCATGGAGGGATCATAATACTGAACTGTCAGTGCCATAGGATACCTCCTTAAAATGCATTGACTGCAGCAATAACACAGTCGACCTCTTCGTCAGTCATGCCGTAGTACATGGGAAGACTCAGCTCTGTGGCAGAGATCTCTTCGGCGATGGGTAGGCTGCCCTGGGGGATATTTAAGTCTGCATAGCAGTCCTGCAGGTGCATGGGGATGGGGTAATGCTTGTTGGTGCCGATGCCCTTATCGGCAAGGTGCTGGGCCAGCTCGTCCCGGTTCTGGCAGCGAACAGCAAACAGGTGCCAAACGGGGGTGGCGAATTCCGGCACATAGGGCAGAATGATTTTGGGGTTGGTGATCCCTTCCAGATAACGCTTTGCGATGGCACGGCGGTTTTCGTTGACCTTGTCCATCAGCGGCAGCTTGGCGGACAGGAAGGCAGCCTGCAGCTCGTCCAGACGGGAGTTATTGCCCTTGTAGATGTGGT
Source organism: Faecousia sp. (assembly GCA_045537615.1). Lineage (GTDB taxonomy): Bacteria > Bacillota > Clostridia > Oscillospirales > Oscillospiraceae > Faecousia. Next base: position 19,321 of record JAZSPV010000013.1, on the reverse strand, counting down.
GGTATTTGTAGTCAGAGCCGTAGTTGCCCAAAGCCCGGACTTTGTCGGCCAGGGCCTTGTTGTTGGTGACAGTGGCACCGGCATCACCCAGTGCGCCCAGGTTTTTGCCGGGGTAGAAGCTGAAACCGGCGGCATCACCAAAGGAGCCGATGACCTTGCCTTTATAGGTGGCGCCGTGGGCCTGGGCGCAGTCCTCGATGACATACAGATTATGCTTCTTAGCGATGGCCATAATGGGGTCCATGTCGCAGGGCTGGCCGTACAGGTGTACCGGCATAATGGCTTTGGTTTTTTTGGTGATCTTTTCCTCAATCAGCGCCGGATCAATGTTATAGGTGCGGATATCCGGCTCTACGAACACAGGTGTAGCGCCGGTGTAGGTAACAGCCAAAGCCGTTGCAATAAAGGTGTTGGAGGGGACAATGACCTCGTCACCAACACCGACACCAAGGGCTTTCAGGGCCAGCATCAGTGCGTCCAGACCGTTACCGTTGCCAATGCAGTATTTGCAATTGCAGTAGGCGGCAAAGGCTTCTTCAAAGGCCTGATCTTCCTTGCCGTCAATGTACCAGCTGTTGGAAAACACCCGGTCGAAAGCAGCCCGGAGCTCCTTTTCCAGTTCTTTTTCCAAGGGCTTAAAGGATACAAAAGGCACGTTCATAATCGTTTCTCCTCCTAATTTATGCTAAGTTGTTTTACAAAAATTTGCGCACGACAGGAATCTTCTTTAAGATTAAAGTGATAGCTGTACCCAGGAGCATACAAACGATTACCCAGATGCTGCAGGCAAACACCCTTGGCAAAAAACGATCAAGGGTCACAAAAACAGCATAGGTCTCTCTTCTCAAAACCGCCTCCAGCAAGTAAATGCCGAAAACGGCAGAGCCACAGGCAACAATGATCTTCTCTAAAATATTTGGTATGTGCACTTTCATGAAGAAATACTTCACTAAGAAGAATAAAGACATAGCAGGGACGGCGATCAGACAGGAAAATAGATTATAGGAGAAAAACGAGGAAGATTCCGCTTCTCTTAGATCTAAAATTAACCGGTGTGTCAAATAGGAATCCATTGCGCCGAAGACAAAGAACAAAACAACGGCAAGGATTGCGTTCTTGCGATTGTATTTTTCTTCGGGCACAATATGCTCAAGGAAATATCCCATTAGCATATAAAAGAAAGGTCTTTCTGTAAAAAGCGGGACGGAAAAATGCCCGATGGTGGATATATACTCGCCGTTTATTAAATATAACACGCTGGGAATAATTCCTACAAAAAGCAGATTGCCAACCAAAAGATAGCAACTTTCCTTATATGTTAAATGCTTGGCGATCTTCCGCAGGAAGGGCAACATAAGCATAGCGCCAAGATAAGCATATAGGTACCATAATTGAGGGGACAGTTCCTGGTTGTATACCAAATTAAAGAACCCCAGGAAGGTAACATTTTGCGCTGTTGGATCCGTTACAGTGGGGTCAGCTAAAGTAACTTCCCTCAAGGCCGATTTATTCCACAACATATCCTTTAAGGTCGGATCGGACAAAGCGGGGTCTGATATCAAAGTAGGTTCGGTTGCTGTATTTTGGGTTAAGGAAATGTCATTATAAAATAAGTAGAACAAAGAAATACCCAGTAAAACCAGTAAAATTCTGAGCACTCTTTTTTTTAGGACAACTGAAATCGGTTCTTCCTTGCCCAGTAAAAGGCTTCCCGAGATCATAAAAAATATTGGGACAGCCATTTTATCAATTTGTGAAACGAATAAATGGATAGGATACAACCATCGCGGCTGATAGGGATCCACAAAAAGCAAAAAACCGTTTCCGGCAGTGTGGTTATAGATCACAAAGAATATTGCAATATAACGCAACGCTTCCAGATACACTTTTTTGGAAGTTCCCTGTGCGTTCTGGCTGGGCAAGCGGAGTGTTTCTTTTCCCATAACAAACCTCAATTCTGTTTCGCGTGAACACGCTCCAAAAAGACATCGTAATTACGGATGTAGTCGGCTTCATCATAATACTCCGAGGCCAATACAAGCAGTACCGTTCCGGGGGTGAAGTCGTACATTTCTCGCCACATATCGTTGGAAATATACAATCCCACGTTAGGCTTGTCAAGAAATACTTCTGCGGTATCGGTGCCATTGTCCAAATGGATATTACAGCTGCCGTTGACACAAATCAGGATCTGCTGCAGATTTATATGGGCATGGAAACCCCGACGGACACCGGGCAGGGTGTCGTAGATATAGTAGACCCGCTTCACTTCAAAAGGCAGGTCTTTCATGGCTTCGATAGCCACCAACTGTCCACGGTCATCCCCGTGGGGCGGGAAGGTATATGTTTTTACTTCCATCATTTCGGTACCTCTGTGGTGTCAAAAATGTTTATCCCGCAGCGCCACAAGAATACGGACAATTTTGCGGGAGGTGTTATTGCCAAACAAAAGAATCAGATCGTTACATAGCAGCATTCGTATTTCGCTGAGAATCCGCTGTATCTTTTTATATCTCAGCATACCGGGGAACCGCACGCGCCAGAAAAAGCTGCGCAAATTCTTGTGGTAGCCGGGATGAATGGCGCGTGTGCCTACAGCGTTGGAAAGAGAGCCGTCTGACAGGCGGTACTCTACGGTGTATTCGTCGAGAAAGTGCAGCTGATAACCGGACTGGACAATTTTCGTATACATGGGATAGTCCTCCATGAACCGATAGCGAGGGTCATACAGCCCCATCTGCTCTATCAGCTCCCGAGTGGCAAAAAAGGTAGGGGAACAGAGCCGGTTTACGACCAGCATGTCCGGATACTGTTCTTCCGGTACTTTTTCAAAAAAACTTTCGTCCAGTAGTATGGGGTCGCAAGGGACTTTTTTACCGTCTGTTACGCAAAAGGGTTTTACCCGCGCACAAAGATTATTCCAGCCCTTTGTTTCGCAGCAAGCAACATACTGTTCAATGCAGTTTGGCAGAAGAAGATCGTCTGCTGCCAGGTCTTTAATATATTTACCGGAGGAAAGGCGGATCCCTGCATTCAGGTTGTCCGGAACGCCTAGATTCTTCTGCTTTGTATGAACATAAAATGCAGTAAAACGGTCTGCATGGGTCTGCGCCCACTGCTGCACAACAACAACTGTGTCGTCGGCAGAGCAATCGTCGGATACGATCAGTTCGATATTTTGATAGGTCTGGGCATAAATACTGTCCAGCGTTTCCAAAATGGTGTCCTGAGAATGGTAAGATACCACTACCACTGAAACCAAAGGACTTCCGTTTTCCATAGGAAAAGCCTCCAGGGGATTAGTTTTTTACAATATCGTTTAGCTTCATAGCCAAGTAAAACAGAGGCAGACTGTACTTTAATGTATAGTATTTGATTTTCCCGTTCTTGCTTAAAAGCCGGATTGCCTCGGCGGGAACACCGGTACGCAGGTCCTGGATCAAAGCCTTTCGTTGCTGCTTGCAGGAATCCACGCCTCGGGATAACCAGACTTTCATAATAGCGGTACGGGCATAGTCTGCAATGGCATAGGAATAAAGCTGGGGATGTTTCGTAGCATAGTATTTTGCCCGGGCTTTGGCTGCATAAGCTTCTTCAAATTTATTAGGATTAAACTGCCCGCGTGTAATACTTTCTTCCGTTGCACGGTAGAAATACGTAGGCGTGGGATCGTATACCACAGTGTCCACCAGTTCCAGACAGGAGGGAATGGTTTTCATATCTTCGTACAGCTCACCCATGGGAAAACGTACGGCATCAAAGATCCATTTTGACCAAAGCTTGTCGCAGAAACTGTTGGTACATTTTTGATTTCTGGTAATTTCACGCAGAGCATCCATTCGGGAGAATATTTCCACATCGCTCTTTGCGGGATAATCCAGGTTGAAATGCTCTCCGGTGCTGAATTGCAGACCGCCGGCAACGATTTGCGCATGATGCTGCTGCATCAAATCCATGAGCCGCTGATACATATCAAGGCTGATCCAGTCGTCAGAATCCACAAAGCTGACATATTCGCCATTGGCGACATCCAAACCTGCGTTTCTGGCGGAGGAAAGGCCGCCGTTTTCTTTGTGGATTACCCGGATCCGGGGATCTTCTTTGGCAAGGGCATCGCACATTTCACCGCTTTTGTCCGGGGAGCCGTCATCGACCAGGATGATCTCCAGGTTCCGGTATGTCTGACAACGGATGCTGTTTACACATTCTTCCAGATAAGCTTCAACCTTATAAACCGGGACAATGACGGAGATCAGAGGTTGGTTCATAGGGGGCACACTCCTTTTGGGATTGATAGGTCCGACAATATAATAGATACTCCAGCAGAAGTACCCATACAAATTGATTGTCATAGATAAAGCCGCTGACCATCAGCACAAGCACAAAGCAGGCTATATTCGTCCGCCTGGTCTTCAGCAGCCTTCCAAACAGGGTGAAAAGGAAAGTATACTGCAGGATCCCGCCTATAATACCTTTGCTTAGAAACGCATTTACGAAATCACTTTCCGCCGTCCAAACACTTTCTGCATACTGTCCGAAGAACTGGGTGTAGCGGTATCCGGAGGTGTTCAGTCCGCTGCCGAACAGGACCTCCTGAAAGGGGATGTTCCGCAAAATATAGGGCAGGTTGCGGTAGTAATTGAAATGGACGGCGCTGCTTTCGTTGCCGAGACTGGGGTTCCAGATTTGGAAGATCCGCAGGAACAGGTATTCAAAAACCCCCCAAAGCTTTGGCAACAGGATTGGTGAAGTTACCAAAAGCCCAACAGCGCCCAGCATGGCATATACGGCCACCTTGCGGCGGATGGAACAGTGTCGGTCACAGAGGGTCCTCTTTGCAAACAACAGCAGTTCCAGCCCCACTGCGCCGCCGATAGCGATCAGCGCTGTGGCGTTCTTAGTCAGATAGACGATAACAAGGCACAGAAGCTTTACAAAAAGATTTTTATATCGGAAATAGGTATAAACCAACACCGGGATTAGGTTCGCGGCGTGCCAGTGCAGACCGGTGCATGCCAAAACACCATTCCGGTACTGGCTGGTCTCGTTGTTCATATGCAGCAGATCTCCGAAGATCCGCGTGTTGATGTCCAGGCCCAGCACATAGTAGGCACCCATCTGCACCACACACCAAAACAGCTGGACCTTACAGGACCATTCAAAGCCCTGCAGAAAAGCAGAGGTGGAGGTATCCAGGCTTTCGCAGCGCAGATACATGCAAAGGAGAAAGGCCAGACCCCATTGAATCAGCCCTGTCACAGCTACTTTTTTATAATCGGCGGGAATGGTGGAGACCATGGACACAGCCAGGGTGATGGCAGTGGAAATAAGCGTTGCAAACAGAATCCAATCCTTGCGGAAGGAAGGCTTGCGGGTGAGGATCAGATAGCCCACTGTAAGTACTGTCAGCCATGTGGAAAGAGCAAGGCCCTTAAACTGAACGATCTGCCAGGTAGAAAACAGACCCAGCAGAAACAACAGCAGTTCATTCGGGCGGGGTCGCCGGAAGGCTATATTTGAAAGATTGACCATTGGGACCTCCGCTCCTTTTATCGGATATTGTTGCCGCAGGATTAGAAAATATGGAACAGGATCTTGCAGCGGATAGACATGGTGGTTCGGTCAAAAGCCGGTCCATGGGAATCCGGATGACGTAACAGGCGCAGCGTGTTCTTCCAGCTGTTTTTAAAGTCTCTGAGCAGGGCAATATCCTCCCGGTAGGCAGGATGGATATCCTCTGCGCCTATGGTGATAAAGGCATCTGCCATTTTGGACAGATCGTAACTTTCTTTCTTGGTAAGAAGCCGGAGCTTCTCGGGGATCCATTTGTGAAGAACGATTTTTTTGTGCCCGTCGCCAACAACATTGTCACGGTGGATCCGGTGGGTGATACGGGCCTGAGGATCATAAATAACGTTTCCGGACAGCGCAGCGTAGGCAAGTGCCATGCTGTCGTGCATCATAACGTCATCCAGCTCCAGCAGCTTCAGCTTGTCCATAAGCGCACGGTTTAAGCCCATAACGCAGCCGGGGATCTTGTTGTAGAAAATAATGCTAAGGGGGCTGAAATGGGGAGGGTCCTTGATAGCGGCTGGATCGTATATATTCAGATCCATATCCGAGTGACGGAAATTGCTGCAGTAGGAGGTGGGGACGTTTTCACTGTCTGCCATTGCATTTACGGCAATTTCGATCTTATCAAGATCCCAAACATCGTCCTGATCTGCAAAAAAATAGTAGTCGGCATCATCTGCCAACCGGATCAGCTCCAGAAAGCTTTTCTGAGGGCCTAAGTTCTGCCCTTTGATCAGCTTGATCTTTCGGTTTTCGGTTTGGTTGTATGCTTCAATAATAGGTACAGTATCATCCTTAGAGCCGTCGTCACGAATGACAGTGGTAATGAGACCAGGGTATGTTTGCTGTGCGATGCAGTCCAACTGCTCTTTCAGATATAGATGTCCGTTATAGGTGGACATGAGAATAACAACGTGCTGCTCCATGATTGCTCCTTAAAGCCATAGGGCTAAATATAATAGGCAAATACTTTCAAAAACAGAATGTCAAAGTATTTGAAACAGGCGGAAAGATTGGGGCGGTTACGGTAACCGCAATGCTTCAAAAAAGCACACATCCGCTCGCGTTTGCGGATATCTTTTTCCGGCAGCAGCTGCTTTTGTCGCATAAGCTGGCACATTTCCAGATCGGAAAGAGACATCTTTTTCAAGGAGTTGGAAAGATTGTTGCCCACCTGCTTGTGGGTATACAGTTTTTGGGGATTCTCCACGAAACGAATGCCTTGATCCAGCATCAGAAGCCACAAAAACAGGTCATCGGAACCGTTAACAGCCTGGGGATTTTCCAACCAGGCGGAGGGGATAGCGCTTTTACGAAGCAAACACTGTCCCGGTGAAACGATCTGATTGGCGGCTTTTAAATAGAAGAGCTTCCTGTTAATAAGGTGCATTTTCAGATTGTTCCGGTAGATAGGCTTTGCGTGAACTTCCGTCTCTTTCCATCCGTTGCAAACCACAGCGTCAGCCGTCCCAAGAACTTTGTACTGAGAAAGCAGAAAATCATCAGCAATCACATCGTCCTGATCCAACATGGTAATTAATTCGCCATTACAGACTTGGATACCCCGGGCACGGCTTTTATGAATGCCGTAATTTTCTGGGTTGACCAGAGTCTTGCAGGTGAAATGCAGACCTTCTGTTTCCGGCAGAACCAGAGGTTCCCAAGGACTGTCATTAACGATCACATATTCTACCTGTAAGCTGGGATATTCTGCCTGTACAGCCAGCGCATTTGCCTCCATCATGGCAAATAATCGGGGCAGATACGGATTTCCGTTATAGGTACTGGTTATGACAGAAAACATGTCGTTTCCTCGTTTCTTTCTTCTTACATTTAAAACAGCGCATTGACTTCCTCAATAAACGCAGCCATGAATTTTTGATTATTGCTCTGCATACCGGCTGAAAGCTGTTTCGTTTTTTCTTCATATGACCCAATCATTTCAGCAAGCATATCGATATCGCTGACGACCAGAATGCTCTTTTGCCGCTTTTCCACTTCCTGTGCGAAAATAAGCTGATGGTCGTTGACATGCTCACCAAATTTTTCTTGCCGTGGCACAACAATAGGCGTCTTACCTACCTGCAGGGGCATGATAAAGCTGGAGGGACCACCGTGGGTGATCACGATTCTGGCTTCCTTAACATATTTTTCCATGTCGCTGAACGCAAGCAGCTTGCTCCACTGACAGTGCTGGGGCTGGTAGTCTGTATATCCGGTTTGGATAAACACATCTTCTGTAATAATACCGCTGCCTTTCAGCGCATCCACGCATCGAACTAAACGGTCAAAGGGTTGCTCATGGGTACCGACAGTAACAAAGATCATAGCACACCCTCCTTAGAAAATACTGCCGAGGTTGATGGCCTTAGAATACACCTGCTCCATTTCCTCCCACTGGACGATGAACCGATCTGCGATGGGGTGTACCAGCCTGCCGGTAAGCGTAGGAGCATCGATCCGGTCAAACACTTCCATATAGACAGTTTTGGCGCCAAAGAGCTTTCCTAAATAGAAAAATGGAACAGCCACTGCGGCACCGGAGGAAACGATCAGATCCGGCTTTTCTTTGCGCAGGATCTTCCAGGCAAGAAAAGTGTTTTTTATCAGGTTTTTTAGATTCCGGTTGGTGGGGAAATAACAAGGATAGAAGGTTTCTCCCTCCAAAAGACTCCGTGCATCCGCCTTGTCGAAGGTGACCCAAAAACGCTCCTGCTCCTGCCAAAAGGGTTTAAGCATATACAGGTGAGTCAAATGTCCGCCGGAAGAACCAACCAAACAGACTTTCAAGCAAGCATCCCCTTTCAGAATTTAAAGGCATCAGCCAGACAGGACCATTTCTGATCCTTATCGCTTAAATTCAGCGGTGTGCCGTCAGCAAGGGTGTAGCCTTCTGCGCAAGCACTGCCTGGATATGTTCCGGTTACTTCCGGCCATTGAATACCGATGGCGGGATCGTTCCATGCCAGACCACCTTCGTCACCGGGGTGGTAGAAGTCTGTGCATTTATAGCAGAACTCAGCGGTGTCGGACAACACCAGAAAGCCGTGGGCAAAGCCCTCGGAAATATAGAACTGCTTTTTGTTTTCCTCGGTCAGCTCCACGCCGTACCATTTTCCGTAGGTTTTGGAGTTTGTCCGCAGGTCAACAGCCACATCAAAGACCCGTCCCTTGATGACCCGAACCAGCTTGCCTTGGGGGTACTGCTTTTGAAAGTGCAGTCCCCGGAGCACACCCTTGACACTCATAGACTGGTTATCCTGAACGAATTCCATGTCAAGACCTGCTTCCTGCATATCCCGCTGGCTGTAGGTTTCCATGAAGTAGCCTCTGCTGTCACCGTGGACAGTGGGCTCAATGATATAAAGGCCCTCGATAGGGCAAGGCGTCACTTTGATCTGACCCATGTTAATCCTCTATTTCTTTCAGATAACGGCGCAGAGCATCCTGCCATGTGGGCAGGGGAGTAAAGCCGTTTTGTATCAGTTTGTTTTTATCCAGACGGCTGTTGAAGGGGCGAGCCGCTTTGGAAAGCCCGTATTCAGCGGTGGTTACAGGCACTATGTTTGTGTTGTAGCCAGCCTGCCGGAAAATTTCGCAGGTAAAGTCGTACCAGGAAATATATCCACCTTCGTTGGTGGCGTGATAGTAGCCGTACTTTTCGCTTTCAACCATATCCACCAGCAGCCTGGAAAGATCAAGCGTATAGGTAGGGGTACCAATTTGGTCACATACCACACGCACAGTGTCGTGATTTTTACCTACATTCAACATGGTCTTAATGAAGTTCTTCCCGTTCAAACCAAAGACCCAGGCAATGCGGACGATGAAAAACTTTTCCAATATGCCTGCCACCGCCAGCTCACCTTCCAGCTTTGTCTGGCCGTAGACGTTCAAAGGCTTGTAATCCTTGCAATCCGGCGCCCAGGGGGTTTCGCCCTGACCGTCAAAGACGTAGTCGGTACTGATATACATCATTTTGCAGTCCAGCGCTTTGCAGACGGCAGCAATGTTTTGCGTACCCCGGGCATTAATGGCACGGACTTTCTCAATGTTTTCCGGATCTTCGGCCAAGTCCACAGCAGTCCATGCGGCACAGTGAATCACAGCATCCGGCGTAACTGTTTGCAGCACCTGCCGGACAGAAGCCTCATCCGTAATGTCCATGGAGAAATACGGGGCAGTGGTGACGGCACTGCCGTCTGCAATGCCGCTGTAGGCAGGCGCAATGTCGCTGCCAATACCTTCGTGACCGCGCTTATATAATTCGTTTATAACATCGTGACCCAACTGGCCGCCGACGCCTGTTACAAGAACTTTCATATTCTGTATCCTTTGCAGTTTGGTTTAGCCGCCCAAAAGCACACAGCCCAGCAGATACTTGCCACTATCGGTGATGATCTGACATTCCTGCTCGGTGGCAGAGTAAAGGGAGTGGTGGCACTGCCTGATCATGAGAACAGCATCGCAGCTTGCCAGTGCTTCCAATGCGGAGGGATCTTGTAGAAGGCTTTTGCAATCGTCAATATGCACACCGGTTAGAGTGTTCCGGAGCGCCTCGACAAGTGTTGCTTTGGAAGGGTCCTCGATATCAGAGATGATTAATAGCTGCTTGGTGTCGGCGCAGCGGTTACGGATATTAAGCGCCAATAGCTTGGCTTGTACGTGAATATCGTTGACGTTACGGCCTTCGGCTTTATTGATTAGCCGATCCAGGGCGTTGCCGGCACAGCTGATGCTGCCTAGAACCTTTACACCGGTACGGTTTGTTAAGGTCTTGGCAGAATAAACTTTGTTGCTGGTAATGTGCATGGCCCAGGATATGAAGATAGCCAGCAGCACGCCCAGCACACTGCCCAGAACTGCAAATATCACCGCACGTTTTACCACATCAGATGCGGAAGCAACATACACCGTGGGGTTGATCAGATTGTTTTTTTGTGTGCGCACATCCACAAGTGCGGTTTCTGTCAAAGTCAAGGAATCGCGGGCAACTTGCTGCGTTGTTTCAAGGTCAGGATCAATGGTAAGGGTGACATCCTGTGTGAGTACGTTGACGGTGTGTGCAACTGTAGCAGAGGTGATCAGGGTTTGACTGCCTTTCAGGTGCTGTGCCATGATGTCTGACAGGAGTAGCGCGCCATCCTCATCCATGTACTTGATACGTACTTGCAGGGTGCTGCTGTTAGGGTTGCTGCTGAAGATTAACTCACGTATATGCTGGGGTTCGGAATTTACGGCGGTGGCCATTTTTTCCAGAACTTGGTTGTTCAGAGCCAGCAAATTATAGCTGCTGGTTACCAAGTCGGTTTTGTCAGGATTCTGCAAAGATATAGCTGGATCAATCTGATAATCGGTATTGACAGTAAGGGTAATTGTAGCTTCGTAATGGCTGTAGGGGTCCAACTGCATAAGCAGGGATTCTTGAACATACAGCTTTCGGGTTTCCAGATTTTGCTTTAACTGCTCCAGCTCTGCATCCAAATGCTTGATTTCTGCCTGGTATTTTTCAGTTGCTGTTACCTGGCTGGGATCTGCCTGTAGCGCTTGGGCGTTTTTTCTTGCGTTCCAGGAAGATAACCCCATAAACCCGCCGAACAGCACGGCGAAAATCAGCGCCGCAGCAAACAGTGCCTTCCATTGATGCAGGGGTGCAAATAACAGATCCTTCAGATAAATCAGTTGTTCCTCTTTTTTGTGTTCCATAATACCCTCCGGCAGATTATAAACATAGTTTCCCTATCCTAAAAAGGATTATAATATATTTTATAGGTTGTGTCAAATTCGGTAATTCATCAAAAACAGATATTATAATAAAAAGCAATCGAAAATAAAAGGATAAACATGAGAGTTTTGGTGGAAAACAAAACTTTTTGCCGTCTTGCACTTGGATGTGAAAAAAACAACAAGGGCAATACCCAATGAGTGGGTATTGCCCTTGTAATATTTAGCGATTGGTGTACATCTTTTCGTAGTAATTCTGGTACTCGCCGGAGATGATCTCCTCCCACCAGGGTTTGTTATCCAGGTACCACTGAATAGTTTTCTGAATACCGTCAACAAACTTGGTTTCCGGCAGCCAGCCAAGCTCGGTATGGATCTTGGTGGGGTCAATGGCATAGCGCATATCGTGACCTTTACGGTCAGCCACATAGGTAATGAGGCTTTCAGGCTTGCCAAGGGCTTTACAGATGATCTTAACAATGTCGATATTGCGCATTTCATTGTGACCGCCGATGTTGTAAACCTCACCTACGCGACCGTTGTGAATGATCAGGTCAATGGCCTTGCAGTGGTCCTCCACATACAGCCAGTCCCGGACATTGAGACCTTCGCCGTAAACAGGCAGGGGCTTGTCGTTGAGAGCGTTGGCGATCATCAGGGGAATCAGCTTCTCGGGGAAGTGATAGGGTCCGTAGTTGTTGGAGCACCGGGAAATGGTTACCGGTAGCCCGTAGGTGCGGTGATAAGCCATGACCAGCAGGTCAGCACCTGCTTTGGAGGAGGAGTAGGGGGAACTTGTGTGGATGGGTGTCTCCTCGGTGAAGAACAGGTCAGGCCGGTCCAGAGGAAGATCACCGTAGACCTCATCGGTGGAGACCTGGTGATAGCGCTCAATGCCGTACTTGCGGCAGGCATCCATCAGCACCTGGGTGCCGAGAATATTGGTTTGCAGGAACACCTCGGGATTTTCAATGGAGCGGTCCACATGTCTTTCTGCAGCAAAGTTTACCACCACATCAGGCTTTTCTTCTTCAAAGAGCTTGTAAACCCCCTCGCGGTCACAGATATCCAGCTTCACAAAGCGGAAGTTAGGGTTATCCATAACATCCTTCAGGGTGCTGAGATTGCCGGCGTAAGTCAGCTTGTCCAAGCAGATGATTCGGTATTGAGGGTATTTGCCCAGCATGTGGAAAACAAAATTGCTTCCGATAAAACCGGCACCGCCGGTAACAATGATGGTCTTTTTCATTTTTCCAATTCCTCTAGTCGCTTTTTATCATGGATCACGTCCACATATTTGCCGTCCAGCACATCCTGCAGATAGCGGCCATACTGGTTTTTATAGACCTTGATGACCGCCTCCACCTGCTCCCGAGAGATCCAGCCGTTGATGTAGGCAATATCCTCCAGGCAACCGATTTTACGGTTCTGGTGATCCTCGACGGTTTTCACAAAGTTGGTAGCCTCCACCAGACTTTCGTGGGTACCGGTGTCCAGCCAGGTAAAGCCCTGACCCAACAATTCCACATTTAACTCGCCGTTTTCCAGGTAGATCCGGTTTAGATCCGTGATCTCCAGCTCACCCCGGGCAGAGGGTTTCAGGCCCTTGGCGTATTCCACGACCCGGTTGTCGTAGAAGTATAGTCCGGTGACACAGTAGTTGCTCTTGGGCTTCTGCGGTTTTTCCTCAATGGAGATGGCACGGCCTTCCGAATCAAACTCCACAATTCCAAAGCGCTCGGGGTCATCCACATAGTAACCGAAGACCGTGGCACCCTTGCCGAATTTGGCGTTGCGGACAGCTTGGCGCAAGCGCTTTTTCAGACCGTGGCCGGAGAAAATGTTGTCACCCAAGATCATGGCAACGCAGTCGTCACCAATAAATTCCTCACCGATGATAAAAGCCTGAGCCAGACCATCGGGGCTGGGCTGTTCGGCATAGCTTAGACGCAGGCCGAACTGCTCACCGCTGCCCAGAAGCTCCTGGAACCGGGGCAGATCCTGGGGCGTGGAAATGATTAGAATATCCCGGATACCGGCGCTCATAAGCACAGATATGGGGTAATAGATCATGGGCTTATCATAGATCGGGAGCAACTGCTTTGAAGTAACTCTTGTCAGGGGATACAGTCTTGTACCAGAACCGCCTGCCAAAACAATACCTTTCATAAGGGCCCTCCTGAAAAATTTGTAGTAAAGCATAGATACACCCCAAGGCAGGGTGCATATAGATATGCGAATACAGTATACCATGAAAGAATATATAAATCAAGCAAATTTGGGAAAACAGCAGTTTCTGTTAAACAGTACAAGGTATATTGTCGAAAAACCCAGGCACCTAAATCACGAAGGACAAAGAAAAAACAGACAACGGAGTTTCATAACGCAATACATAAAACATGTTGTTTTGGAAATACTCCCCATATAAGGCGGTGACAGAAATGGAAAGCTTTTCTTGTAAAACAACAGTTTTTACCGGTCACGGCAGTGTGGCCCGGTTAAAGCAAATGCAGATACAGCGGCTTTTGCTGGTGACAGATCCCTATTTTATGCAAAATGGCACAGCCCAGAAGCTGATCGCCTTGTCCGGTGCCGGCGAGACAGAGATTTTTCACAAAGTGGAGCCGGACCCGACGGTGGAGCTGGCGGCAGAGGGAACGGCGGTGGTACGGCGGTTTCAGCCGGATACCCTTGTGGCCCTGGGCGGAGGCAGTGCCATGGATTGTGCCAAGGCTATGGCTTATTTTGCAGGCCATGCTGTGCGCCTGGTGATGATCCCTACTACCTCCGGTTCCGGCTCAGAGGTTACGAATTTTGCGGTTTTGACCCATAAGGGGGTCAAGCATCCGTTGGTGGATGAGAAGATCCGGCCGGATGTAGCGATCCTGGATGGAGACCTGCTAAACAATCTGCCCAAGAATTTGATTGCAGATACGGGCTTTGATGTGCTGAGTCATGCCCTGGAAGGGCTTGTGGCAAAGGGAGCAACGGCGTTTACCGATGCCTTGGCAAAGGATGCCTTCGCCACAGCCTTTTCCCTGCTGCCGGCCAGCTATGGAGGCAACAGGGAGGTGCGTATGCGAATCCATGAGGCAGCGGCAATGGCAGGACTATCCTTCACCCAGGCAGGCTTGGGTCTGTGTCATGCCATGGCCCATGCGCTGGGGGGCGCATTTCACGTGCCACACGGACGGCTCAATGCAATTTTGCTACCCAGTGTCATCGGCTGCAATGTCCATGTGTGCGCAGAAAAATATGCAGCGATTGCCCGGGGAGCAGGACTGCCGGGGGCAGCGGACAGTGTGGCAGTACGAAACCTGAAAAACGCCCTGATCCGTTTGCGCCGGGAGCTGGGAATGCCTCAGACATTGACGGAAGCAGGAATCGACCCCCGGGAGGTTTGGCACAAGACACCTCAGCTGGTAAAGGACACCCTGGCAGACCCTTGCTGCAGCAGCAACCCTCTGGGAGTAGAGGATTATATGGTCAAGAAGATTTTGGAAGAGGTGACCGGCCGTGCCGGATAGCTTATTGTCGGTAGGTCTGGATGTGGGTACGACCACCACCCAGCTGGTGTTATCCCGGCTGACGGTGGCAAACCGGGCCGGCAGCTTTGCGGTGCCGGAAATGCAGATTACGGACAGGCAGATCATTTATCGCAGCCCGGTGCATTTTACGCCTTTGCAGGATGAAAACCATGTGGACGGCGAAGCAATTCGGGCGCTGGTGACCCGGGAATATGAAGCGGCAGGAGTCAAAAAAGAGGATGTGGATACCGGTGCCATCATCATTACGGGGGAGACCTCCCGGAAGGAAAATGCCGCCGCCGTTTTGCAGGCACTGGCAGGCTTTGCCGGAGATTTTGTGGCAGCAACAGCAGGCCCGGACCTGGAAAGTGTGCTTGCAGCCAAAGGCGCCGGGGCAATACAATACGCCGTGCAAACGGGTAAAACGGTGCTGCATATGGACATCGGCGGCGGTACTTCCAACTTGGCCCTAATCCGGGAGGGGAAGATCGTAGCAACCGGTTGCCTCAATGTGGGAGGACGGCTGGTGAAGCTGGAGGGGGGCAAAGTCAGCTATGTGTCCCCGGTGTTGCAAGGTCTGACGGACCTGAAGCCGGGAGAGTATCCAGCAACGGGCCAGCTGGAAGGTATCGCCAGGATTTTGGTTACAGGGCTGGAAATGGCAGCAGGGCTGCGTCCTGCTACTCAACTCCTTGAGAAGCTGTTGACACGGGAAACGGCGGAGACTTGGGAACCTCCGGAGGATGTAGAGGTTTTGTCCTTTTCGGGAGGCGTGGCAGACTGCATAGAGAGCAGCTACCGACCTGGTCAGTTTGGAGATATGGGTGTGGAGCTGGGGCAGGCGATCCGGAACGGCCAACTGTGCCGGGGGATCTACAGACTGGGACAGGAGACCATCCGGGCAACGGTCATTGGGGCAGGCAGCCACAGCGCCCAGCTTTCCGGCAGTACCGTATTTTGCCGGGGCGTGGGGCTGCCGCTGAAGAATTTGCCTGTGGCGGCTTTCACCGCCCGGGACCAGGAGGGTCCGGAACTGGACAAGCAGATTGCCCACCGTATCCGGGAAAAGGACGGGGAAGCTGTTGTGCTGGCACTGCCCGGTTTTCCCGATGGAAGTTATGACAAACTCTGCGCCCTGGCACAACAGATAGCCCGGGGCACAGGTGGTAAAGGCGTATATGTCTGTTTGGAGGCGGACATGGCAAAGGCCCTGGGCCAAAAGCTGTGTTTGCTGCTGCCGCCGGACACCCCATGCCTGTGCATTGACCGGGTGCGGCTGGACGAGGACAGCTTTTTGGATGTGGGAAGCCCGGTGGGTCCTGCGTTGCCTGTCGTCGTCAAAACCCTTGTACTGGAAAGGAAAACGTTATGAAACTAAAAACAACATTGTTGGGAAAAACATATCTGTTTAAGGATTTAAAGGAAGTTTTGGCAAAGGCCAATGAGGAAAAAACCGGTGACAGCCTTGCAGGTCTGGCAGCCCAGACGGCCCAGGAGCGAATTGCTGCCAAGGTGGTCCTGTCAGCCGTGACCTTGCACGACCTCCGGGAAAGTCCTGCCGTTCCCTATGAGGAGGACGAAGTCACCCGGATCATTCAAGACGATGTGAACGAAGCCCAGTACCGCAAGATTCAGAACTGGACGGTTTCGGAGCTCCGGGAATGGATCTTATCGGAGACCACCACAGGGGCAGATATCCGCCGTGTCAGCCGGGGTCTGACATCGGAAATGGTGGCGGCAGTTGCCAAGCTCATGAGCAACCTGGATCTGATCTACGCGGCAAATAAGATCACGGTTACCGCCCACTGCAATACCACCATCGGCCTGCCGGGGACTCTGTCCTGCCGCTTGCAGCCCAACCACACCACGGACGATCCTGACGGCATCACTGCCTCGGTGCTGGAGGGTTTGAGCTTTGGCGCAGGAGATGCGGTGATCGGTCTGAACCCGGTTACTGACAGCCCGGAGCAGGTGGGCAAGGTCCTGCGCCGCTTTCAGGAAATTAAAGAGCATTGGGAGATTCCAACCCAGATCTGTGTGCTGGCCCATGTGACAGCCCAGATCAAGGCGGTCCGGGAGGGCGCACCCTGCGATCTGATCTTCCAGTCCATTGCCGGCAGCCAGAAGGGTAATGAGGCCTTTGGCTTCAATGCTGCCACCATCCAGGAGGCCAAAGATCTGCTTATGGGTGAGGGAACGGCGGAAGGTCCCAATGTGCTTTACTTTGAAACAGGCCAGGGCTCGGAGCTTTCCTCCAATGCCCATCACGGCACCGACCAGGTGACCATGGAGGCCCGGTGCTACGGCTTTGCCAAGCGTTTTTCTCCCTTCCTTGTCAATACGGTGGTGGGCTTTATCGGGCCGGAATACCTATACGATGCCCGGCAGGTGACCCGGGCAGGTCTTGAGGACCATTTTATGGGCAAGCTCACCGGTATTTCCATGGGCTGCGATTGCTGCTACACCAATCACATGAAGGCCGATCAGAACGATATTGAAAATCTGGCGGCACTTCTGACCATGGCAGGGTGTAATTATTTTATGGGCATCCCCCACGGTGATGACATCATGCTCAACTACCAAACCACCGGTTTCCGGGAAACGGCAGCCCTTCGGGAGCTGACGGGAAAAACGGCGATTCCGGAATTTCAGGCCTGGCTGGAAAAGATGGGCTTTCTGGAAAATGGCAAGCTGACGAAAAAAGCCGGTGACGGCTCGAGCCTGATGTTTTGAAAGGGAGTGGGGATTTGAATAAAAGTGAATTGTCTGCCATGGTGGCGGAGATCTTACAGTCCATGGGCAAAGAGCCTATGGTCAAGGCTAGCGACTATAAGCCGGCAACCCCCGGTCCGGAGGCCGCGCCGCCCCAGTATCACGACGGCGATTTTGTGGAAGACGTGTCGGCCCTGGACCTGCGGAAGCTTTATCTTGTGGAAGGGGCAAAGGACCCGGAAAAATACCGTCGCTTAAAGGAAAAGACCCCGGCACGGCTGGGCAGCGGACGGGCCGGTTCCCGGTATAAGACCTTGACCATGCTGCGGTTCCGGGCGGACCACGCGGCGGCACAGGATGCGGTGTTCTCCCAGGTTCCGGAGGATTACGCCCAAAAGCATAACCTGGTGCCGGTGCAGACAAAGTGCCGGGATGAGGATGAATATTTGACCCGCCCGGATCTGGGTCGGTGCTTTGACCAGGAAAATCAGGCAAAGATCCGTACTGCTGTGACGGGTACGCCCCAGGTGCAGATCGTGGTGGGAGACGGCCTTTCCTCTGCTGCCATTTTGGCAAATGCCGCCGACTGCATGGCGGCGATCCGGGACGGCCTGAAGCTAAAAGGCATCGAGACCGGACAGGGGATTTTCGTTCGTTACTGCCGGGTAGGTGCCGGTGATGCAGTGGGAGATGTAACCGGTTGTCAGGTGGTCTGTGTACTGGTAGGCGAGCGGCCGGGGTTGGTCACGGACAAGAGTATGTCCGCCTATATCACTTATCAGCCCCACACCGGCGTGTCGGAGTCTGCAAGAACCGTGGTTTCCAATATCCATGCCCAGGGAACGCCGGCCTCGGAGGCAGGGGCGTTTATCAGCGATCTCATTGAAACGATTTTGAAGCGGAAGGTATCCGGTGTAGGCCTGCATCTGGAGGCTACGTCATGATTCCGGTAAAGGTTTTGGCGGTCCGGTATCTGCCCGGGGCCACAGAAAGTCTTTGCAAGGCCCTGGGTGCGCCGGCAGGTTATCGCAGCCTGGCGATGCTGACAACAGACTGTGATGATGCCACCTATATTGCCCTGGACGAGGCAACCAAGGCAGCCGATGTAAAGGTGTGCTATGGGCGCAGCTTTTACGCCGGAGCAGCAAACGCCTCTACCCCCAACGCCGGAGAGGTCATCGGCATTTTGGCAGGACAAACACCGGGAACGGTGCGCAGCGGCATGGAGGCGGCCTTATCTGCTTTAAATCATATCGGGTTTGAGGAAGCTGGGCAGGTGCCATACCTTGCTTATACCGTTAGTCGCAGCGGCTCCCACCTTGCGGCAGAGGCAGGGGTTCCCGAGGGTACACCCCTTGCCTATTTGATTGCGCCTCCTCTGGAGAGCATGTATGCCATGGATGCGGCGCTAAAAGCAGCAGACGTAAAGTTATGTAAACTATATAATCCCCCCAGCGAAACGAATTTTGGCGGCGGTCTGCTGACAGGAACCCAGTCTGCCTGTAATGCGGCTTGTGCGGCATTTGCCGCTGCGGTAGCCGAAGTAGCAGCAAAACCAAAAGAATAAATTCCAATTTATCTTTTTTGTTGCACGATAAATAATTCATAATGCAAAATGCATAATGCAGAATTATTTTACCGAAATATGTGGCATTTTCCGATAATAACCACATTATGCATTATGAATTATGCATTAAGCATTATTTCAATTTATCGTTCCGATGATAACCGCACCAATTGTCATTGCGAGGGCGTTTACGCCCGTGGCAATCTCATAAAACAAT
>JAZSPV010000060.1:0-84973 GCA_045537615.1 Faecousia sp. | reverse complement strand
CGTTGACTGCGGCGACTACGTCATCATCATCAACACCGACAAGGCTATTCTGACCGGCAAGAAGCTGGAGCAGAAGTCCTACTACCGCGTATCCGGCTGGATCGGCGGTCTGAAGGAAACCAAGGCTCGCATCATGATGGAAAACCGCTCCGACTATGCTATGGAGCTGGCCGTCAAGGGCATGCTGCCCAAGAACACTCTGGGCCGCAACTCCATGACCCGTCTGCACCTGTACAAGGGCGCTGAGCATCCCCACGCCGCTCAGAAGCCCGATGCATGGACCCTGGACTAATTGGAGGTAAATGATTATGTACGAGAGCAAGAAGAAGTATAACTACGGCACCGGCCGCCGTAAGTCCTCCGTTGCCCGTGTTCGTGTTTACGAGAACGGCACCGGTTCCATCATCATCAACGGCCGCGACATCGACGAGTACTTCGGTCTGGAGACCCTGAAACTGGTCGTCCGTCAGCCCCTGGTCACCACCGATACTCTGGGTAAGGTTGACGTTGTTGTCACTGTCGCAGGCGGCGGTGTTTCCGGCCAGGCCGGCGCAATCCGTCACGGTATCTCCCGTGCCCTGCTGACCCTGAACCCCGAGAACCGTCCTGCTCTGAAGGCTGCCGGTTTCCTGACCCGCGACCCCAGAATGAAGGAAAGAAAGAAGTACGGTCTGAAAGCAGCTCGCCGTGCTCCTCAGTTCTCCAAGAGATAATCTGTTTCTCATTCAGAACTTCAAAAACCCAGAAACCGCAATGGTTTCTGGGTTTTTTATTTTGCCTAAAATACCGATTTGACGCAAATATGACGCAAGTCCTATTTTTTATTATCGTGATGTTGCAACCTCTATAATAATTTGTTATTATATACGAAAACAGTTAGACAAATTGCGATTTGAAAGATATGCATTAGGAGGAAAAAGGATGTACATAATAGGTGTATTTAGAAGAACTGCACTATGGGCTATGCTATTAACTATTCTCGGTGCTATATCTATGAGGGCTCTAGATATGCTTTATATGCTGATTATTTTTGGCGGGGCATATTTACTTTTTGTTTTGATACATTTACTCGCTTGCAAAATAAGTAAGAGTAGCCGTTCAGCAGGAGAATCTTATATATCAGCACTGGGATACGATTTAGTTGCACCATTTTCGAAGATAGGAACATTCATAGCTGTCATAACCAAAAAGTGGATTATCCGTGACAACTCTAGATTTCATAATTTTATCGATGGTTTTCAGGTTGTTGCTGGAGGGATTTGGGCCATTATTATATGGGGAATAGCGATATTTTTTATAATTAACATGTTTTAAATAGGAGGTTAAAAATGAAAAGAGAAGAACTTAAAGAACAGATTGACGAGTTAATGAACCAATATGCTAATGAAGAAATTGATAGCGATACTTACGCACGAAAGATGATGGAATTAACTACATCTGCTCAAGATGAAATAGATGATGAATAATAGGCAAGTTTGATTCTGCATAGGTAATCTGTAAAAAAACAACTTCATTCATCAGTAATAGGAGATAGGTAAAAATTCCAATTTGTCGAATGGATTTGGCACCAGCAAACTTATAGTAATATTTTTCACAGCCAAATCTATAATATATTATAGATACCGAAAGGTATCGGTGTTCCCAACCCTAAATTACACCAAACGAGTGTACGGGCCTTCCTTGTCACTGTTGGTATATTAGCGGTAGCTGGTATTGGTACAACAGGCGAGAAAACCAAAAGGTTCACGTCAATGATGTGATGATATAGCAGGTGGAATCGTTCAACTGGTATAGGCGAGTCGTTTAACGACTCACCCATTTTTTGTATAAAGAAAGAGCCGCCCTTCGGCAGCTCTTTTTATTGGTGGACTTGAGGAGATTCGTTAATTAAGGTTCGGTGACGTCAAGCCGTCATCGGCGCCGCTCATCCGCGGCGCATTTTTATTATTCGAATCTCCTCTGCGTGAACACCATACCAATAAAAAAGCCGCCATTCGGCGGCTCTTTTTATTGGTGGACTTGAGGAGATTCGAACTCCCGACCCCCGCAATGCGAATGCGATGCGCTCCCAACTGCGCTACAAGCCCGTCACAGGAATTATATTCGCTTGAAAAGCGTTTGTCAAGAAAAACCGGCATCGCAGAACGCGATGCCGGTCTTGTAATTAAGCAAGCATAAATGAATTGATCAGCTGACACGCCAAAACGATCAACACGAGAGCAATCGGATATGTAGAAGCATAGGCACCGGCAACATCATCTGTACCTGCAACACCAATTAGAGTTCCCAGTGCAGGAGTAGAGGTCATACCACCGGTAATAGAACCCAGGTTGTTCAGCAAAGGCAGTTTGCAAATCTTTCGTGCAAACAGATAACCACCCACCATAGGTAACAGTGTCATAATCACACCGGCTATAAAACCATAAACAACAATCATGATTCCATATTCAGAAGCAGCTATCTGCTCAACGAGCTCTACGCCACCTTCCACACCGGCGCCAACCAGGAAGAGCATCAGGCCAAATTCACGGAATGCTTTCAGCGCATGCTCGTCCACACGGAGGCTGATGGATCCAATGTGTCCAAAGTGTGCTAAAATCAAACCCATCAACAAGGGACCACCGGTCAAGCCAAGGGAGAAGCAAGGACCATCGTAACCCTTTGTGCTAAGCGGGATCTTCACAGCACCCAGCAGTACACCCAAAAATACGGCCAGGCCAAAAGCGCCAAATCCATACTCATCCAAAGCAAAGTACTTCTTATTCTTCTTCTTTTGGGAATCGGCTTCCTCGGTAGATGTGCTACCAATCAGCACACGTTCCTCAGCCATATCCGCTTTCAAAATTCTCGGCATGATCTGCACAAACAAAACCACGCCAATTACACCGAAGGGATATGCTACCGCATGACCCAACGAAACCAGACCCAGCTGTTCCGGAGCCAGTGCCTCTACTGCACCTTGGGCAGCAGAAAAAGCAGGTGTGGAGGTAAGCGCACCGGATAGAATACCGGTGGAATATGCTGCGCCGATACCGGGAATCATCGCAAACAAAACAGTTACCAAAGCGCCAATTACAATAATGAATGCACCCATGGGAACATAGGACTTTGCGTTTACCTTTAGGTTTCGGAAAAACTTAGGACCTGCAATAGAGCCTACAGATGTAACAAACAAAACCAAACCGATATTGGAAATAAACTTGAAACTTGTAATCTTAGCATCAGCCGCGTCCGCCATATAGAACTTCTGCAGCACAGGAATATTCTGTAAAAAAGGAAGGGTGCAAAGATAACCAAATAACAGTGCAAACAGGAATACGCCTGCCGTACCGAGATTCAGACCTTTTACCTTAATAGCTCCAATTCCATAACCAACCAAACAAATCAAGAAAACACACAGCAGCACAACAGGTGTCTGCCCTAAACCGATCAAATCAGAAATCCATTCCATTATTAAAGTACATCTCCTTAAGACGGCTGTAAGGCAGGGGTGTTCCCCTGCCCTGCAGTCTTAAATTTCATTAACGCTCGTGACGGGCATATTTAGGCAGCAGCAGCGGAGAAACTCCCTCCTGCTGCACACCGGCAGCATCCAGCTCCTCAGCATAGGCCTTCACATGATCCAGGTTCATCTCACCCAGCACGATCTCCTTTGCACGGGCTGCAGCAGCCTTACCGGCATTTCTACCAAAGACAATGATGTCCAGCAGGCTGTTGCCCATCAGACGATTCCGGCCGTGGATACCGCCGACGGCCTCACCAGCAACCAGCAGGTTAGGAATGGCCTTGGTAAAGCCGTCGCCACCGATCTCCAGGCCACCGTTTTGGTAGTGCAGAGTGGGATACACCAAAATGGGGACTTTTCTCATATCGATGCCGTAGTTCATGTACATACGCAGCATGGCAGGGATGCGCTTTTCAATGGTACCCTCGCCGTGGATCATCTCGATCATGGGCGTATCCAGCCAAACGCCGCTGCCCAGAGGGGTATCCACACCATTGCCGTTGGCACATTCACGAATGATGGCGGATGCGGAAACATCTCTCGTTTCCAGCGGATGTGCGTAGGCCACACCATCTTTATTGACCAGCATGGCGCCGATGGAGCGGACCTTCTCGGTGACCAGTGCGCCGAAGATCTGAGAAGGATAGGCAACGCCGGTGGGATGGTACTGGATGGTGTCCTGATACAGCAGCGGTGCGCCGGCACGGTAGCCCAAAATAAGGCCGTCGGCAGTTGCGCCGTAGTGGTTGGAGGTGGGGAAATTCTGATAGTGCAGACGTCCTGCACCGCCGGTGGCGATGATCACCGTCTTGGCTCTTGCCACCAGGTAATCCCCGGTTTCCATATTCAACAGGACAGCACCTGCAACTTGACCCTTATCGTCCTTGATCAGCTCCACTGCAGAGGTGAACTCCACCACAGGAATCTGGCGGTTAATGGCCTCATCACGGACAGTGCGCATGATCTCAGCGCCGGAGTAGTCCTTACAGGCATGCATACGCTTACGGGAAGTACCGCCGCCGTGGGTAGTGACCATGCGGCCGTCCTCATCCTTATCGAACATAACACCCAGGTCGTTGAGCCAACGAATAGCATCCGGTGCTTCCATGACCAGACGGCGCAGCAGCTCGGGCCGGGCAGCAAAGTGGCCGCCGCCAAAGGCATCCAGATAGTGCTGAACAGGAGAGTCGTTCTCCTTGTCGGCAGCCTGAATACCGCCTTCTGCCATCATAGTGTTGGCATCACCAATCCGCAGCTTGGTAACGATCATAACATTGGCACCGGCTTCATGGGCCTCAATTGCCGCAGAAGTACCGGCTCCGCCGCCGCCGATGACCAACACATCCACATCATAGTCGATCTTGGTAAGGTCCACATTCTCGTTCAAAAGACGGGAATTAGAGTGCAGCAGATTCGTCAGCTCTACAGGGGCCTTCTGTCCCTTGTTAGGGCCAATCTTGATCTCCTTAAAACCATCCTCCCGATAATCGGGATGGTATGCCTTTAACAGCTCAGTCTTTTCCTCCGCGGTCATACGGCGGGGTTCCATGCCCATTCTCTCGGCACGGGTGGCTTCCACTTTCTTAATGGATTCCAGCATTTCCGGTGTAAACATGGCGCTCCCTCCTTACTTTTCGATGTCGCGGTTATTATACAGTTCCTGCATCTCAGTGATGGGCTTCTGCATAATGGCCTCAATCAACTCATCAAATGCACCCTTATTGATCTCCGTTACACGGTTTTCCAGATGCTCGGACTTGGGCGCTACGTACTTACCGACAAGACGGCGGGCCAGCAGACCCACCATGGGGTGGCTGATACCAGCAGGACAGCGTACAGAGCAGCAACCGCAGCTAACGCAGTCAAAGGACTCCTCAGCACACTTTTCAAACTCGCCCCGCTGGGCATAGGCTATGTACTGCATAACGTTCAGGCTCTGTGTACATGCCTTAGTACAGGCATTACAACCGATACAGGCATAGATCTCAGGATACAGTTCCATCATAACCCTCTGATCTGCCTTCAGCTCCTCAATGGAGTAGGTCCGCTTATCCGTGGGGAAGAACGGAATTGAGGCTACGTACATACCCTCCTGGACCTGGGTCTGGCAGGCCAGACAGGTCTTGAGTTCATTCTTGCCCTTAATACGGTAAATGGTTGCACAGGCGCCGCAGAAGCCGTGACGGCAGCCACAGCCTCTGGTAAGTGTGTAACCGGCATACTCCATGGCGGTCATAATCGTCAGTTCACCAGGGACGGAATATTTCTTTCCGAAAAAATAGACATTGACCATATTTTCCATATTAGTTCGGTCCTCCTTAATATTCGTTGGGCATGGCGTCGACCTGATCAAACCGGAACACAGGTCCGTCCTTGCAGACGTACTTTGTGCCGATATTGCAGCGGCCACACTTACCTACGCCGCACTTCATGCGCAGCTCCAAAGTGGTATACACCTGCTCCTTGGAAAAGCCCAGCTTTTCCAGCGCCTGCAGGCAGAATTTAATCATAATGGGAGGACCGCACAACAATGCCACCTTGTTGGTGTCGAAGCCCACTTCCTCCAGGTAGGCAGGAACAAAGCCAACATGGCCTTCCCAGCCCTCCTGGGGGCGGTCGATGGTCATGTACACATTGACACCGGGGGTCTTTGCCCAAACGTTTTCCAGTTCATCGCGCCGGACAAGATCGTCGGCAGAACGGGAACCGTAAAGAATATCTACGGTGCCGTAATTCTCCCGGTTGTCAAGTACATAATTGATCACGCTGCGCAGGGGCGCAAGACCGATACCACCGGCAATAAACAGCAGGTTCTTACCCTTCAGCTCCGTTTCCACAGGGAAGTGGTTACCGTAAGGACCTCTGACCAGCACCTCGTCACCGACCTGCAGGCTGTGGAGTCTGTCAGTCAGATCGCCGCAGCGCTTGATGGAAAACTCCTGATACTCCTTATTTGTAGGAGAGGATGTAATAGAGAACATTGCCTCACTGACACCAGGTACACAAACCATTGCGCACTGGCCAGGCATATGTTCAAAAAGCTTACCGCCGCCGGGTGCGTTGACGCGGAAGGTCTTTACATCCGGGGTTTCTTCCCGGATATCCGTAATGATTCCCACCATAGGAACCAGCGTATCACGCATATAACCGGGGTTACACTTACATTCGTGCATCGGTTCGGACATCACTTTCCCTCCTTTCCAAAGGCTTTGATCACTTTAACAATGTTCAGATTGGAAGGACATCTGTCAACACAGCGTCCGCAACCAACGCATGAGAACATACCGTCATTATTTGCCGGGAAATAGGCCAGCTTGTGCATGAACCGCTGGCGGAAACGCTGCATCTGGCTGTTACGGTTGTTGCCGTGGGCCATCATGGTGAAATCGGAGTACATACAGCTGTCCCAGCAGCGGAAGCGCTGTACACCGTTGCCGGTATTATAATCCTTAATATCATAGCACTGGCAAGTGGGACATACAAAGGTACAAGTGCCGCAGGCCAGACAGGGCTGATACATCTGCTCCCACAAAGGCGAATCAAAGTTCTTATCAGCTGCATCGGCGCCCCATGCAGAAAGATCCAAGTCCTTCAAGGGCAGCTTGTCGCAAATAGCGCGGATAGCATTCTTTTCTGCCTCTACAGCCGCTTCATCGCAGTTTTCCAGCAATGCAGCAACCTCAGCAGTCAGTGCCTCACCCTTTTCAGACTGGGGTTGCCAGTAGAGGTACTCCCCTGCCAACCAAGTGGCAACATCACCCTCGGGTGCTGCACAGTCAATACCGAAAGCGCCGCAGAAACAGGATGTCTCAGGACGGCTGCAGGCAAGGGAAACGATAATTCCGTGGTCTCTGCGGGCAGCATAATAACTGTCAACAGGCTCGCTGAGGAACACCTTATCCAGCACAGCAATACCCCGAACATCACAGGCTTTGATGCCAAATACCACAAACGGTGCATCGCAGCGCGCTTCGGGAGTGATGGTAGTCTTGCCATCTTCCTTGTCACAGGTGTAGAGATTCTCGCTCTGGGGGAAGAATGCATCCTTAGGAGACTTTACCGTCTTAAGCGTCTCAATGTCCACCTGCGCTGTCTCATTCCACAGAGCATAGTTGGTCTTGCCTGCGGTTTTTACAGGCAGGAACAGGTCGTTTTTCGCAGCAATGGCCGCGTAGAGCTTAGGCAGCTCGGATCTTTGAATTCTATACATATCCATTACCCCCTGCCTACGCCGGGCTCTGCATCGTCGGTAGTAAAGTTGGTCAACGGTGCCTTGGTCTCCAAGTCACTACCGGCCTGATACTCGCCATACAGAGCATTGATATCCTTAATAAACTTACGATTAAACAAATGCAGAGGAATGCCCTGGGGACATACACGGCTGCACTCGCCGCAATCGGTGCAGCGGCCTGCCACATGGAAGGCACGGATGATATGGAACATCTTCTCCTCAAAGGAAGTGGTGTTCGCCTTCTGTGCAGAATCAAAAGCAGTGCTGTCAAAAACGCATTTTCTACAGGAGCAGGCCGGGCAAACATTTCTGCAGGCATTGCAGCGAATGCACTTGCTCAGCTCACTCTGGAAGAAAGCAAACTTCTCCTCAGGGCTCATAGCCTCGATCCGTTCAATTTCGGCAAAGCGCTCAGCATCCACTGTGTCGCAGCTTTCGCCCAGCAGCTCATCATATACAACATGCTCTTTACCCTTGCAGACATGGCAACGCTCCAGCATGGCATCCTTGTACGCGATCTTCTCGGTTCCATACAACGTATCCACAGTCAATGTCTCGGCAGCATCGGGATAATCTGCACCGTCAACACGGAGAATACCGTCAAAGGGAATGCGATTAACAGAAAGCTTGCCCTTGCAGCCAACGCCGATTATGTAGGCCTTCTCCCGGTCTACCCGGTGTTCCCGGAGCAGCTGATTGTAGCTATAGCTGTCGCAAGGCTTCAAAAAGACAAGAGTCTTGCCTTCCTTCTTCCCCGCCTCGATCATGTACTTGCTCAGATTTGCGCCGCAGAAGCCGTTGTACACAAATGCATCCAGGTCTTCCGCACTTTCAAAGAAGGCAGGCTCTGCATCCCAGGCATTTTCGCCCTTCTTCCAGCCAAGAACACGCTTGACCTCACCGGCCTCCAGCAGGGATTTTGCTCTTGTAATCAATTCTTGCATCTCAAATCCCCCAATCTGACGCTCGGTCCAAGTTCGCTGATCTTCTTTGCAAAGCTGTTCATAGTTTCGGAGAACTTCACGCCCTCAGCCGCAGATACCCATTCCACTCTGGTTCTGCCGTCTTCCACACCCAGGTAATCCAGCATGGAGAACAGCAGAGTCATACGCCGACGGGCATAGTAGTTACCGGTGGAGTAGTGGCAGTCACCAGGGTGGCAGCCACACATGATTACGCCATCGGCACCCTTTTCAAAGGCCCGAAGGATGAACATGGGGTTAACACGGCAGGAGCAAGGTACCTTAATGATTTTCACATTGGCGGGATAAGCAAGACGGCTGGATCCAGCCAGGTCCGCACCTGCATAGCTGCACCAGTTGCAGCAGAACGCCACGATGGTGGGTTTCCAGTTTTCATTATTTACCGGCATATTGCATCCACCTCCGCAATGATTTGTCTGTTGGAGAAGCCTTGCAGGTCCATAGCGCCGCTGGGACAGGTTACGGTACAAGCACCGCAGCCCTGACAAAGAGCAGTATTCACAACTGCGATCCGGCGGTCTTCACGGATGCCGTGATCGTTGACCTGACGAACCTCATAAGAGATTGCGCCATAGGGACATACATTGGCGCACTGAGAACAGCCGTTGCAACGCAATTCGTCAGCTCTGGCTGTACAGGGATTGGTCTTGAGCTTATCCTTTGCCAGCAGACCGATAACCTTAACAGCAGCAGCGCCGGCCTGGGCAACCGTCTCAGGAATATCCTTGGGACCCTGACACACACCGGACAGGAACACACCGGCAGTAGGAGACTCCACAGGGCGGAGCTTGGGGTGTGCCTCAGTCAGGAAGTTATTGGTGTCAATGGAGGCAGTCAGCATAGTTGCGATTTTGCGCACATCGGGGTTGGGTTCGATGGCAGTTGCCAGAACCACCATATCTGCCTTCTTCAAGATCTGCTTGTTTTCCAGAAGGTCAACACCGTGGACAAGCAGGCTGCCGTCGGGCTGGGGCGCAACCTTGCCAACCTGGCCCTTCACATAGTTAACACCGTAGTCTTCAACAGCACGGCGGTAGAACTCATCAAAGTTCTTGCCAGGGGTACGGACATCAATGTAGAACACCGTCACATTGGTATCCGGGTATTTGTCCCGAATCAGCATGGCATGCTTTGCTGTATACATACAGCAGATCTTGGAGCAGTAGGGCTTGCCCCGGTTATCGGAGCAGCGGCTTCCCACGCACTGAATGAATACGATCTCCTTCGGCGCTTTGCCGTCAGACAGGCGCTCCAGATGGCCCTTGGTAGGACCGGCTGCATTCATAATGCGCTCCAGCTCCAAAGATGTGATCACATCTTTGCTCTCGTTATAGGCATACTCCCCGTACTGGTCCAGCTTAATGGTATCAAAGCCAGTAGCCACTACGATGGCACCATAATTCTCTGTAATGATCTCGTCTTTTTGGGTGTAGTCAATAGCACCAGCCTGACAGAATTTCTCACAGACGCCGCACTTACCAGTATTGAGTTTAATGCAGCTTGTGGGATCAATAACAGGAACATTGGGAATAGCCTGGGCAAAGGGCGTGTAGATAGCTGTCCGGGTGTTCAGGCCCCGGTTAAACTCGTTCAAAGGCTTCTTGGATGGACATTTCTCCTGGCAGACACCGCAGCCGGTACACTTGTCCATATTGACATAGCGGGCCTTCTTGCGGATATCCACTGTAAAGTTGCCCACAAAGCCGGATACCTTCTCCACTTCGCTATATGTATGGATGGTGATATTCTCATGGGATGCCGCTTCCACCATTTTCGGCGTCAAAATACAGGCAGAGCAATCCAGAGTGGGGAAGGTCTTGTCCAGCTGGCTCATTCTGCCGCCAATGGAGGGGGTCTTCTCCACGATATCCACCTTGTAACCGGCATCGGCAATATCAATTGCCGTCTGGATACCGGCAATACCGCCACCGATGACCAGCGCGCGCTTGGTAACAGCGCTCTCCCCTGCCTCCAGCGGTGCATTCAAGTGCACCTTGGCAACAGCGGCGCGCATAAGAATCACGGCCTTCTCTGTAGCCTCAGCCATGTCTTTGTGAATCCAGGAGCAGTGCTCACGGATGTTGGCAATCTCTACCAAGTAAGGATTCAGGCCGCAGTGCTCAGCACACTTGCGGAAAGTGGCCTCATGCATACGGGGGGAACAGGAACAGACCACGATGCCGGACAAATTCTTTTCCTTAATTGCCTCGGCAATCCGGGACTGACCTGCCTCGGAACACATGTAGGGGTAGTCCTCCGCATGGACGACACCCTGCTCCTGCAAGGCCAATTCTACAACTTTTTTAACATCTACCGTTGCTGCAATATTACTGCCGCAATGACAGACAAATACTCCTATTCTGCGCATGTCTTACCTCCGATACTTTCTGAAAGCACTCATCAGCAGCTGCTGGGGCGTTTCCTCATCCAAAAGTGCCGGAATCTCATTGGGAGAAAGGCCCTCCTGCCCGCGCTGCCGGATCAGTATTTGACGTGCAGCATCGATCAACTTGCCGGGGTGCACGTTCCGGGGGCAACGCTCAATACAGGCAAAGCAACTCAGGCACTTCCAAGCAGATCTGGAATTTGCCAGAGCTTCCACATCATCGTTTATCACATAGCTGACAAACTGGTGGGGCTTGATATCCATCTCGTTAAAAGAGGGACAGGAAGCAGAGCACTTACCGCATTTCATGCATTTAAGAGGATTGACACCGCTGATATCCTTAATTTGCTCAACTGTGTTCATTACTCCGCCTCCTTTACACCCAGCGCTTCCGCAAGAAGCTCTGTGAAGTAGACAACCGGCAGCTTACCGGACTGATTGAGATTATACTTACAAAGAGGGCAAGCTGTGACCAGGCATTCTGCCTCAAAACCGGCAGCGCTTTCGGCGATCCGGTCGCACATGGTCTGGGACAGTTCCTTTTCCTTAATGCTTATGTAGCCGCCGCAGCACTCGTTACGGTAAGGATAAACTACAGGCTCAGCGCCCAACGCCCGGATGAAGTCCTCCAAAATGGTGGGGTCTTCCGGATCATCAAAGGCCAATACCGCACTGGGACGCAGAAGCAGGCAGCCGTAATAGGCACCGATCTTTCTTCCGGTCAGAGGGTTGACCACCTTCTTTTTCAGCTCGTCGAAACCGACACGGTCACGCAGAACCTCCAGGAAGTGCAGCACCTGGGTTTCGCCCTTATAGGGCTCATCCAACTCCATGTAATTATTGGCACGGATCTGAATGTCAGCCACATTGGCCATATCATCATTGACGCGCTTAAGAACATGGTAACAGGCAGAACACACCGCCACCAAATCCTGTCCCTTTTCCTTTGCTCTATTCAGTGCACGCACAGACGGAAGCTTGCTGGCGATCTCATCACTGCCAAGAGGGTATACACCACCGCAGCACTGCCAATCCTCCAGTTCTTCCAGCGTAAAACCCAGAGCCTCTGCGCTTTTTCTGGCGTAAAGATCCAGGTCCTTCGCCTTATTACGAAGCGTGCAACCAGGATAATAACTGAATTTTATTTCACTCATCCTTTAAATCTCCAAACTATTGATGACATCCTTCAATGCGTCAGCGCTGGCACGCAGCTTGATCTGCTCATCATAGGTCAGGTCAACGGGAACCTTGCCCTTAACGCCGTTGGGTCCAATGATGGTCATTGTGCTGATACAAACATCCTCAATGCCGTATTCACCGTGCATCATGGAAGAAACAGTAGCAACACTGTCGTAGGCAGCATCCAATGCAGCCAGAATCTTATTGACAGAAGCGGAAACAGCATAGAAGGTTGCGCCCTTCTTAGCGATAATCTCGCCGCCGGATTTCTGCACGTACTTCAGAGTTGCTTCAGGATCCAGTCGGCTGTCCACAACGCCCATCTTAATCATCATATCTTCATACTCAGACAGGCCACAGCCGGAGACATCTGCCAAAGACCAGGGAATGAAAGAGGTGTCGCCATGCTCACCGTAAACATAAGCATGAATATTTTTCTGTGCAACCTTATAGTGGTGGGAAAGATCATAACGAAGTCTGGCGGTATCCAGAATGGTACCGGAACCGATGATCTGGCTTTCAGGCAGGCCGGAGATCTTAGTAAACACGTAGGTCAGTATGTCAACAGGGTTACTGACAAGAACATACAGTGCGTTCGGAGCGGCAGCTACAATTTTGGGTGTGATTTGCTTCAGAATGTTCACATTGGTCTGTGCCAATTCAATACGGGTTTGACCGGGCTTTCTGCCGATACCGGAGGTAATAACCACAATATCAGAACCCTTTGCGTCCTCGTAATCGCCTGCGATCACACTGATCGGCTCACGGAAGCTGGTACCCTGAACAATATCCATAACCTCGCCTTCCACCTTCTCCTTGTTGATATCAATCAACACGATCTCAGAAGCAATGCTTCCCAGGGACAATGTGTAAGCGATTGTTGCGCCAACATTGCCGGCGCCGATAACGGTAATCTTCTTGCTCATAATTCATTTCCTTTCTTAAATAAACAGTTGTTTCTTCCGGCGTGCCGTCGGATTGCTCTCATAGTTCGCTATCCTTCGACTAACTGCAGATAATTGTAGCATAACACACAGGGAAAATCAAGCGATTCATACCAAAAATATCGATTTGTGTTTCTTGACAGGTTTACACTCCACTGATAAAATATCTATGTAACTATTGCATAAGGAGGCGGCCATGAAGAAACGCAAAAGTCTCATAATTTCCGGTGCCGGATTGACCGGTGCTGTCCTGGCTGTTGTGATTGGACTGCTCTGCACTGCCCTCTTTTCAGGCGGCAGACAAAAACCCATTGAAAATGCCGCACAGATCTATACCGATGCCATAGCAAAAGTTCAATCATCTGAAAACCTTGCCTACACCGTGACGCAGACAAAGGAACAGGTTATCGGCAACGAAACCTTTCATCTGGAAAGCCAGCAACAGATCACATTTACACAACTGCACACAGCTGATTTCCAAGGTAGCGTAAATGAAACCTTGAAAGCCGGCGCGCATGCTGTTTCCCTTTGCGAAACCTTTGCTAACGGCATGGGTTATTTCACTGTAGAAAACACACGCTTCACCAGTGCGCTTTCAAAAGCAGCCTATTTAGCGCGCCACATTCCTGCTGTTGCTGCCACGCCAAGCCTTTACGGCAATATCACAGGATATGAGCAGAACGGATCCTATGTGATCTTATTGGAACAGGGATCTGCCCCGGAATCCTGGATCAATACTGACAGCATGGACTTTGCTTCCTCCGGCGCAACCGTTACAATCAGCCGAACCGGTCAATTGGAAAAAACCGTATATAGCGCTACATACACAGAAGACGGCGCTAACGTCTTCTTGTCCGTAACTGTAGCGTTAAAACCATGGGAAGATACCATCATTTCCCCTCCGGGGGGACCTTTTACTCCCATAGACGATCCCGATATCCCCAAGATGTTGGAAATCGCCTGCGGCTACCTGTTGGAAGCGCAGAGCATAACTTCCCAATATCAAGACCGAATCCACAGCCAGGCCTTTGGGGATTTGCGCAATCAAACCATTACACTGAATGCTGTGAGGGCCGACACCTGGTCATCCCTAACAGAAACACAGATCACGTTGGACAATACCGGAAATATCGGTGCAGGCTCCACACTGACAAAAGAGGAACTGTACAAAGACGGCATTCTGAAAACGATAGTCGACGGCGTTGAACAACCCAACACCCAGCCGGATACGGAATCGATCCAAACCCACTGTCAAGATATTTTGGTAGGAACGATCATATTGCCTCAATATATTCAAGCAGCAACCATAGTAGAGGATATTGACAGCTATCGCATAGAATTTACAGCAAACGAGGTCTTCGGTGCTTTGCTTGGTGATGAAGCCTGCGCCACTCTCTACCAGAATACGCAAATACTCCGTGAGCATGCAGAGGATTACACGGCAAATACCACCTGCTATTTAACCATACAGAAAAAGACAGGACTGCCTGTAAATTCCGGATTTCAATACGTAGGAATTTACACGATGGAAGGCCTTCCCTACCGCATGGAGTTTTCTGCTGATCAGCAATACAATCTGCTTAATGACACCGCACATCAAACATTAGAAGCAGGGGCGTAACGCTCCTGCTTCTAATGTTATTGCCATATTTCGTTATTCAGCTGTTTAGCCAGTTCCAGTGTCACGGCAGCGCAGCGCTTCGCCGCAATTGCCTCAAAAGTGGGATAATCCATTTCCGCAGAGTTGTCTGCTTTGTCGGAGATGGCACGTATCACCACAAAAGGCACACTGTTGCGCCATGCTGCATGGGCAATCGCCGCTCCCTCCATTTCCGTACAAAGCGCTCCTGTATTGTCAATGATTGTCTGCTTCACAGCACTGTCACATACAAACTGGTCACCGCTGGCTACTCTGCCAATATGGGCATGTCCCTTATGCACCAGTTGGGCCGCGGCAAAGGCATAATTTATTAGCATTTCGTCTGCAGGATACGCATGGACAGCCATTCCCGGCACTTGTCCCACAGGATAGTCCGGATTCAGAACATGGCAATCAAAATCGTGATACATAGCATCCCGGCTGATGACAAAGTCACCGATATCCAACTGTGCACACAATGAGCCGGCAACGCCGGTATTGACGATATGGGTCACATCGAAGCAGTCACACATGATCTGCACGCACATGGCGGCATTTACTTTTCCTACGCCGCACTGAGCCACAACCGCAGGCAGCCCCTCCAGTTTTCCTGCGTAGAAGGATATTCCGGCATGTTCCGTCACCACCAGTTCTGATAACTGACTTTTCAGACTTTCCACCTCAACGGTCATTGCGCCAATAATTCCAAGTTTTTTCATCTGTACATTCTCCTATTGGGGATACACAAGGCGTGAATTGTCAATATTTTCCAAAATTGAACAGTAGCGGTTTGCCCAATATTTCGCCATAGGCAGGTTCATATCCAGATAATTGCCGCAGTCCTTCGGACTGGCACCGGGTACATCACCGGTAAATTCCCCAATGAACCGAAAGCAGGCTGTTACCAGAGGCAGCACATCACGAGCATTCAGAGCGCCTGCCAGCAACAGGTAAAAGCCAGTTCGGCAACCCATAGGCCCAAAGTACAGAACCTTGCTTTTCCATTGGGGTTCGTTGCGAAGATAAGTAGCTGCCAAATGCTCAATGGTGTGTACCTCCGCCGTATTCATCACCGGTTCGTCATTGGGGGAAGTCAGCCGCAGATCAAAGGTCGTTACACTCTCGTCGCCGACCTTATCCACTCTGGATACATATAAACCTGGCTGCAGCTTAATGTGATCGATTGTAAAGCTTGTGATTTTTTCCATAGATGTCTCCTTGGCTGATATTGGCTTTATGATAAACCAATTGCATTAAAATTTCAAGTACCGGTCAATCAACACCCTTGCTTTTTCCCAGTGTCAGGGATATAATAAAATCACAAATTATCATGCGAAAGGCGGTATATCCATGGAGAGGCACAGCAATCCTAACTCCAAAAACAGCAAAAAAATCCAAAAACGCATGTTTAAAGAAATATATCTTCCCATTATCATCGGCTGTGCCACAGCACTGATGGTACTGATCTTTTTGATTAGTGCCATGGTTCGTGGTGTTCAGCGCATACAGTACAACATTCAGCTATCACGGGAGGCCTCCATCGCTGCCCAGGCGGAGCTGGATCGGCTGACAGAGGAAGCGGAACAGCTTCTGGCAGATACTGCGGTTCTGGCCACACACTTTGACTATGAAGGCGCACTTGCACAATTAGAGACCTTCTCCGGGAACATGGCAGATTTTCCCGCGCTGCAAGAAAAATATAATGCATACACGTCTGCTTATGATGCACTTGTTTTATGGGAGGATATCGGAAATATCCCCAATCTTTCCTTCCACCCTCTGATTGCGGACCCTGCCCGAGCCCTTGCAGATCCAGTCTACGGCACATCCTATAACCGTAATTTTATTACCGTTAGTGAGTTCCAAAGCATTCTGCAGCAGTTATATGAAAACGATTACATTCTTGTAAGCTTAGAGGATATTACAACCGGCACTGAAAACAAAGAACTCTACCTCCCTGCTGGGAAAAAGCCAATGGTTCTTACAGAAACCAACGTAAACTACTACACCTATATGCTGGACGGCAATGGCGACGGCCTGCCGGACAAAGGCGGTGCCGGCTTTGCCAGCAGGCTTATGGAGGACGCCAACGGCAACATTACCTGCGAATACATTACACCCGACGGACAAACTGTCATCGGCCCCTACGATATCGTCCCCATTTTAGAATCATTTATCGAGACACATCCGGACTTCTCTTACAAGGGCGCAAGAGCCGTAATTGCAGTTACCGGCTATGACGGAATACTGGGTTACAGAACCAATCCGGCAGCGGCTGAGCGTCTTGGGCAAGAAACTTACGCACAGCAGCTTACAGATGCCGGATACATTGTTGACAGACTGGAAGCTATGGGCTACGAGCTCGCTTGCTACACCTACGGAAACGAGCCCTATGGCAACTTCACCGCCGAACAGATTCAAGCAGATCTCACCAAATGGACAGACGAGGTAACACCTGTCAGTTCTGCTTTGGCAGCTACAGATATCTTGGTCTTTGCACAGAACAACGATATCAACACCCCGTCGCGTCCCTACTCCGGTGACAAATTCCAGGTGCTGCAATCCCACGGCTTCACCCACTATCTGGGTCTGAGCAATGGCGAAGGGGGCTGGTTCTATTCCGGTGACGGCTATATTCGTCAAGGCAGGCTTCTTGTCACAGGCTCCAACCTGGTCCATCACGCAGCATGGTTTGACGGTCTATTTGATGCTGCCGCAACACTCGATGCCTCCCGTGGGGACGTTCCTGCATAGCAACAATCACTGCCGTCCCACTAGACGGATCCGAAAAAACAAAAGCAGGCTGAGATCATTAAGTATCTCAGCCTGTTATTTCATTATTTCCCCCGAAGTTCAATAATCTGATCACGCAGAATAGCGGCATATTCGTACTCCATCATTTTTGCTGCTTCCTTCATCTGCTTTTCCAGGCGGGCGATTTCTTTTTCCTTTTCTGCCTTTGTCATCTTCACACCGGTGCGTCCCTTACGTTCCGCCGTGGGCGAGGAAATTTCGATCAAATCCCGAACAGACTTGATAATGGTCTTTGGAACGATTCCATTGGCATGGTTATAGGCATCTTGGATTTGTCTGCGGCGCTTTGTTTCGTCAATGGCAGCGCGCATGGAAGGGGTGATATGATCTGCATACATGATCACAAGACCCTCTGCATTACGGGCAGCCCGGCCAATGGTCTGAATCAGACTGGTCTCAGACCTCAGGAAGCCCTCTTTGTCCGCATCGAGTATTGCCACCAGGCTTACCTCCGGCAAGTCCAATCCCTCACGGAGCAGATTGATTCCGATGAGAACATCAAATTTTGCCATACGCAAATCACGGATGATCTCCATGCGCTCCATGGCACCGATATCGGAATGCATATAGCGCACACGAATACCGGCTTTTTGCAGGTAGACCGTCAGATCCTCCGCCATTTTCTTTGTCAGTGTTGTCACCAATACTCGCTCATCACGGGCGCTTCTTTCGTTGATCTGCCCGATCAAATCGTCGATCTGTCCCTCGATGGGCCGGACCTCCACAACCGGATCCAGCAATCCGGTGGGCCGAATCACCTGCTCTACCGTCTGACCGGATCTGGTGCGCTCATATTCAGCAGGTGTGGCAGAAACATAGATGACCTGATTCAGCTTGCTGTCAAACTCCTCAAAATTCAGCGGACGGTTATCGTATGCCGAGGGCAACCGGAAACCGTAGTTGACCAGTGCATCTTTGCGGCTGCGGTCACCTGCGTACATAGCCCTGCATTGGGGTAGTGTCACATGGCTTTCATCTACGAACAGAAGAAAGTCATCGGGGAAATAGTCCAAAAGTGTGGTGGGCGGTGTACCCGGTGCTCTGCCCTGTATCACGCGGGAATAATTTTCGATACCGGTGCAGAAACCGATCTCGGTCAGCATTTCAAGGTCATAATTGGTCCGCTGTGCAATGCGCTGGGCCTCCAAAAGTTTATCGTGTGCCCGGAACCAGGCTACCTGTTCATCACATTCCCGGCGAATTTCCTCCATAGCCCTATCCAGTTTCTCCCGGGAGGCCACATAATGGCTGGCAGGATAAATTGCTACATGGTCAATATAACGCTCCACCATACCGGACACCGCATTGATCTCTGAAATCCGGTCTATCTCATCACCAAAGAATTCTACCCGGATCGCCCGGCCTGTCCAATAAGCCGGATAAACCTCCAAAGTATCGCCACGAACACGAAATTTGTTACGGGAGAAATCGATATCATTTCGCTCATAACGAATCTCAGTCAGTTTTCGCAAAATCTCATCCAAAGGCCGCTGCTGTCCAACACGCAGGGAAATGACCATGCTGCGGTAGTCAATGGGGTCACCCAATCCGTATAAACAGCTAACGGAGGATACTACGATTACGTCCCGGCGCTCAAACAGCGCAGAGGTGGCGCTGTGACGCAGCCGGTCGATCTCCTCATTGACAGAAGAATCCTTTTCAATATAGGTGTCTGTATGGGCGATATAGGCCTCCGGCTGGTAGTAATCGTAGTAAGAGATAAAATACTCCACCGCATTATTGGGAAAGAACTCACGGAACTCAGAACATAGCTGGGCTGCCAAGGTCTTATTATGCGCAAGCACCAGGGTCGGTCTGTTGAGTTTTTCAATCACAGAAGCCATGGTAAAAGTCTTTCCGGAACCGGTAACACCCAAAAGTGTCTGCTCACGCAGACCCCAGTTCACGCCGTTGACAAGCCCTTCAATTGCCTCCGGTTGGTCGCCGGAGGGCTTATATTCGGAAATTAGCTGGAATCGGTCCATACAGACACTTCCCTTCATTACAGAATCAAAATTTAAGGCTTACAGCAACCGGCAGGTTGATAGTCTTGCGCCAGCAGTTCCTTTCGGTCACCTGTAAATTCTTTGCGGTTATCCGGCAGAATGGCATCTGCTTGCCCACAGGTGGAAAGATGGAACTTTCCGGAGCTGATATTAATAACATAGGCAATTTGGCTCTCACCTGTCTCGTCATTTACCGCACAACTGCTGCCATCTGCATAGTCAATGGTTACACCCGGTTGGTTATTATAGGCATAAATATGGAAACAGATACCTTCTCCCCCATCTTCAACAGACAGTGCCTCCATCTGCACACCTCTTGCAACCAGATTATCTCCGTCATATATAGGTGTCACACGGTACAAAACATGGTTTCCTGTTTCCATTACATAGTCAGCGATCATGTTTTCAAAGGGCAGCATTCCCTCCACGTTCATATACCTGGTGCCAGTAATCAAATTTTGCTCATTGGCATTTTCCCCAGATAACTGGAATCCGATCAAATGGCAACGGTTATAAAGATATTTTCCATCGACAAAATCATATTTTACCGTCTGCCATCCCGAAGGCTTAACCTGACCGATGCTCCCCCGTTCCTCCGTCGGCATCAGCTCTGTGCCAATACATGCCATGGCGTAGCCGCATCGTCCCAGTCTGTCCAGTGGAGAATAATACTCATAGGATACCGTAGTCATATCATCGTCAGTAAATTCCGGCTGATTGTCACCGATGACCACATAGGCATCTTCTCCGGAAAAAGCCGGCACATTGGCAACAGAAGCACTATGTTGCGGCTGTCCTTCTACTTCATAATAACAGCCGGTGGTCAGCAGGATGGAAATCAACAGTAAAACAAGAAACTTTTTCATCCGCTGTACACCTCCAAGGTAATTTTCTGATGTGATTTGCCCGGAAACTCCGTCACTGTTACTTTCTCACCACCGAGAAACACCGCCGGAAAGTGGGTATCTGCCGGATACACCCGGTTCCAACGAAACGCATAAACTTCCTCAACCTGTTCCCTGTAGGGAAACACATCCGTATTTTCAACAAAGCAATAATCCCCGGGCTGTGCCTGGGCCAAAAAATCCTCTGCAATATTTATATTTTCAGAGCTGAACAGCTTCCCGGAATAGATATTCATCCACAATTGAGAATCTTTGGCAAGCTCTATAATTTTCTGACAAACAACCTGGTCGCTACTTTGTCTGCGGCGGTTAAAGAGCATGCCGTTGCGGTCATCCAGACAAACGATGATCTTCATTGGCGAGATCTCCTTTAGTCATCAATGGATATGTCGTCAGGATCATAGATTCCCGACAAACGCATGGATATGTAGTCCTGATCTGCCACAATCATGTGGTCAATTAAGATCACATCTGCCATGTACAGGGCCTTGGCAAGACGCTTAGTGGTCGCCACATCATCGTGGGAGGGTATTGCTAGACCGCCGGGATGGTTGTGGGCAAGGACAACCGATGCCGCATTTGAATTTATGGCTATGTCAATGATCTTGCGAAAGGAAAGATTGGCTGAAGTAACACCACCCTCACCTACTTTAAAGCAATCAATCACCATGGCCTTAGAATCCAGGCACAGCAAGAAGATAACCTCATTTTGAAATCCACCGAAGAAGTTCTGAAGATATTTGCCGCAGGATTCGATATCGTTGAGCACCGGATTTTCTTTCGCCCGACTGATATTGAGATGTCTGTGGGTTTCCTTCAGCAAAGCCAGGAAGGTTGCCGCATTCTTGCCAACTCCCGGAACTTTCTGCAATTCTCGGGGAGAAGCCTCAACCACCTGCACTAAAGAACCAAATCTGTCGATAAGACGGTGGGCGATTTCATTTGTATCACAACGTGGAATGCAGTAGTACAGCAATACCTCCAAAATCTCGTGTTCATTGAGGGTATCCAGTCCGTTTTTTAGAAAACGGTCCTTCATACGCTGTCTGTGTCCATTGTGTATTGACATATTTTCACCTCTTGTGCTTTTTCTCTTGCTATTTTTCGTTGGATTAAGTAAAATAGGAAAAAAGCATCGAAATTTGTCGACGCAAATTATTTCAAAAACTGCACATGCTATCCTGAAGGAGGTGCATTATGGAGCAGAAATCGGATGCCGCACAGATGCTTGATCAGATCGTCTGTCCGGCTTTTATCGTGGAAAACGGAATGATTACCCAGGCGAATATTGCCGCTGTACAACGCCAAATTACTACCGGTTTGGAGATTCTTCCCCTGCTCACAAGCGGTCAGCAGGAATACAAGGAATTTACCGCCGGAAGACTGTGCTTGACCGTATCTGTACAGGGTATGACCTATCAGGCGTCTGTTGTAAGAAACCACACCTGCGACATTTTCTATCTGGAATCCCAGTATATTAACCCGGAACTCCGTGCTTTTGCAGTGGCTTCCCAGGGTTTGCGCGAACCCCTTTCCAACGCACTGATCCATGCGGATATGCTCAAAGAAGGCAGTGAAACGCTCTTGTCCCCCGACTGCAAGCAACAGCTTTTACAGCTTGTGCGCAATCTGCACCAGATCCACAGGGCCGTATGCAACATGTCAGATGCGGCGAGCAGCAACAAGGGTCTCATGTCCAATATTGAAAACCGGGATCTTTCATCTACTGTTAACGAAATTATCGAAAAAGCACAGGCCCTCACCGCCAAAGCCGGTATGACACTGGAATATACGCCGCTGAACAAAGCCGTTTACTGCCTGATTAACCATGACATGCTTGAGCGCGCAATTTTAAATATGATCTCTAACGCATTTAAGTATGGTGCGGAAGGCGCTGCTGTTCATGCCAGTTTGGAACGAGGAAAAGGAAAGGTCAGTTTCTCTATCACTAATCAGATCAACATCGAAGAACAGACTGTAAGCGCAAATCTGTTTCATAACTATTTGTGGGAGCCCAACATTCAAAACTCCAATGCAGGCATCGGCCTGGGCATTACGATTGCAAGAAATACCGCAACTGCTCACGGCGGAACCCTTTTGCTTGACCAGCCCGAAGCGGACACTGTGCGCTTTACACTGACCATTCCCGTCGCAAAACATAGCAGCACTCCGCTTCGCTCCCCTATCGTTTTGCCTGTGGATTACTCCGGTGGCTACGACCATGTACTGACTGAGCTTTCTGATATCCTGCCCCCGGAATTTTTTGAATAATCCCCCTCCGCCCCGGCCAAGCAGCCGGGGCGGATCTTTTTTACAGATATTCCTTTAAATATCTGCCTGTATAACTGCCTTTCTCCGCCGCTACCTGTTCCGGCGTTCCCCGAGCAATCACATAACCGCCCTCATCGCCGCCCTCAGGTCCCAGGTCAATAATATAGTCTGCAGATTTAATCATATCCAGATTGTGCTCGATCACAAGGACCGTATTTCCGGCATCCACCAGCTTTTGCAGCACATCAATCAGTTTGTGCACATCTGCAGCGTGCAAACCGGTAGTAGGCTCATCCAAAATATAGACCGTTCTGCCTGTGGACACTCTGGATAGCTCCGTAGCCAGCTTAACACGCTGGGCTTCGCCGCCGGAAAGGGTCGTGCTGGATTGCCCCAGCTTGACATAGCCCAGTCCGACCTCCACAAGGGTCTGTGCTTTTCTGTGGATTTTAGGCAGATTTTCAAAGAACTCCACCGCTTCTTCCGCTGTCATATCCAGAACCTGGGCAATATTTTTTCCTTTATACTGTACTTCCAGCGTTTCCCGGTTGTATCGCTGACCGCGACAAACCTCACAGGGAACATAGACATCCGCCAGGAAGTGCATCTCAATTTTAACAAGTCCGTCACCGCTGCAAGCTTCACACCGGCCGCCTTTTACATTGAAGGAGAATCGACCCGGCCCATAACCACGCATCTTGGCATCAGCAGTGGAAGCAAACAGGTCGCGTATATCACTAAACAGACCGGTATAGGTGGCAGGATTGGATCTGGGGGTCCGTCCAATGGGACTTTGATCAATGTCAATGACCTTATCCAGATGCTCGATTCCCTCCACACAGCGGCAGGCACCGGGCCGTGTCCGGGCGTGATTCAGCTTGCTCAACAGTGTCTTATTCAACACCTCATTCACAAGGCTGGATTTTCCGGATCCGGAGACACCGGTCACGCAGGTCAGTGTCCCCAGGGGTATGGAAACATCCACATCCTTCAGATTGTTTTCCGACGCACCGAGCACTGAAAGCACATGACCGTTTCCCTCACGTCTGTTGCTGGGAACCGGAATTTTCTTTGCTCCTGACAGATACTGGCCGGTAATAGATTGGGGGGTATTTATGATATCCTCCAATGTACCGGCGGCCACGATCTGACCTCCATGGCTGCCAGCACCGGGACCTACATCCACAATATAGTCAGCCGCACGCATGGTATCCTCATCGTGCTCCACGACAATCAGTGTATTACCAATATCACGCAGGCGTTTAAGGGTCATCAGCAGCTTGTCATTGTCCCTCTGGTGCAGACCAATGGAAGGCTCGTCTAAAATATACAGCACACCCATAAGTGACGAACCAATTTGAGTGGCCAACCGAATCCGCTGACTTTCTCCACCGGAAAGTGTTGCAGATGACCGTGACAGCGTCAAATATTGCAAACCTACATCCATCAAAAAACGTAGACGACTCTTGATCTCCTGGACAATCTGCTGGGCAACAATTGCCATGTTGCCATCAAGCTGCAGATTTTCCATAAATTCCAGTCCCTGACGGATGCTCATGCGGCAGAAATCCATGATACCGATGCCGCCAACCGTAACTGCTCTTGCAACATCCGAAAGTCGGTCTCCATGGCAGCAGGGACAGGGGGCTGTGGCCATGCACTCCTCCAGTTCTTTTCTGGCTGCATCCGATTGGGTCTCCCGAAAACGGCGGCTG
This sequence comes from Faecousia sp., assembly GCA_045537615.1. GTDB lineage: Bacteria > Bacillota > Clostridia > Oscillospirales > Oscillospiraceae > Faecousia. Next base: position 60,395 of record JAZSPV010000060.1, on the reverse strand, counting down.
ATGTTATTTAGAATGCCCTCAAAGGGTTGTTCAAGGACCCCCATGCCGTTTCCACGGTTGTAGGTCATCCGAAGCTTCTCTCCTTTTGTGCCATGGAGAATCACATCCATAGCCTCAGAAGAAAGCTGATTCACCGGCGCTGTCAAGGAAAAATGATATTTTTGGGCAAGGGCTTCAAAATACATACGGAAAATGGAATCCGTTCTTGCACTGTTCCATCCAGAAGCCTGAATAGCACCATCGAAAATGGATTTTGTTTTGTCCGGAATCACCAGATCCTCATCGGCAATCAGCTGGAACCCCAATCCGGTACATTCCGGACAGGCTCCGGCAGGATTGTTAAAGGAGAACATTCTGGGTTCCAGCTCCGTCAAACTGATACCACAGTCCTCACAGGCATAGTTCTGTGAGAAGCTGATTTCTCCCTGGGTTTCCGGCAGGTGGATAATGACCAAGCCACCGGAATGATGGCAGGCAGTCTCAACGGAATCTGTCAAACGGCGGCGCTGTCCCTCCCGGATCACCAAACGGTCTACCACAAGTTCAATGGTATGCTTTTTGTTCTTTTCACAGGGGATCTGCTCATTCAAATCATACAGGATCCCATCTACACGGACACGGGAAAAGCCTGATTTCCGGGCATCCTCAAAGACCTTTACATGCTCGCCCTTCTTACCGCGCACAATAGGAGACAGGACGATAAATTTCGTTCCATCACCCAAGGCCTCAATTCTGTCGACGATCTGGTCGATGGTCTGACGGCGAATCTCCTTTCCGCAGACTGGGCAATGGGGAATGCCTACTCTCGCCCACAGCAGTCGCAGGTAGTCATAGATTTCTGTCACCGTACCCACTGTGGAACGGGGGTTTTTGGATGTGGTCTTTTGATCGATAGAGATTGCCGGAGACAGACCGTCAATGGAATCCACGTCCGGCTTGTCCATTTGTCCTAAAAACTGCCGGGCGTATGCACTCAAGCTTTCCACATACCGTCGCTGTCCCTCAGCATAGATTGTGTCAAAGGCAAGACTTGACTTTCCGGAACCGGAAAGTCCGGTAAAAACAACCAACTTGTCTCTGGGGATGGTAAGATCCACGTTCTTCAGGTTATTCTCTCTGGCGCCATGAATTTGAATTCTGTCGTTCATAAGCAGCTCCTGTTCGTGCCGAACACATACTATGCGGCAAAATGCTGAAATTTTCTCTTTATTATACCACAATCCAACTCTACATACAAGTAAGATTTCAAACAGAATTGTGTCTTACTCGACCATTTCATGGGAATTGACATTTTTCACAACAAAATGAAAAAGCAAAGGAAATTTTAGTTGCAAATTTTACCTGTTCATGGTTGCAATTTGAAACCAAATGGTGTTATAATGTTTGCAGTATGGTCCGTAGTACGGCTATGGACAGAAATAGAAGATAAAAGCGAGGTATTTTTAGATGATTCCATACGGTGAGAACATCAAAATTTTCTGCGGCAATTCCAACACTGCTTTTGCAGAAACAGTCTGCAAGGAACTGGGCCTGCCCCTGGGGCAGGGTGAAGTAAAGACCTTTGCTGACGGTGAAGTATCTGTTTCTCTGTACGAAACCGTACGTGGCGCTGATGTATTTCTGATTCAGTCCACCTGCAAGCCTGTCAACGACCACCTGATGGAGCTGCTGGTCATGATCGATGCCTGCCGCCGCGCTTCTGCCGGTCGCATCACTGCCGTCATTCCCTACTTCGGTTATGCCCGTCAGGACCGTAAAGCAAAGAGCCGCGATCCCATCTCCGCAAAGCTGGTTGCCAATATGCTGACCGCTGCCGGCGCTGACCGCGTTCTGACCATGGACCTGCATGCATCTCAGATTCAGGGTTTCTTTGATATTCCTGTGGATCATCTGCTGGGCAACCCCACCTTTGTGCAGTACTACCTCGATAAGTTCCCCGAAGATAAATACGACCACGATGACTTTGTTGTGGTCTCCCCCGACGTCGGCTCCGTTGCCCGTGCCCGTGCTTTCGCCGCAAAGGTACACATGGGTCTGGCCATCGTCGACAAGCGCCGTCAGAAGGCGAATGTCTGCGAAGTAATGAACGTCATCGGTGATGTCAAGGGCAAGACCTGCATTCTGTTTGACGACATGGTGGATACTGCCGGTTCTCTGTGCAATGCTGCCAACGCCCTGGTAGAAGTCGGTGGTGCCAAGGAGGTTTATGCCTGTGCAACCCATGGCGTCCTGTCCGGCCCCGCCTTTGACCGCATTGAAGCAAGTGCCATCAAGGAGCTGGTTGTGCATAACACCATCCCTGTGAGCCCGGACTGCCCCTGCAAGAAGATCAAGCAGCTGGACGTTGCCCCCATCTTTGCCCGCGCCATTGCACATATCCACGGTGGCACCTCCATCGCTGACCTGTTCTAAGCTGTGTTTAGTAGAAAGGCAGAGAGTTGGCTGATTGTTGGTCTGGGCAACCCCGGCAGTCAGTATGCAGCTACCCGGCATAATTGCGGCTTCCGGGCCATTGACCTGCTTTCAGAAAAGCTGGGCTGTAAGCTTAACAAAGCCAAATTCCAGGGCTTGTACGGTCAGGTCCAATACGGCGGCAGAAAGCTTTATCTGCTCAAGCCTCAAACCTTTATGAACCTGTCCGGCCGATCTGTATTGCAGCTGTCTGCATACTTTAATATCCCTCCCCAGCGGATCATCGTTTTGTTTGACGATATTTCCCTTCCAACCGGAAGACTTCGAATCCGGGCAGACGGCTCTGCCGGCGGACATAACGGCATCAAATCCATCATCAGCGAGCTTGGCAGTCAAGATTTCCCGAGAGTTAAGATCGGTGTGGGTGCGAAACCGGAGCCGGAACGTGATTTGGCAGACTGGGTCCTGTCCACCTTCTCTGCAAGTGAGGAGAAATCTCTTGCAACCGCCTTGGAAAATGCAGGTGCTGCTGCCCTGTGTATCATCGAAAACGGCGTTGCAGAAAGTGCTAACCGCTATAACGGCTGTCGTTAACAGATAAATATTGCCATAATAACACGGAAAGGGGGCTATTTTTCCCCTTTCCGCGTTGCTGCGTGGAATAGATTTTTATTTTAAAAGAGGTCGCATCATGGAAAAGCTCCTAACTTTTCTAAAAACCATACCGGAGTATAACCTTTTACTCAAGGCAGTATCTGCCCACGAATCCGCTGCCATTACAGGCATTGGGCAGATCAACCGCAGTCACTTGATTGCTGGTCTTGCAAAGGATATTTCTCAACCTCTGGTTCTGGTCTGTCAAGATGACATTGCCGCCAAGCGTCTTAGTGAAGAATTACAAGGCTTTCTGGGTGTATCTGCATCCATACTGCCCAGCCGTGAGCTGACACTGTATGACACCGCTGTCGTCTCAAGAGGCTGGGAACAGAAACGCCTGCGCCAGCTTCACGACCTTATCTGTGGAAATACAAAAATTCAGATCATGTCCTGGGACGCCATGTGTCAACGAACCATGCCCCCGGAGGTTTTGAAGCAGGCCGCTTTTTCTTTGCACGTTGGCAACAGTTACTCCATGGATAGTCTATTATCCGGTCTTTCCAATTCCGGATACAGTCGATGCGCAATGGTGGAAGGACCCGGTCAATATGCAGTCCGTGGCGGTATTCTGGACGTATTCTCCCCTGCTGCAGATCAACCCTTCCGTGCAGAATTTTTTGGTGACGAGCTGGACACCATGGGCTATTTCGATCCCGACACCCAGCGCAGAACGGAAAATATTGATCAGGTTCTGATTCTCCCCGTAGGTGAAACACAGCCTAGGCTGCACCCCGCTGGTTTAATGGGCTTGTCAGATGATATTCGCAGCATAATTGCTCGTCAGCTTCGCAGGAAAACCCCAAACGAAGCACTTATCAAAACACTTACCCATGACCTGGAAAAATACGAAAACGGTCTGCAATCCCCTGCTTCCGACCGCTATATGGCGCTGATCTATCCCGAATTTTCCACAGCAGTCGATTATATCCCGGAAAATGCACTGATCATTGCCTGCGACCAAGGTAACCTACACCGTGCAGCAAAAACCCGTACCGAAGATATTGGTATGCAGCTGGACAATCTTCTGCAAGGTGGCATTGTTGCCGGTGAGCTATGTGACTATGTATGTCAGTGGAGCGACTTTACCCGTAAATTATCCGGCCGGACCGTTGTGTATTTGGATTCCTTTGCAGGAAGCACTTACCCGGAGGACTGCCCTCCCAAACATCTGCTCCCCATGACCGCAAAGCAGCTTCCCAGTTACGCAGGCAGTTTCGATACTGCTGCGGCTGACCTGTCCCATTATCAAAAAATGGAATTTTCCTCCCTAGTGCTGTGCGGTTCCCGACACAGAGCAGAGCTGCTGCAGGAAATGCTCAGCAGCAAAGGACTTTCCGCCTTTTTATGTATTCCCCTTACGACCATGCCTCAACCGGGACAGATTCTCCTAACAGACGGTTCTCTTCCCTACGGCATGGAATATCCCAACGCCAAGCTTGCCGTGTTGACCGAAGGACAGTTGGTCTCAAAAACCGAACCCCGGCGAAAAGCAAAAAAAAGCGCTACAAACCGGCAGAAGTTAAACTCCTTTACAGATCTAAGCCCGGGTGACCTGGTGGTTCACGAAAACTACGGCATCGGACGCTTTGTGGCTATGGAGCAGATCAAGGTAGACGGTGCCGTCAAGGATTATGTAAAAATTGCCTATCAGGGTAGTGATACCCTGTTTGTACCTGCCACTCAGTTGGACCTTGTGAGCAAGTATATTGGCGGTGGCGGTGAGGACAGTAACGTCCGTTTGAGTAAAATTGGCACCGACACATGGCAAAAGACAAAATCCAAAGCCCGAAAAGCGGCTAAGGATATGGCCGCTGAACTAATACAGCTCTACGCTGCCAGAAAGCGGCAGGAGGGCTTTCCCTTTGCCGCCGATTCCCCCTGGCAAAAAGAATTTGAAGATAATTTCCCATACCCGGAAACAGACGATCAACTTCGCTGCATTAGCGAAATCAAGGGTGATATGGAATCCCCAATCCCTATGGACCGCCTCCTTTGCGGCGATGTGGGCTTTGGAAAAACAGAAGTAGCTTTGCGTGCAGTGATGAAAGCTGTTATGGACGGCAAGCAGGTCGCAATTTTGGTGCCTACCACCGTTTTGGCGCAGCAGCATTATCAAACTGCCATTTCCCGTTTCCGTGGTTTCCCGGTAAACATTGATATACTGAGCAGATTCCGCACACCAACCCAGCAAAAGAAAACATTGCAAAACCTGGAAACCGGTCTTGTAGATATTGTAATCGGCACGCACAAGCTATTGCAAAAAACAGTAAAGTTTAAAGATCTTGGACTTCTGATCGTGGACGAGGAACAGCGTTTCGGTGTCAGCCACAAAGAACGGCTGAAGGAGCTGTCCAAAGGCGTTGATGTGCTGACCCTCTCCGCCACCCCCATCCCCAGGACCCTTAATATGGCGCTTTCCGGTATCCGGGATATGTCTACAATTGAAGAACCGCCGGCAGACAGATATCCTGTACAGACCTTTGTTATGGAACACAGCAACGCTATCTTGGACGACGCAATCCGCAGAGAAGTGGAACGGGGCGGCCAGGTCTACTATCTACACAACAGAGTGGAAACCATCGACCGGTGCGCTGCCGCACTGAAGCAGCGGATACCGGGTCTGAGTGTGGCCGTTGCTCACGGAAAAATGGGTGAAGATGCCCTGGGTGATGTCATGCACGCCATGGCTAACGGTGAGATTCAGGTCTTGGTTTGCACCACCATTATCGAAACAGGTCTGGATATCCCCAACGCCAACACGCTGATTATCGAAAATGCAGACCGATTCGGTCTTAGCCAGCTGCATCAGCTCCGGGGCCGGGTTGGCCGTTCTACAAGACACGCCTACGCATATTTCACATACAGACCCGATAAATCCCTAAGCGAAGTGGCAGAAAAAAGGCTGACCGCTATCCGGGATTTTGCAGAATTCGGTTCCGGCTTCAAAATTGCCATGCGGGATCTTGAGATTCGTGGTGCCGGTAACCTGCTGGGAGCAGAGCAATCCGGTCATATGATGTCTGTGGGTTATGATATGTATCTGAAGCTTTTGGACGAGGCCGTACTGGAAGAACGGGGCGAAATGCCAAAGGAACCAGAATGCACTGCCGACCTCAATATTACCGCGAATGTGGATAAAGACTATGTTTCCCGGGGTGAGGAACGAATGGACCTATACAGGCGTATGGCTGCCATTCGTCAGCAGGCAGATGCCGATGATCTTCTCGATGAGATCATTGACCGCTACGGCGATCCGCCTAAGGGCGTTTTGAACCTGATTGATGTGGCCCTTCTGCGCGCCAAGGCCAGAAAGCTGGGAATTAAAGACATCCGGCAAAAGGCAGGTGATGTTCTATTTACGTTAAGCACATTGAATTTAGAAGCCATCAGCGCATTGTGTGCAGAGGCTGACTACAAATCAAGACTCCAGTTTATTGCCTCAGCAAAGGAGCCCACACTGCGTCTAAAACTTTCCTCTGGCGTAGACAGTCTTCGTCAATGCAAGGTCTTTATTGCACATTTTGAAAAGTATGTCTGTTAACTTGCTTTTGTTGTAGAATTGTGTTAGTATAAAGACATGAATAAAACAGAAAGGTAGATTTCTAATGGCAAAGCAAACCTCCGCTGCCAAGGTGCAGAATAATGGCAAAAAGTCCCGATCCCCAGTCTCTGTTATCTTGTGCGTACTTTGCATTTTGACAATCCTGCTGATAGGTTTCATCACCGCAGGCTGTTCCTATCTATACAGTTTTGATTTTAACGGTGTAATTTTAGATAATGTATACGTAGCCGGTGTAAATGTTGGCGGCATGACCCGTGGCGAAGCCATTGCTGCTGTAACCGCAGCCACAGAGCACACCTATACCACCCAAACCATGACCGTTCAGGTATTCGATGTCACGGTTGAGATCGGTCCCGAGGTTTCCGAGGCTTCTCTAAAGGTAAAATCTGCCGTATGGGATGCTTATAAATACGGTCGCAGAGGTTTCTCCGAGCAAAAACAGAAGGATCGGGATACCGCTGCTACCACAGGCATCCATGTAGATATTTCCCGTCATGTTAAGCTGGATAAGAAAGCTGTAAAAAATGCGCTATCAGTATTCAGTGACCATTATAACACCACCCTTTCCCAGTCTACCTACGAAGTAACCGGTACGGCTCCGGAGCTAACTTTGGTCGTCAATCTTGGTGTGCCCGAATATGGTCTGAATCTGGACGAGCTCTACGAGCAGGTCCTGGATGCCTACGGACAGAACACCTTCCTGGTGGAAGGTGAATGCGGCCTGATTAAGCCGGACCCCATTGATCTGGATAAGGTTCTTAAGGAATACGCCGTAGATCCCGTTGACGCAAAATTCGACAAGGAATTTGAAATTATCAAGGGCAGCAACGGCTGCGGTTTCGACAAGAATACTGTGCAGAAACAGCTGGACGAAAGCCAATACGGTTCCACCGTAAAGATCCCCTTCGATATTATCGAGCCGGATATTACTGATGAAGAACTCTCAGCAATGCTGTATCGGGATGTTTTGGCAACCTACACCGCATCTCAGGGCAGCAGTTCCAGCCGTGCTACGAATTTGCGGCTGGCCTGTGAGGCTATCAACGGAACCATACTTCTGCCCGGTCAAACCTTCTCCTACAACGAAACACTGGGTGAACGGACCACAGAAAAAGGATATAAGGCCGGTGCCTCCTACAACGCCGGTGAAGTTGTAACCACCATCGGCGGTGGTATCTGCCAGGTATCCTCCACTCTCTACTACTGTACATTGCTTGCAGACATGGAAATTCTTGAGCGCGAAAATCACTGCTATGTTGCAGGTTATCTCCCCCTCGGCATGGATGCCACCGTCAGTTGGGGAACGCTGGACTTCTGTTTCCGTAACAGTTCCGATTATCCCATCCGCATTGAAGCTGTGGCAGACGGCGGCAGTACAACTGTCACACTCCATGGCACCGACACGAAGGATTACTACGTCAAGATGGAATACGTAGTAACCGGCACCCGTGGCTACGAAAAGAAATACGAGACCATGAAGGCAGATAACCCCAAGGGTTACAAGGATGGCGATTATATTGTCAGCCCTTGCATCGGCTATATTGTGGAAACATACCGCTGCAAATACAACAAAGAAAATGACGCACTCATATCCCGTGATTACGAAGCAAAATCTGACTATTCCAAGCGGGATGCAGTCATATGCAAAATCGAATCCGGTTCCGCCAGCACCCCCACCAATCCATCAACGCCTACCGTGACTCCCGGTGTTGGAAACGGTGGCGTTACCAACGACAACGGCGCACTGCCGGAACTGCCTTGATCCTTTTTCAACCATAACATATAAACAGAGCCGGAACGCGACAGCATTCCGGCTCTGTTATTTATTGATATAAACCTATTTATGACTTTGCACGGATATCCAGGTGATAGTCCACCTCACCAGCAGTGCTTTGCTCAATCTCGATTCCGTAAATCAAGTCCACCACGCCGCCGTTTTCATCCAGTTGTACAAAAATGCGTTTGGCACAAACGGTGATCATCAGAGCACCAAACTCCATTTGATATAGTGAGTCATGGTGTACACCCTCCTGAAAAACCATTTGGGAATGGAGCTTACCAGAACGGGTGAGAATCACTTTATCCTGCTCCACGCGGAACGTAGTGGTAACACCTGCAAGGCCGGTCAGGTCGCTTTCCTCATAACAAATATCCCAACCATTATCCCGATATTCCATGGTGCCCTCCGTCACCAACTCAATCATATCCGGCTCCTGATCCATATACTTTTGCCGTCCGCGTATGGACAGAAGGACATCTCTTTTCATCTATTTGCCTCCAGTGCCAGTTTCAACAGCTGGTCGATCTGTTCCCCATAGGGGATGCCACTGGCTGCAAATAGCTTGGGATACATAGATATAGATGTAAACCCAGGCAGTGTATTGATTTCATTGAACACGATCCGACCATCTCCATGGGTAACAAAAAAATCCACTCGGCTTAGGCCACAGCTTCCCACGGCACGGTAAGCCTTCACCGCCAGCTCCCGAACCTGCTCCGCTGTTTCCTCAGAAATGCGTCCAGGAATATAAGCAACCGATGTATCTGTAATATACTTCGCATCATAATCATAAAATTCCGCGCCGGAGTCGATCTCGCCGCATACAGAGGCAACAGGGCTGTCATTGCCCATAACCGCAACCTCAATTTCCTTGCCGGCAATATACTCTTCCACGAGGATTTTCTCATCAAACTCACCTGCGTGACACAGAGCCTTTTCCAAAGCCCCACGGTCAGCGGCCTTGGAAACACCCACAGAAGAGCCCGTTCCTGCTGGCTTTACAAACACAGGATAAGAAAATTGCTCCTCGATATGATCCAATATCTGTTCCATGCGACTGGCGAGCTCACTGTTGCGGACCAGTTGCCATGCTGCCTGCGGAATTTGCGCCTGGTCCATAACTAATTTTGTCAAGGTTTTATCCATAGAAACCGCCGATGCGGCAACATGCGCACCCACATAAGGAATTCCGGACAGCTGCAGAAGTCCCTGCATTGCCCCGTCCTCTCCGTTCTGCCCATGGAGCACCGGAAATACCACATCAATATTGATGCGTACAACGCAGTCGCCTTCAAAGGTAAGCAGCCCTTGTCCCCGTATCGGTGAGATGGCGGCACTGCGGTTATCCGGATGTGAAAGCCACCGATCTCCGGGAAGCAGAGAATAATCATCTCCGCCGTACAGTATCCATTTACCATCTTCTGTAATACCAACCGGGAAAATATTATATTTTTCTGCATCCATGTTGTTCAGAACCGACTCCGCAGAACGCAGAGAAACCGCATGCTCCGGACTAACACCACCAAACAACACGCAAACATTCATCTTCTTCAATACAATCGCCCCTTTTCACTGGGATAGTATGTCCAAAAACAGTTAAAGCAACGCTTCTCCGGCCTTAAAGATATCGCCGGCGCCAATTGTCATGACCACATCCCCTTGCCGGGCAATCTGGCGCAGGTGTTCCGTGACCTGTGGAAGTGTTTCACAGTATACGCTGCCCGGAATCTGCTTTACCATATCCATGGAAGAGATTCCTGTGGTATTCCGTTCTCTGGCTGCATAGATCTCTGCAAGGACAACATAGTCCGCTTCTTTTAGTATTTGCACAAAATCATCAAAAAGTGCGCTGGTACGGGTGTAGGTATGGGGCTGGAATGCAACCACCAGCCGATGATAACCCATAGACCGCATAGCCTCAATGGTGGCTGCCAGTTCGTCCGGGTGATGGGCATAATCATCGTAAATATCTGCGCCGTTATAATTTCCCTTATACTGCATACGGCGCTGTGCACCTGTAAAAGTACCGAGTCCCTTTGACACAGCCTCACCGGACACACCAAGCATCCATGCCGCTCCGGCTGCTGCCAGAGCATTGACGGCATTATGCTTGCCAATCACCTTCAAGTCAAGGTGACAGTAGAAAGTACCGTCACAAATTACATCAAAGTGCCGCCAGTCATCACTCATATTCCCGGCGGTAATACAGTTGCCTTGGTTTAAACCGAAACCGGTGTACTCCATTCCCTCCAGCGCTTCCAATACGTGGGGATCATCGCCGTTTGCCAGAACGCCGTTGGTGGAAAGCTGTGCAAACTGACGAAAGGATTTCTGCACATCGGCAAGATCCTTAAAATAATCAAGATGATCCGCTTCCACGTTCAGAATCACTGCAAGTGTCGGGTAAAAGTTCAGGAAAGAGTCGCAATATTCGCAGCTTTCCAGAATGATGGTATCCCCTTCTCCCACACGGTGTCCGGCCTGCAGCAAAGGTAAGTAACCGCCGATCATCACCGTTGGGTCAAAGTCTGCCTCCATGAGAATATGGGTCACCATGGATGTGGTGGTTGTTTTACCATGGGTTCCGGAAATGCAAACAGCGTTCTTATAGGCCTGCATAATAACGCCCCATGCTTGTGCACGCTCAAATGTGGGAATACCCTTGGAACGGGCAGCCGCAATCTCCGGGTTGTCATTATGGGCGGCCGCAGTACGAATCACACAGTCCGCACCCTCAATATTCTCAGCGGCATGACCGATAGACACGCGTATTCCCTTGGCAATTAACTCATCTGTGGAAACGGAGGAACTCATGTCTGAACCGGTAACAACCAGCCCCATTCCCTGCAGCACAAGCCCCAGAGGGCGCATGGATACACCGCCTATGCCCACCAAATGAACATGCTTGCCGGGCAATAAATAATTCTTCAGTTCTTCACTTCTACGTATCATAGAAACTACTCCTCAGAGATTTGTTCTTTATATCTTATTTATTATATATTATTTCCGCCCCTATTACAACCACAATTTTACTTACTGAATATTACACACTGAATATTCATTTATACATTTCAAGATTGAATATCTTTGTTTAATTTATGCACAATTATACGGACAATATTTAAGAAACTTGTGGTATTTTCTAGTTGACGATGAATAATATACAGTGTATAATACATCCATAGCAAAGTCCTTGTACGCCAAGGGCAACAAAAAGGAGTTAAGAATTATGAAAAAGTTTATTACACTGACACTGTCTTTGATCATGGTTTTGAGCCTGTTCGCTGCCTGTGGCGAAACTGCTAAGACCCCCGACACCCCCGACACCGGCGCAGCCGATGCATCCACAACTGAGGCTGCTGTTCTGACCACCGTGGAAGAAGGCAAGCTGATCATGGCTACCAACGCATTCTTCCCTCCCTACGAGTTCTACGAGGGCGACAAGATCGTCGGCATCGATGCTGAAATCGCAGAAGCCATTGCCGAAAAGCTGGGTCTGGAGCTGGTAATCGACAACATGGAGTTTAATTCCATCATTACTGCTGTTACCACCGGTGCTGCTGACTTCGGTCTGGCTGGCATGACTGTCACCGAGGACCGTCTAAAGGAAGTTGACTTCTCCATCAGCTATGCTTCCGGCGTTCAGGCCATTGTAGTTAAGGAAGGCTCTGCTATTACCACTGTTGATGACCTGTACGTTGAGGGTGCTGCTTTTAAGGTAGGCGTTCAGCTGGGAACCACCGGCGATATCTACGCTTCCGACGATTTCGGTGCTGACCTGGTTACCCAGTACAATAACGGTAATGAAGCCATCCTGGCTCTGCAGAAGGGTGACGTGGACTGCGTCATCATCGACAACGAGCCTGCCAAGGCTTTTGTGAATGCAAATGAGGGCCTGCTGGTCCTGGATACCGCCTATGCTGAGGAAGACTACGCCGCTTGCTTTGCACAGGACAACGACGCGCTGTGTGAGGCTGTAAACGCCGCAATCGAAGAACTGATCACCGACGGCACCATCGATGCCATCATTGAGAAGTACATCCCCACTAAGTAATCAGCAACAGAAAATGAAAAATAGGAATGTGTTCTGCATTCCTATTTTTCTTGCGTAATAAATAATTTTAAGGAGCTTATGTTTTGAAGACGCCCTTATATAAACGCTACGGATTTTGGCTGTGCGTCGTCCTCGTCATTGCCGCTGCCTACCTTGGCATTGAGCTGGCCACGGAGCTTTCCGACAATCAGGTCAGCAAGGAGCTGAGCGTTACTGAGTGCCAGCAAATTGTAGATGAGACGTTCCAGAATTTACCAGTATCCAACACAGGTGCCAGTAAATGGATCCTGGATCAAACCAAAATCACCGTGGAGCAGGTGGAGTATGGCTATGAAAAAGACATTATTCTGACCTGCTCTTACGAGACAATCGATACAAAAAATGCGCTTCTCAGCCAACTGAATTCGCTGGCAACCAGCGCCTATGAATTCTCCCTTACAAAAGCAAAGGTTAGCGGCTCGGATATTGATTTAAAGTGTGTTAGAAAGCCCATGCTGGCTTTACTGAAGGAAGCGGAGCCTATCTCCGGCGTGATAACCCTGTACATCTACGAAACTACAGATGGATTCTATGTGCATCTGAGTGATGAAGCCGTGGATCAATGCACCGGTGGTATTGTTACTGTTATCCAGGAAATCAACGGCATCATGTCCCTGGAATACAATGGACAGAATATCGATATTACCAAGACCGGTTCTCTGCGCACAGGTCTTGCCAGTCCCCTTGCCCTGGCAAACTATTCCTCTGCCAAGCCCTCCACAGGCGGCTGGCTTCTGGAGGCACTTTTGGATTTCAAGGCAGATTTTACCACCAATTTTATCGCCGAAAACCGCTATATGCACCTTGTCAGAGGTCTGGGCATTACACTGCTGCTCACACTTTTGGCAGCCATTTTCGGCATTATTCTTGGCTTTATCATCGCCGTGGTCCGTTGTACCAATCAGATGACCGGTTCACTGAAGCCATTGAATGGACTTTGCCAGGTTTACCTGACTGTCATGCGCGGCACACCGGTTATGGTTCAGCTTCTGATTATACACTTTGTGGTACTCTCACCCTTTGGCGTGAAGCCCTTCCTCTCCGCCATCATCTGCTTCGGTCTGAACTCCGGAGCCTACGTTGCGGAGATCGTGCGTGGTGGTATCATGAGTGTGGATAAAGGGCAGATCGAGGCCGGCCGCAGTTTGGGCTTTAACTATGTACAGACCATGGTAAACTTTGTGCTTCCTCAGGCATTTAAGGCCATTCTCCCCTCCCTGGCAAACGAGTTCATTTCCCTCCTGAAGGAATCCTCTGTTGCCTTTGCCATCGGCTTGGGTGATCTGACCTTCGGCGGCAATCTGATCCGCTCCACCACTTACAGCCCCTTCCTTCCGCTGATCGCGGTAGCCGTGATCTATCTTGTTTTGGTGATGGTTCTGTCCAAGCTGGTTTCCATCCTTGAAAGGAGGTTGGCAAAGAGTGACCACTGATAACAACATTCTTATTCATGTAGAAAACCTCCAAAAAACCTTTGGTCAGCTGCGTGTTCTGGATGGAATTGACATCGATATCTGTCACGGTGACGTAGTGGTTATTGTGGGTCCCTCCGGCTCCGGTAAGTCTACATTTCTCCGCTGTCTGAACCGCTTGGAGGAAACAACAGGGGGAAATATCTTCTTTAAAGGCGTGAATATTACAGCCCCCGGTGTCAACATTAACAAGCACCGGCAAAAAATGGGCATGGTCTTTCAGCAATTTAATCTGTTCCCTCACCTGACGATCATGCGAAATCTGACAATCGGCCCAATGAAGCTTCTCGGTAAATCGAAAGAAGAAGCGGAAAACAAGGCTCAAGAACTCCTTGACCGGGTTGGACTTGGGGATCGGGCATATTCCTATCCCAACCAGCTCTCCGGAGGCCAAAAGCAGCGGGTCGCCATTGTACGTGCTCTATGTATGGAGCCCGAGGTCATGCTCTTTGACGAGCCTACCTCCGCCTTAGACCCGGAAATGGTTGGAGAGGTGTTGGAGGTTATGCAGGAGCTTGCCAAGGAGGGTATGACTATGGTCTGTGTGACCCATGAAATGGGCTTTGCCCGTGAGGTTGCCAGCCGGGTGCTGTTTATTGACGAAGGCAAAATCATGGAACAGGGCACACCCGACGAGGTCTTCAACCACCCCAAGCACCCCAGACTGCAGGAATTTCTTTCTAAGGTCCTTTAATCTTCTTATGTTTATAAAAATTGCTCCCACCTGCTGTGCAGATGGGAGCAATTTTCTATTATTGAACCAAAAGAGTAATCAAACGTAGCAGAAATAAGGTAAAGGTAGTGTATCTGCTCTGTTTAATAAATTGGAATCTACTTCTTCAATACTTTTTTGCACCAAGTACGTTTATTACATTTAGGACACAATAAGTGACGGGTAAAGCCTCTGTGCATAGCCATCATCGCTTCTTTATAGGTAGGAACAATTTCGTAACCGCAATTTTTGCACTTGTAAGCACCCACACTAACTTCAAGCTTTAATGCATAGAAGCACGGTATCAAGAACACAACGCAAACACCAAGAATTGTGACAAGCTGCCACACTCCTTCGGGAATCAAAAATGCAGCAATAAAAATACCTGCAAACAGGGCCATCATACTCACAATCATAATTGTCCACATAGAAGACCAAATTGTTTTGTTCTTCTTTTCTAATTCGTTCGCCATATCAAGCAAAAGTTGTTCGTTTTTCTGATTATTTTTTTCCATATTGATTTTCTCCCCACTTAATAATTCATTTACACTGATGCAAAGAATATCACACAGTTCAAGCATTATTGAAGTATCGGGCATTGCCACGCCGCGTTCCCACTTGGATATTGCTTTATCTGTGATGCCCAGTTTTTCTGCCAACTGCATTTGTGTTAAGTTTAATTTCTTTCTGCACTCAGCAATAAATCTACCAATTTTTATTTGGTTCATAGGCTGCCTCCTTTCGCATTCAGTATAGATAATTAAGAGGAGAAAACACACCCACCATTGGTTTAGTGAGGAGAAGTAAACCTATGGTAGAGTAAAAATTGACCGTCAAATTCCTATTTATTGAACAGATTATATCACTTTCCAGCAATCAAATCAAGGCGAAGCCTTGTATATCATCCGCAGCTTGTCTACGGTATATCATCAATGCGAAGCATTGCATCTCATCAAGACGCAGGAAAACTAATACACGGCTATGCCGTGATGATATTCAACCCGAAGGGCTAATGATATGCGCCGCACTTCGCGCGGTGATGATATGCCAAGCCTGCGGCTTGGATAAAAAAAGAAGTAACTTTTGGTAGACAAAAGTTACTTCTTCTTTGGAGCGGGTGACGAGGCTCGAACTCGCTACCTCCACCTTGGCAAGGTGGCGCTCTACCGGATGAGCTACACCCGCGGAACAAGGGCTATTATAGCAGATATTCAAAATAAGTCAATACCCTTTTCCAATTTTTTTAGCAATGGCACATTAGTCCTTCAGCGCAGAACGATCCCAGCTGTAACCCTCCATGGCTGATCCAATTTTGGGATCAAAGCCGCCACCTTCATTGCAGCGCAGCAGATCAAGATGATACTCACTGCCTCTGAATTTAATCACATTCCAGGTCCAGGGTTCCCCATCCCGGGTGCCTTCGACCACATGGCACTCAAGTCCTGCTCTTCGGCACATGGCTGCATAGATATCTGCAAAAGCCTTACAGTCCCCCTTACCCTCGATGAGCAAGGAATAGGCAGTGGTGTCTGACTTCTCATACACATAATCGGTACGTTCCATCAAAAAGGCATAAAGCTGCGCATATTTTTCCCGTACTTGACCGGCGCTCCGGGCATAAAGCTCTGCGGCAGTGAATACGTATGATGCTTTTTCCTGCATTTGCAGTAAAGTGTCCCGATCATTCTTGTATGTAAAGATCAGCTCTATGATGCGTTCTTCCCCAGCGTCGGGATACACATAAGCTTCTACGGCAGGAATTTCCATAACCAGATCCGGATTCTGTGCAGCATAAACAGTTGCGTAGTGAACCAGATCTGTTTCTTCATAATGATGCACCCACACAACCGCCGAGGGTTTGCACTTCCCCATTTCGTCATCAATGATCCGAAATGCGGATTCCATTTCATCCGCCTCCTCAATTCTAAGAATTTCGGAGAGCTCTCTACGATAGGAGATGCTCAGTGCGATTGCTTCTTTACCAGAACGAGTACCGATCTCATAGCTGATATTTTCCACCGCATAGGCACCAATTGGCGTTGTTTCCGTTGCATAGCGAATGGCCGTCTCCATATAGAAACGCACAGAGCCTCTGCTGAAGTTTGGTATATACAAAATCCCACTCTCCGCTCCGCTCTCAATCAGGTCTACCACAGCTTCGCGCATCTGATGATAGTTGGCAACCGTAATGGTTTTCTTTTGGCTGCCGGAATTCTGCTGCTGATAGGGTTCTACGGACACGTATTCCCCATTCCAAAAGCCACAGGCACACAGAACACAGCACAGCACAGCCAAAACAGTCGCAAAAGCAACATATCGTTTCATATTTTTCTCCTATAGCGCATCTTTAGAATACCGCAAAAATCCGTCACCAAGGACCTGATGTGCTTCCTGCACAATAATAAATGCATCAGAATCAATATCCGCAACCAATGCCTTTAACTCCGCAAGTTGCTGGCGCTTTACAGCGGTAAGGACCACCATCATCTGGTTACCGCTATAGCTGCCCTCTGCATGCAGATATGTGGCACCACGGCCAAGATTCTCTCCAATTCTCCTTACAATTGCTTCGTGTTCCTTGCTAATAATCAGGGCAACCCGGGAATAGTCAAAGCGATAGACAACTGCATCCACAACCTGACCGCAAACAAATATAGCAATACCACTATACAAAGTGCTGCTAAAATCCCGGAATACGATACCGGTCAGCACAGCAATCAGCATATCGAATATAATATTGATTGTTCCAATAGGCACATTGACCCAACGTTTTTTAAGCAATCGAACAATAATATCCGAACCGCCGGTGGAACCCCCTGTAGCAAAAACAATTCCAAGTCCCAAACCGCAGGTCGCACCACCATAAAGGCTTCCGATCAGAGGCTCTGTCTGCGGGATCGGCAGCCCGGAAAACAAGTCAATAAAAAGCGAACTGAAGATTGCGCCGATCATCGAAAGAACCAAAAATCGTTTTCCCACTTTAATCCCTGCCAATGCAAACAAGGGCAAATTCATTATAGCGGTAAACACGCCCACGGAACCAAATTTTGTCAAGTGTACGATCATCATGGAAAGTCCAGACAATCCACCTGCATTCAGTGCATTGGGCAAAAGAAACAGATTGAAACCCAAAGCGAAGACAGCCGCGCCCACGGCAACTCTCAACACAGTTATCAAATGCTGACAAAACTTACCCATAGTTCTCCTTCTGTCTGCAAACTGAACATGTGCAGACTACATATCGAAGCTAATCTGCTTTTCTGGAGCATCTTCTTCTTTCAACAAAGCGCCTGCGGCAGGTATGGCTCTACAGCGGTAACGGCTTGCATTGACAATACCACTGCTCTCCAACAGTGCTACACGATCTACAGCAGATTTCTTTTTCAAACTCATAGCACTGACGCCGATTGTGTTTCGCGTGGTCTTAGGCATCAGCAGAGCTGTAGAGAATACCAAAACCCGACCGTCTGTGGCATAGACAGCCACCTGCGTATCTGTTTCCAAGGCCAGCGCACTCTTCAGGGGGCTTTTATCCGAGAATGCTCCTGTGAGGCGGCGGCGGTTGGTTTTTGTCTCATAGGCGCTCAGCGGCACCTTAGCAACCTTTCCGTTTTCAAAGAAGAACAGCATGAAGCCCTTATAATCTCCCGGCAAAACAACCTGCAAGACAGTCTCGCCCGGATCCATACCAAGCTTCTGCGGCAAATAATCACCCAGCAAGGATGCCTTGCCGTCATCAAAATCAGAAAGTCGGGATTTATAGCACTGGAACTGATCGGTAAAGACCAAAATTTCTGCCTTGTTGGTAGTTTCCCTGGAAAACGCCAAACTATCCCCTTCTTTGAACTTCTGCTCACCGGACATACGCAGACTCTGCTGGGTGATCTTCTTCAGATAGCCTTCCCTGGAGACGAACAGTGTCACAGGATAATCAGGGATATCGTCCTCATCATCCTCCGGCATAATCTGTGCAGATTCGTAGATAATGTCCGTCTTGCGGGGCTGTCCAAATTTTTCAGCAACCTCTTTCAACTCACCGATAATCACTTTTTTCAGCCGCAGCTTGCTGCCAAGCGTATCACGGAGATCTGCGATTTCAGCTTCCAGCGCATCAATAGCCTTGATCTGCTTGAGGATATACTCTTTGTTAATATTTCGCAGCCGAATCTCCGCCACATAGTTTGCCTGAATCTCATCGATGCCAAAACCGATCATTAAGTTAGGGATTACTTCGCTTTCCAGCTCCGTTTCCCGGATGATCCGGATCGCCTTGTCGATATCCAACAATATCCGCTCCAAGCCCTTTAACAAATGCAGCCTGTCTTCCTTTTTCGTGATTTGGAAGTGAATGCGGCGCATAACGCACTCCGTACGCCAGGCCGTCCACTCCTCCAAAATCTCCCCAACACCCATAACACGGGGCATACCGGCAATCAAAATGTTGAAATTACAAGGGAAACTATCCTGCAGGGGTGTCAGCCTGAACAGCTTTTGCATAAGCTTTTCAGGGTCCACACCTCGCTTGATATCAATGGCAAGCTTCAGGCCGCTCAGATCGGTCTCATCGCGCATATCATTGATCTCTTTGATCTTGCCGGCCTTAATAAGGTCCGCCACCTTATCGATAATCACTTCACTGGTAGTAGTATAGGGTATCTCATAAATCTCAATGATATTTTCTTTCTTCTCATACCGCCACTTTGCCCGAAGTTTAAAGCTACCGCGGCCGGTGCTATAGATCTCACGGGTAGTAGCCTCATCAAACAGAAGCTCCGCACCGGTGGAAAAATCCGGACCGGGAAGGGTCTCCAAAATATCATGCTCCGGATTGTTCATCAGCGCAATGGCAGTTTCACAAACTTCCTTCAGGTTAAAGGAGCAGATATTACTTGCCATACCAACAGCAATACCTTGGTTGGCAGATACCAGCACATTGGGGAATGTGGTAGGCAGCAACGTGGGCTCCTTTCTGGAAGCATCGTAGTTGTCCACCATGTCCACGGTATCCAAATCAATATCCCGAAAAAGCTCCTCACACAATGGCTCCAGTTTTGCCTCTGTGTAACGGGATGCGGCGTATGCCATATCCCGGGAGTAAACCTTACCGAAGTTGCCCTTCGAGGCAACAAAGGGATGCAAAAGCGTCTCATTACCCCGGGCCAAACGGACCATGGTTTCATAGATTGCCGCATCACCATGGGGGTTGAGCTGCATGGTCTGACCAACAATGTTGGCAGATTTTGTCATCTTACCCTTCTGCAGGCCCATTTTGTACATGGTGTACAGCAGTTTCCTGTGAGACGGCTTAAAACCGTCAATCTCGGGAATCGCACGGGAAACAATGACTGACATCGCATAGGGCATATAGTTGATCTCCAGGGTTTCAGAGATCGCCTGTTCCGTTGTGGAGCCCACAAGTCCAACCACATGGCTGGTATCCAGTTTTTGGACATTTACCTGCGTTTCCTTTTTCTTCCTTGCCATAGTAAAACCTCTTAAGAAATATCAGCCAGTTCCAAATACCTGGCACCGTTTTCCGCAATGAAATTCTTTCTTTCGTTCAACGCGTCACCCAAGAGCATATCAAAATAGTGGGCCGTGCGTTCTGCATCCTCCGGCATGACCTTGACCAGGCGACGGGTTTCCGGGTTCATAGTCGTCATGGCCATCATTTCCGGATCATTTTCACCAAGACCCTTGGACCGCTGGATGTTGCTGGGCTTATTCCCCTCCAGATCCTCCCGCAAAATACGGGACTTTTCTGCCTCGTTATAAGCAAACCAGGTCTTGTCTTTATAGGTGATTTCAAACAAGGGAGATTCTGCAATATATACATAACCGTCCCGAATCAAGGTGGGGCAAAGTCTGTAAAGCATGGTCAGAATCAGTGTGCGAATTTGAAAACCGTCCACGTCGGCATCGGTACAAATAATGATCTTGCTCCAACGCAAATTGTCAATATCAAAGGAAGAAAGCTCCTTTGCCTTCTTACCCTCGATCTCCACACCGCAGCCCAAGACCTTCATTAGATCGGTAATAATCGGTGACCCAAAAATCTTACTATAGTCGGCCTTCAGACAGTTCAAAATCTTACCACGGACAGGCATAATACCCTGGAACTCAGCATTCCGGGACTGCTTGACGCTACCCAACGCAGAGTCACCCTCCACGATATACAGCTCCCGCATGCTTGTATCCTTGCTGCGGCAATCCACAAATTTCTGGACACGGTTGGCAATGTCAACCTTGGCAACAAGGTTCTTCTTTACGTTGCTTCTGGTCTTTTCAGCGCTCTCCCGGGCTCGTTTATTGATTAAAATCTGTTCGGCTGCCCGGTCTGCCTCCTGCTTATTCTCCAGGAACCACACCTGTAGTTTTTCTTTAAAGAATGCGGTCATAGCCTCCTGGGTGAACTTAGAATTCACAGACTTCTTCGTCTGATTTTCAAAGCAACCGATGGTGGAGAAGCAGTTAGTCACGATCACAAGGCTATCCTGAACATCCTGAAAAATAATCTTGCTCTCGTTCTTATTGTACTTATTCGTATCCTTCAAATACTTGTCAAACGCTGCCACAAAGCCGGAGCGCACTGCGCGGTCAGGGCTGCCGCCATACTCCAACCAAGATGAGTTATGATAGTATTCCAAATGGCTGAGCTGCTTTGAGAAACAGAAGGATGCGGTGATCTTCAGTTTCATCTCCGGACGGTTCTCTGCATCCCTGCCCCGGCGCTCTGCCTCCCAGAACACGGGCATGGTAAAGGCATTGTCGCCTACCAATTCCTCAATATACTGCTTGATGCCATCGGCGTAGCAGTATTCCTCTGTCTCAAACTTTGCGCCAACCTGATTGCGGAATTTAAAGGTTACTCCCTTATTCACCACAGCCTGACGGCGCAGTACATCCCGGTAATAGTCCGCAGGGATATTGATATCCGTAAAGACTTGACGGTCAGGACGCCAATGGAATACAGAGCCGGTCTTTCTGCCACGGTCAGTAGGTTCTTTTTTCAAGCCACCCTTATTTCTACCCTTTTCAAAGTGCAGGTCGTAGCGGAAACCGTCACGACGAATTGTAGCATCAAAGAACTCAGAGGCATATTGGGTCGCACAGGAGCCAAGGCCGTTCAAGCCCAGAGAATACTCATAGTTTTCTCCATTCTCGCCATACTTGCCGCCTGCATACATTTCACAGAAAACAAGCTCCCAGTTGTAGCGCTTTTCCTTCTCGTTATAATCCACCGGGCAGCCGCGACCAAAGTCTTCCACTTCCACCGACAGATCCTCGTAACGGGTAACGATGATGGTGTCACCGTGGCCTTCCCGGGCTTCGTCAATAGCGTTGGAAAGAATCTCGAATACCGCGTGCTTACAGCCCTCCAGATCATCCGAGCCAAATATAACTGCAGGGCGTTTACGGACGCGTTCCTCACCCTTTAGCATAGAAATACTGGAGTTTCCGTATAGTTCCTGTTTTGTTTTTGCCATATTATCTACCTGCCAAACTTATCCATAGTATATCTACTGTATTATACCATTTTGTGTGGTAAAGTCAACTAAAACCACAATATATAGCATTTTCCCCTTTTTGACTTTTTTATTCAACGACAGAAAATCCCCCGGAAGATAGTCTTCCGGGGGTATCATTACAGGCAGGAATCCTGGCGGGAGGATTCCCATGTCATAGTTTTTCCGTCTGTAGAAATATGGATATAACCATTGGCCCAATCGCTCAATATCCATGTCTTACATGCAGCATATCGTCTGAGTACATCATCCCGAATGGGCATATAGCCGGTAGCCACAGTCAGTTCCGGCGATACAATGTTCAAAAACACTGTAGAACCGGATGTGTGACCTCCGTGATGTGGCGCTTTCAGCAAGTCCACATCAAATAAGGCCGTATCCTGTGCCGACAACATAGCATACTCGCCATCATCATACAGGTCGGCAGCAAACAACGATGCGTGCTCACCATAGTCAAAGCGGATCACAATACCGCTATTATTCACATTGGCAGTGCCGGTAATCTGTTTTTCAGATGTACCCGGTTCAGGCCAAAGCACACGGGCGCGGACCTGTCCGATTTGTATCCCATCCCCCATCTCCAATACACTCAAAGGGATCTTTCGCTCAGCACAGACCCTTTCCACACGTTGCGAATCCTCCCGATTGGGGTCGGTACCGCCACGGTGATAGACCTGTCCGATTTCAAAGCCGTCCAGTACACCATTGCCCAACAGATTGTCTGTATGGAAGATGCCATCCTGGTGATCTGTATGCGGATGAGTGATTACCACATAGTCCAATTTTCTTACACCCATACGTTTCAGATTCTCTACCAAAATAGGTCCAAAATCCGCTACGCCGCAATCCACAAGCATTGTTTCTCCGTCCGGAAATACGATCAGGCAACAATCTCCCCACTTCGTTGGCTGGGAAAGGTCTTCATCAACAATCTGTCCTTCACCGGACATAAAGTAGTAATCCATGGTGCCATTCTGTACAGAGGCGGTGCAAACATCATAGGCCCACGGGCATAAGCCGGATTCCCCATTCTCAGTGCTGGGTTTTACATCCGTCAGAACAACTGTTTTCTCTTTTCCGGCACAACCGGCAAGCAACAGTATCAACACTAACAAAATCAGACAGGGCAAATTTCGCTTGTGCATTCCGTTACCTCCGGCCGTTGTGGTTTGTTATCCTTTTAGCTGAGATAGGATCTGTCCTGCATCCTTCAGTACCAGGTGGGGCTTATCGGGACTCTGTGCCAAAATCTCCGGCGTAGTCTCTCCAGACATAACCAAAACGCCCGTTACGCCAGCATTTAGGCCCGATTTCACATCGGTATAGATTCGGTCTCCCACCACGCAGGTTTTGTCTTTTGTGATTCCCAGCCGCTCCATAGCAAGTTCCGGCATGAGTGCAGTGGGCTTTCCGATGACAACAGGTTCTCGATTTGTGGCATTTTTAATGGCTGCGCAGACACTGCCGCAATCCGGAACACTTCCAAATTCTGTGGGGCACACCAGGTCCGGATTTGTGGCAATATAGGGAATATCCTTTCTGGTCAGTAGCAAATAGCTTACATCATGGAGCTTCTGAAAGGTCAGTTCCGTATCAAAACCCATTACGATACATTCTACACGATCAAGCTCTGTGGTAATTACAAAGCCCTCCTGCCGCAACTCCTGCTTCAGAGATTCTGTGCCGCACACATAGAGTGTCTGACCTTCATGGTATTTATGCAGATAATAGGCTGTGGCCTGGGAAGATGTCATAAAATCCTCCCGCGTCGCTTCAATTCCCAATTTTGCCAGCTTAATAATATAATCCTCAACACTTTTGGAGGAATTGTTGGTCATAAACAGGTATTTTCTGCCTGTGGAACGAATCGTTTCCAACAATTCGATTGTAAAATCATAGAGCTTGTTGCCCAAATACAGTGTACCGTCCATATCGAACAGAAACAGCTGCTTATCAGATAAAATATTCAGTTCTTCCATTTTCATACCGCCTTTGTTATAATTTACAATATTGAAGTTATTACGCTGAGTTCTTATCATCCCTTCGCCAGCTTGCCTCGATTAGCAAAGAAAAAGAAACGGTCACGTCTGCCACAGCACAGATTTCCCGTTCCCAGTGAACACTTTAATTTATAATACACAGGCATCTTCCAAAAGTCAACATATTCCAAATTCATAAGTAAAATTCCGCAGACTATCGGATAAACTACGGCATTTTCACTTGACAAAACAAATTCCCTATGCTAGAATACCTTGGCATACAAAAGAATATTTCTTTCTATTCGGAGTGATACCCAAGAGGCCGAAGGGGCTCCCCTGCTAAGGGAGTAGGCGTCTAAACAGCGCGCGAGGGTTCAAATCCCTCTCACTCCGCCAAAAAAGCAGATACACTGACTAGTGTATCTGCTTTTTTATCCGAGAGGGATTTGAACATTGAAATAAACACATGTTATGTTATAATTATTTATATAAATAAGATCCTGACTGTCCCGCGGGCAACCAACAGCATCCCTATGGGGCTGTTGATGCAAACTCTTGCCAAACAAATTTTGGCGGTCAAATTTCAAAAAACTGTGAGGTTACAAAATGGAAATTATTACAACAACCAAGGCACCCGGTGCCATTGGTCCCTATAGCCAGGGTTATATTGCAAATGGGTTCGTATACACTTCCGGTCAAATTCCAGTGGTTCCGGAAACGGGGGAAATTCCCCTAGGCATTGCGGCACAGGCAGAGCAAAGCTGCAAAAATGTAGGTGCAATACTGGAAGCGGCAGGTGTTGACTTTTCAAAGGTATTCAAGACCACCTGCTTTTTGGCTGACATGAATGACTTTGCAGCATTTAACGAGATTTACGCCAAATACTTTATCTCCAAACCTGCTAGAAGCTGTGTGGCGGTAAAAGCGCTTCCCAAAGGCGTTCTGTGCGAAATCGAGGCAATTGCCGTCAGATAAATACTATTTATTCAAAAAACAGCTTGCTGCAGTCGCAGCAAGCTGTTTTTGTTATCCGGGGAAAATATTCGTAATCAGAATAACCAGCGGCAAAACCAGAGAGAACAAGCTAATCAGCCACGGATAAATCACGCGGCGGGAACAAAACATCAGCGCCAAACAAATCGCCGTCAGCACCAATGGTCCCACGACCGCCGTCCCTCTGCCGACCATCTGCGCAAACTCTCCGGTCTCCTGAATGTTAATGCCCACATTCGCAGGCAGAGTCACCATGTTGTACAGGGCAAGTCCCACTGCAGCTACGGCCACAGGGATTGCAAGTACCACACTGCGCATGCGGTAACTCAATTTCCCAAAGGAACGCATAAAACGAATGAAGCCAAATTCATTTTTACCCATAGCCACACCTCCGTCGGTTATCATCATTTTTTATATCATAGCATATTATTTACAAGGATGCAAGACGGATATTTTTCAACTTCCACCATTCATTCAGTCCGTTTTTTTGTACTTATTATAGTGTATCCTTATATCATCAAAAACACCAAGGAGGTAACCGAAATGAAAACAGCTGTTATTCGTCCCACAACCATGCAAATGCGACAGAATATCCCCCACCCCAACGCCGCCACCAGGAAGGAAATGTTCCATAAGTTTCTGGACCTTCTTGTAATGGGCGCAGTCGGTGCAGGTCTTTCCGCAGCAACATTGTTTTGGCTGGTATTAGCCTAACACACATCCTCCTGTCGCAGCACACGGCAGGAGGATATTTCTTTGTTTTCAACCTCGACCAGACCGACACTGCCACCAAAGCTACCACAGGTGCCTGGGTTTAAGACCCAAATTCCATCCTCAGTACGATAGCATGCAGCCTGGTGGGTATGGCCGTACAGGATCAGCTTTGCATCTGCCAGACGGGCTTCTGCAACCAATTGGTAGTCACCGGCTTTTACAAAGTGTTTGTGGCCATGGGTCATATAGGTACGCACACCGGCAATATTGTAGCATAAAATCTCCGGCTGATACGGATCGCAACGATAGCGGTCACAGTTACCGGGAACTTGATGAAAGCGGATATTGGGATACTGCTCTGCCATAGCTTGTCCGTCATCATAATGGTCTCCAAGGTGGACCACTTGGTCAGGATTTATTTTTTCGATGCAAAGACGCATAAATTGCAGCGCCGCATGGGAATCGGAAAGAACAAGTATTTTCATAGTACACCATCCGTTCTTCTCAGGCATATAATAGCATTGAACACAATATGGCTTTTATTATAGCAGACAATTAGACAGGAGGCAATGCAATGCAGAAAAATTCAGACAACTTTTCCATGCAGGATGTCATGCAGCTGGCAAGTAGTCCTGCCGGTCAGCAGCTTCTGGCTATGCTGCAGAAATCGGACCCGGAGGCACTGCGCAAAGCAATGCAACAGGCATCCAGCGGTGACTTTTCCCAAGCAAAGCAATCCCTGGAACCCCTGTTTGCATCTGATGAAGCAAAAAAGCTTTTACAGCAGTTGGGAGGCTGAGCCATGGACGACATGCAAAACCAAATGAATGCCATTTTAGGAAATCCCGAAATGATGCAAAAAATCATGTCCATGGCACAGTCACTAAACCAATCACAGCCAGCACAAGACAACGCACCTCAGCAAAAGCAGGATAAAAGCTCTTTTTCTATGCCGGATATTGATCTTTCCATGGTGCAAAAGCTGTCAGGACTTGCAGGGCAAAGCCATATCGATAAAAATCAGCAAACATTACTTTCTGCACTGACACCCTATCTTAGCCGGGAGCGAATCACGAAACTGGAAAAAGCCATGCGCGCTGCGAAAATGGCAAATATGGCATCCACCTTTCTCAGCAACCCCGGTTTTCAGTTCAACACAGGCAGGTGATACCCTTGTATAATCGTTACATCCCACAACCGGACGGGTCATACCGCAAAAACCGGGTTCCGGAAGCCATTGTTTCTCCGCCACAATCATGGCAACCTCCACCAAAGGCAAAAACATCTGCTCATAAGCCAGCAAATGAGCCAAAAAGCCCTCTCAGAGAAGATACCTGCGTCTCCAAGCCACCGCCAAGGCAACGACATGCTTCCAATAACCATCCCCCAGGGAATGCCGACAGCATTATGGGTTTTTTTAAGCAGTTGTTGCCACGGGATATTGATACTGCGGATCTTCTGATTATCCTGTTGCTCCTGCTTATGGCCGGTGACAACGAGGCGGAGCGGAACAATGCATTGCTTACTCTTGCTCTGTACTTTTTCATGTAATAAAATATGCCGCGTTGCAAAAACGCGGCATATTTTTGTTATCTTGCAAGAAATCCCACTTTTTTGTATACCTTGCGCAGTGTTTTTTCTGCCACATAGCTGGCCTTTTCTGCGCCGGAACGGTAAACATTCTCCAAATATGCCTTATCCTTCAAAAGGCGGCTTGCCTCCTCACGGATGGGACGCAGTGTTTCCACTACAGCTTCTCCCACAACAGGCTTGAACTTGCCGTATCCCTGACCGGAAAACTCCGCCTCGATCTGCTCAAAGGTTCTGCCGGTAACAGCAGAATAGATAGACATCAAATTGGCAACACCGGGCTTATGTTCCGGGTCGAATCGGATACAGTTTTCCGTATCGCTGTCTGTAATAGCCCGCTTGAACTTTCTCTGAATATCCTCAGGGCTTTCCATAAGGAATACGCATCCTTCCGGCATGGACTTGCTCATTTTACTTTCCGGAGCGTTCAAACTCATAACACGGGCACCGGTCTCGGGAATGAAAGGTTCGGGAATTTTGAAGACATCCCCATAAATACCGTTGAACCGCTGCGCAACATCACGTGTCAGCTCGCAATGCTGCTTCTGATCGTGACCTACGGGAACAAGATCCGGCTGATACAGCAAAATATCCGCAGCCATCAGGGCAGGATAAGTGAACAGGCCGCCATTGATATTTTCTGCATTTTTGGCGGATTTGTCCTTAAACTGGGTCATACGGCTCAGCTCGCCGAACATGGTATAGCAGTTCAGCACCCAGCCCAGCTCCGCATGCTGATGTACATGGCTCTGGACAAACAAGGTGTTCTTCTCCGGGTCAAGGCCGCACGCAATATACTGAGCCAGCTGCTCCAACGTGCGACGGCGCAGGTCTGCCGGTGTCTGACGCACGGTGATGGTGTGCATATCTGCCATAAAATAGAAACACTCATACAGTTCAGACCGGGCGCTCCAGTTCTTAATAGCGCCCAGGTAATTACCCAGATGCAGGTCACCACTGGGCTGAATGCCGGAGAGCATTCTCTTCTTTGGTTGCATGACTTCTTCCATAACATCCGCCTCTTTTCATAATTTCCTGTATTCTACCACAACAGGAAGAAAAACGCAACGAGAAATTGACTTTGCTGCCAGCTACATGTTATAATAGGGCAAATTCAGTTTTCCAAAAGAACGGAAAGTAAGAGGTATGCACCATGGATTATAAAATGTTAGCAAATCTGCTGTTCCCCCAGGTTACCGACACCCCTGAGATTCTGGAGGCACGCTATCCCGAACGTCAACTTCCGGAAGGCGCAGTTGTCACGCGTATGGCTCCCTCCCCCACCGGCTTTGTTCACCTGGGCAACCTTGTTCAGGGCCTGACGGCAGAGAGAATGGCGCATCAATCCGGTGGCGTGCTGTTCCTGCGTGTGGAGGACACAGACGCCAAACGTGAGGTCCCCGGTGCTGTGGAAGTGCTGATCGACACACTAAAGCACTACGGCATTTGCTTTGACGAAGGCGCTACTTTTGACGGAGATGCCGGTGACTACGGTCCTTATCGTCAGCGCCAGAGAGCAGATATTTACCATGTTTATGCCAAGAAGCTGGTGGAAGAAGGTATGGCTTATCCCTGTTTCTGCACAGAGCAGGAGCTTGCAAATATGCGCACACAGCAGGAGGCAAACAAGGAAAATACCGGTTACTACGGCAAATACGCCATGTGGCGGGACCGCCCCATTGAAGACATTCAGGCACAGCTGGCGGCAGGCAACCCCTGGGTATTGCGTTTCCGCTCCACCGGCTCTATTGAAAATCAGTATAAATTTGATGACCTTGTCAAAGGTAAGCTGACTATCACAGAGAACGATGTGGACCATGTGCTTCTGAAATCTGATGGCATTCCCACTTATCACTTTGCCCACGCCGTTGACGATCACCTGATGCGCACCACCCATGTGGTCCGGGGTGATGAATGGCTGCCTACTCTGCCCTTCCACATTCAGCTGTTTAAGGCCCTGGGCTTTAAACTTCCTAAATATGTTCACATCGGTCCGCTGATGAAAATGGACGGTGCCTCCAAGCGTAAGCTCAGTAAACGCAAGGACCCTGAGCTGGCGTTGACCTTCTACAAGGCCGAGGGCTTCCCTGTAGCTGCCGTTTATGAGTATATCATGACCATTCTCAACTCGAACTTTGAGGACTGGCGCAGGGCCAATCCCGCGGCGTCAGCAGACGATTTCAAGTTTAGCCCCAAGAAGCTGAACCCTGCCGGCAGCCTGTTTGATTATGCCAAGCTGACCGACGTAAGTAAGAATGAGATCGCGAAAATGGATGCGGACACAGTTTACGAACTTCTGACACAGTGGGCCCAGGAGTTTGACGCGGATTTTGCAGCTATGCTCACCGCTGACCCTGCTTATACCAAGGCTATTTTGGCTATCGGCAGAGGCGGTAAAAAGCCCCGCAAGGATATGGCTACCTGGAAGGAAGCCAAGCCTTACATGAGTTTCTTCTTTGATGAATATTTGGAGGTCCCGGTCTTTGACGAGAAATTCAGCAAACAGACCGTAGCAACAGCACTGCAGAAATTTCTGGACCGATTCGACATCCAGGACGATTCCGGCGTGTGGTTCGACAAAGTTAAGGCAATCACCGAGGAAATGGGCTTTACCACAGATATGAAGGCCTATAAGGCTGATCCCACTGTCTTCCCCGGCACCGTGGCCGATGTGTCCACCTTTATCCGCCAGGCTGTCACAGGTAAAACCAATTCCCCGGATCTGTACGCAGTCATCCAAATTCTCGGCTACGACAGAACTGTTGACCGGATTCGTAAGGTAATGGATACATTGAAATAAGTGATATACAGATATATCAAAAAGGTAGGCACAGTACGTGCCTACCTTTTTTCTTGCTAACTGTTGTTTTTATTTTGATCTCCCCGGCCAGACCCCTGACAGCTGTTATCCTAAACTGTCGACACAAAACCATAAGCGCCAGAGGTATTATCATGGCCTTGTTTTTTGACAGCTTCAACAATACCGAGAAGATCTCCTTTGACAACGAGAGCCGTAACACCTTATAAAATTCTATACTTTTATTGCATTTTATTTTGGCACCTCTGTATTACACCGCAAGCAATCTTTTCTCCAGCATTGCCTGCAGGCTGGGAATGAAAATCGTCTGCGCCATGGTGGATTACAACAGTACGACCTGCAATGTCCGAAATGGAAAAACGGTCTGTGAGTACAGCCAAATAAGCCCGTCCGTTACGGGACAGCAAGGGCGGCAGGTCTCCCGTGTGGAGAGGATGGGGCCTGCCGGCCAGATCAAGATGTCCGCCGGTTGTAGAAAAGTCATCCTCTTTACAGGCAGCCCCGCTGTGAATGTGGAATCCATGAAATCCAGCGCCGTTATTCGGCAATCCTGTAATATCAGCTTCCACCATCACACCGCCGGTGAACTGATAAAAACGAACGACCCCTCTTAACCCGGAATTGGATTCGTTGCCTTTGATACGGGCAATTGCCGCAGGCCACTGGGAAATTAAGCGCATACACTTCACCTCGTTCTATGGTATGCAGGCGTTTAAAAATGGTGCAAAAGGGCCCACCACAGTCTCACCGTTCGGTTTTGTTATGTTATGACACAACCCATATTTTGCATTTTCTTCCGAAAAGAAACATTTATATTCTTGTAAAATTCGGCAAAGCTATGGTTGCGGCGGATAAAACCGTCAAAAAAAGCAAAAGGAGAGAGAGTTATGAAGAACAACAACCAGATCAATGTCCCTCAGGCACGTGAAGCTATGGACCGCTTCAAGATGCAGGCTGCTTCCGAGGTTGGCGTTAACCTGACCAACGGCTACAACGGTCACCTGACCAGCCGCGAAGCAGGTTCTGTCGGCGGCCAGATGGTCAAGAAGATGATCGAGGCTTACGAGCAGGGCATGCAGTAATCAAAAAGGAGCTGCCGCATCATGCGACAGCTCCCTCTTTTTATACATCTGCATTTATCTTCCGCCAAAGCAATTCACTACGCGTTTCATCATTTCACGAATGGGAAGATTGTAAGGACAACGGCTTTCACAGACACCACATTCAATACAGTCAGAAGCATTCTTTCCTTGTGCTTGGTAGCGCTGGCTGGCCCAATCCTTTAAATCGTAACGGGTATAGTAACCCTCAAACAAAAACTGCGCAGGTATAGAGATTCCCACACTACAGGGCGCACAATAGTTACAACGGCGGCAAAACTGTGTTCCCAGGCTGCTGCGGATGGCTTCTATTTTTTCCTGCTCCTGTTCAGTAAGGGGCGACGTGTTGCTGACTGCTGCCAAATTCTGCTCCACTTCCCGGGGTTCTGCCATACCGGGTATCACTACTGTCACATCCGGATTGGAGGCAATAAACCGCAGGGCAAGTGTAGCATCATCAATGGCACCGCCTGCCAACGGCTTCATATCAATAAAGCCAATGTTACGGTCCGTGCATGCTCGGATCAGTTCATCTGCCTGGGTTTCCACGATGTTGTATGGGAACATAACCGTCTCTACCCATTCATAATCCAGCACCTTAGAAAACAGTTCCACAAGATGCAAGGTAATACCAATATGGCCGATCTTTCCTGCTGTTTTGGCCTCCATCAGCGCCTCCAGTGCACCACCGGGGCCCATGACTGTTTCCAGATCCGCGGGGCCGGGATTGTGGATCTGATACAGATCAATATAATCTGTTCTCAAGTTTCTGAGGCTGGTTTCAATATCTGCAGCCATGGCATCTTTTGTCCGTGCCATGCTTTTTGTTGCAATAACAAAGTCCTGACGGATTCCCTCCAGGGCATATCCCAAATATTCTTCACTGACTGTATAGCCCCGGGCCGTGTCTATGTAGTTCACTCCGGCATCACGAAGCTGCCGAAGCAATGTTTTTGTACCCTCAGCATCAATGCGCTGAATAGGGATTCCTCCAAAACCAAGCCGGGAGATCTTTAACCCGGTTTTACCAAGTACTCTATATTCCATTATTTATTATCCTTTATCTGTGCCTGCAGGTGCATAGACAGCACCGCCAGGGAGGTTGCCATATTTTCGTTCTGAACAAGGATGCCCTTTGGAACATCCAAGTGAGTGGGTGCAAAGTTCCAAACAGCCTTGATCCCACATTGAATGAGCCTGTCACAGACCGTTTGGGCATGGGATGCCGGCACTGTGATAATTGCCATAAGAACCTTATTCTGCCTACAGAACCCTTCCAGCTGCTCCATAGGATAGATTTGTCTGCCAGCCGATGTCTCCTGCACAGACGGCAGCACATCAAAGGCAGCCAGGATATTCAGCCCGTATGCCGAAAAGCCTGTGTAGTCCAGCAAGGCCTGCCCCAGTTTACCCGCTCCCACCAAAATAGCATCGGTGGTATTGTCGTAACCAAGAAACTGACTGATATCCTCGATCAAGCTTTCCCGCAGGTAGCCCACCTTGGGCCGGCCGCCATCAGACACCATGGCAAGGTCTTTTCTGACCTGCACCTCGCCCATATTCAGGGCGTTTGCAAGGGCTGTTGCGGAAATATAAGGCGTTGTGTCTTCCGGAATATTCTTTAGGTATGAAAGGTATCCGGGCAATCGCTTCAACACTGATTTGGAGATTTCCTTCCGTTCCATGCCACCACTCCTTTTTAATCGGTACAAAAACATATCGATATGCTTTTGTACTGATTATAGCAAAAATCCGCTGTATTTTCAAGAGCCTATTTATACACAGCTTGTTTGCCGCAAAATCTCCTTACGCAGTCTCAGCATAATTCGCTTCTCCAGCCGGGAAATATACGACTGGGAAATCCCTAATTTTGCCGCTACCTCCTTTTGTGTCAGTTCCTGTGTGCCTTCCAGTCCAAAACGCATCATCACAATTTGTCGTTCCCGACTCGGTAGTTCCTTCACAGCCTGCCGCAGCAGACACAGATCCACGTCATCCTCCAGTGGGCGTAAAATCATATCCTCGTCTGTTCCCAAAATATCAGACAGTAATAGTTCGTTGCCGTCATAATCCATATTAATGGGTTCGTCCAGCGACACTTCCGTTTTTTGATTGGAGATCTTGCGAATATGCATGAGTATTTCATTTTCGATACAACGGGAAGCATAGGTAGCCAACTTAATATTTTTATCGGTGCGATAAGTGCCGATGGCCTTAATCAGCCCGATAGTGCCGATGGAGATCAGATCCTCCATGTTGATTCCCGTGTTCTCAAACCGACGGGCAATAAACACCACCAGCCGCAGATTCCTTTCGATCAGAAGCTGCTTGGCTGCTTCTTCCCCCCGGTCCAATGCTTCCAGCGCTTGTCGCTCCTGTTCGCCTTTTAATGGAGGCGGAAGCACATCCGCACCTCCTATGTAATACAGGACTTCTCTTTTACAAAAGATAAATTGCACGAGAAATTGAATGGCTTCCTTTATCATACTGTTCCTCCTGTTAACGCCTGAAATACCCCTTCCTTGCCCAGCGGATCCGGTGCAAAGGCCACCAGGGAACTACCCTGCCACTTTCCAATTTTCACCTCCTTCAACCGCAATGCCAGCAACATCCCACAGGGCTGTCCTACGGACCGATAGGGTATCAACCGCAATCCCGGTATGCCGGCACCGGATATTGATTCAGCAGGCCGTTGAAGCTGCTGCCTTGTGAGCCCCAACAATTGGCAGGCCACCTCCGATCCAACGATCAAAACAGGGCTGCCAGTAATTGGGTCCCTCAGCGTATTGCCTGTGTCGGCAAGTGCTGTTAGATGCAGATGCTTGTCCTGATATCGCAGCTCCACCGGAATATAAGTCTTGTCCGTTACTCCCCCAAAAATCCAGGAAGAGCATAGAATAAACATGCCGACTGCTGCGATTGGCAGTATCCAAAAACCGCCCTTATCCAGGCCGATGGTTATACCGCCCAATGCCAGGTGGAGCAAGGCAAACAGCAGACCACGGCGCACCCCGCTAACAGAAAAACCGAATGCGATCCAAGCAGTTAACCCAAGAAATACAAAGCGCCACAATACATTCCCAAGAAAGGCGAATCCCGGCAAGAGGCATGCGCCGCCGTGTACACCGGCAACAGCCGCAGCCAAGGCTGTTCTGCCCCAGTTTGTTGGATAGCCGCACATGCGTTCTGCCCCAAGCAGCAGCAGGATGTTTACAATGAAATCCAAAAGAACGACCATACCGATGGGTACTTGCATATTGACACCTCCCGGAAAGCTATGGCAACAGTATACAAGCCCCTATACGAAAAACACGTCAAATCCGTGAGCGTTGTCAGCCCTAGAAATCGTCCTTGCAGACACCTGCTTCTTCCCCAGCGGTGCAGAAATAAAAAATTACGGCAGCTGATTTTCTCAGCTGCCGATTGTTCCTGTCGGAAAGTTTTTTATTGTTCTGTTCGCTCCACCATTCGGATATTTTTTTCGGCTTTAAAGCGCGGAATCATAACTTCATGGCCGCAACCTGTACAACGGAGGCGAAAATCTGCACCTGTTCGCAGTACCAACCACTTTTTTTCGCCGCAGGGATGTGGTTTCTTCATGGTTAAAATATCACCCAACCGAATATCCATTACGCATCCCCCTTAACGGCATCCCAATATTGTTTTGCCGCTTGTTCCAGCTTGTTTTCCCCATAGGTGTAGTATTGGGTTCCCACCAATTCATCGGGCAAGTATTGCTGCTTGACCCAACGGTTAGGAAAATTATGAGGATACTGATAGCCTTGCTCCCGTTCCTGGGTATAGGTATCGGCATGCATATTTTGCAGATGCCTGGGGAAATCGCCACCTCTGCCCTTCCGAACATCTTCCAGCGCCGCATCCAGTGCCACATGGCCCGTATTGGACTTAGGAGAAGTAGCCATAAGAACTGCCGCATCACCCAGCGGAATCCGTGCCTCCGGCATGCCCAGCATCAGCGCCATATCCACACAGGATTTCACAATAGGGATAATCATGGGATAGGCAAGGCCCACATCCTCACTGGCAATGACCATCAGCCGGCGGCAGGCGGACTGCATCTGTCCAGCCTCCAGGAGTCTTGCCAGATAATGTACCGCGGCATCCGGGTCAGAACCGCGTATGGACTTTTGCAACGCAGACAGAAGATCGTAGTAATTATCCCCGTCCCGGTCTGCGCGCA
The DNA here is from genome assembly GCA_045537615.1 of Faecousia sp. Taxonomy (GTDB): domain Bacteria; phylum Bacillota; class Clostridia; order Oscillospirales; family Oscillospiraceae; genus Faecousia. Next base: position 24,786 of record JAZSPV010000060.1, on the reverse strand, counting down.
TGGCACTTTTTTGCGTAACTGCTTTGGCATCCTCCAGCGTCAGGGGCAGCACATTCCCCTGCGCCTGGCCGGCAGAGAACAGCACCTCAACAGCATTCATAGCTTTGCGAAGATCGCCGCCGCAGGCGCCAGCAATATACTCAAGAGCCCCCGCCTCCGGTTGGGCTTCCAGGGCCGTCCGGTTTTCCAAATAAGATACGGCCCTTTTTATGGCCTGCAACGCAGCATCGGCGGAGATTTGCTTAAACTCAAAGACCGTAGAACGGCTGAGAATAGCATTAAAAACGTAAAAATAGGGATTCTCCGTGGTGGATGCGATCAGTGTAATCTTACCGTTTTCGATATGTTCCAACAAGGACTGCTGTTGCTTCTTATTAAAGGACTGAATCTCATCCAGGTACAGCAGCACACCGTTGGGTGCCATGAAAGTGTCCAATTGCGCCACAATATTTTTGATATCCGCGGTGGACGCGGTGGTAGCATTCAGTTGGTAAAGGGTACGGTTGGTTTGCTTTGCAATAATGTTCGCCACAGTGGTCTTACCCGTACCGCTGGGACCATAGAAGATCATATTGGGGACATTCCCAGACTCAACGAGCCGACGCAGAATCGCCCCTTGGCCCAAAATATGTTCCTGTCCGAAAACCTCATCCAGTGTTTGCGGACGCAGCAGGTCAGCAAGTGGCTGATACATAGGTTGGCTCTCCTTTCATGGATTTTAGAATGTTACAACATCCTCTGTGGCAGGTTGTGCGTTTTCCACGCGGATGGCCGTCAGAACAGGGCCAAGCTCGTCTTTGTAAAGGGCGTGCTTCTCGGCATGAATCGTGGCTTTGACCATGACCCAGGCTCTGGGTTGCAGCTTGCCAGAATCGGCATATCTGCACGGCACACCGCAGAACTGGATGTCATCTGCACAGCAGGTCATCACAAACCGCCCCGGCGCAAACATAGAATCCTTCTCGCGACGCAGCTTTGCAACCTGCCCTTTAAAGCAGACGGTCTTTCCGTCATACTTTTGGGGTTCCTCGGTCACATCCCGGTACCAAAGCGCATAATCCTCGTCCTGGATCTGGATGACCGGAGCGTTGATATCAAAGGGCAGCGGATCCTCTGTATCGTCGAAAGCAGTGCTGCCGTCGGCAAACTCATAAAGAATATCAATACGGCGGTTGGCTGCTCTTGCCAGTTTATGAAACGGCATGGTATCCGCACCCAAAGGAATCCTGTTAAATACAACCATCTGTCCGCCTACCAGCTTGTCCATAACTAAATTTCGCATATTGGCGTTATAGGCCATAAAGGTGGTGGAATCGGCAAACATGACCTCCTGGGCTACCACCCAACCGTCCGGAAAGCGGCTGTACAGGTCGCCCACCAGCTGCATGCCATTAAGCTCTGCCACCACACGCTGGGCCTTATGCTTTTTTGCCAGTGCTTGCAGCTGCTTAGCTGTGACCGTCTGCTGGTCCAGCACCTCAAGATAGACATTTTTGCAGGGATAGGTGGAGAAGTCATACTCCTCCTCTCCCTCCTCGAATACCAGCAGCAAGGTACGTTCGCCGGCATTAAAACGAGGGTCCTCCAGGGTCTCCTGAATAAATTTTGTCTTTCCGGAATCCAGAAAACCCGTAAAAACGTAAACAGGAATTTGTACCATGATTTACACTCCAAACAATTGTGCGATGTCTGTTTCAACCAACTCAGACCCAATCACACACAGTTTACCTGTCACTGCTGCACTGCCGATGCGCACGTTGGTCTCACCGGGTACATAGTCAAAATGAATCCAGCTGCCATCCTCAGATGCCACAATACCTTTGGCGCGCAGAACAAAGCCGTACTGCCGTGTATCGAGCTTCTTCAGTGCGCTTTCAACACCTTCCAGGGTGAACTTTCTGGCTGTTTCAACACCCCAGGAGGTAAACACCTCATCAGCATGGTGATGGTGATGATGGTCATGGTCATAACCGCAACAGCAGTGCTCGTCGTGGTCGTGGTCATGGTGGTGCTCATGGTCGTGGCCGCAGCAGCAGTGCCCGTCGTGATCGTGGTGATGGTGCTCGTGGTCATGGTGATGATGCTCGTGGTCATGGCCACAGCAGCAATGCTCATCGTGGTCGTGGTGATGGTGCTCGTGGTCATGGTGATGATGCTCGTGGTCGTGGCCACAGCAGCAGTGCTCATCGTGGTCATGGTGATGGTGCTCGTGGACCAACTGTGCAATCTCTGTTGCTAATGCAGCTTTTCCCTCCATAGCCTCCATAAGCTGCCCACCGGTCAGCGCATCCCAGGGTGTGGTGACAATTGTTGCATCTGCATTATGCTCACGAAGCATAGCAATTGCCTGCTCCAATTTCTGCTCTGCAATCGTATCCGTACGGGATAGGATAATGGTAGATGCTGTTTCAATCTGATTATTATAGAACTCGCCAAAGTTTTTCATGTAAACTTTGACCTTACCGGCATCCACAACAGCAACTGCAGAGCCCAGAATCACCTGCTCGTTAGTTACCTTCTTGACGGCTGCAATCACGTCGGAAAGCTTACCCACGCCGGAGGGCTCAATCACGATTCTGTCAGGGGCAAATTCATCAATTACCTGCGTTAATGCCTTTCCGAAATCACCCACCAGGCTACAGCAAATACAGCCGGAATTCATTTCAGTGATATTGATACCGGCATCCTGCAAAAATCCGCCGTCGATACCAATCTCCCCAAACTCATTTTCAATGAGCACCAGCTTTTGTCCGCAATAACTTTCCTGAATCATCTTTTTGATCAGTGTAGTCTTTCCTGCTCCCAAAAATCCGGAATAAATATCGATTATAGTCATTATATTACACCTTCTATACAGAAATTACGAACTATATTATACCACTAAACGCCAAATATGACAAGGGATAATACGCAATCCCTTCGACGATTTTTTCTTGTTTTCGACAGTGTCCGTAAAGTATCGTATAGACAGGCGGATATTCTCCCCGAATGCGACACCGCCAAAAGCCGCCGCTGTGTAACTCCCTCACAACGGCGGCTTGTTATACAGGAAAAAGACCTGCCGCGAATTTGCGGCAGGTCTTAAAATTATTTTACATATTCCATGCTGATCCAACCTTTGGACGTCTGTCCCCAGGTTACACCTCCAACATTGACAGTCTGGAAAATTTCTACTTTGGTGTTTCTGTAAAGATAGCCGACGATCCTGTTGGATGTACCCGCTGCACTTCTGACACGAAGGCAGTCAGCCGTTACGGTTTTGGTCTGCTTTTGGGGCTGGGCCGACTGGCCCTCCAGCACCACATAATCCAGGCTGATCCAACCCTTATCGGTTCTCCCCCAAACTGTGCCGTTGACAGTTTTCTGCTCCTTGATCTCTACCTTAGTGCCGTTGGACAGGAATGCAGAAATTGCATAAGAAGTACCAGGGCCGCTGCGCACACGCAACAAATCACTGACCTTTACTGTACCCTTAACAGCTACTGCAGATCCCGTATTCTGGGCATCCAAAACTATATAATCAAGGCTGATCCATCCATTAGACACCTTGCCCCAGGTCATATTGCCTGAGGTGGTTTTCTCCGTAATGGTCACTTTTTGACCGTTTTTGAGATAACCAACAACAGAATTTGAGGTGCTGGGACCGCTGCGTACACGCAAGGAATCACTGACCTTGACTGTACCGGTTAAATTCACATTGGTATCCTCCGGCGTTTCCTGGGGAGGTTTCGGCTCCGTTGCGGGAGGCTCCGTTGCCGGAGGTTCTGTTGCGGGAGGCTCCGTTGCGGGAGGCTCCGTTGCAGGGGGCTCCGTTGCAGGGGGCTCTGTTTCCGCAGGTGGAACAGTTTCTTCCTTTTCCGGGTCCATCACCACATAGTCCAGGCTAATCCAACCGCTGGATATTTTTCCCCAAACCATGGTTCCAACAATCTTTTCTTCAAGGATTTCCACTCTTGTGCCATTTTTAAGGTACTCAACCACACTGTAACCGGTGCTGGGACCACTGCGCACCCGCAGTGTATCATTTACCTTAACTGTGCCCATGCGCTTGCCGGTTGTCGGGGTTCCCTCCTGCGCAGGCGCTTTCACGATGTCATAATTGGTGTATTTCAGGCAAACCCAACCGCCACTGAACTTACCCCATGTGTAGCCGGAACCTTCCTGAACTTCTGTAATGACAAGCTGCTCACCGGTGCTGACACTGCTGACGACAGCATGATTAGTTCCGGGGCCTTTGCGAACATTCACATCATTGGCGGTAACTGTAACAGTCACGCCGTTCTCAGGCTTATCCACAGTTTCATTGCCCTGGCTGTCCTTCCAACGGGCATACAGTCGGGCATTGCGCACACTGGCGTCCAGCACCTTTACCTCAGTGCCGCCGCTTCTGGCAGTAAACCATCCGGCAAAGGTATAGCCTTCATAAACAGGGTTGGTGCGAATAGCAGATGTCAGCTCCGTATGGTAGCCCTGGACATTGGGAGATGTGGTACCACCACATGCATCATACAGCACATAGCCGAAATTGGCAGGTGCCGTTTGCGAATATTCTGCGTTCAGATAGATATTTGCCTCGCACAGGCGACGGCGCAAAAGAAATGTCTTGATCTGACCGCCGGCATTGCACCAACGGCTGAATGCATCAATCAGTTGGTTGCCTGTGGCACCACTGACAATCGCATTGTACAATCCACCGGAGGTCTCGTAAGACCAACCACTGCCGCAGTTATAGGAAAACAGCAGCAAAGCATCAAACTGATTCTGATTAAGCTGCGTTCCGGTTCGAATCATGAAGCCATGAATCTCAGACTCAAATTTTGTTATGTATGTACGAAGCAACAGCTCTGCTTCTTCTTCGGAAATTCCGTTCTGACGGTATTCCTCCAGCTTATCGTCCGGACACTTGGTTCCGTAACCGACGGTCCACTGGGCGTAGTCCCAATACGGCGTCTTGCTGAAGCCTTCTTCCAGCTTTAGAATACGTATTGCCTCATCACTGGTGGCCAGCACAGTCTCTGCACTGACACCAACTGCCACAACACTTATCAAAACGGCAATCGCCAAAATCAGCCCTATCGTACGTTTCATTGCCGCCAATCCTCCTTCTTCAGCATATTTCCGTCTTATTATAGCAAAACAGTGGTGGAAATGCAATCCCTTTTTTTCAATTGATTACAAATTTTTACCGTTTGTAACGTCAAATTGTTCCCGTTTTATCAGAAATCGCAGATAATAGCAAACTTTTTAACTCAAAAAGTTTTTTGTTGACATAAATTTCCACTGGTTTTTTTGAATGACAGTTGCTTTTATACCACTGTTGTGCTAGAATCGTGTCACATTTAACTAAGGAGGTATTATTGTGGAAAAAGCTTTGATCGCCATGAGCGGCGGTGTGGATAGCTCCGTTGCTGCCTATCTGATGCAACAAACCGGTTATCACTGCATCGGTGCAACGATGCAGCTATGCAATAATACACTCTTTGAAAACAGCGAAGACAGCTGTGTCCCTGACAGCGCGGCAGATGCCAGTGCAGTGGCCCAAAGGCTGGGTATGGAATTTTTTCTCCTTGATCACAGGGAGGATTTCCGCCAGAAGGTCATAGACAGCTTTGTGGGTTGCTATGAGCAAGGCGGCACACCAAATCCGTGCATTGAATGTAACCGCTATCTGAAATTTGGCTTTCTTTTAGACTATGCCTTGAAAATGGGTTACGACTGGATCGCTACCGGTCACTACGCTAAGATCTGCCACGATCCGATCACAGGACGGCATCTTCTTTACCGTGCCGGTGACCGCGGAAAAGATCAGACTTATTTTCTGTACTCTCTGACACAACAGCAGCTGGCCCACACACAATTTCCTCTTGGTGCATTGACCAAAGAGCAGGTGCGGCAGATTGCAGAGGAACAGGGTTTTATTAACGCCCGGAAACGGGATAGCCAGGATATTTGCTTTATCCCCGACGGGGATTATTACAATTTTATAAAGCGATATACCGGAAAGGATTATCCCACCGGAGATTATTTGGACACAAACGGAAACGTACTCGGCAGACACGCCGGTGCTGTTGGCTACACCATTGGCCAGCGGAAGGGTCTGGGCATTGCGTTGGGTGAACCTGCCTACGTATGCGCGAAGGATATGGAACGCAACACCGTCACACTGGGCAAAAACGAGGACCTGTTCCGCTCCGGTCTACGGGCTAACGATTGGAACTGGATTCCCTTCCCTACACCGGTCGAACCGATACGGGTAACAGCCAAGGTGCGTTACCGGCATATTGAGCAGCCGGCCACCGTTTATCCCGAGGAAAATGGATATGCAAGAGTAGAATTCGATGACCCCCAACGGGCTATCACCACCGGACAGGCCGTTGTCCTTTACGACGGAGATCTTGTGATCGGCGGCGGCACTATTACGGAAGTGCTATAAGCAGCATAGCGCCACACTGCGGTTTTACCGCAGTGTGGCGCTTGCTTATATTTCATTCAAGAGTTTCTGTAGGACTTCGCTGACCTGGGTGTACTGCTCCCTCTGTCCGATCACCCGAAGGCGATAGTAGACATTTTGATCGATCCAGGCTGCATTGGCAGCAGTGTACATCTCCCCACTGTCGCGGGTTACAAATGCCGCCATTCCCGAGGCGGTCTGACAGCTTTGCACCTCCACAGCCGTATCCCCCAAGCCGCTGAGAAATATGGTATCCTTTCCAAATACAGTGGCTTCTAAAACTACCCGTTGGCCTTCGCCCCGGTAACCTGCACTGACGGATATCTGCTCAACAGACCGGGTATCCGCATCTGTGGCATAAATATTTGTTTGCGTATGCAAAATCTCATTGCTTGTTGCAACGCCGCCATAAACATCCGTGGGCGACAGCCAGGAAATATCCATAACAGGATTTTTGATCTGCAATCCCAGATCCTGTTCCGTTTGTTGCCAGGTATCTGCACGGAAGGTAACTTCTCCGAACAGCCGGCTGGAATAGCTGCGCTGCTCAGGTGTCAGCATATCATAGGCCATCCATTCATTGGCAACTGCATCCTTTACTTTTTGAGAAACGCCGGACAGGTTTGTCTTTTTTGCATAACCCTGTAAGGTTTGTTTGCCGGTAGGCGTATTCTTGTTTACCTGGAGGGAGGGCGCATATCCGTTTTGGAGGGTAGTAACATCCATGTCAGCATCAAAGGTCTTGACGCCACTGATCATGCTGTCCGGGACACCGATCATCAAAAACCACCCAGCCAGATCATCGGTATGCATATGAGGATCATTGGTTCTTTTTACATGGACGCAAAAATAATTACTGGCACAGTAAACACTGTCCACGCCGTAGCGGTTGCTGCCACTGGAGGATTGCACATACACGAGCATCAGTGTGTTATCACGGAAAAAGGCCTCGTCATAGCGCTCAGCTGCGCCATAAAAGGAGGGCACTCCCTCATAGCCTTGATTTAAGGATAAGAACTTTCCATATGTGCCTGTGAAATCGTCCAGCGCCTCTTTTGAATCAAATTTGAAAATAGGCAAATGCAAAGCACTACTAAGGTGTAGTCTGTCGGAATTCTCTGCCGCAGCATGGAACGATGCCTCCCCGGTATATCCTGCATAAGACAATTGGATATCAAAGGTTTGGTCCGGAGTCGTACCGCCAGGCTGTATTGGTCCTGTCTGTGAATTACCAGGCCGTGGCAATTCATCCGATTTTGGCATTGGATCTGCGAGCAGGCATATAGCGGTTGCTACGCAGACAACCGTAGAAAGAATCACAACCCATAGCAGCGGTTTTCGCCACCCTGCAAGATTTTTTATTCTCCCCTTAGTATCCCCTTCCCCAAAGGCAAGGGGTGTGATAATAACAGGTTGCTTGCCACTAGACAGCTTCAACAGTGACGAAGAGTAGTCGGCTCGGATACTCTCCCCCAGTTTCTTAATTACTGCTTCATCACAACTCATCTCCATATCCTTACAAAACAGGATGTAGGATACCCATGCCAGTGGATTAAACCAATGGAGCATCAGTGCAAGAAAGGCAAAAGCCTTGATAATGTGGTCAAGTCTGCGGATGTGGTGCTGCTCATGAGCAATGACATAGGGATGTTCACTGTGATCCAATGCAGAAGGCAGGTATATCCTAGGTCTGAACAGCCCAAGAACAAACGGTGTATCAATATGGTCTGCAAGCCAGATATTTTCCCTCACACGTACCGAACCAGTCAACTTGCTGCGCAGGCGTATCCAACCAATCAAACTGAAGCACAAAAGCACAAGCACTCCGGCAAGCCATAGGTACTGTCCTGACATCACGCCAATCTCCCATAAAGTAACGGCCATTGTACGGCGGTCCCCTAGTTGCGTTGGTACATCCACATACACCTGCTGCGCATCTAAGTTGCCACTTACTGCATCGTCCACCGCCTGATACACAGCCTTTCCGGCATCTATTACCGTGATAGGATCATGATCAAAGCGATATTCTTCCGCCACCGAACCCATATCCGGAACAATGCTGACAGGCAATTCGATACTCACAGGGCACAGCAAACGAAACAACACAACAGCCCAAAGAGCGTAGGAAAATACTTTGGGTGCTTTTCGGAGGAATATCCGCACCAATATAACAGCGATAATGGCCACACTTCCACACAGGGTCATATCTATGACATGTGCAAACAACATATCCAGCATTCCCTCACCCCCTCATAGAATCAATCACCCTTTGCAGCTGCGCGATCTCATCCTCGGACAGCTTCTTCCGGGAACTGAAGGCTGCTAAAAAAGCAGGCAGCGAGCCACCAAAGGATTCCTCAACAATCTTCTCGCTTTGTAAAGCCCGGAATTCTTCCTTGCTTACCAATGCAGATACCACACCTTTTTCATTTTGAAAAATACCTTTTTGGCAAAAACGTTTCAGTATGGTATAGGTAGTTGATTTCTTCCAACCAAGCTTCTCCTCCGCAAGCTGTGCCAATACACCGGAGTTTATGGGCCCATTCTCCCAAATAATGTCGGCAAAACGAGATTCTACCTCGCCCATCCTTATATCAATCATTGTATCGCCTCCGTTTTACACTTTGTAGACCATTTTTATTCTACAACTTGTAAACCTATTTGTCAATAGACAAATTTATTCCTTCAACCTTTTTAACAGGTTATGATAGCAAAACGCCACACTGCGGTGTAATGCAGTGTGGCGTTTGAATATTGAAGGGTTAATCCCACTTTTTATGCTTCCCTAAATAATGTTTCTCAAATTCGAAAGCCAGGAAAGTACTCTTCTACAAAATCTACCTTCTCCACACGGAAGGTTTTGCCATTCAAATAAGAAAGGCTTCCGGCATCGGTGGTAAAGGCAAAGGTCAGCTTATAGGAATAAAGAGCCTGATAATTACGGTCGTATCGCTTGTCCAGTTTTCCGTATTTACCGTCGCCCAACAGCGGATGGCCTGCGTGGGCGAATTGGGCGCGGATTTGGTGGGTTCTGCCGGTAATCAGCTCGCATTCCACCAAGGAAAGACCCTTTTGGCTGGCTAAGGTAATATAATTGGTCTGGCAGCTCTTACTCCCCGGTTGGGGTTTGTCACTGACATACACCCGGTTTTTCTTGGTGTCTTTAAACAAGTAGCCCTTCAGGCTGCCTTTGGGCGGCTTAGGCGTTCCCTCTACAATAGCAAGATAGCGCTTGTCCATTTCCCGGTCCTTGATCTTTTGGTTCATCACGCGCAGTGCCTCGGCTGTTTTCGCAGCAATCACAATACCGCCGGTATTCCGGTCAATGCGGTTACACAGGGCCGGGGTGAAGGAATTCTCCCCTCTGGGGCTCCACTCCCTTTTTTGATAGAGGTATGCCTGGATGTGGTCAATCAACGTTCTGCCGTACTCCGCGCCATCGTGGGGATGGACAGCAAGACCCGGCCGCTTGTCCACCAGCAGGATGTTCTCGTCCTCATAGACAATGTTCAGCTTAGGGGTTGCAACGGTCAGATAGGCATTATCCTCCCGAGGCTTGTCGAAAAATTCATCGTTGATATAAAGCTGCAGCAGATCCCCTTCCTTTAGCCGGGTATCCCGTTCGGCTCTTGCGCCGTTACACTTTATACGCTTGATGCGGATATATTTTTGTGCCAGGGACGCAGGAAGCAGCGGGACTGCTTTTGCCAAAAAACGATCCAGTCGCTGACCTGCATCATTGGCACCGATAGTAAATTCCTTCATATTATACGCTCTCGTCCTGGGCTTGGGCAAAGTGGCTGTCCATCTGCTCTGTAAACTCCTGAGCAGGGTTATAGCCCATTTTCCGCTGGCGGTTATTCATAGCAGCAACCTCTAAAATCACCGCCAGATTTCTGCCTGGGGTGATGGGAATAGTATTCATGGGAATTTGTACACCGAGAATTTCCATGTACTGATCCTCAAGGCCCAGTCGGTCATAGACCTTCTGTTGGTCCCACGGCACGATATTTACAACAAGGTCGATCAGATTTTCTGCTTTGACGGCGCCCATACCAAAAAGCTTTGCCACATTGATAATACCAATTCCGCGCAGCTCCACATAATTGCGTATCAGGTTGGGTGCAGTGCCAACAAGGGAACTTTCTGAAATCTTCCGGATCTCAACCGCATCATCCGCGATGAGCCGGTGTCCGCGCTTTAAAAGCTCCACAGCCGCTTCACTTTTTCCGATACCGCTCTCTCCCAAAAGCAACAGGCCCTCACCGTAGACTTCCATAAGTACACCGTGACGGGTAATGCAAGGTGCCAGCGCCTCCTTCAGGTAGGCAATGATATCGGAAACCACCGTACTGGTGGCATCCTTACTGCGCAAAACCGTTACATTATGCTTTTTTGCCATTTCCATACACTGGGGTCCCGGCACAAAATTACGGGAGATCAGCAAGGCAGGAAACTTATAGGAAAACAGACGGTCAAAGGTTGCGGATCGCTCCTCGTCAGTCAACTTCTGCAGATAGCTGATCTCCGCATTTCCCATGACCTGCAAGCGCATAGGCTCAAAATGGTCATAGTAACCGGCCAACTGCAAACCAGGACGGGCTACGTCTTCTACCGTCAGGCGGATCTTATCATAATCTGTGGCTGCAAAGGCCACATCCAATCCAAATTCCTGTACCAATGTGGTCAGGGGCACGCTGTGAATATCAAACATTCTTGCTCACCTCTTGCATCCATTATACAAGCCTCACCACCGAATATCAACATTTATTTAAAAAACTAAAATTTTTCCAAAAAAACACTTGCTTTTTTCTGCAAACTTTGGTATCATATCAAAGCGCCTGTTTTGGGGCGTAGTTTTTGAGTGATTATTTCAGATAGGAGGTGCAGTGAATGGCGAAGTGTGATTATTGTGGCAAGGGCGTTACCTTTGGTATTAAGGTTTCCCACTCCCACAGACGTTCCAACAGAACCTGGAAGCCCAATGTTAAGCGGGTCAAGGCCATTGTGAACGGTACTCCGTGCCATGTGTACGCTTGTACCAGATGCCTCCGTTCTAACAAGGTTGAGCGGGCTGTTTAATTCCAAGCAACCAATTACGCCATTGCTTTTCGCAATGGCGTTTTTTGTTAGCAAAACCTCCGGCATCGCAGCAGTGCATAGCCGGAGGTCTTTTTTATTCTTTTTCTTTTTTGAAAAGATTTGTCTTGCGCTCCTGTCCCTTAAGCAATCGGACGATATTCTGCCTGTGCATAAAAGTAGCCAGGAAACCCATAAAGACGCCGCAGAGCATCACCGGCAGGTTATCATAATGGAATACCACAAAACCGACAGCAAAGGTGATAGCTGCAAGAACGGAGCCAAGGGAAACATATTGGGTTGTCAGATAGAACAGTGCAAATACCGCTAAAATCAACGCCGCGATACGCAAATCTATACACACAGCAATAAACAAGCCGCTGAGGATTCCCTTGCCGCCGCGAAATTTCAGAAACACAGGAAATACATGTCCCAGCATAACTGCCGCACCGCCCAACGCCGCGCCGGCCTGGTAACCGATATACCTGCTGAGCAGCAAGCCACCCAGCAAGCAGGCTACAACAGCCTTCCCTGCGTCGATGACGATTACCATAAGCGATCGTCCAGCACCATAGTTACGGATAAAGTTGGTAAGACCGGCATTTCCGCTGCCATGCTTGCGCACATCATCACCCATCAGACGGGATACACAAACAGCGCCGTTCAGATTGCCAATCAAATAACCGGCAATCACGGATATGGCAGCAAAGATCCAAAACCACATGGTTATTCCTCCTTATCGCCCTTTTGACGGATGGTAATGCGGACAGGCGTGCCCTTCAGCCCGAACACATCCCGAATTTGATTCTCCAGATACCGCTGATAAGAGAAGTGAAAAAGCCGGGCATCGTTGCAGAAAATCACAAAATGAGGGGGCTTTGTGCTGGCCTGGGTCATATAATAGATCTTCAAACGGCGGCCCTTATCGGTAGGCGGCTGCACACGGGAGGTTGCCTCCGCAAGAATGCTGTTCAATGCGCCGGTTGTGATACGGCTGGTGTTCTGTGCGTAGACCTCCTGAATAACAGAAAACAGCTTATCTACGCGCTGTCCGGTCAATGCAGACAGGAAAACCACCGGTGCATAAGTCATGTAGCTCAAGCCGTCACGAACAGCCGCTTCCTTATCGCGCATGGTGTTGGTTTCCTTGTCCTCCACCGCGTCCCACTTATTAACAACGATAATGGCAGCCTTGCCAGCCTCATGGACAAGTCCTGCAATCTTGGTATCCTGCTCTGTAACACCGTCATTGGCATCCACCAAAATCAAGCACACATCGGCACGTTCAATGGCATTGATGGTGCGCATATTGGAATAACGCTCGATCATGTCATCGACCTTGCTCTTCCGGCGCATACCGGCGGTGTCAATAAAGCAATACTTTCCGGTCTCGTTTTCAAAGTCGGAGTCGATAGCATCACGGGTCGTACCGGCTATATTGGATACGATCACGCGCTCTTCACCCAATATCCGGTTCAGCAGACTGGACTTGCCAACGTTGGGTTTACCAACAATAGCCACCTTAATAGTGCCGTCATCTTCTTCCTCTTCCTCTGCATCAGGCATGTTCTCCAAACACCAGTCCAGCAAATCACCAGTACCGTGACCATGGACTGCAGATACCTCAAACAGATCTCCGATACCCAGTCCGTAGAATTCATAGACATCCGGATTCACCGGTCCAACGGAATCACACTTGTTCACCGCAAGGGCCACAGGTTTTCCGGATTTACGCAACATGGTCGCCACATCTACGTCCGCCGCTGTAACGCCGGTGCGGACATCTGTAACCATCACAATACAATCAGCCAGTTCAATACCGATCTCCGCCTGGCGGCGCATAAACTTAAGCATATCACTATCGGTACCCGGCTCGATACCGCCGGTGTCCACCAGTAAAAATTGGCGGCCGCACCACTCACAATCCCCATAGATCCGATCGCGGGTAACGCCAGGGGTGTCCTCAACAATAGAGGTTCTTTGCCCGGTAAGTTTATTAAACAACATGGATTTACCCACATTAGGCCGACCAACAATTGCAACCAAGGGCTTTGCCATGGTCTTCACTCCTCTCCTCAGGCATATTAAATATATTATGTCACAAAATTTTGCGCAAATCAAGATTTTCCTGACAATACGGAAAAAGAGGAAGGCAACGCCTTCCCCTTGCTTACGCATTTTCCTGCCTTAGTCAGCCTTGGCAGCCAGAACCTGACGACCGTTGTAATTACCGCAAGCCTTGCAAGCTCTGTGAGGCATGACGGGCTCACCGCACTTGGAGCAAACTGCTACGCTGGGAGCAGCCAGCTTCCAGTTGGAACCGCGGCGCTTATCGCGACGGGCCTTGGACACTTTACACTTAGGGACAGCCATGGATGACACCTCCTTGGTTAATCTGCTTTGACAGCATTTCTTATACTTACTTATCGAGAAGCTGCCGTAAAGCAGCAAAACGGGGATCCGGTTCCTTTTGGCAGCCGCAGGGACCGTCATTCAGGTTCTTGCCGCAACGGCAGCACAAACCCTTGCATTCCGGACTGCACAGCAGCTTGGAGTCCATATTCAGCACGAACACTGTCCGCACAATCTCATCCAAATCTGCAGTATCCGCCTCTAGAGGGAATACCCATTCATCTTCACTATCCTCGTTGGACAGTTCCTCTACCAAAACCACATCCACAGGAATTTCTACATCCTGAGTGAATTCAGCAGCACAACGGTCACACACGCCATGCAGGCATGTGGTGATCGTGCCTTTCATCATCAGCACATCGGCCGTGTTGCGTACTGTGCCGGCAATGCTGACTGGCTCGCTGACCGGGTAGCAGGTTCCGTACAGAAGATCGCTTAGATCCACACTGTCAGAAAAAGTGATGCTGGCGCCGGGGTTGTGCATAATATCAGACAGTCCCAGTCGCATAGTATCCCCCTCTTCATAGTCGTGCCTAGATATTATATAGGGTTTTATGCAATTTGTCAAATGTTATTTTCATAAAAATTGCAGACTCTGCCGCTCTTCATCCAAATGATCGGCCGCTGATCTGTTCTATTTTCTTACATCCGGACATACCTTTGAATAAACCGCAAAAAGGAGGCTGGCTATGGATAACATTTACGCTGACATTGCCGCTCGCACAGGGGGCAATATTTACATTGGTGTTGTGGGTCCTGTGCGAACAGGAAAATCTACGCTGATTAAGAGAATCATGGAAGAACTTGTCATCCCCTGTATTGAGGATCCCTACCGCAAGGAGCGTGCTCGCGATGAGCTTCCCCAAAGCGGTTCCGGTAAGACCATCATGACAAGCGAACCCAAATTTGTGCCGGAAGAGGCTGTAGAGATATCACCGGACGGTACTACAAACCTGAGGGTACGGATGATCGATTCCGTGGGGTATATGGTAGACGGTGCCGTAGGTGCTGATGAGGACGGGGTTCCACGAATGGTCACTACACCCTGGTACGACTATGAGATTCCTATGACAGAAGCCGCTGAATTGGGCACTAAGAAGGTTATGGATGAACACTGCTCTATCGGTATGGTGGTCACTACAGACGGCACGATCACCGACATCCCCCGTAGCGACTACATTGACGCTGAGAGGCGTGCAATCACGGATATGAAGCTGACAGGAAAGCCATTTCTTGTAGTCATCAATAGCCGGGATCCCGGCGGACAGAGCGCACAGGCCGTGAAGGAATATCTACAGCAGACCTTCGGAATCACCCCGGTTACCGCCGACTGTCAGTCATTGAGCACCCCACAGATCGGTAATCTGCTGCAACAGCTTTTATACGCATTCCCCATGCAGCAGCTACATGTACATTTGCCCCGTTGGATGGATGCACTGGAACCGGATCATCCCGTAAAAGCCGCCCTTTACGAAGCCTTCATCCGGCGCGCAGAAGAGATTTCCTCCCTGGCCCAGGCCGAGACAACACTGGAGAAGATTCGAGAACTGGAGCAAGTGTTGGACTTTTCCATCCGAAAGATCGACCTTGGCTCCGGCACAGTTATATGCGCCCTCGGTTTCCCGGAGGGGCTGTTCTATGAGATACTCAGCGCTAAGACCGGTATGACCATTGAAAACGACGGACAGTTACTTTCCCTGCTGACTGAGCTTTCTGCCATAAAGAAGGAATATGATAAGATTTCCGATGCTCTTGCATCTGTTAACGCAACCGGCTATGGCATTGTTATGCCCACTGCCGCAGAAATGAAGCTGGAAACGCCGGAGTTGGTACGTAAGAACGGTGCTTTTGGCGTGAAGCTTCGGGCAGGCGCCCCCTCTATTCATATGATCCGTGTTGATATTGACACACAGATCAGCCCCATGGTTGGCGATGAAAAGCAATCTCAGGATCTGATTGCTTACCTTTCCGGCGAAGAACCGGAAAAGCTTTGGGAAAGCAATATTTTCGGCAAATCCGTTTACGAGCTGATACAAGAAGGACTAAGCGCCAAATTGGTTCGGACACCGGAGGATGTACGGGCTAAGTTCCGCGGCAGCCTTACCCGGATCGTCAATGAAGGTGCTACCGGACTGATATGTCTGATACTGTGAAATCAAAAGTGAACCGATTTTTCGGTTCACTTTTTTTATTTAATTCTTTATAAATCCTTTACCCCCCGTAAATAATGTGGTACACTAATAATAACGACTTTAAAAGGGGGTGTATCCGTATTGCTGCAGGAACGTAACAACAAGAAGTGGCTTTATACAATCCTGGCATTTTTACTGCCGGTTCTGGGTATGTTTTCCGTAATGCTGATACGGGGCTTCATTCCCTTTGGAAAAACATCCATGCTCTACTCGGACATGTACCACCAGTACTACCCGTTTTTTGTTGCTTTCCGTAAAGCACTGCGCAGTGGCGACAGTCTGTTGTACAACTGGTCTGTGGGTATGGGCATGGATTACCTTGGACTGGTTTCTTACTATCTGGCTTCCCCTCTGAATCTGCTGAGTGTTTTTGTGCCGGAACAATGGCTACTGCATTATTTTTCCTTGCTTGTTCCCATCAAACTGGGATTTGCAGGGCTGTTCTTCTCCATTTTTTTGAAGGGTATCTCCGGAAAGCAGGATCTTTCTACCGCCCTGTTCGGCTGCCTTTATGCATTTTGTGCCTGGGCGCTGGGTTATCAGTGGAATGTGATGTGGCTGGACACCTTTGCCCTGCTCCCCTTGGTGGCCCTGGGTGCTGTCTCCTTACTGAAAAAAAGAAAATTTGTACTTTATACCGTTTCTCTATTCTTATCTGTCCTTTCCAACTACTATATTGGCCTTTTTACCTGTATTTTCGTGGTGCTGCTTTTTGTTTGCTACCAAATCTGCCGCTGGGGCGGCATAAGAAAATTCCTGGATGATTTACTGGCCATTATTCTGTACTCCCTGATTGCTGTGGGCATGACGGCATTTTTGGAGCTGCCGGCCTATGCCGCATTGCAAACAACCCAATCCAGTGTCAATAAATTCCCGGAAACCTTCCAGCTAAACATCGTTGACAGTTCCCTATATGCTGGCTACAACATTGACTGGAACAGCGGAATCGCAGCACTGGAAAACGGAAATTATTCAGAAGCATTCCCCTTGCTTTGGAGCGGTTTTTCCAAACCGATCATCTCTGTGCTGACCGGCATGTTCCAAGTGGCCGGCAATATGAACGGTTGCCTGGAGCCCACCTTTAAGGAAGGTCTACCGAACCTGTACTGCGGTGTTTTCACAAATTTCTTTGCTTTCCTGTTCTTAACCTGCAATAAGGTGAGAAAAAGAGATCGGATATGCAGTGTGATGCTGCTGGTACTTTTTAATATCAGCTTTCTTATTAAGCAGCTGGACTACATTTGGCACGGTTTCCATTTCACCAACATGATCCCCTATCGGTTCAGCTTCCTGTATAGCTTTGTTATGCTGTATATGGCATACCGGGCGTGGCTGCTGCGCAACCGGTTCCGGCTGTGGCAGGTCATTGTGGCAGCAATCCCCGCGGTCTGCCTCCCCTTCCTTGGGAAGGAAACAGCAAGTCCGGCATATTGGGCTTATAATGGCGTACTTTTGGTGCTGTATATCACCACTGTCATCTGCTCACGCATTTACCGGCTGCAAGGCAGATATATCTCCTTTGAGGAAAAGCGCAAAGCGCTGAAGAACCTTCGCGTCCATCGCAGCATCATAAGTTGCGTTCTTCTTAGTGTTTTGGTTATGGAATTGGTGCTGAATCTTGTGAACTTCGGCGTCTACTTTACAGGCACTACCGTTTCCGACTATCCCCGGGGGACCACCTATACGCAGTCCATGATCCGTTATATGCAGGAGCGTGAGGAGGACAATCTGTTTTATCGTGCCGAAACAACCCACTCTCAAACCCTTAACGACGGTGCCTTAAACGGCTACAACGGCATTTCCACCTTCACAAGTTCTGCCAATGTGAAGGTCACTGAGTTCATGAGACGCCTTGGCTACGGTGCAAAGAACACATATAATCGCTACTGTTTTGAAGAAAGCTCCCCTGTTTCCAATCTGTTTTTAAACTTGAAGTATATGCTGGAGCGCTCTGACAAGGTGGAGGAAAATCCCTATTTTAACGATCTTCACCAGTATGGAAAGGTGCATCTGCTGGAAAACAACGCTTATCTGCCTCTCGGTTTTCTGACCGACAACCAACTGCTGAATGTTGACTTTTCCTCTTCTGAGAACACCTTCGTGTTCCAAAATTCCCTATTCCGTTGCGCCACCGGTTTGGATGGCGATGTCTGGACGCTGATCAACGGTAAAAACATCTCTATTTCAGCTACCGGTGCCACCCTCAGCTCCCAAACGCAGACCGGATACTGCTCTTACAGCACAGAAACAGATGCCGGCGGAACTGTTGTTTTCAAATATATCGCCCCCACAGAAGGACTTTTATGCATTGACCTCAATCTGTCCAAGCGGAATAAGTTTTCCTTCTGGAAAGATGGGGTAGAGCTGTATAACGAAACCTACAGCATTCCGCAATCTCTTTCCGTATGCCAGGTGCAGCCCGGTGAAGTGATCGAGGTTCATCTGACCTGCAACGCCAACGAGAAAGGTACTATTTCCCTGTCCGCAGGGATTTTGGACGAGACCCTCTTCCGTGCAGGACACAGCATTCTCTCTTCCTCCACACTGGAACTGACATCCTTTAGCAACACCCGTGTAGAGGGAACTATTGAATGCGACCGCAATGGCATCCTGTACACCTCCATCCCTCAGGACGGAAACTGGAACGCCACCATCGACGGTAAGCCTGCACAGATCGTTTTGATCGGCGATGCTATGGTAGGACTTTTGTTGCCCGAGGGAACCCATCAAATCACATTTTATTATCATAATGCAGCCTTCTCTCTGGGATGGAAACTCAGTCTGATCTGCCTATTTGTTTTCACAGGTATGATTATCGCTGCATATTTGCCTAAATTCCGCAGAGGAATGTACGAACGAAAATCCAGATAAGAAAGAAAGAGAGACAGCCTATGACTGCCCTGTCGCAAACAATCCTTGATAACTATCAGGTGCGCAAAACAAAGAAGCAAAAAACGGCCTTCATCTCCCTATTAAAAGAGCATTTCCCTCTCCTGCAGATCCAGGAGGGCGGTTTTCCAAAAAATCGCAATTTAATTCTGGGCGATGTAGAAAGTGCCAAGGTAATTATCACCGCCCATTATGACACCTGCGCTAGACTTCCCTTCCCTAACTTTATCATGCCCAAATGCGCGCCCCTCTCCTTCCTTTACAGCTTCGTCCTGTTCATACCGGTAATCATTGCCGTTTTCCTTTTAAATATGGGACTCAACCTGTTGACAGACAACTACTGGATCCACTACACCGTCTCCTTGTGCGCAACATTTTCTCTCCTGTCACTGATGTATTTTGGACCTGCCAATAAGCACAACGCCAACGACAATACCTCCGGTGTGATAACGTTGTGCGAATTAATGGGAACCCTGTCCGACACAGAACGAAATAAGATTGCCTTCGTGTTCTTTGACAATGAAGAGACCGGGTTGCTGGGTTCCTCTTATTTCAGGTCAAAATACAAAAAACTGATAAAGGATAAGCTGCTGATCAATCTTGACTGCGTGTCCGATGGGGATCATATTATGGTGGCCGCTACAAAGGCTGCCAGAGAACAGCTGGGCGATGCTATCGATAGCAGTTTTCAACCAAAGGACGGCAAGTCCGTTGTGATTTCAAAGGCAGAAAAAGTCCACTATCCTTCCGATCAGGTTGGTTTCAAGAGATCTATCGTAATTGCCGCTATGCACCATAAGTCTGGATTCGGCTACTATCTGGGGAAAATCCATACTAACCGGGACACCGTCTTTGATAAGGTAAATATTAGTCTGATTTGCAGCAGCATATTAAACCTCTTGAAACAATTGTAGGAGAATTTCTGTATATAAAACAGCTAAACATAAGAAAAGCCCCAACCTTTGGTGGTGCGTCATAGGGATTTTTGAGAAACATTGATTTTACAGACATTTGACGGACAGCCTTCAAGCGGAAATGACAATTTGATATCGGATATCGAGTCAGAACGGCTCTTATATCCCCATTCGCTTGAAGGAGGTCACCTATGACAAAGACAATCAAAGTTCAGTATTCCACCAGATACACCGAAAGAAGGTACTCGGAGGTACCGAAGATCCAGATGGAGGGCAAATGGCTCGAAGCCATAGGCTTCTCTGTCGGAGATAAGATCCTTGTGGATTATGACAAAGGAAAAATAATCATCCATATCCATACCGATAAAGAAATCGTAAACGCTTAAAACAAAGCCGATGGAGTAACGATTTGTTACCCCATCGGCTTTTGTATTTCAAGAACTGTGAAATACGAATTCATAATATACACGAGACCTACTCGTGCAAAACTTTCATTATGAGATTATTGCATCCTCGGGTTGTTGAAGTCAGAAAAACCAAAATAATTCTTTATAGCCACCGTTTGTTCTGTTTCTCCCCACTGATTAATCATGAATTTCTGATAGTCAAGTTTATAAGGATTTGTCTTCAAAATCTCCAAAAACATTTCCAGTTTCTTTCCCTCCGGGAAATTTGGATTCGAAAGATTTTGAAAAATATTGCTTGCTTTTGTCATGTTATCCTGAGAGGGATACCACATTTGTTTGCCCGCGCTTTTTAATGTGTAGGTAAGTGAAAGAAATACTCTCCAATAATCAAGGAATGCCCGTTCGATTAAAACATCAAATCTAATTCTTCCGTAAAGTTCGTTCTGCTGAGCCTGATTAAGCTGACTTGCACCGTTAACTAGGCTTGCTTCTGCCGTGTCGCGTACAATATTAAAAGCAGTCGCTTTCGCAATACCCTTCATTGCGCCTTTGAATCCGAAACCGCCACCAACCAAATGGGGTACTAAACCAGTAAGGCTTGCAACTGACTTCTGATTGTTTTGACTTGTCAGCTGTATGCTTTTTAGCGTGGCATTAAGATCATCTTGAATGTTATGAAAATCTTTTTTGTGTTGTGCCAAAAAAGAATCATGTGTAACAGTCCATACCTCTTCTGCGACCAAAATATCAATCGCTTTATTGATCATAACATCAAGGTACTTATCGTAAATCTTCGGAAAGAACTCGAGGTAGGTTAAAAGGTTTTGAACCTTTCTTGTTGTCTCTTCCTTAGCGTTATCTGCACATTCAGACGCGAGTTCTCGGAATTTCAAACGATAGCTATTGAACAAATCCATCTCAACTGGAATCATAAGAACCTTGTCTCCAATAGGAAACTCCTTACCTTCACCTACAAAGTTATCCCATTTCTCATTCATTGATTGGCTTGTTGCTGCTTGTTCCTGCTTTTGTGCCTTAGTATTCGTTATATAAGAAACAATCTCATTAGCCACCTGTGAATTGTCACTGGTTAATTGAATATCCAAAGGCGTTCCTTTAATAATAAACTGAAGATTGCCACTATTGATTTGAACATCTAGATCCGCGAAATCTACAATACTACCACTGGAGCCACCCGCGAATGAATTACTAAAAGTTGCAAGTATTCCGGATTTAAGAACATAAACGATGATATAATCATCATATACTTCAACTTTGGCGGTCAGGCTACTTTGTATAACATAACGGTATTTACGTTCCGTCCCATGGGCTTTGTCTATTTGACCATTTGCATAGTCAAGCATCTTCATAAAACGTTGCTGGTCAGCTCCCTTAAACGCGAGATTTAATAGTTTCCCATTACAACGGGTTTGTGCAACACCATTTACCATAGGACAAGGCGGGTTGACCAATGTAATATTGTCCATGTCTTTATACAAATATTCGACATTGCTGACGATAACTGAGCGGTCAGTTATTATAAATGTTATACCAAGCCCCATCTCCGGAGAAAACTTCTCGTACACGGTATAATTGCCTCCAGCGCCTTGACCGTTGCCAGCATTATTGGCAGAATTACCCTTTTGCTGAGCAGTATTTGATGCACCCATATTGTTCCCGCAATGTGGACAAAAGTTGGCTCCATCAGCTATTTGAGCACCACACTTTGTACAAAACATAATCGTCCTCCTTAAAGATATATATTTTTACGCTGTCGCGTCCTTGCTCATTCCTTTAGTTGCTCCAATCGTCCAAAGGATATAATCGGCCTCTGCAACACATATTTGTAATTCCGACGCAATAGAAGCCATTATATCCAATGCCTCAAATGGATTTGCCATTTCTCTATTCACACAATTTAATCCGTTTTTACCAAGTAATCGACATATGTGTCTGTCGGGTTTCGCTATATCGTGCCCTACGTTTCTCAGGTATTCTGCGGCGAGCGGAACACCAATTTGCGATAACTTGTATTCACTGGTCTTGATAGAAAGGATTTTCAATAATTCCCTATAATTTGTTACGTCAATAAAAGTGCTATAGAACGCATCAACACTTTTATGTAATGCCAGTATTTCCATTAGTTTTGGTATATTGTCTTTGACTAAAGCCTTTTTGAGCCCTGGTGGATATATTACCCAGCTTGTTTTTAAATATGTTTTCAACTATTCCATCAGGAGCAGTATCTAAGAGTATGTACGGATCATACTCATAAAATATGGAATCCAGAAGAGGAATACTTCCGGTGTTTATGTCCATACAAATAGACAGCTTTCGCCAACACCTGTTGGAACTCGTCATAGAGTAGACCATTGCACGGATGTGATCATTTATTGTAAATGGTTCTCCGCGACGCCTCTTATCAATTTGATGTTTTATAAATGTATTCTCCCATAAAAGCGCTTCCTCAGTAGAATACAAAGCTTTTCTTTGTATCAAGTCACATATTATTGCAGATGCTTCTTTAACCTTATGGATAAGAATCATTCCTTTCCATTTTTAATCTCATCTTCGTCCTTTTCAGTGTCTATAAAGAGCTCCGGACTGACATTTAATGCTATGCAAATGGCTCTCAAATCATCCGCATAAAGGGTCCGTTTTCCATTCATAATTGCATTGAATGTCGTGTTTGGTATTCCGGCTTTTTCAGCAACCGATACCTGTTTATACCCCATCTTATCAATGTAGCTACGAACTCGCTCATAAACCCTCATGCACAATTCCTCAAAATAAACAATCAAGAATCTCTGTATTCTTTAAATTATAATACAGGCAATCTGTAATATCAAGAATAAAATACAGGATATCAGGATTTTTTGTTTACTTTTACCGATAATAAGGATAGAATACTATGGAGAGAATTGTTATCTTCATTATTTGGTTGTGTTTTTCGGGTGAATAGAATTGAAATATGAGATAGGTATAAAGATAAGACAATATAGGGAAGCTAAAAACATCAGTCAGAAACAAATGGCCGCAGAATTAGGCATAAGTAATAGCAGGGTATCCAATTGGGAACAGGGAATCAATAGACCAGACGCAGAAATGATAGCAAATATTTGCAGGGTATTAGACGTATCACCCAGCGAACTGCTTGGCGTAAGCTTGGATTCTGACAATATCACAGTTGCAGAAAAAAGGGTCATCCGAGCATACCGCGATAACCCTGAATTACAACATGCTATTCATATATTACTTGGGCTGGAAGATAATATGTAATCCCCCAGGGCTGATGCTTGCTTAAAAACACAACTGTCTTTTGCTTACTCGCATTCAAAAATCTATTTTACCCATTTGTAGCTGATTCGTTACATCTATTTGTTGCTGATTGCCGGTATATTCGCTAATTCCTGAAGTTTCTTCCTTAGCACCTCTTTATCCGGCAATTGCAGCTGGTATTGTGACACCATCATAGGTGACATCGTCCTGCTCATAGCATATTCCACGACTTCGTCATTCTTGGATGCACATAAGATCAGTCCGACACTCGGGTTTTCATCTGGCTTCTTCACCTGTCGGTCAAGCCCTTCAAGATAAAAGTCCATTTTTGATATGTATTCCGGCTTAAACTTTCCGGTCTTCAGTTCCATAGCCACAAGGCAACGCAGCCGCACCGTCGGCAAGGAGAGCACCGGGTACCCCAACAGGAAACAGGTGGACCCGTCCATCATTCCCACAAGTACAACGGATTGCCACACCGGTGTGCGCACCGGTTCGCAATGACAACGGAGGGGTACAGACGAAAAAACCTCCACATTTCTGTGGAGGCTCTGTGTTCGCGTTACCTATCTTCCCGGGCAGTCACCCGCCAAGTATTGTCGGCGCATGTGAGCTTAACTTCTGTGTTCGGGATGGGGAGTGAACCGAGCGCTGCCGGTGGCAGAGAAAGCGAGGTGAACGAGTGGCAGGGGTCGGTGAGCGACGCAGCCGCACCATCGGCAAGGAGAGCACCGGGCACCCCAACAGGAAACAGGTGGACCCGTCCATCATTCCCACAAGTACAACGGATTGCCACACCGGTGTGCGCACCGGTTCGCAATGACAACGGAGGGGTACAGACGAAAAAACCTCCACATTTCTGTGGAGGTTTTGTGTTGGCATTACCTATCTTCCCGGGCAGTCGCCCGCCAAGTATTGTCGGCGCATGTGAGCTTAACTTCTGTGTTCGGGATGGGAACAGGTGGACCCTCACAGCAATCAATACCAACTATTCTATTGTGCAGCTTGCGCTGTTACAACCTTTGGTGACCCGTACCGGATTCGAACCGATGTTAACGGCGTGAGAGGCCGCTGTCTTAACCACTTGACCAACGGGCCATGGTGCACCTTCAGGGACTCGAACCCGGGACCCACTGATTAAGAGTCAGTTGCTCTACCAACTG
>JAZSPV010000045.1:0-4893 GCA_045537615.1 Faecousia sp. | reverse complement strand
ACCGATCAGAAGATAAATCAGCGTTGCGCAAAGTCCCAGACAGAACAGAACCAAACCAAAGGATAGGCTTCGTCCAATAAAGGTCGAGTTTTCTTTGAACGAGGCATACTTCAGCACGAACCAATGCTCCAGATCCTTCCGGTGCTCATGGTGGCGCCAGACGGTTCGGTTCAGCAGTTCCTCCAGAAGGTTTAAGGTTACGCCGACAACATGGGTCATGGCGTTGCCTTCTTCCAGTTCCCCCTGTTGGGGGCTGTCCCGGTAAATGGTTTTTCGCAGCACAACCACAATGCCGTCGGTGAGGATGTTCAGGGTTCCGGCAATCGCCATGCCAAATTTCTGCAGCAGAACCACGGTGCCGTCGGTGAGGATGTTTAAGGCACCGGCAATCGCCATGCCGGATTTCCGAAGAAAGGCAATGAGTGCATCCGGCCCCTTATTCAGCAAGCTACACAGCCCACCAAAGAAACCGGGCAGGATCTTCAGTATCAAAGGACGGTAGAGCAGTTCTTCCAAATCCAGCCATGCCGGCCATCGGTTTACGTACGCCCCACCCCGCATCATCCAGCCACGAACCACTATGAAATACAGTGCCACGCCAATGGTTACAGAAATCACACTGCCCTGAAGGTTCACCCAAGCAAAATAATGGACAGCATGACCTGCATGGTGAACACCCAGGAAACTCTGTGCCATATCTGCCAGACGATCCATGGTTAAGCCGGGTAGTATTCCCACAACCGGAACCAGTACGGCCGCAGCTGTCAACGCAGCAGCACTGACAGGTTTCCAATAAGGCCGCTTTGCATCAAAGGAAGCCTGCACCCGGGCATCCCGGTTTTCCTCCAGAAATACAGCCACAAACAGCTTGCACATGTAGGCAACCGTCAGACCGCCGCTGATCAAAAAGATCCACTCAACAGTTTTCATGCTCCCCATTGTAAAGAAAGCGGAGTGCAGATGGCCACCTTCCATGGCATGGATATATTCTACGATACCCTCATGCAGCAAAGTTTTACTGATATATCCGCTCCAACCGGGGATACCGCCGATACCCAAGGCCCCCATCAGATAGCACACCATAAGCAAGGGCTTTTTTCGGCCAAAGCCGCGAATCTCGTTCAGATCCAGTTTGTGGGTGTTCATAAAGATCACCGCTGCCACCAGGAACAAAATCAGCTTAAACACAGAATGGTTCAGCATATGCAGGAACGTTCCCCGTACCGCCAATGTATTTTCCTCGCCCAACAGCACCAGCATACCAACGCCCACCAGAATAAATCCGATCTGGGAAACAGATGAGCAGGCCAAAGTGCGCTTAAAGTTTACGGAGAACAACGCCAGCAGAGCACCCAGGAACATGGTAACAACACCCACCAGAAGGATCAGCGCTCCCCAGGCCTCATCATGGAGGAGCATTTTGCAGCTGATGACAAGAATGCCGAAAATGCCGGTTTTTGTCAGAATACCGGACAGCAGGGAACTTGCCGGTGCCGGGGCCACGGGATGGGCCTTGGGCAGCCAGATGTGGATGGGAAAGGCGCCGGCCTTGCCGGCAAAACCCACAAGCATGCACACGGCTGCAGGCCAAAGGTTTTTTTCTTTGCAGGCAGCGGGCAATTCCTCAATTACCAGAGTTCCTGCCGTCTGATACAGCAGGAAAATACCCATCAGCAGTACCATACCGCCGATGACCGCCACCGCCAAATATGTTCCGCCTGCCCGCAGAGAACCTTCCTTTTCGTCCTGCGCCACCCACACATAGGAGCACAGGGACATAATCTCAAAGAACACAAAGGTGGTATAGAGGTCCGCAGACAGGAAAACCGCAACCGTTGCCCCCAATGTAATCAGCTGGAAAAGATAATACCGATTCCGATTGCGGTAGTGGGCAAAATACTCCCAAGAGATCAGTCCGGTGATCAGCCACATAAAGGCAGCGACCAGTGCATAAATACAACGGAACCCATCCGCAGTAAAGTTCAGACCAAATCCGCAGAAACCGGCAACCGTTACCACATCGCCTTGCTCGTGGGTCACCAATAGCACCAGCGCAAGGAGGAACTCCACTGCCACAGCCGCACCGAAAAAGATATTTCGTGCGGTTTTATTTTTTCTTCCGATCAGATAAGAAAGGATTGCTGCTGCTATGGGACCAAATACTATGAGATAAATCAAAATATCCATGATGCGCCTCCCTTCTTAGAGCATCCCATGGGCGATTACCCGGAAGAATTCAATCAAAGGCGCAGAAAACAACCCCAACAACACCGTAGCCACCGCACAGATCAGCATAGGCAGACACATTTGCCAGCCGGGATCCCCCACCGGTTCTCCGAGCTTTTCCTCTGTTGCCGGAAAAAAGGCTCGGCACACCACACTGAGCATATAGATTGCAGTTAAAAGTGCCGAAAGAATCAAACAGACAATACCTGCATAGGCAGTGGGATTGTCACTATGTACACCCGCCTGCGTCAAATTCCATTTGCTGATAAATCCGGAAAAGCCCGGAACGCCCATCAGACCAAGAGAAGCCACCGCAAAGGTTCCGAAAACGATCTTCATTTTCTTTCCCATGCCGTTCATCTCATAGATATACTTCCTTCCCGTCTGATGCATAAACGCACCCGCACAGAAGAAAGCAGTAATTTTCATGAAACCGTGGAACACAAAATGGGTCAGCGCACCGACCAGTCCCAAAGGGGTCATTACGGTGGCACCGAAGATAATGTAACTTAAGTTGCTGGCCGTAGACCAAGCCAGACGGCGTTTGATGTGGGTCTCCTTCACCGCACGGCTACAGCCATAAACGATGGTGAACATAGCCAGGGCCATGCACACATTTTGAACCCAGGTTCCCTGAAGAAAATCTGTACCAAAGCTATAATAGGTCAGCCGGATAATGGCAAAGGCACCGGCATTGACCACTGCCACCGCGTGCAGCAGAGCCGTCACCGGCGTGGGTGCCACACCGACCTGCGGCAGCCAGGAGGACAGGGGAAAAATGGCGGATTTTACGCCAAACCCCATAAAAGAGAAGAAATAGATCCACAGAAGCAGGTCTGCGTATTGTTCCCATGTTGCCCGGGAGAAGACACCTCCCATCACAAATTCGCTGGTATCTCCGTAGATAATCAAAAAGACCATACCCATCAGCGCAAAGGCTGCGCCGCCGATGGAAAAATACAGGTATTTCCGCACCGCCAAAATGGCTTCACGGGTCATGGTGTGCATTACCAAAGGCACCGTTACCAAGGTAAGAAGCTCATAGAAAAAATACATACTCATGATATCGGAGGCAAAAGCAATGCCCAAGGTGACACCGTAGGTTATCGTATAGAACACGAAAAAGGATTTTTCATGTTTCTCATGGGTCATGTATTCAAAGGCATACAAGGTTGCCAGGGGCCAGAGTACCGCCACCAAACCGGCAAATACCATGGTCATTCCGTCTATCCGGAAAGAAATACACAGCTCATTGACAAAACGCACCACATGAAAGGTCTGCGTTGTGCCACCCAGGATCAGTGCCCCTACAACGGCAGAGGTAAGCAGTGTCACTGCCTCGATGTACAGGAGCATCTGTCCCCTTCTCCGGAAAGGAAGCAGTGGAATGCCAATACCACCCAGAATTGGCAGAAGGATAGCTGCTAAGATCCAATATTGACTCATACGCAGCCTCCGTTTACAGCACTGCGGCAGTGATCTTGGCGATGTAGTCTGTCAACAGATTGGGGAAGATACCCAACAGAACTGCCAAAACAGCCAGGATCAGCAACGGAATCAGCATAGTCAAATTGGGTTCTTTCTTTTTGAGTTCACCGTAATTATAGTCTGCACCGGGCAGAAAACCGTTTATTGTAATGGGTAATAAGTAGCCTGCTGTCAACAAAGCACTGGTTAGGAGCACTACAGGACCAAGCCAGGAGAAAGTCCCGATTCCGGAGGACAGTGCGCCGGTAGCCAGATACCACTTACTGATAAAGCCACTGGCGGGAGGAATACCGATGAGCGCCGCGGAGGCAAAAGTAAAGCACCAAATGGTGACGGGCATTTCCTTTCCAATACCCCGCAGATCATCCACATTGGTCTTGTGCGTCTTATAGATGATTGCGCCGGCACTGAGGAACAGGCAGGATTTAATGACAGCGTGGAACACCACGTGCAGCAGTGCGCCTGTCATGGCCTGCGGTTGCAGCAGGGACAGACCGAAGAGAATATAGGAAGCCTGACTGACCGTGGAGTAGGCCAAGCGCTTCTTCATGATTTTCTCCCGATAGGCCAGCATGGAACCCATGAATACTGTCAGCAGTGCCAGGCTCATCCAAAGGGTCTGGACCCAGGTGCCCCGGATAAAGTCTGCGCCTACCAGATAGTAGACCACACGGATCATGCCCAAGACGCCCATTTTAACAATGATTCCGGACATAACCGCACTGGCAGGAGCCGGCGCTACAGGGTGGGCAGTTGGCAGCCATGCGTGTAGGGGGAACATACCGGCCTTCACGCTGAATCCGAGGATCATAGAAAAAGCAACCACCAGCATCAGACTTTCGTTGCCGGACACGGCGGCCATATTCAGCGTGCCGCCGGGCAGGAAGGAAAAGCTGTCTGCAAAACGGTTCAGGAAGAACAGTCCGAACAGAACCAGATAGGCACCGAACAGAGAATAGAACAGGTATTTCAGGCCGCCCTTAATGGCATCTTTGGAACGATTGTGAAGGATCAGCGGCACAGACAGCAGGGTCATCAGCTCGTAGAACAGGTAGAAGGTAACCATACCACCGGAAAATACCAGCCCATGGAGGATGCCGTGCACCATAAGATAGAAACCGAAGAAACGGGTCTCCTCCTGCTCGTGCTTCATATACTCAAAAGCATAGAAGCCGGACA
>JAZSPV010000012.1:0-3487 GCA_045537615.1 Faecousia sp. | reverse complement strand
AATAATTCATAATGCAAAATGCATAATGCAGAATTATTTTACCAAAATATGTGGCATTTCCCGATAATAACCACATTATGCATTATGAATTATGCATTAAGCATTATTTCAATTTATCGTTCCGTTGGAACGATAAATTGATGTTTGAAGGTTAGGAGAAAAGTATGGTTATAGAAAACAACAAGGAAGAAGTGCCTTTTTCCTATTATGAAGAAAAATTCCGGGCGCTGGAACCGGAAACCGTTGTAAAGCGGCTTTCTGGTGTGAAGTGGGACGGAAAGGAATTTTATGTAAACCTGCTGGGCAGGAAATATACCATTTCCCACCCGGAATATACAATTCGGGCCACCGATGGTGGACCGGTGCCGCCTTTGCCCTGCCAAACCTTTCTGCTGCGTTATTTGCTGGAAAGCAAGGATGTACCTTGGTCAGGTCAGTGGAAGACATTCCGGGAGATGCCTTGGGGCGAGATGTACATCAAGCCCTATGCCGGCCGTGTGCTGACCCGTGCTGCCTTTACTTTCGGAACACGGGTGCCGGCTTTTCGGGCTGCCTGTGAGAAAATGGGAGCGGTTCCCTTGCCCCACGGTGATGCAGGCTTCCAGTTTGATTTTATTGGCGGTTATGCCATGCAGATTCTTGTATGGGAGGGGGATGAGGAATTCCCCCCCAACGCCCAGGTGCTGTATACTGACAACTTTGCCGACGGCTTTGCAGCAGAAGACCGAGTGGTGGCGGGTGATATTCTGATCTCCGCCGTCAAAGCCAATATGTAAAAAAGTTCGGTTTTTTCTTTTTTATCCCGCCATTAAAACTGGCTATTTTCACTAATTGATTCTTTTTTCTTAGTGTGGTAATATACTCACAAGAGAAATTCCCTTCTGGAAAGGCCTGATATTATGTACGAAATCCCGACTTTATATGATCTGTCACACACACAGGCAGGAGACTATCTTGCCGGTTTTCAGTACCCCTGGGAAGCGCTCAAGGGGATCAAGGATCTGATCCTCGCCCTGGGCAAGACCCTGGGTACGGAATATACGGAAATAGGAGAAAATATCTGGGTCCATAAAACGGCAGTCATTGCCCCCACGGCATATATTGGCGCACCTTGTATTATCGGTGCAGGTACCGAAGTCCGGCACTGCGCATTTATCCGGGGAAGCGCCCTGGTGGGTGAAGGCTGTGTTGTTGGCAATTCCACAGAACTGAAAAACGTGATTTTGTTTGACGGTGTCCAGGTGCCCCACTACAACTATGTGGGCGACAGCATTCTGGGCTATAAGGCCCACATGGGCGCCGGTTCTGTCACCTCCAATGTGAAATCCGACAAATCCCTTGTGGTGATCCACGGTGAGCAAGAAATCCCCACCGGTCAGAAGAAGGTAGGTGCCATGCTGGGTGACTTTGTAGAAGTGGGCTGCAACAGCGTTCTGAATCCCGGCACAGTGATTGGCAGAAAGTCCAATGTTTATCCCACCAGCTGCGTCCGGGGTGTCGTTCCGGAAAACAGCATCTACAAGAAGAACGATACAATCATAGCAAAGCGATAAATTGAAAATTGAAGGGGAATTTTTATGGGAAAATATTTTGGAACTGACGGTTTCCGTGGAGAGGCCAACGTAAATCTGACAGCAGATCATGCCTATAAAGTGGGTCGCTTTTTAGGTTGGTATTATACAGAGCTGCGGCATAACAGTGGAAACAAGGAACAGGCCCGAATCGTCATCGGTAAAGATACCCGGCGCTCCTCCTATATGTTTGAGTATGCGCTGGCAGCAGGCATCACGGCCTCCGGTGCCGATGCTTACTTGCTCCATGTCACCACTACACCCTCTGTGGCCTATGTAACCCGGATGGATGAATTTGATTGCGGTGTGATGATCTCTGCCAGCCACAACCCCTTCTACGATAACGGCATTAAGCTTCTTAACCGCATGGGCGAGAAGATGGAGGAGCAGACCATCGACCTTGTGGAGGCGTATCTGGACGGTCAGTTGGAGCTGTTTGGCGTCAAGCTGCCGGAGATTCCCTTTGCCAAGCAGGCCGCCATTGGCAGAACCGTAGACTATGTGTCCGGAAGAAACCGCTATATCGGCTACCTGATCTCTTTGGGTATGTACTCGTTCAAGGGCGTTAAGGTGGGTCTGGACTGTGCCAACGGTGCTTCCTGGAACATTGCCAAGAGCGTTTTTGACGCATTGGGTGCCAAGACCTATGTGCTGAACGCAGAGCCGGATGGTGTTAACATTAACGAAAACGCAGGTTCCACCCATATTGAGAATTTGCAGAAATTCGTTGTGGAGAATGAGCTGGATGTGGGTTTTGCCTACGATGGAGATGCGGACCGCTGCCTGTGCGTGGACGAAAACGGCAATGTGGTAACAGGCGATCATATCCTGTATGTACTGGGAATGTACATGAAAGAACAGGGTCAGCTGGATAACAATACGGTTGTCACAACGGTCATGTCCAACTTTGGCCTTTATAAAGCCTTTGACAAGGTAGGCATTGATTACGCCAAGACCAAGGTTGGCGACAAGTATGTGTACGAATACATGGCAAGCAATGGCTGCCGGTTGGGTGGTGAACAGTCCGGTCACATCATCATTTCCAAGTACGCCACCACCGGTGATGGAATTTTGACCAGCCTGAAGGTCATGGAAGTTATGATGGCTAAGAAGAAAAAGCTGTCAGCGCTGTGCAAGGAACTGGAGATCTATCCCCAGGTGCTGAAAAATGTCCGGGTCATAGATAAACCGGCTGCACAAAATGATCCTGAAGTACAAAAGGCTGTCCGTGCAGTTGCCGATGGGTTGGGAGATACAGGTCGAATTCTGGTGCGGGAATCCGGCACGGAGCCGGTGATCCGGGTCATGGTGGAAGCGCCCACAGTGGACCAGTGCCAGAGCGGTGTGGACAGTGTGGTGGATGTAATCTGCCGCCAGGGTCACGCCAGAGTGTAAATTCATATTGCCATAAAAAAGCTGCTGTCTAGGGTAAGACAGCAGCTTTTATTTGTCGAATGGTTAGGACGGAATTGTCTGTTACGGCTTTTTACAGGCCTGCCTGGGGAGGCAGCTTGGTTCTGTCGATGCGGCGCAGCAGGCACAGACAGGCAAGGAAATGGTCGTAATAACGCTCAATTTCAAATTCGTGTCTGCCAAATTCCTCGCAGAAGGCCCGGCCATACTTATCGGCACCGGCCTGATCACCTTCAGCCAGCAGAGCCATGGTCTCAGCCACACCTATGATATACTCGCAGTGCCGCAGAATCAGCCGCCAGGAGATGGTCTGACAGCGGGTGGGCACCTGCAGATGTGCCAGTGCCAGTGCTTCGCCTTCTTTTGCCAGTTCCTTGACGTTTCTCAGCTTTGCAACCATGTCGGGGTTATAGTATCTGCCAGTGTCCTTGTCAGCAGAGGCTTGGCCTGCCATATAAGTATAATCAAAGGCATCCTCCAGCTTCTTAAAGTAGCCCAGAGCA
>JAZSPV010000028.1:0-66354 GCA_045537615.1 Faecousia sp. | reverse complement strand
CCTGGACGATTAGCTCAGCTGGCTAGAGCATCCGCTTGACGTGCGGAAGGTCATAGGTTCGAGTCCTATATCGTCCACCAGAAAAGAACGGTAATCGTGATACGATTACCGTTCTTTTCAACTAAATCCACCCTTGCGGGTGGGCGAAATCATCTTCGATGATGAAATCCTCCCTTTGGTCGGATGAAATCGCGGCTCGCGGTGGGTGGATTTAATTTCATCCGCGAAAGCGGATTTCATCTGCGCAGCAGATTTCATCCTTGCATCAGCAAGGATTTCATTAAAAGATGCCCAACCCGGAGTAATTTCCCGGTTGGGCATTTTGCATTTTTAGAGCATTTTCTCACTACAAATCGTTGGATTTGTGGGTGGAATCGTTGGATTTGTGGGGTAATCGTTAGACTTATGGTGCTATCGTTGGATTTGTGGATTATGGTTAGAATTGTGGGTAATCGTTGGATTTTAGCGATATTGCTTCTTTTTGACAGAGATGGGGCGATTTTGCCCCGTCCGGTGGGTTATTATTAGGGAACAATAATCCTACATAGAAAGGGGTTCTTTCCTATGTTATATCTTCAGCAATTTATTTTTCCCAACGAACGGCAGGAAGCTAAATTTCTTTACCCAAAGGACAAGACTCCGGGCGAAGTCAGTAGCGGAGCTTTTAAGGACTTTCGAACACGCACACACCAGGGATCTGTGTATCCCTTTGGGATTCTTGACCAAAACCGACTAGGTTGCGTAAGCTTTGACCGAATCACAATATTTTGCGGAGGTAACGGCAGCGGCAAGACAACTGCTTTAAATGTAATTGCAGAGAAGTTAGGCTTAAAAAGAGAAAGTATGTTTAACAGCGGTCGCTTTTTGCAGGATTACTTAAATATGTGCACTTACTATACGGATTTAGGTGTGGATTCATATGCTCGCTGGAAAAAAGGAGAAGAGCGGGGGTTGTATATTCCAACTGATAGCAGAATCATAGTCAGTGACGATGTGTTTGCACACTCAATGAAACAGCGGAGGATCAACGACCGTATTCATGGTGATCGATCTGACGCAGAAAAAGATTATAATGATCTCATTATGAGCGGAGCAAATTTGCGTTCTTTGGAAGATTATGAACGATGGAAAGCCAGAAACGAAGCACTGCGCAACAAGTCTGCATTCATGCAAAAGCAGTTAGGTTCCGAAGTGCTGGAGCAATCTAATGGTGAAACCGCGATGGTGTATTTTCTTCAGAGAATGGAAAATCCGGGTCTGTATCTATTGGACGAACCGGAGAACAGTCTTTCCCTGGAAAACCAGCTCAAACTTGTTGAGTACATAGAATCCTCAGCACATTGGTTTAACTGCCAGTTTATCATTGCAACCCATTCACCAATCTTTCTATCCATGAAAGGTGCCAGGATATATGATTTCGATGAAAATCCGGTAAAGACGAAGAAATGGACAGCTGTGGAGAATGTCAGAACACTATATAATTTCTTTAAAACTCACGAAGATCAATTTATCTAATTTACTTCCCACCAGATGGGGCAATTTTGCCCCATCTGGTGGGTTATATTTATAGCAGAAAAAGAAATGGGAGGTTTCTGCTATGAATAATCGTATAGCCGTTTATGGATTTGCCGAGGAGCAGTTGGTGCTTTTGACAGAACACATACAAAATGGGTATGTCTGCAAGAAATATGATGACGCAGCCGGACTAATCGGTACACATTGCATTTGCAATATTATCTGCGCTGAAGGGTTAGATGCCAAATCCAGGAAGTTTTTGGATAGCTTTTACCTTGATGTAGGTGAGAATGCTGACGAGCAAGTAATATGGGTAGATTCCAAAACTCAGCCACCGGTGCTGGAGGGTATCTATTTTCACTACAACAGCCTTTCGAAACTGCTGCCTGATTTGAAAATGGTTTTGGAAAGAGCTCAGAAGCATTACATAGTTCAGCAGATGTATTGTGGAGCCTACGCGTTTCTACCCAAGTTGGGGGTCGAGGAAATGCTGGAAGAGGAGCTGTGGGATACGCGAAAAAATAAATACGGAAGAGAACCTGAAATCTTCAAGCGTGTTCGTCAGGAATGGACTGCCATTTTGGAAGTGGATGCGATTACGGAGTTGGCTGCGGTGTATGAGCTTGCGGTCTGGCTGAAACACAATAAGCACCCCTATCGGCTAGGGGGAACAGCGGTGTCCGGATTAATCCCTTATTTGCTGGGTATACACGATGTAAATCCGTTACCTCCCCATCTGTACTGCCCTGAGTGTCAAAAAGTTATTTGGCAAGATGGTTACAAGGATGGTTTTGATATACCAGCGGGAGTCTGCCCCGAGTGTGGCGGACTAATGCAAGGTGACGGACATAACCTCGTCTGGCAGGAATACGCAAGCTATGGCCGCGTACCGACCTATGTGTTTTATCTTCCCTGTGATATGAAACCGCTGATTATGGATTGGCTGGATAACCATTGGCTACGCAAATTTATGGGCGATCAATGGGAGGTTGCGCAGTCCTATGAGCACCATCTTGTGCGAGGGAATATGCACTTGCGGTTTGAATTGGACAGAGATGAAGTTTCACCCGATTTCCATAGAGTTTCCGTTGATGCTGGCAAAAAGGCAGATTTAATCCAGGTTGCAACTCGGGGAGAGTGCTATCAAGGTCCAGATGCGTACCCCTATCCAAAAGACATGGGTCAGCTCTTGACGCAGCTTGGCTTTCAGAAAACGATTTATAAAGAAGATGAAGTTGCATACAGCATCTTGCGGCAAAACAAGATTGCGTGGAGAAACATCCCCTCTTGTCGTGAAGAAGTATTCTTTTATCTGAAAGAGCACGACTTTATAGACAAGGATGCCTTTCGTGGCATGAACTATGTTCGCAAAGGCAAAGGCCTGCCGGTGGTCACGGAGGATATGCGAGCTGCTGAGGATCATTGGAAGGCGGAGTATTTCAATCAAATCGATTGGATGCCATCCAAAGCTATGCTGCTGCAAAAATTGTTCTTTGAATTGAAAAGTCAAATTAAGGAGAAAATGAAATGAACGAAAAAGCAATTGCGCAACTGTGTGAGCAGTGGCAAAATACTGCCTGCAAAGGCATGGGAGACAGTTTTGTTGGCGAAGCAGAATTTCTCGATCTGACAAAAGAAACTTTTAGACTGCTTTCTAGTCTTGATTCCAACCAGAGTATTCCGAATTCAGTTGCTCGCATCCTTGTATTAATGCAAGAGTTTGCTGTATATTGTTGGTTTTCTGGTAAATTGCGACGCCTTAATATGTGCATGATTGTTTCCCATCTTCTTTACAACTTTTTAGATGGTTTTGAGAAATCTGGCTCAATATATCCGAAACTAAAACTTACGGAGGGTGACAACCTCGATTATTTTGACTTTACAACTAACAAGCTTGTGGACATTTTGCTATCCAACGACGTTCCTTTCTAATTCTAATGTTGATGAGCGCCACCCGATGGGGCGAAAATATCCCGTCGGGTGGTGTATCTTTATGGCAGGAAGTGAACAACATTTCCGCCAGAAAGGAGATATACATATGAAGAAGCAAGTTTTGATCGCAGATGCAAACGAGCAGTTCCGCAGTGAACTAGTGACCATCTTGAAAGACAGCGAAGAATTTGAAGTAATGGGTGTTGTAATATGGTGTCAAACATGATACACTAAACATGAGGTGATTGAAATGGCACAAACTGCACCGGCAAAGAAAATGCTCATTATGAATATCCTGGATATCCTGAAGCGGTATACAGACAAGGGTAGCACAGGGGACGGTTCTATGTGTTACGCTGCGAAGCAATTTAGCTAATAAAGAATCAATGCTCAACCGGGAGTTATTTCCCGGTTGGGCATTTTGCATTTTTAGAGCATTTTCTCACTACAAATCGTTGGATTTAAGAGAAACAATATCGCAAACACGCAGAACCGTCCCCTGTGCTAATGTGCTAATACCTATGCAGAAAAACTGGCAAACTGTGAAAAGGAAGCCGAAGAACTCCGCGAACTTATCGCTATGCGAGAGGATTGTGCATAAAAATTGGCAGCCGTCTAAGAAGACGGCTGCCAAAAAGCTTATTCGGGAATTCTGGTGATGCGGATCCTCCACATAAATTGGTCAATATCCTTATCCCAGGAACAATCCCAGCAGGAATCCGTATCGGAGTGCATGATGGTATCGCCCATAGAGAAGTCTAGTTCTGTCGGGTCGATCGCATGAGAACCGATGTTCTCTTCTCCGCAGTTAGGACACTGGGACCAAACCATGATCTTTCCCTGCACTTTACTTGGGTCGGGAGAGTTGGGAACATAAGCATCCGGACCATAGTAGACACATTCGGCATTTTGCATGGGTTCTGCCTTGTAGGTGTAAGTGACAGGTTTCGTTTCTGCTGTAGGTGGCTGTGTAGGTGCTTGGGTGGTGAATTCGTGTGTAGGCAGCGGTTCATCTGCCGGTGAGAGTTCTGCGCAAGCTGTGATCCCGAAGCACAACGCCAGCGCAAGAATGAATGCAAGTGTTTTTTTCATAAAGTTTACCTCCTGTATTTTGGGATAATGCCATCATAACAGGGTATAAGGGGAAATTTTGCCACATCCAAATCTCTTTTTTGATAGGGCAAAAATACCCCGTCGGGTGGTGTGTCTTTTCATGCATTCTTTATCGTATACCATCAGTAAAAAACATCATCTGTCTCGATAATTTGGTAAACTACATTTTCCAAATTGGACTCTTTCACAACCTTCTTTTTTATAGTATCAGTATATATCGCTGGCTGTAGATAAATAGTTGCCTTGTTATAGCGCAGATCCACACGCCCCATTGGATAATGATTATATTTCTTCCCATGGGTGACTTCCATTGAAAGGTTTTCCCATACCTTTTCGTGATGATTTTTAGGAATCCCTGGTGGTTCTTTAATGTAAATCAGCTTTCCATCTATGACCCAGAAAACACCCTGCATACATCGATTTGTTATGAACACGTCGCAGTTTAACGCACCGCAAAAACGATCGTTGGAAGAAAATGCACAGCGTTGACAACAATAATGACAAATATAGGCTCCATCCTCCCGGTTTGTTTTAGGGTGTGGGCAAAATCGAATCTGCGGAATCCGATATTTGCGGCCGCATTTTCCGCAGATGTAGAAAGATGCAGTTTGACTCACTTCTTGTGAACTCATATTGAATACCTCCTTTTCTTGTGTCCTTAGACTATCACACCCGATGGGACGAAAATGCCCCGTCGGGTGGTGTATCCTTATGGCAGGAAGAGAAATACACTTCCGCCAGAAAGGAGATATACATATGAAGAAGCAAGTTTTGATCGCAGATGCTGACGAGCAGTTTCGTAATGACCTAGTAACCGCATTGAACGGCAGCGAAGAATTTGAAGTAGTGGGAGTCGCCGCAGACGGCGAAGAAGCACTCCAAATAGCTAGTGTGAATCGCCCGGATATTATCATTCTGGATCTGTTGCTACCGCAGTACGATGGCATTAGTGTTTTGGACTTGATTTCTATCCGATATGCTGACTGCAAAGTGTTTGTGGCTACCGGCTTTATCAGCAACTATATTATCTCTGCATTGGCAGCAAGACAAGTTTCTGCTTTGCTGAAAAAGCCCTGCACCGCACAATGTATTGTAGATCGAATCAATGAAACGTTGAAACACAGCGACCTTCCCATTGAAGAAAAACTTCCGGCGCTTAATCAGCAGATTACAGAAATGATTCACGACATTGGTGTGCCTGCTAATATCAAGGGATACCGGTATCTCCGCGAGGCAATCAAGCTTGCGGTGGAGGATCTTGACCGCATTAACAATATGACCGAGTACATTTATAAGCCGATTGCACTGGCGGATAACTCTACCCCGAAGCGGGTACGGACAGCGATTATGCGAGCAATCGATATTGCCTGGGACCGAGGGGATCTGGATACCCTGCAAAGTTTCTTCGGCTACACCGTCAGCAACATAAAAGGAAAACCAACAAACAGCGAGTTTATTGCTCTTTTGGCAGATAAGCTCAGCCTTTGGATGAACACTAACGGTTTTACTTTATAACAATCAGCATCCGATGGGGCGAAAGTGCCACATCGGGTGTTGTAATATGATGTCAAACATGATACACTAAACACGAGGTGATTGAAATGGCACAAACCGCACCCGCAAAGAAAATGCTCATTATGAACATCCTGGATATCCTGAAGCGATATACAGACGAAGAACACAAGCTGAGTCAAAAGCAGATCATGGATATTCTCTGGTCCGACTATGATATGGCTGCTGACCGCAAAACCGTTGCCCGGAATCTATCAAATTTGATGGCAGCCGGTTATCCCATCGAATGCAGGGATGATGTTGCCCGGACCTATATCAACAAACAGGGCAAGAAGGAAACCAGCTATATTCTCTCCGATTTCTACCTGGAGCGAGACTTTACAGATGCCGAGCTGCGGCTGCTGATCGATAGCTTGCTGTTCTCCAAGCACATCCCCTGCCAGTGCAAAGAGCTTGTTGAAAAGCTGGAGGGTCTAAGCAACCGGTACTTCAAGTCCAGGGTTCGGTTTATCTCCACCATGGAGGAAACAAAGCCCAAGAATCCTCAGTTGTTTTATACTATTGAGATTATCGACGAAGCGATTGCCGCCGGCAAGCAGGTTGCATTCACCTACAACGAGTACGGCACCGATAAGAAGCTGCATCCCAAGCGGGAACGGGAATACATCGTCAATCCCTATCAGATGGCAGCTACTAACGGCCGGTATTATTTGATTGGTAATTATGATAAATACGATAACCTCGCCAACTACCGCATGGATCGCATCACCAATATCCGTCTGCTGGATACGCCTGTAAAGCCGGTTCGAGAGGTAGAAGGAATGAAGAATGGACTGTACCTGCCCAAGCACATGGCAGAGCATCTGTATATGTTTAGCGGCGAGAGCATTCCCGTGACCTTCCGGATGAAGAAGATCATTTTGAATGATGTGATCGACTGGTTTGGCTCGGACATCGCCTTCTCCGACGAAACCGAAGATGAAGTCACTGCCCGTGTCACCGTCAACTGGAGCGCTATGCGCTACTGGGCGCAGCAATACTGCCGCCACGTTCGCATATTGACACCGAATGATTTAGCACAGACCGTAAAAGAAGATTTGCAGAATGCACTCAATAACTACCAAGCTTAAATACAAGGAGGAAGTAAACTATGTTTTTTGTCATGGATGCTTTTATAAAATGGGAAAGTCTTGCACGCAGAAAATATGATTATGTATATGGAGAAACCGCGTTCGATAAAAAGCTGTTCAAGGATGCCATGAAACTGGCATTTGAGATGTTTTGTCAATTGGGTGAAACAAAGAAGTTGTCTGTTACACGAGAAAATGTGACTGGAGATCCTCACTTTTGCATCTTGGATTGCTGTCAGGTTATTCAGCACATGTCCGAATATGCAGCAGAATGTTTCATCGAGGACGAAAGCAAAGACTTGATTTTTACCGCCTCCCAGTATGCGGTCAGAATTTTTCTGAACAATATGCGCGGTCATTGGTCTTTTCATCCTAATCATCCTGTTCTTACGGATGACATTGGATTTTGTGATGATGAGCGCGCCTACCCCTATAATGTTGAAACCGGCGACCTTTCTGACCTGCAAAAGCTTGCGCATTACCGCGCCTCCTGGGACTAATTTGCAACAAATAATCGGTTATAGTACAAATATAGAAAAGGAGAATTTTATGCACCCTGGTGTTTTTGAAGGCCAAAAAGCAAAAGACCAACCTGTGAGGATTTTGATTCTGGGAGAATCCCATCACATAAACAAAAAAGATAAAGAAAACAGTGAGGCTGGCAAGGAAGCCACCTATCCTACATGCAGGGTTGTGGCAGAATATTTTGAAGATACTGAAAAGAAGAATAAAAATCTGCGATTCTTTGAAAAAATAGCAAAGTCCTTCGGAATTATTGTTCCCTTGGATGAAGAGGCGGATGCTTTTTGGAACAAGGTGTACTTTGGCAACTATATTTCGGTTTTGTGTGGTGTAGGGGACAATACTGCTGAAAACATGATTAAAGATGAAGACAATCGCAAGACCTACAATAATGATTTGTTCAAATTTGTGAATGAAAAAGGAATTGATGTTATCTTTTGCTTCGGTCGGCGTGTATTTAATGCGTTGCCTAGCTTGTATGATAAGTCAGAAGATAAGGGCAAAGTTTTAAACGGTATAACAATAGGAGGCAAAGCGGACTATATTAGCAAGTGCGTTTATCTTCCGCACGTCAGCCACGGTAACACAGATATCCTGTTGGAAAAAGAACTCAGTGTTTTTTGTATGCGACACCCCTCTGGTAAAGGCGGATACTCTTACGAAAATTACAGGAATTATTTAGAACAGTATTTTCGTGAATGTGTATACTAAATTATAACTACAAGCAGGATGACTGATTACAGCCATCCTGCTTGTAGTTATATTCGAATTTATTAGCACCACTGGACAGTTGCCCAAACACGGTCGAACCGGCGGGCAATCAGGTCACTCTTGCGAATGAAAAAGTATAGGTGCTGCACATTGGTTCTTTTTCCGAACTGGAATAGCAGCAACCATTCGTCATCGTCTTTCAGCGCTTCGGCTTCTCCATAGATTTCGATGTAAAACTTCTCGTAGCGGTCAACTTCCGAATACTGCAAATAGTCTGGATGACCAAACAGCTGCGTGCCATAATGATCATGGTAGAGGTTTTTTACCTCTTCACCAAAGACTTCTATCGCGAGATCTTTGATTCTCTCCCGTTCCTCCCAAGACAGGCCATCTAAATCGAGCAGTTTATAACAAGGTTCATCATTGGGCAAACTGTCCATTCTTTGAAAATCCATAACACGTTCTGGGATAGAACGGCCAACAAGTAAGCTGTCAAACCAATCGTGCTCGGTTTCTTCAGGAGGTTCAGTGGCAACGAGTTCTTCTGCAGGAGTGTCATAATAATAGACAGCGGCGCAACCTTTATGCCAAGCCTTATACCCATGGCGTGCGGTAAAGAAAAAGTACAGATGACCTGTCTTGGGGAGCAAACCGGTGGGGTCTAAATCAGCTACATCTGCTAGATTGATCTGAGCAATAAAGGGAAGATTTCCAGATTCATTATCAACTGTGTCAGTAAAAGTTGGCCAGACAAAGTTTTTGGGGAGATCAGGGTTACCTCCGGCCTTACTGGAACCAGGAGTTTTGAGTCGTTGCAGCACTTCCTCGTCCCAAATAATATCGTCATTTTCGTCCCAATAGTACTTTTTTCGGAATTTGGCAGATACCATTGGTGCCATAGTTTCCAGTAGTTTCTCTCTAATTTCTTCCTTCGTCATAAGTATGCCTCCCTTTTGTCTAATATTAACTAGCTTTACTATATCACATAGATGTACTGTTTATCAAGCAGTTCCAATGTATCTACAGTATAACATTACGGATGGGGCGCTTTTG
Organism: Faecousia sp.; assembly: GCA_045537615.1. Classification (GTDB taxonomy): domain Bacteria; phylum Bacillota; class Clostridia; order Oscillospirales; family Oscillospiraceae; genus Faecousia. Next base: position 56,866 of record JAZSPV010000028.1, on the reverse strand, counting down.
CCATAGCACAGGGGACGGTTCTATGTGTTAATTGGCATAAAAACAACCGAGACCCCCCTAAACCGAAAAACGACCTCCGGGGGTCGCAGCATTTCAAAATTAGGGTACTTACACATGAAAAGACCGCTTGCGATGCAAGCGGTCTTTTCAGTTAAATCCACCTTGTTTGATGGATTTCATTTCATCCAAGCATCAGCATGGAATTTGTGAAAGAACAAACAAAGAGTATGGCTTAGTGCCTGATATCAGAGGAAATTCCTTGACAAAACACCGGCAAAGGACCATAATAGGTACGGTTTTTGAAAAGGGAGAGAGAAAATGGACAAACTGCATTTGGCACGTTTGGTGAGCTTTGCCAAGAAAAATGCCGTTATGCTGATTGCAATGGCAGCAGCGCTGATCACCTGCTTTGTTGTACCGCCGGACAAGCAGTATCTGGAGTATTTTGATGTAAAAACGTTGACCTGCCTGTTTTGCGTGCTGGCAGTGGTCTGTGCTTTGAAAAACATTCACTTCTTCTATATGCTGGCGCGGAAAATCGTGGAGGTTTTTCGCAATACCCGTATGGCAATTTTGGCTTTGGTGTACATCACCTTCATCGGTTCTATGCTGATTGCCAACGATATGGCGCTGTTAACATTTTTGCCCTTGGGAATGTATGTTTTAACGGCCACAGGCAAGGGAAAGTACATGGCTTTTACCTTTATTATGCAGAACATTGCCGCCAACCTGGGCGGAATGCTGACACCTTTCGGAAATCCCCAAAACCTGTACCTATACACCAAATTTGCGATACCTAACTTGGAATTTATGGGAATTATGGCGCCGCCCTTTGCCTTGGCGATTGTGCTGATCACAGCATGCTGTCTGATCTTTGTGAAGAAAGAGCCTCTGGCGCTGAAAGGTGAACCTATGCGGATTCCGGTGGCAAGAACGGTTGCTTACCTGATGCTGTTTGCGTTGGCCATTGCCATTGTGTTCCGGGGGATTCCTTATCAGGTAGGACTGTTGGTGATTCCGGCAGTGCTGCTGTTCATGGACAGAAAAGCACTTAAAATGGTGGACTATCCGCTGCTGCTTACCTTTGTGTTTTTCTTTATTTTTTCCGGGAACATGGCCCGGATTGAGGCGGTAAAGACTCTGTTCTCCTGGCTGCTGGGCAAAAGTACGCTGCTTTTCAGTGTGTTTTGCTGTCAGGTTATTAGCAATGTCCCGTCAGCTATCTTGCTGTCTCAATTCACGGAAAATTACCGGGAGTTATTGCTGGGCGTGAATATAGGCGGCGTCGGCACACTCATTGCCTCTCTGGCCAGTCTGATTACCTTTCGGGAGTATACCAAGCAGAATAAAGGAAAAAGCGGCTATTATATCCTTTTGTTCTCTGCTTTTAACTTTGCCTTTATGATTATTCTGGCGTGTTTTGTTATGGTATTAAAGTAGAAAGCTGTGCCACATTGCACAGCTTTTTATTATGGAAAAACAGCATTGAATGCGCGGAAAAGTTATGATATAGTGAAAAAAGAAAGGGGGGTTCTAGGATGAAAAGGATTTTGACAGTGCAGGATCTTTCCTGCCTGGGCAAGTGTTCCTTGACAGTAGCGCTGCCGATCTTGTCTGCTATGGGCGTGGAAACATCTGTGCTGCCTACAGCGGTACTGTCTACCCATACTGCCTTTTCCGGGCCGGTTGTACACGATTTGAGTGAAAGCCATGGAGCAATTGTCGACCACTGGCAGAAGATTGGTGCGGAGTTTGACGGCGTCTATACCGGTTATATGGGTTCCGGTCAGCAGGTGGATACTGCGCTGATGCTGGCACAGCGGTTTGCACCCGGAATGCTGTTTGTAGATCCTGCTATGGCAGATCACGGCAAGTGCTACAGCGGTATTGACAGCCGGTGTATTGATAAAATGAAAACCCTGTGCGCCATGGCTGATGTGATTGTCCCCAATTTGACCGAGGCTTGCCTCTTGACGGATACACCATATAAGGAAACTTATGATGAGGACGATATCAAGGCTCTGCTGCAAAAGCTGACAGCCCAGGGGTGCAAGACGGCTATTGTTACCGGTGTCTGCTTGGAAGCAGGAGCCGTGGGTATCATGGGCCTTGACAGTGCCACGGGGGAATATGTTTCTTATAGCCGGCCGCAGCTGCCGGAAAACTATCACGGAACGGGAGATGCCTTTTCTGCGGTGTGTGCAGGTGCGTTGCTGCGTGGAAAGACCTTGCAGGAGGCGGCGGCCCTGGCGGCGGAGTTTACGGCCGAATGTATCCGCGTGAGTATGGAAGAAAACCGGGATAAGCGGTTTGGGATATGTTTTGAAAAGGCGATTCCCTGGCTGCTTCGGCAACTGTGATACCATTCAGGATGGATTTAGCTATGTTGCAATCTATGAAAGCCTGTGCTACAATACAGGCATACTAAATAAAAGGCGGTGTTTTTTGTGAAATGTTTGGAAAAAAACGGTAAAAAGATTTTTTTGATTGCAGCAATCCTGCTGGGCGTTGCAGTGTTGGCGCAGGTGGTTCCGGTACTGTTGCGGTTGTGGGATGTGCTGGAAGGCCTGTTTAACGGATATCGCTTTGCCACCATACTGGAGGGCCTTGTTACCGTGGCCAATCTGGGACTGCAGGGCCTTGTCCCGGTTGCATTTATCGTATTTGCATTTGTCTATATGAGGACCGGTAGTCATTACTACTTACTGGCCGTTGCATCCGGTGTTGCGTTGGTACAGATGTTGCTGACGAGCACGCTTTCCCTGGTGTCTTATTTCATTGGCGGTGTGGGCTCCAGGTATTTCCTGGACAATCTGTTGAGCAATCTCCTTTACGGTTATCTGCCTTCGGATCTGATTCCCTATCTGCTGTTTGCGCTGATTGTGGTGTTTTCTGTAAAGAAGAAGGGATGTCAGGTAATTCCCGGTGCTGTGTTGGCGTTGCTTGGCGGCTTGCTGCTCAATGGTGTGTATGGACAGTGCAAGAGCTTCCTTTACTATATCTATCAGATTTTTGAATACGGGATTGAATTCGAGTGGGTCATTAAAAACCTGCTTAGCATATTCTGCGAATTTATCTATTTAATTACTTGGTATGGCGGCTTGATCCTGTTGGTGCCTGCGGCGTTGCAGTGTAAGGTGTCTGCCCAGGCGGAGGCAGAGGACTTGCCCACAGATGTCTGTGTTACAGAAGATGACTTTGCGTCTGAGGCAGAATAAATGAATCGTATAAAGGGTGCTGCAAATATTTTGCAGCATCCTTTTTGTGAAAATTACTGCCGGTTTTTCTTGCAATGTTATGTAAAGCATGCTATAATAACCCTATGAAAAATGAAAGGAAGATGACCTATGAAACGATTGTTACCTTTGTTGCTGGTTCTGTGTCTGTTGCTTTGTGCCTGTGGGGCTGGAGATACCGCCTCTTCCACCGATGCCACGGAGCTTGCAACACAAGCCGCTACGGAGCCCTCCACCGAGCCCACCGAGCCCCCGGTACTTTACCGCAATCCCCTTAACGGTACGCCGCTGGATGAGCCCTTCGCCGGACGGATCGTTGCTGTGGTCATTAATAACCTCCGGGATGCACTGCCCCACCACGGTGTAGCAGATGCAGATATTCTCTATGAAGTTGAGACCGAAGGCGGCATTACCCGTTGCTTGGCAATCTACTCCGATTTGGAAGGGGTAGGCTCTGTGGGTCCCGTGCGCAGCGCCCGTACCTTCTTTAATAATATCGCCCTTTCTTATGAAGCGCCCATCGTTCATTGTGGCGGCAGTATCCGTGGACGAAATGCCTATGCCGACAGTGACGGCGGCCAGATCAGCAATTGGGAGCATCTGGATCAGACTTACAACGGCGGCTACTTCTTCCGGGACCAGGAGCGTTACAGCAGCGGCTACAACTGGGAGCACACCCTGTTTACTACCGGTGAGGACCTATTGGAAGCAATGAACGACAAGGGCTACGCCGACACGAAGCAGCGGGACTTTGGCCTGCAATTTGATGAGGAAGTGAAGCTGGACAGCACCATTGCCCAGTCTGTTGTGATTGCTTTCCGGGGTGATAAGACCACTACCTTTATTTATGATGAAGCCACCGGCCTTTACAAGGCTGAGCAGTACGGAAAGCCCTATGTGGATGGAAACACCGGCAACCAAATGACCTTCAAAAATGTGATGGTGCTTTACACCTCTCAGTGGTTTCGGAAGGACGATACGTACAGCCGTTCTTACTATGAGCTGTCCGGTGAAGGCGAGGGCTACCTGGCGGTCAACGGTGAGATCGTGAAGATCAAGTGGACCCGTGGGGATATGGGAACGCCTTTTGCTTACACACTGGAAGACGGCACGCCCGTAACCTTGGGAGTAGGTACAACATACGTTGCCATCGCAGCGGAAACCAGCGACCCTATCAGCTATCAGTAAGGTGAATTTTTGGTGTATCCGTATGCTGCGAAAGCAGCATACGGATACATTTTTATACATGTCTGCGGAATTGACATTTGGTACAAAGGTGGCTATACTATAGCCGATGTAAAGGAGTGAAAATATGAAGATTGCAGTTACCTATGAGGCAGGTATGGTTTTTCAGCACTTTGGACACACCGCTGCCTTTAAAATTTTTGAAGTGGAAAATGGCGAGGTAGTGGCTGCCCAGGTGGTTGATACCAACGGTCACGGACACGGGGCGCTGGCAGGCTTTTTGCAGACCTTGGGCGTGGATGTGCTGATCTGCGGCGGCATCGGTGCAGGTGCGCAGATGGCGCTGGCAGAGGCCGGCATCAAGTTCTATGGCGGCGTTTCCGGCGATGCCGACGATGCTGTGGAGGCATTTCTGTCCGGTGATTTACAGTTTAATCCCAATGTTCGCTGCAACCACCATGATCAGGGTCATGATCATGCCTGCGGAAGTCATGGCTGCGGCGGTCATTGCGGACATTGAGGACACACCATGAAACACCATTACAAAAAACTGCTTCCCCTGTTTTTGACGTTTTTCAAGATTGGGGCATTTACCTTCGGTGGTGGGCATGCCATGATCCCTCTGATTCAGAGAGAAACAGTGGAAAATAAAAAATGGATCACCGACGACGATATTTTGGAGATTATTGCCATAGCCGAGTCCACCCCAGGCCCGGTGGCAATCAATGCTGCTACTTTTGTGGGCTACCGGACTTGCGGCTTTTGGGGTGCTGTTTGCGCCACCTTTGGTGTGGTGCTGCCTTCCTTTGTAATCATATTGCTCATTGCTTATCTTATGGATAACCTTATGGACTATCCTCCGGTGAAGTATGCCCTTAAGGGAATCAATGCAGGCGTGCTGGCACTGCTGTGTAAGGCGCTTTGGAATATGTATAAGAAAAGCCCCAAGGGCTGGGCAGCATACGTTGTTATGGCTGCCTCTTTTGTGCTGACAGCCGTGCTGGATGCACCGATCTTCCTGGTGATTGCCGGCTGTGCAATATTTGGCCTTGTTACATCGCTGATCGCCAAAAGGAGGTTGTCTGAATGAACTTCCTGGAACAGTTATACAGCTTTATAGAGCCGTATTGGATCTATTTGGAACTTTTCGGAACATTTTTCGCCATTGGCGCATTCACCTTTGGTGGCGGTTACGCCATGCTGCCGCTGATTCAGGAGCGGGTCTTGGCCCAGTGGGGTGATGTGATCACAGAGGATATGCTGGTCAGCTTTATTGGCATCAGTGAGTCCACACCGGGTCCCTTTGCAATCAACATGGCTACCTACATCGGCAAGGAAATGGGCGGCGTATTCGGCTCTGCCTGTGCCACCCTGGGTGTGGTTTTGCCCAGCTTTGTTGTAATTCTCATCGTTGCCAGATGTTATGACCGGTTTCGGGAAAACCGTATCGTCAAGGGCTGCATGTCCGGACTGAAACCTGCGGTGGTTGGCTTGATCGCCAATGCGATACTGGGTGTGGTAATGCTGGTGTTTTTTGCCGACGGTTTTCGTTGGGCGGCATTTACCGATTTGCGCTTTTATTTGAACGCATCCCTTTTTGGAGCAATGCTTGTGTTGGCTTTCAAAAAAGTAAATCCCATCATTATTATTTGCATTTCCGCGGTGTTGGGTATTTTAATTGGATACTTGGTATAATGTATAAGGTGGATTCCGGCTTGCGGAATCCACCTTATACATTATAAAAAAGAAATATCTTGAAAACTGTTGCTGATTTGCTATAATATAGGGTATCATCTGAAGGTATCTATTTTTTGAAGGGGTCTTTTTTATGTCCGCTCAGGAAAAAAAGAATAAAAAAGCCGTAAGGCTGAGCCCCACGCAGATCATTGCCATGGTGTTTGCGTCGATCATTTTGGTTGGCGCGTGCTTGCTGACATTGCCTGTGGCATCCCGGAACGGGCAATCTGCCGGATTTTTAACGGCGCTGTTTACAGCCACCTCCTCCACCTGTGTCACGGGACTGGTTCTGGCCGATACTTGGACCCAGTGGAGCGGTTTTGGACAGATCGTTATTTTGTCCATGATTGAGCTTGGGGGATTGGGCTTTATGTCTGCGGCATCCTTGGTGGTGTTTGTTCTGCGGAAGAAGGTGGGCCTGCGCCAGCGGATGCTGATGGCCCAAGCGCTGAGCGTCAACGAGATGGAAGGTGTTGTCCGGCTTCAGAAATGGGTTCTGCTGGGCAGCTTGATTATACAACTGACCGGCGCGCTGATTCTGTTTCTGCGTTTTCTTACCTTGGATTACAGTGTGTGGCAATCGTTGAAGTGGGGCGTATTTCACGCCATCTCTGCCTTTTGCAATGCAGGGTTTGATATCACCGGAAACATTGCCCCCGGGCAAAGTCTTATGGTATTTAACCAGGACCCTGCCATACTGATTACGCTCATGGCACTGATTACTGTGGGAGGCTTGGGCTTCTTTGTTTGGGAAGAGGTGGCAACGGTCCGCAGCTTCCGAAAATACAGTGTCTACACCAAGCTTGTGCTGCTGACCTCTGGCGTGTTAACCTTAGGCGGTGCGCTGGTGATTGGACTTTTGGAATGGAACAATCCCGGCACGCTGGGTGCTATGGATACGCCGGGCAAGGTTCTCAATGCGCTTTTTCAGTCGGTGACGGTCCGTACCGCTGGGTTTGCTTCGGTAGATCAGGCAGCGCTAACCGATGGGGGAAAGGTGATAAGTATCTTTTTAATGCTCATCGGCGGCTCCTCCGGCTCCACAGCCGGCGGCATCAAAACAGTGACCTTCCTGGTGCTGGTGTTGTTTGTTCTGTCCCGGGCCCGTGGAAGAACCACTGTTACGGTATTTAAAAGGACAGTGCCCCATGGAAAGATCCTGGATGCAGCGACCATCGTATTTTTAGTCACAGGTCTTGCGGTTGCAGGTGCAGTATTCATTTGTGTCACATCTTCCGTTGGATTTACAGATGCCCTGTTTGAAACGGCATCTGCATTGGCAACAGTGGGCTTGACCGCCGGTGTTACACCGGGCTTGAGCCTGGCGTCAAAGCTGATGGTCATTGTATTTATGTATTTTGGACGGGTGGGCATACTGACCATCAGTCTTGGCTTCCTCATGGGGGACAGGGCGGTAGAACGGTACCGGTATGCAGACACCAATTTGTTGATCGGATAGGAGCGATGTTATGAAATCCTTTATTGTGATTGGATTGGGCCGTTTTGGAACAGAGGTGGCCCTGAGCCTGTGCAGACAGGGCTGCGAAGTTCTTGCCATCGATACGAGGAGCGACCTGGTCCAGCAGATCAGTGAGCGCGTTACCCAGGCGGTAGTGGGGGATGCCCGGGATAAGGAAGTCCTCCGGGCTCTGGATGCCAAGAGCTTTGACTGCGGCGTGGTAGCCATCGGCGACGATTTGGGCAATTCGGTGTTGGCCACCATGAATTTGAAGGAGTTGAATGTGCCTTATATCGTTTGCAAGGCCCATGATGAGACCCATAGACAGGTGCTGAAAAAGCTGGGTGCCGATAAGGTTGTGATTCCAGAAAAGGAAAATGCAGATCGGCTGGCAAAGAGCCTTTCTTCTTCCAATGTGCTGGACTATATCGAGCTTTCTGAGGACTACGGTATTATAGAAATTCCTGCCCCAGCCCCCTGGCAGGGGAAAAGCCTCATCGAACTGAACATCCGTGCCAAGCAGGGTGTGAATATTCTTGCCATCAAGCGTGAGGGCCAGATTACAGTGTCTCCTTCGGCAGATTTCAGAATTGCCAAGGGGGATGTGCTGGTGGTACTGGGCAATACGGCAGCGCTGAAAGCGATGCAGAAGCTATGATAGAGCAGAGAATTACGGCGCGGAAAAATCCGCTTTTGCAGCAGGTCCGCCGCCTGTTGACCTCCAAAAAGGAAAGGGATGCCAGCGGACTGTTTGTTGCTGACGGCACCAAACTCCTGGAGGAGGCAGTCAAATGGTGGCCGGGCCTGGATACGGTGATTTTGTCTGACGGCGTTGAGGTACAGGTGCCGGAGCATGTGCGTGTTGTGCGTGTGCCGGAGGATGTGATGGGATCCATTTCTCCTATGCAAGCGCCCCAGGGGGCCCTGTTCCTGTGCCACTTGCCGGATCAGAAGCCCTTTGCGCCCCAGCCGGGGATGCTCCTTTTGGACGGCATTCAGGACCCCGGTAATATGGGAACCATCCTGCGTACGGCAGATGCCCTTGGGGTTTCTGTAGCGCTGCTGGAGGGCTGTGCAGACCCATATAGCCACAAGGTAGTCCGATCCAGTATGGGAGCGGTATTTCGCTCCCCGGTGGTGCAGACCACATGGGATGTAGCGAAAAATGCCTGCAAACAAAGGGGAATTTCCATTGCGGTGACGGCGCTAAGCAGCCGCGCCCAGGATATCCGCAGCGCATCACTGCGGGAAATGGCGGTTGTGATTGGCAGTGAAGGACGGGGTGTTCGTCCTGAGATTTTGGAAAACTGCCAGGCAGAACTGATTATCCCTATGAATGAAAATTGTGAATCCCTGAACGCAGCCATTGCGGCAGCCATTGTGATGTGGCAAATGAAGCGATAGAAAGAAACGGGTGAGAAAAATGTTGTTATATTGGTTGTGGTTTGCAATGCTTCCGGGGCTGTCCCTGGGGCAAAAACAAGCACTATTGGAGCATTTTTCTGACCCGGAGGAGATCTATCATACACAGAACCTGCCCATTGATGCAGAACTGGATAAGGACCTGACCCAGGCACAGGCCGTGTTTCAAATGTGCAGACGGAAGGATGTCGGCATTTTGCCCTATGGCGACAAGGGCTATCCGTCCCGGCTGCGCAATATCAGTAATCCGCCCCTGGTCCTATACTACCAGGGTATTTTGCCGGACTTTGAACAACAACCGGCCATCGGTGTGGTGGGAACCCGAAAGGCAACGCCCTACGGAGGAAACACGGCCAAACGCATTTCTGCCCAGATTGCAGCCTGTGGCGGCCTGGTGATCTCCGGTGGTGCAGCCGGGATTGATACCCGGGCGCTGGAGGGCGCCTTGGAGGAGGACGCACCTGCGGTAGCAGTTCTTGGCTGCGGTGTAGATGTGGACTATCCACGGGAAAACCGGCGGCTTTTTATGAAAATTCGACAGACCGGCTGTATATTTTCGGAGTATCCTCCGGGAACCGGGCCTAAGCCCTGGTACTTTCCTGAGCGCAACCGAATTATCAGCGGTATGGCCAACGGTGTGCTGGTGGTGGAAGCGCCGGAAAAGAGCGGCGCGTTGATCACCGCCAGAGATGCTATGGAGCAGGGGCGGGATGTATATGCCGTGCCGGGCAACATTGATGTGGAAACCTGCAAAGGCAGTAACATGCTTTTGCAGGAGGGTGCTTATGCGGCTTTTTCCGGATGGGACACCATGAAAGCCTACGAAGCCCAGTACCCGGGAATCGTAAAGCGCAGTAGCCGGCAGCCGGAAACGGTTGGTGGGGCTGCCGGTGTGATCAGGCAGCAACCGGCCACCTTCGACAAAAAAGACATTGACATTCCGGAAACGAAACCGTATAGTGTCATGGATAATAGGAGCACAGATCTGAGCCAGCAGGAGCTGCAGCTGCTTTCCTGTATGGGCCGTGAGCCTGTGCCCGTAGACACGGTGATCGCCAAGGTACAGCTACCTGCGAACACTGTGCTGAGCATACTGACAAAACTGGCGCTGCGGGGCTTGGTGGTCAACCACCCCGGAAAGCTGGTCTCACGTAAATAAAGTGGAGGAAATTATGGCAAAGCTTGTGATTGTGGAGTCCCCTTCCAAGGCCAAGACCATTGGAAGATATCTGGGGCCGGAGTATACCGTTAAGGCCAGCATGGGCCACCTGCGGGACCTGCCTAAAAGCACCATGGGTGTGAATATTGAAAACGGCTTTGAGCCGGAGTATGTACCTATGGAAGCCAAGGCAGATGTGATTGCAGACCTGCGCAAGGCAGCAAAGGCTGCGGACACGGTATACCTGGCAACTGACCCGGACCGGGAGGGTGAGGCGATTTCCTGGCACTTAAAAGAGCTTTTGAGGCTGCCTGACAGCAAGACTTGCCGGGTTACTTTTAACGAGATCACCCAAAAGGTAGTCAAGCAGTCCATTGACAATCCCAGAACCATCGACTATGCCCTGGTGGATGCCCAGCAGGCCCGCCGTGTTCTGGATAGAATCGTGGGCTATCAGCTGTCTCCGCTGCTGTGGAAAAAGGTCAGACGGGGTCTGTCTGCAGGCCGTGTTCAGTCTGTGGCAACCCGTTTGGTGGTGGACCGGGAGAATGAGATTCGCGCCTTCCAGCCGAAAGAATATTGGTCGCTGGAGGTGAAGCTGGATCGGATCGGAAAGCCCGGCTCTTTTACAGCCCATTACCATGGGGATACCAAGAAACGGGAATTGCAAACCCAGGACCAGGCAGACCGGATTATCCAGGACATCACAGGCAAGGAATTTACGGTAACAAGTGTCAAACGTGCGGAGAAAAAACGCAGTGCAGCACCTCCGTTTACTACCTCCACCCTGCAGCAGGAAGCATCCCGCAAGCTGAATATGACCCCCAAGCGCACCATGGCCATTGCACAGCAGCTTTATGAAGGTGTAGATATTGCAGGCCACGGCACCACGGGTCTGATTACCTATATGCGTACCGATTCCCTGCGCCTTTCCGATGAAGCTATGGCTGCGGCAGCAGATATGATCAAAAGCCGCTACGGCAAGGAATATTACTACGGAAAGTTCCACACCTTTAAAACAAAATCCGGCGCACAGGATGCCCACGAAGCTATCCGGCCCACCCATGTCGAGTTGGATCCGGAGCAGATTGCCGGAAGCCTGACGAAGGAACAGTACCGGCTGTATAAATTGATATGGAGCCGTTTTCTGGCATCCCAAATGGCCAACGCCATCTTTGATACGGTATCCATCGATACCCAGTGCCAGGGTCATGTGTTCCGCAGCACCCATCAGAGCATGAAGTTTGCCGGCTTTATTGCCGTTTATGAAGAGGGAAGAGATGATGAGGCAGAGGCTGTCTCCTCTCCGTTGCCGGACCTGCAGGAGGGTGACAAGGCAAAGCCCTCCGATATGCAGAAGGAGCAGCATTTTACCCAGCCTCCGGCCCGGTATACCGAAGCTACCTTGGTGAAAGCCATGGAGGAAAAGGGTGTTGGCCGTCCTTCTACCTATGCCACTATCGTTTCTACCATCCAGGACCGTGAGTATGTCAACAAGGTGGACAAACGCTTGGCACCTACCGCCTTGGGCGAGGTGGTCACAGGCCTGATGATGGAGCGGTTCCAGGAAATCATCGACGTGGAATTTACTGCCAATATGGAAAACCAGCTGGACGATGTGGAAAGCGGTAAGCGCCAGTGGAAAGCGGTGTTGGAGGACTTCTATCAGTCCTTCCACCGGCAGATGCTGGATGCAGAGGCGGCGCTGGATGGGGTGCGCTTGAAGGTTCCGGATGAGGTTTCTGAGGAGATCTGCGAAGAATGCGGACGGAACATGGTGGTCAAAATCGGGCGCTTTGGCAAATTCCTTGCCTGCCCCGGTTTCCCGGAATGTAAAAATACAAAACCCATTGTGGAGAAAATGCCCGGTCGTTGCCCCAAGTGCGGCAGCACGATCCTCAAGCGGAAATCCAAGCGTGGTTATGCGTACTATGGCTGTGAGCGGGGCGCTGAATGCGGCTTTATGACATGGGATGTACCTACGGCAGAGGATTGCCCCACCTGCGGTCAGACCCTGTTCAAAAAATCCGGCAGAGGCCGTCAAAAGACCTTCTGTGTCAACGAAAGCTGCCCGAATTTCCTGCCTGAGGACAAGCGGGGATACTATAAAAAGACGGAAAGCAAGGAAGAGGCGAAGAAGCCTGCTAAGAAGACAGCAAAAAAGCCTGCTGCCAAAAAGACAGGGGGCAAGAAGGCATGACGAAGGTAAAAGTCATCGGCGCCGGCTTGGCTGGCTCGGAGGCAGCCTGGCAGCTGGCTCAACGGGGAATTGCTGTTGAACTGATCGAAATGAAGCCGGAAAAGAAGTCTCCGGCCCACAATGCGGATACTTTTGCCGAATTGGTTTGCTCCAACTCCTTGCGAGGTGACCGGCTGGAAAATGCCGTGGGCCTTCTGAAAGAGGAGCTGCGCCGGATGGGCAGCTTAATTCTTAGTTGTGCCGATGCCACCCGTGTGGAAGCAGGCGGTTGTCTGGCGGTGGACCGGCAGGGCTTTTCGGACCTTGTGACGGAAAAGCTCCGCAACCATCCCAATATTACAATCATATCCCAGGAAGTTACCCAGGTGCCGGAGGGGCCCGTCATCATTGCAACAGGCCCTCTGACCTCCGATACCCTTTCCAAGGCCATTGGAGAATACTTTGGCACAGATTACCTGCATTTTTTCGATGCAGCAGCCCCTCTGGTCACGGCAGAGTCCGTAGATATGGAAAAGGCCTGGTGGCAGTCCCGGTATGACCGGGGAACGCCGGATTATATTAACTGCGCCATGAATAAAGAGCAGTACGACGCCTTTATCGCTGAGCTGATCGCCGCCCAGGAGGCGGAGGTCCACGGCTTTGAAGATAAACGGGTGTTTGAGGGATGTATGCCGGTGGAGGTAATGGCCCGCCGTGGCCACGATACACTGCGTTTCGGACCGTTGAAGCCAGTTGGCTTAGTGGACCCCAATACCGGAAAGGAGCCCTATGCAGTGGTTCAGCTGCGACAGGATAATGCGGTAAAGACCGTATTCAACCTTGTAGGTTTTCAGACCCACTTGAAATTTCCGGAACAAAAGCGGGTATTTTCTATGATTCCGGCGTTGAGGAATGCGGAATTTGTCCGCTACGGTGTCATGCATCAGAATACCTTTTTGCAGTCACCGAAACTGCTGGACCGGTACTATGCGGACCGCCGCAACCCTCTGGTAGCTTTTGCCGGACAAATGACCGGCGTGGAGGGTTATGTGGAAAGTGCAGCCTCCGGTTTTTTGGCTGCTGTTGCTATGGCGGCAAAGGTCCAGGGCAGGGAACTGCCGGTGTTTCCCCAGGAAACGGCCATCGGTGCGCTGGGGTTGTATATCAGCGACGAGCGAATCGAGAATTTCCAACCCATGAATGTGAATTTCAGCATCATTAAACCGCTGGAGCAGCGGATTCGGAAAAAAGCAGAGAAAAACCTGGCCCTTGCCAACCGGTCCCTTGCAATTATTGATGGGCTGGCAGAACAAGGGGTTTGAAAGACAGAAAGGGGTGCGCAATATGAAGATCATTCTTGATGCCATGGGCGGTGACCATGCACCGGAAGCACCGGTGTTGGGCGCACTGCAGGCGGCTAAGGATTTTGGCGCTCAGATTACCCTGGTGGGAAAAGGGGAGGAAATCCTGAAGGTCATGGGCGAAAACGGCATCACTGACCTGCCTGAGGGTGTGGAGATTGCCAACGCAGAAGACGTGGTGGATATGCACGACGACCCTGCCAAGGTGATTCAGAAGCGGAAGAACTCCTCCATGGTGGTTGCACTGAAAATGCTGGCTGATGGACAGGCAGATGCCTGTATTTCCGCCGGCAGTACCGGCGCATTGCTTACCGGTGCCACACTGCTGGTCAAGCGGGTCAAGGGAATCCGCCGTGCGGCCATGGGTCCTGTGATGCCCAATAAGGCAGGAGGAAAGACTGTCATTTTGGACTGTGGTGCCAATGCGGAGTGTACACCGGAGTTTTTGCTGCAGTTTGGCGTAGTAGGCTCCTTATATGCACAAAAGTACTTAGGTATTGATTGCCCCCGAGTGGGCCTTTTGAATATTGGCGCAGAGGATTCCAAGGGAACAGAACTACAAAAGCAAACATACCCGCTGCTGCAGAAAGCGGCTGAAAAAGGCCTTTTGAACTTTGTTGGCAATGTGGAAGCAAGGGATGTGCCTTTGGGGGCTGTGGACGTGGTGGTCTGCGACGGCTTTTCGGGCAATGTGCTGCTCAAATCCATTGAGGGCACTGCCATGTTTATGGGCAGCCTCATGAAGCACAGGATATTCAAGCGCAACATTCTCTCCAAAATCGGCTATCTGTTCTGCAAACCCGGTGTGGATGAGGTCATGAAGATGATGGACTACCGGGAGATTGGCGGCACCCAGTTTTTGGGAATTAAAAAGCCTGTTATCAAGGCCCATGGCGCTTCCGATGCCCTTGCATTCCGCAACGCGGTAAAGCAGGCAATGGACGCGGCAAGCAGTGACATCTCTGAAGAGTTGGAACAGGCACTGGCAAAAATCAAGGAGAACGCAGATGATTAAGGACCTGGAAGAAGTCATTGGTTACCGTTTTCAAAATATTACCCTTCTGCAAAATGCACTGACCCATTCCTCCTACGCCAATGAGCGCTGGCATAACAGCCTCATGAGCAATGAGCGACTGGAGTTTCTGGGGGATTCAATCCTGGGAATGGTGGTTGCAGAGCATTTGTACCGTAATTTTCCGGACCGTCCGGAGGGAGAGCTGACCCGTATGCGGGCAGATATGGTCTGTGAGCACGCCCTGGCAACCGTTGCCGGGAAGCTGTCTTTGGGAAAGCACCTGCTTTTGGGCCACGGGGAGGAGCAGGGTGGCGGCAGGCAGAGGGAATCCATTTTGGCCGATGCTGTGGAATCTGTCATTGCTGCCAGCTTTTTAGACGGCGGCATGCCTGCGGCTGTGGGTTTTATCCAGCGGTTCATTCTGTGTAATGTGCCAACGAAAAAACTCCACAACGCCGACTATAAAACTGCCCTGCAGGAGCTGGTACAGCAGAAGAAGAACCAACAGCTGGCTTATGCGCTGATTGCCCAGTCCGGGCCGGACCACAACAAAGAATTTACCGTAGAGGTATCTCTCAACGGCAATGCCGTTGGCCGCGGTACCGGCAGCAGCAAAAAACGGGCCGAGCAGGAGGCTGCCCGGGTGGCAATTGAAACACTGTTTCCCCAAGATATGTAATATGAAAACAAGGCTGGAAATCGTTTCCAGCCTTGTTTTTTGCATAATTTCGCTTTAAAAGCACCTGACAGAAACTGACACGCTTTTTTATAAATGATTAAAAAACTGCGGGATAACCTAAAGTACTTGAAAAAATGACAGATTTCCGCTATAATAAAACAAAATTAAAGGGTGGTGAGAGGAGGAAACGGTATGCAGCCTGTAAATGAGCAAAACAATACAGCACCGGACCGGCAGGAACAAGAATACCGGGCGCCTGCGCCAAAGCCTTTTTATGATTTTTTAAAACGGATTTTCGATTTGGTTATGTCCACCTTTGCGCTGATCGTATTGAGCCCAGTGTTTCTGGCAGTGATCATTGCCATTAAGATCGAGGACGGCGGCAAAGCTTTCTATTCTCAGACAAGGTTGACCAAGGGCGGCAAGGCGTTCAAAATGTACAAATTCCGATCCATGTGTATCGATGCGGATATGAAGCTGGAGGAGCTTTTGCAGTATAACGAGATGGAAGGCCCAGCTTTTAAAATAGAGAATGATCCCAGAATCACCAAGGTGGGCCGCTTTATCCGCAAAACCAGTATTGACGAGTTGCCCCAGCTTATTAATATCATAAAAGGGGAAATGACAATCATCGGACCCAGACCGCCTCTGCCCCGGGAGGTGGCACAGTATACACCCTATCAGATGCATCGCCTGGATGTAAAGACAGGCCTTGCCTGCTACCACGAGTGCCAGGGGCGCAGTGATGACAAGAGCTTTGATAATTGGGTAGAATCGGACCTGAAGTATATTCGTCAGCGTAGCATGCTTACAGATATCAAGGTGATCTTGTGGACCATCCGTGTAGTTCTCACAGGAAAGGGCGCAATGTAATCATATAAACAGGATGCACGAAAATGCATCCTGTTTTTAATTGTCGAAAAATGTAGAAAAATGTTGAAAAAAAGTGAAATGGAAATTATAATAAAGCAATAAGATCCGTTTTAAGGGTAACAATAAAACAGAATGCGGGGAAATGTCTATGCTTAACAATCTGAAAAAGATTTTCTGTATGGCGCTGGCACTTGTGCTATGTTTTGCCGTTGCTGCTTGTGCAGAAAAGGAAAGCACAGAAGGCCAGGATACAACTGCAAGCACAGCCGCGACTGTGCAAACCACACAAGCCACAGTAGAAAGCACAGCGCCGGAGACTCAGCCGGTGGAGACGACACAGGCCACCGAGGCCACTGAGCCATCTCGCGCACCGGAGCCTACCCAGCCTGCGCCGCCTCCCACAGAGCCCGCACCGGTGGTATCCACCACGCTGACAGCGGAGGAAAAAGCGTTTTTTGAAGGCGCTGCCTTCATCGGTGACTCCGTTACCTTGAAGCTGCGCAATTATAACGCCAAAAATGGCGCACTTGGCAACACCACATTCCTGTGTCAAGGCAGCTACTCTGTGGCCCATGCTGTGAACAATACCATGTACCTGAGCTACCAGGGAGCAGATACCACACCCCAGGACGCTTTGGCAGCCTGCGGTGCAAAGCGCGTCTTTATCCTGCTGGGCATGAACGATATTGCTCTGTGGGGGATCGACAAGACCATGGAAAACTGGGCGACCTTGGTGGCCAATATCCGCAGCAAGTGTCCCAATATCGAAATCTATATCCAGTCCGGCACACCGATCTACACCGGTGGCGAGATCGGCTCTTTGAACAATAACAATGTGAATAAATACAATGTCCGACTGCAGGAATTTGCCCAGGCAAACGGCTGCCATTATGTGGATGTGAACACCCAGTTTAAGGATTCTACCGGCGGTTTGGCCGCTGCCTACTGCTCAGATGCCTATGTCCACTTTACCGACGCTGCCTGCCAGTTGTGGGTGAGTGTTCTGTCGGAGCTTGTTTGATAAGGAGCGCAGAATATGAAAAAAGTATTGGTTTTGTTACTGGTGCTTGTCACCGTGCTGTCCTTGGCAGCCTGTGGTGAGCAGACCGATGGACAGACGCCTGTCTCCATGGATATGAATACCACGTATCATTCCATTGCGGGTGCAGTAGAAGCACCCGAGATGCTGGAATTGACCGAGGATTTGATGCTGGATTACTGCGGCATTCGGAAGGAAATGGTGAAGCAGGCAAAGGTGATGATCTGCGCAGACAGCCTGCGTACCGATGAGATCTGGCTGCTGGAAGCCGTTGACGAGGCGGCAGCCAAGAACCTGGTGGCGCTTGCCAACAAGCGTCTGGAGAAGAAGGGGGAGGAGAACATCACCTATTCCCCGGAGCAGTATGCGGTGGTGCAGAAGGCAGAGCTGGTGCACAGTGGTCTGTATATCGGCCTGTTTGTTTCCCCGGATGCGGCAGCGATGGCCAATGTGTTCCGTGCTGACGCCGGAATAAAATAATCCACCATCAGCCTTTTTGTGCTTCGGCACCGAAAGGCTGATATCCTGTCATGGAGGTTTTGGCTCATGCTGTTTTCCAGCAATGTGTTCCTGTATTTTTACCTACCGGTCACATTTTTACTGTATTTCGTTACCCCTATTAAGCTGCGGAATCTGACTTTGTTTTTGGTCAGCCTGTTCTTTTACGGCTGGGGTGAGCCGGTCTATGTACTGCTGATGGTTGCCACCATTGCCCTGAACTATATTTTCGGTGCGTGGATCTATGGAAGAAAAGCCGGCGGCAAGTCGGCGAAGGCTGTGCTGGCAGTGGGCGTAGCAGGAAATCTTCTGATTCTCGGCTTTTTTAAATATGCCGGTTTCCTTGTGGAGAGTTTAAAGGCAGTCCTGCCCTTTATGAGCGCTGTGGCAACACCCCAGATCTCACTGCCCATTGGCATTTCCTTCTATGTGTTCCAGTCCATGAGCTATATCATCGATGTATATCGGGACGATGCCCCTGTGCAGAAGAATCCCATCACCTTCGGCGCTTATGTGACTTTATTTCCCCAACTGATCGCCGGTCCTATCGTGCGCTATGCAGATGTTGCCCAGCAGCTTATAAGTCGCCAGCAGAACGTGGAAAAATTTGCCTCCGGTGTCCGCTTGTTTATCATCGGCCTGAGTAAGAAAGTGCTGTTGGCAAACCAAATGGGCGCTATGTGGGAGGCGCTGCAGGCCCAGCCCGGTACCTTGTCTGCCTGGGTGGGAATCGCTGCCTATTCTCTGCAGCTGTACTTTGATTTTTCCGGCTATTCGGACATGGCCCGTGGTCTTGGCAGAATGCTGGGCTTTGAGTTCCTTATCAATTTCGATTATCCCTATATTTCCCGAAGTGTTACGGAATTTTGGCGCCGCTGGCACATCTCCCTGTCCACCTGGTTCCGGGAATATGTGTATATCCCCCTGGGTGGCAACCGTCGGGGTCTGATGCGTCAGATTTTGAATTTGCTCATTGTGTGGGGACTCACAGGCCTGTGGCACGGTGCAAGCTGGAATTTCCTGCTATGGGGTCTGTATTACGGCATCCTGCTGATTATCGAAAAGGTGATTTTGCTGCGTGTGCTGAAAAAGACGCCCAAACCGATTTGCCATGCTTATACGCTGCTGATCGTGCTGCTGGGCTGGGCGCTGTTCTACTTTGAGGACATGGGCGCACTGGGACAGTTCTTTGGGCAGGCTTTTTCCGTCACAGCTACCGGAATCACCGGTATCAACGTGATCCTTGCCTATGCCCCTGTGTTTGGGGCCGCAGTTTTGGCAGCCACGCCCTTAGGCGCTGTATGCTGGAATAAGCTGCGTGGGAGGATATGGGCCAATTATGCTGCCCTGGCGGTGGCTGCTGTGCTGATGCTGCTGTGTGTGACGGCGCTGGTAAGCCAAAGCTACAATCCTTTCATCTATTTCCGGTTCTGAGGAGGTGCGGTATGAAACATAAAATTTCAGATGTCCTTACCTGCGTCCTCTTCTGCGCATTCCTGTTTGCTTTTTTGGCGCTGTTCCTCTTTTTGCCGGAGCAGAATTATTCCGAAAAGGAGAAACGCTATCTGGCGGAGAAACCCGAACTGACTTGGGAAAATGTCAGTACCGGCGGCTTTTCCGAGGATGTGGAAACCTATCTAGCCGACCACATGCCCGGTAGAGATTTCTTTGTGGGAATGAATGCCTATGTGGACCTTCTGACCAACCGCCAGGTCACAAAGGACATTTATCTGGCGGAAGGCAACAGATTGGTGGAAAAACCTGTTGTTTGGAATGAGGCCGCAGCCCAACGGAATATGGATGCCATTAATAAATTTGCTGCAAGTGTGGACCGCCCTGTGGATTTTATGCTGGTACCCTCTGCCGGCTATGTGCTGCAGGATACAGTCACAGGCCTCAGCGATCCCTATACGGACGATCGCATCATCAGCAGTATTTATGCCATGGCAGGAAAGAATCTAAACTGCCGTGACCTGCTTCCGGCCTTTACCGGATCAGAAGACACCGGAAAGCTCTATTACCGCACCGACCACCACTGGACCAGCCTGGGTGCCTACACGGCTTACAGTGCCTACATGGATATGCTGGGCCGCCAATATCCGACCCAATTGGAATTTGCGGTGGAGAGCCATGAAGGGTTTTGGGGCTCTACCTATTCCCGGAGCGGCCTGTGGATGATCCCGTCGGAGCCGGTGGAGCTTTGGAAAAATGAAACGGCCTTTACCGTTACCAACAGCGAGTCGGAGCAGCCCCACCACGGACTGTTTTACACCGAACGTCTGGAGGAGCTGGACAAATACACCGTCTACCTGGACGGAAATCACTCCTTGGTGACGATCCAAAATCCCGATGCTGTGGGGAAGGGAAAACTGTTGGTGATCCGGGATTCCTATGCCAACTGTCTGGGCGCGTTTTTGGCAAACTCCTATGAAACCGTAACCCTTGTGGACCTGCGCTATTACAAAAAGCCTGTTTCCGAGCTTTTAGCCGGAGGGGAATATACCGATGTGTTGATTTGCTACAGTCTGAGCAATTTTATGACCGACGGCAATTTTGTTTGGCTGCGCTGACGCATAATCAAGAAACCCTCCGGGCAATCTAAGCCCGGAGGGATGTTTTATGACAGAACGGGAATATGGAAAACTGGTTGACAGCATGGCCCCAAAATCTCCCATACGCAAGGACTGTATCAATGCCTTTTTGATAGGCGGCTTGATTTGCACTATCGGGCAGCTGATTATGAACGGCTACAAGGCTTTGGGCCTGGACAAAACAGATGCAGGCACAGCCACATCTATGACCCTGGTGGCCCTTTCTGCGCTGCTGACAGGACTGAGCCTTTACGATAATATTGCCAAACATGCCGGCGCAGGCACTTTGGTACCCATTACCGGCTTTGCCAATGCTATTGCCGCCCCGGCAGTGGAATTCAAAACCGAAGGTTTCATCCTGGGCGTCGGCGCCAAGATGTTTACCATCGCCGGGCCTGTCATCGTCTATGGCGTAAGCGCCAGTGTAGTTTATGGACTTATCTATTGGATAACCACATTATTCTAACGCAAAAGGCTTGACCAACGGTCAAGCCTTTTGTGTAATAAAGTGCAGATGTTCAACTAGTTGTAAACACTTGGTGTTAGTGAATGTCAATATATTTAGCATCTACATATGGGACGGTGTTAGTGCTACCCAAAACAGTGAGGTAGGTATAGTCACCCATGCACTTGCCATAAAAGGTCACAATGTCATCTTCCAAAATTTTGGGAGCATCGGCAGACCGGGTGTATGTCACATAGACAATATCTTCCCAAATGCCATATGAGCCTTGCGTTACTTGGATCAAATAAGTGACGGAGTTCCCCCATATACTTTCCGAGACACTCATAATGTGACCCTTGAAATAGACTTGTTCGCCTTTGTGTTTTTCGGGATACCTTGCGATCTCCTCGTAGTTGCCCTCCGTGCAGGAATTGATATATGCGTCCCTAGGGCTAACGGTGGGGGTGGGTACAGTAGTAGGAGCAATAGTAGGTGCGGTAGTGGGTGTGGTAGTCGGTGCGGTTGTTTCGGGAACTATCCGTGGAAGCTCAATAGTTTCCTGCTTGTTGCAGGTACGGCAGGTTTTGATGATATATCCGGTGGTGGAGGTAGTAGATTCTTTTCGCTCAACTTCCTCCATTGTATGGCCAGTTGCGGGAATATTTTCGCTTTCCTTAGTACCGCAGTTCAGACACTCCTTGACAACCTTTCCTGCGGTTTCACAGGTAGCCGATTCATTAGAGATTTCAGCAAAGTTATGACCAATTGCAGGGATCGTGTCAGTCTTTGTTTTGGCACAATAATCGCACACATATTCTGTATAGCCGGATTTTTCACAAGTGGCTGTTTCGTGGGAAACTTGTACATAGGCATGGCTTTTCATATCGGCCTTGTATTCTGCAGAGTGCAGGGAGTTCACACAACCGAACAGAATAAACAAAAGGCAGATGGTAATTATCATGCCTAGCATACTGCTGAAAAATGTGTGTTTCTTAAAAAGCGGCAACCAATTCCGAAATTTAGTATTAGACAAGAAAATGTAAGGGGAGAAGAAAATAAATAAAAGAACGATGCTGGACGTTTGACTAATAATAAAATCATATGTAGAGATTTGCCCTTGGGGAGTAGTGAATACGACACCCAATAGACAAAAACCACAGAAAATAAGATAACAAACAGATAGAAACATTTTCCATAGACGATGGGAGCGGAATCCCAACAGTTTTCCTGCCTTTTTTTGAGGTAGGGCAGTACCACACTTCGGACAGAAATTGCCGGTGGTTTCGGTGCCACATTGTGAACATTTCATTTTAATTTCTCCTCGTTTTATTTGTGAGCGAGAAAAAGTGCGCAGCGGTCGCTGCGCACGAAAAATGCAGCTTCATCCTGCTGCGACACAGTTCACTCCTACAAACAGGCAATGACGACAAAGCATACATTTTTACACAAAAAGTATGCCTGTCCGTAAGAATATCAAACTGTGTCGCAAGTTGATTTTAGCATAAGGCTGGAATCAATGCAACGATTTTGTTGAAATTGGGTCCTAACAGAACACGAATGTATGGGTCCTAACTTGACACAAGCAGAAGGCTTCATCCTGGGCGTCGGCGCAAAGATGTTCACAATAGCAGGACCTGTAATCGTCTACGGTGTGTGCCAGTGTAGTTTATGGACTTATCTATTGGATAACCACATTATTCTAACGCAAAAGGCTTGACCGTTTGGTCAAGCCTTTTGCGTTATCTGGAATATCTGTATGCTATTTTGCATGCTCTTTTATATACTTCGGTAAAATAATGCTCAAGGCTCATTTCACCGTAAACATCGTTTTCGTGGCGGTTTGGTTTCGATTGAATCTTTAGTTCAAAATTTAACACATCTAACTTTTTGGACCGGTTAAGCCGTTCAATGATATTGTCCCAATCAGCGATACCGTCATAGGGAAGTAAGTGCAGGTCGTCAGTCCAGAATATGTTGCCGTCAAACCGACTAATACCAAGATTGTCATTTAAGTGTGTCATAATAAGACGATCACCGTATTTGGATAGTAAATCCTGCGAATGATTGTAGCACATTTCGTGTCCCGAATCCCAACAAAAACCAACAGTCTCATTGTTTTTAAAATGATCCATTAAGGCGAAAAGATATTCTTCTCCCTCTGTATTTTCAAACGCAATTTTTATATTTCGTTTTTCTGCGTAGGAAACAATTTCATCGAAATTTTTATAGTTTAACGATTGGGAATCGAATTTGTAATCAAAGCCTATCCAAGCGTGTACCACTAAAATTGGAATGTTGAATTTCACGCAGGCATCTAAGGCAGATAATAATTCGTTTTTTGCAGGAGCAAATACACTTATGTCATCACTCCACATATTTGCTGCCTTTCCAAACGGGGCGTGAAGAGATTGAATAATCAATCCGTTTTCGTTGGCGGCATGAACAATTTCAGATAAAATATCGTCATTTTCCCAAACAGGGGAGATGGCATCAAATCCGGTGTTTTTTAAAACTTTAACAACCTCACGGATGGGGATGTGATATTCATTTCCAATTGAAACACCGATTTTCTGTTTCCACATAAATGGTTCACCTCTTAAAAAAGACTAACATATTAAAAAAGAAAAGTAAATA
The DNA here is from genome assembly GCA_045537615.1 of Faecousia sp. Lineage (GTDB taxonomy): Bacteria > Bacillota > Clostridia > Oscillospirales > Oscillospiraceae > Faecousia. The sequence goes on along the minus strand of JAZSPV010000028.1, from coordinate 33,354 downwards.
CTTTTTCTGTTACTGTGTCTTATATTGCCGCAGCAGAGGGTTTCGTCCTGGGCACTGCCGCCAAATTACTCTAACAAAAAATGCTTGACCGATCGGCCAAGCATTTTTTTGTTATCGATTGAAGATACCTTCGTTTAAGTACAGCAGCAGGTCTTCTTTATTCATATTGTCAATGCCTAAATAGGCGAGGTTATACTTGCTTTCGCTAAAGAAACTCTTTTTGTGCATAGCACCGGCAAGGGTGATCATGGAGTCAATGATGGGGGTAGGTACCCCATACTGTACGCCCAGATCGTGGTAGATTTTACAACCGATGGGGACATCTTCTGTCATATAACGGTGGTGGATCGTATTGGGACCGGTGTTTCCTTCGTTGGAGGGCTGATCCAGCGGAAATACCACATTGTCGTTGCCGTTTTCATCCAGGCCCATATATTCCTGGGTCAGCACACTGCGCCGGGAGAAGAACATTTCGTATTTATACTCCGGGCAGCCGACGCCGATGGCTTTTGCCAAGGTAATTTCCTCATTATAGAACTGATACTGCACCTCGCATATAGAAGGACACAGACCGTGAGAATACATGGAGTAGGTGGTGCGGTCATGGCCGCAGAAGATCACGCCCCAGTTTTCCATGGTGGAAACACCCAGAACGGTGGCGGGTACGTGGATTACGGGATTCACATTGGCAAAGTCCACATCCAAAATGGTGTTTGCCTTTGCAGCACCGTCACCCTGCGTAACGGCATCCATACAGGGCAGATATTTGGAAGCTTCCAAAAATGCGTCGGTATCGGTCATGGGGAGGGCAGCACCACGTAGGGTAATGGCCCGGTATTTTGCGCCGACATGGGGGAACTGGAATTTGCCAATGCTCTCAATACGTGTGCCGTAGGGAGCGGAAGACCAGCCGCCAACGATGACCTTTTTTGTGCAACCCATTTCGCGCATAATCCGACGCAACAGCAGACAGCCGAAGTTGTCGGTAAAAATATGAATGACCTGACCGTCTTCCAGATGAGGGATCAGGGCGCGGAAAGTGGGCTCGTGACCCCAGGAACCCATTGCAATGATGATTTGTCCCGCACCTTTTACAGCGGCAGAAATGTCGGTAGTGACAAGATCAAAAAAGGCGCGACCGGAACGCTCAAAGCAATACTTGTTGCGTTGCACGCCATCAAGCAGAATGCCGGTTTTATCCAGATCCTTCAGAGAACTGGCTGCAAAAGGCATCGCATCCCATAAACGAACTTCTTTGCCGGCCAGCTTGATATCGGCAGCACAAGTCTTGCCAACAGCACCACCACCCAAAACGGCAATTGGTTTGTTTGCTAAATATTCCATATTCATAGAAATTTCTCCTTTTCTAGGTATTTACAAAAAACAGTATACTGTATTATAATAAATTATAGAAACGAATTATTTTGATATAAAACATCAAAAAAACTGATTAGGAGATAGATATGGACCTTCGAAATATACAGACTTTTATCCGGGCTGCTGAGCTTGGAAGCTTCACAAAAGTTGCCAACGAATTGGGGTATGTCCAATCGACGGTTACTATGCAGATGCAGCAGTTGGAACGGGAACTGGGATTCCTGTTGTTTGACAGGATCGGGAAAAAGGTTTCCTTAACTGTTTTGGGATCGGAATTTTTGGACTATGCTTATAAAATTGAAAGAGCAATGATGGAAGCGTCCGTTTTAGGGAAAGAAACAACGGATATCAAGGGAACTTTGCGTGTGGGAGTGCTGGAGTCTTTGCTCTTTGGAAATATGCTACAGTTGTTACCCAGGTTTAAGGACAAATATATGTACCTGGACCTGCAGCTGAAAATGGGACAGGCTTCAGAGCTGCTACAGCAACTAAAGCAGAATCAGTTGGATATGGTATATTTGTCCGCAGGCCTGAATACAGATCCCGACCTGCGTTGCTGTTATAGGCGGCGGGAGAAGCTGGTTTTTGTTTGCAGTCCGGAGCACCCGATTGCAAATCGGAAAAATATTGCAATACAAGAGCTATTACAGTTTGATTTTGTTGTGACTGAGCGTACGGGTATATGTTACAGAAGATTGCAGGACTTGGCACAACAGCATAACGCGATGCTCCATGTTTCGGTAGAAGTAGACAGTACTGTTGCCATTGCCGCTTGGGTGCAAATGAATATGGCATTGGCATTCCTTCCGGAATATTCTGTGCAAAAGCAGCTGGAATCCGGAGATCTGATTCGGGTGGATGTTGATCTTGAACCGCAAATCTATTATAGTCAAATTCTTTACCATAAAAGTCGGTGGGAATCTCCCTTTATGGCAGGATTGATTGAAGAAATTAAAGCCTTCCACCCGGAAGTGGAGTAGCAATTAGTGGGCTAGTTGGAAAATGATAATTTACCGGGTAAGCACCGTAGCAGCGACATAGTGTGGAAGCATCTTATAGATTTTGTCGAAAAACTGTGGCCTAACTGAACACAAGCAGAAGGCTTCATCCTGGGTGTCGGCGCAAGAATGTTTCAGATTGCAGGACCGGTTATCGTGCATGGAACAGTTGCTGGTGTGATTTGTTGGATCATACCATAAAAAATGTATCGAAGCGAAAATTTCGCTTCGATACAGCTTTTTTATACTTCTTTAATCAAAATGCAGGTTTGATTTTGCATAGTAAAAGTTAAGTTATCTGTTGTGGATACTAATTCGTTTGAATGTTCTTTGTCAAGCAAATAGATTTCGTAGTTGCCCGATTTCCCAAAGTCCAGACTAACAGTTTTATCGGCCGCCTGATCATCATCTGCGTAATATGTAACGACAGATAACACCTTACCATTTTTGTCAACACCGCATAATGTATGCACATTTTCAATGGAATTATCAGCGGGAATTTCACGTTCCATATCGTAGAACATTCCGTACCAATAAAGCGTGTAATAGCCTTTTAATGGATCGTATGTGTAAAAATCAAATATACCGTTGAAGGCGTTGGGGAGTGTGTCATAATACATCAACATATCGATAGATGAATTCTGAGCTGCGCAAATGCAGGCCATGATAAAGGCGGCACCCTTCATACCATGCATACATTCAATGGAATATTTGAACAGCTCTGTCCACCCTTTTATATAGTTCCACTCATTCAAGTGGCTTTCCGTATTGGTATAGCCGTATTTGTCCAGAAGCTCCCTTATTTTTTCGGCTCTAAGGAGAATAGCCTTAGGGCTTATGCAGTAAATGTGCCAGGAGAAGAAGTCGATTTGCACATTTCTTTTCTGCATTTCGTAAAGAAAGTCATCTGCCCAATTTGTATTGTATGCCAAAGCGGGACCACCAATTTTAAGGTGCGGGAAACAGGACTTTAGGTGCTTTGCAACAATTTCGTAAAAATCAAAAAACTGTGCTTTTGTTCCGCCCCAGGTGCGTTTGTTTGTGCTATCATCGGGATCCAGATCAGGTTCGTTCCAAATCTCCCAGTAGGGCATATCCAGCGTCAAACCATCTGCCCATCCTTCTGTATAATGGCGAATGATATGCTCACAAATAACCGCCCATTTTTTAAAGTCCTTAGGTGGAAGGGTGCCATGCTTTTTGATCTGATGCTCAATTGTTTGACCCAAACGGAAATAGGTTTTTGTGCCGGTTTCAAGGCAAGTTAAAATTGCTTCGTCCGTGCAGGCAAAATCATAAGATTTGGGATCGGTGGGATCCGCATCAAAATTCGGGAAAATACATGTGATATCGTGACTGTATGGGCCGCCGTAAATCGTGTAAACGGCAGAATCGTGATTTCTTGAATACGGGATCCTGGCAGCCTTATAAGTTTCGAAATTACTTCTATACTGGTCTGTAGCATGTCTTTTATGCCAGGGACCGCCGTTTGTTGCGTTTAGCGGTTTAAACTGCCTTCCGGTTTTTGACAAATCAAATCGAATAGTTTCCATGGAAAAGCTCCTTTTCTAGTAAACATTTATTTGTAATGTCAGATATCCTTGGTTACACAAGGTCAGGTTTTTTATGAAGATTAATTTTCCAGCATCAACTTTACAAACAATCCGCCCTGTACGCTTCTGTGGCAGAATGCCCGCATGTGGGATGTGTCAGCGTAGTACCAGTCGGTCATAGGCGAAAAAGTACGCATCGTGTTGTATGCGCTCCAAAGAGGGTCTACAAGGAGATTAAAGTCATCTTTGTTATTTGCTAACGATGCTGCCCACACAATCCAGTCGGATTTTGTAAATTTGCTTCTGGAATCAAGGGGGACACCATAGAACAGAAGTTCCTTTTTATAACGTGCGATTTCGCCGCTATAAAATGTTTCCGGGAAAATGCCGGTTCCCCAGATCTTATCCCAGATTGCGTTATACTTCAGGGAGAAGGTGTCAGGCTTATCATAAGCCAGACGGAAACTTCCGTCAGCATTTTTTGCACGCTCAACAAGAACTGCGGCGTATTCCTTTGCTGTTTTTGCCATTTTGGCAGCTTCTTCGGTTTCACCAATTCTCTCAAGAATACGGGCGTAGCCTGCGATGCCCATGATCGCCTTGATAGAAAGGTTTACATTGTGGGCAAGGTGACCGGCAAAATCATCGGTGCAAAGCTGATTTTCAGGGTCTAAACCGTACTCGATAAGATACTTGTTCCATTTTTTTATGGCGTCAATATGCTCTTTTGCAAAGGAAACGTCATTATCGGCATCCATTATAGCTGCAAAGAGGATTATCATATTTCCGCATTCTTCCACGGGCATTTGTCCCTTAGGATTGATAAACTTAGCAGTTTGGTCTTCATTGCGTTCTACCCAGTATGCCTGACCGTTCAGAAGAGGATAGCGGCCTACATCGTGAGGAGCAAAATCAAAGGTCCATTCGTCGGAATAATTATACCTCAAAACGGGACGCAACATGGCTTTCAACAGCTCTGTGTTGTAAAGCAGGAACAGGGGAGCGGAGGGGTAGGTTACATCAACGGTAGCGGCGCAGCCGTTGGAGAAGCACTCCTTGGAAATGAACAGAAGGTTGCCCTCACAGTCCACTACAAGTTTGTGGGCTGCCATGATCTGCCGCATAGAAAGCAACAGCAGTTCTGCGTATTTTTCACTGCCCTTTGCAATGGCTTCGGTCTTTATTTTGTCGGAGAACGCATTACAACGGGCAAGGACGGTCTCGTAATCTGCTGCGGCTTCTGCCATGGCTTCCTGGATCGTTTTGCCATCCTTTTTCCAGTAGGCCTTCAGATTATCGCCGAAATACTGAATACTCTCAATATCATCGTAAGCAAAGAGGAAGAGTGCATCGTTCTTAAGTTCTGCTTCTGCAGTGATGGCATACATATCGCCGTTAAAGACAGTGTGTCCTACGGTACCTGTTCCCTTGACACCGAGATACAGGTAGCCCCAGTCGATCCGGATGTCGTCACCGCTGCGCCAGAGAACCTTTTGATCTCCGTTACCCATGCGGATCGCAGTGACCCCTTCGACGGTTACGGGATCGGCGATTGCTCGTCCTTCTCCCTTAGTGTTAAGCACCAGTTCTTCACTCGCTACGAATTTTACGGAAACAGTATGCTCCTTGCCGTCAATGGGTTCAAAAGAAACCTTGGCATAAGCAACCGGACGGGAGGCGTAGTAAAGATCCTCTACCAATGTGGGGGATGTAAAATGCACGGTCAGTCGAATGGCTGTATTTTTGTAAGTAATAATGGTGGAATAAGCATCAATTTCGATGTTTTCGATCTCCATATCGGGGATCTCCGGAGGTTGATGATAGGGGCGGTTATTCTGTCCGAGGAAATGATATTCTGTGCCGTCAACAAAAACTCTTCCCCGCATGGTGTTAGGCTTTCCTGTCCAGTGGACGGTGTTTTGCAGTACGGAGCTTTCTGTCCAAATGGAAAAGTAGGGATCAATGTTGATAATTGGTGTTGCAGGCGGACGCATTTTCATAGTCGGATTCCTCCTTGAAATTTATCTACTGTTGTATTATAATAAATTAAACTTCCTTAATAAATGGATATTTCAATTAAAAAGGTGAGGAAAATAAGTTGAGCGAGTATTTGAAAGCGTTTGTTGGAATGGAAGAAAAATTTCCTTTTTACATCACGTTAGCTGGAATCACATATCCGGATCCTACATACCATATTACACGCACAGCATCCAAGGAGTGGGTGATGGAATATATCCTGGAAGGGGAAGGGTATGTTGTTGTGAATGGAGCCACCCATCATGTCTGTAAGGATATGATCTATATACTTCCCCGGGGTGAAAAACACGAATACTTTTCTGACAGAGAAAAACCGTTTACAAAAATCTTCATGAATGTCAGAGGGAATATGTGTGAAGAGATTATTTTAGCATACGGTCTTTTTGGAAAATATTTTTTCCGGGAGGAAGGTTTAAAAGCTTTTTTTGAAAAGATCGGCGGACTAATTCGTTCAAATATTTCTGATGTTGAAATGCAGCCTATCCTTCAAGGGATATTTGTGGAAATAATTGCGAAGCTATCCATTTCGTTAATGGAAACAAAATACAGCGATGAGGCAATTTCCTTGAGAAATTATATCGATTCTAATCTTGGGAGAATAGTATCATCGGAAGAATTGTCAAATGTGGTGTTTCGTTCAAAGGATTACTGTCAAAAACTATTTCTTCGCGAATTTAACATGACACCCTATGCTTATCAGCTTGATCGAAAAATACAAACGGCAAAATCACTGTTATTAAACACAGATATGACCGTGGGGGAAATTGCTGAGAAGCTCGGCTATACCAGTGTTCACTATTTTTCTAATTTATTTGAAAGAAAATGCGGTTGCCGTCCGACGTGGTACAGAAAAAGTAAAAACGGAAGACTTTGAATGCATCGTGTCTTATGTTCATAACAATGCGATATAAACGAAAAAGGCTTGACCCGGTCAAGCCTTTTATTTCAGATCTTTTTCCAGGTTCTTCTGCTGAGAAGAATCAGAACAGGGAAAATTTCCAATCTGCCCAGAAGCATTGCCATGTTCAGAACTATCAGGGAAAAACTGCTGTATCCGGCGTAGTTGGCGTAGGGGCCAACAGCTTCAAATGCTGGACCAACATTGGAAAGACAAGCCAAGACAGCAGAAAAGTTGCTAAAGAAACCGTGGGTCACCTGATAGGTTCCGGCATCCGATGTGATCTCCACCACCTGCCCGTTTACAGGGTCAAAGGAGAGAAGCAGCATCGCCGCCAGGAAGATAAAAAAGTATAATGTGATAAAGGCAAAAATATCGTTGATAGTTTTCTGTTCCAAAGTTTTCCCTTCAAATTTTGCTTTAGGAACATACCGGGGATTGATGAGCTTTCTGACGTTGATGTATGCACCCTTTATGGCGATAACAATTCTTGAAACCTTGAGACCGCCGGCGGTGGAGCCGGCCATAGCGCCGATAAACATAACCGTTATCAGGCTTGTGGTTGCCAGCATGGGCCAAACCTGGTAATCCGTTGTGGTGAAGCCTGCTGTAGTGATAAGGGACGCTACCTGGAATAAGGAATGGCGAAACGCTTCTTCAGTTGTATAGGCTTGTGGGAACGATTCAAAGCGCCACACCAAGCTGGTGAACACGAAGAAAACAGCCAGGAGGATAATCATAAAATAGCTTTTAAACTCCTCGCTGCGGAATACATCACGGATTTTTCCGATCAGTATGAGATAATACAGGCTGAAGTTAATGCCATACAGGATTAGAAAAATGGCCATCACATATTGGGAGAAGGGATGGAAGAGCTCCATGCTGCCTGGAATAAAGCCAAAGCCGCCGGTGCCGGCACAGCCGAAAGTCGCCAGTAAGCTAAAGAAAAAGTGATCCTTTTCATAGCCGGGGATCGGCTTGTCCAACATCAGGATCGTAACCTCCAAAACCGTCAAACCCAAATAGATCAGATATAGGATTCTGGCAGTTACTTTCATTTTGGACACCAGTTTGCCAACCTGCGGCCCGGGGCTTTCTGCCCGAAGCAGATGCATGGAAGAACCCTCATTGCTCTCGGGAATGAAGATCAGCACAAACACCAGGATACCCATGCCGCCGATCCAGTGGGAGAGGCTGCGCCAAAACAAAGTGGAGCGGGAAATGACGGTGATATCTGTGATAATGCTGGCACCTGTGGTGGTAAAACCGGACATCATTTCAAAGCAGGCGTGTATGTAATTTGGAATGTCTCCGTTGATCACAAAAGGAATGGCACCGAACAGCGCCATCACGATCCACACCAATGCAGTCAACGCAAAGCCTTCTTTTTGGTACAGACTGTTCCGAACCGGTTTCAGCAGCTGCATCGAAAAGCCGAGGGCCAGTAAGACGACAATGGGAATTAAAAACGCCAGAATATGTGAAAAGGGTTCTCGATAAATCAAGCTGACCGTAAGCGGTGCCAGCATCAGGATTCCCTCCAGAATCATGATCTTACCCAGAATTTTCCCCAAGTATTTGTAGTTCATAAATTCACCTTATTCAAACACATCGGTCAGGTCATCAAAGTTTTTGTGTGTTGTAACAACCACTACATTATCGCCCAACCGGATCTCAGAATCGCCGTTGGGAATAATGACCTCGTTTTGCCGGATAATGGATGCAATCAAGCAGTTTTTCTTTATTTTTAATTCCTTCAGCGGTTTGTTATAGATCCGCTCCTGCTTTTTAGCGGCAAACTCCAGGGCCTCAACCTGATCGTTAACTAAGCGGTACAGCGTCAAAACATTACTGCCCACAGTGTTGGCAAGGGCACGGATATAGCTGATGATTCGATCGGCAACGATTTGCTTGGGAGAAACGTTGTTGTTGATGCCCAATTCATCCAGCATGCCGTACAGATCGTCGCCCTTGATCTGTGCGATGGTCTTTTTGACTTGCCTTTTGTTTGCGAACATAGACACGATAATGTTTTCTTCGTCGATATCTGTAAGAGCAACAAAAGCATCCATTGCGTCAATGCCTTCTTCAATCAGCAGCTCGTGCTGTGTGCCGTTGCCACAGACCACAGTAACATATGGGAGCTGCTCGGCCAATTCTTCGGCATGGGATTGTTGTTGCTCGATCAGCTTTACCGCGTACTTCTTCTTGGTTAAAGAATCTGCAAGGTAATATCCGATCCGGCCGCCGCCTACAATCATAATGTTTTTGAACGGGGATTTAACCAAATTGACCTCCCGCAGGAAATCACCCAGCATTTTGGCATTGGAGGTGAAGTGAATCTTGTCGCCCTCGCAAATTTCAAAATTACCTGAGGGAATAATAACCTCATTCCCTCTTTGCACGGCGCAGATCAGCACCTTGGTTGTGAGCTTTTTGCCCAGAGAAATCAGCGTCTCCCCAATGAGCGCACAGCCTTTTTCGGCAACCACCTCAACCAGAGATACTTTTCCCCCAGCAAAATGATCGATTTGGGCAACCGAAGGAAGGCTTACCAGATTGAAAATTTCATCTGCCGTCTCCAGTTCGGGGTTAACCACCAGGGAGATGCCCAAATCGTCCTTCATCTGTGTAATTTGTTTTCTATATGCAGGATTTCTGACCCGGGCGATGGTGTTTTTCGCGCCTACTCTTTTAGCAACCAAGCAGGCCAAAATGTTGAGTTCATCACTCCGTGTCAAAGCGATTACAAGCTGCGCATCTTTTACATCGGCTTCTGCCTGGATATCCATACTTGCGCCGTTGCCAACAACGCCAAAGACATCGTATCTTTCAATCAGGTTTTCGATTTTTGCTTTGTCCTCGTCAATGATGGTAACGGTGTGCCCTTGGTTGGACAGATTTTTTAGTATAGTTCTGCCTGTGGTGCCAAGACCAATAATCACAATTTTCATAATTTACACATCCAGTTTTGTTATATATGGGAAACAGGGGGATCAGATCTTTTGCGTTCCCGGTCAAAGCTGTGAATCCAATCAGCTTTCAGGAAGTAGATCAGAAAAACGATGCTGCTAAGGGTCCAAGTGATGGGATATGCCCAGGAAACGGTGGTGAGCCGATTAACAAACCTTACTGCCACAGACACATAGGTCATCCGTATGGCACACCAGCAAGCCAGCATGGTAAACATGGGTACCGATGCTTTGCCTGCCCCCTGCAATACCGACGCAATACAGTGAGAAAAGGCCAGTAGGAAGTAGAATAGGCAAATGGTACGCATGTGCTGTGAGCCAAAGTCGATGGCAGTTTCTGATTGACTGAAAAAGCCGATGAGCTGGGGCGCAAGCAAATAGGAAAGACCACCAATCAGTTCGGCGGAAAGACAGCTGCACACCACACCGAAGACGATACCTTTTTTTACCCGGGTGTACTGCTGTGCGCCCAAATTCTGTCCGACAAAGGTGGACAGGGCCTGCGTAAAACAGGTGACCGGCAGGAAGGCAAAGCCCTCCAGCTTGGAGTATGCGCCACAGCCGGACATAGCTTCTTTGCCGAAGCTGTTGATGTTGGCCTGTACGACCACGTTGGCAAGGGAGATCACACTGAACTGAAAACCGGAGGGCAGACCGTAACGGAGGATCTGCACAAAGCTATCCCGGTGAAAACGGACCTTGCGAAGGCAGACCCGATAGGGTGCATCACTGCGCAGCAAATGCACAAGGCACAAAGTCGCGCTGATGCCCTGGGATATGACGGTGGCAAAGGCGGCAGCGCCTACACCGAGGCCCAGAACAGCCACAAACAGCATATCCAAAGCGATGTTGATAAGGGTAGAGGTGATTAGATAATAAAGGGGATGCCTGCTGTCACCTACGGCGTGGAGGATACCAACGAAAATATTGTACATCACCGTAAAGAGTGCACCGCAAAAGTAGCAGGCGAAATACTCGATGGACTGGGGGAGTACCTTGGCAGGGGTTCCCATCCACCGGAGGATAGTGGGTGTCAGGGCGATGCCGGCAACCGTTAGAACTGCGCCGGTCACCAAACCGAAAGCAATGGCGGTGTGAATGGCTTTGCGCATAACATCATACTGCTTTGCGCCGAAAGCCCTGGCAATGACCACGCCGGCACCCATAGAAAGGCCGTTAAAAAAGCTGACCATCATAAAAATCAGGCTACCGGAGGAGCTGACTGCGGCCAAGGCGTCGTCATTTATGTAATTACCTACGCACCAGGCATCAAAAGCATTATACAGCTGCTGGAACACATTGCCCAGAAAAACCGGCAGTGCGAACAGCAACATGGCTTTCCAAAAAGACCCTTCGGTTAGAGTATGGCGTTTTGCCTGCAAGATTTGCCCCGCCTTTCTTTGTAGATTTTTGTATTATATCACACCGCCGGGCCGATGTAAATGCTTTTGACGAAAAGGCCTGGCGTTGCACCATATTTTGAAAAAGCAAGATTTTCTCCAAAATGGAAAAGAAGGTTGCTATTTGATAGACGATAGGTTATAATTACTGGGAACGAGACGTGTAAAAATGTCAGCTTTACACGGAGGCGTACTTGTTTAAAGGAGGAAATAGCCATGGTTATTGCTGTATCCGGTACCGGCTATGTTGGCTTGTCATTGGCCACATTGCTGGCGCAGCATCATAAGGTCTATGCGGTGGATATTGTTCCTGAAAAGGTGGATCTGATCAATGCAGGCAAGTCGCCCATCCAGGATGACTATATTGAACGGTATTTGGCAGAAAAGGATTTAGACCTGACAGCCACACTGGATGCTGAAATGGCATACAAGGATGCTGACTTTGTAATTATTGCGGCACCAACCAATTATGACCCTAAGAAAAACTTTTTTGACACCTCTGTGGTAGAGGCTGTGGTCGCCCAGGTAATGCAGATCAATCCCAATGCCATTATGGTGATTAAGTCTACGATTCCGGTGGGCTTTACCCAAAGCATACGGGAAAAGACCGGCAGTAAGAACATTTTGTTCAGCCCGGAATTTCTTCGTGAGAGCAAAGCGCTCTATGATAATCTGTACCCCAGCCGGATCATTGTCGGCACAGATATGAATGACCAGCGCCTGGTGGAAGCAGCCCACACCTTCGCATCACTGCTGCAGGAGGGCGCGCTGAAAGAAAACGTAGATACGTTATACATGGGTTTTACAGAGGCGGAGGCCGTAAAGCTGTTTGCCAACACCTACTTGGCGCTACGGGTCAGCTTTTTCAATGAACTGGATACATACGCAGATATGAAGGGCCTGGATACCCGTCAGATCATCGATGGGGTATGCCTGGATCCCCGAATTGGAAATCATTATAATAACCCCAGTTTCGGTTACGGTGGCTATTGCCTGCCCAAGGACACCAAACAGCTGTTGGCCAATTATGAGGGCGTTCCTGAAAACCTGATTGCGGCCATCGTGGACAGCAACCGCACCCGCAAAGACTTTATCGCAGACCGGGTGCTGGAAATGGCGGGGTATTACGGTGCCAACAGCAGTTGGAATATCCACCGGGAGAAGCAGGTAACCATTGGCGTATACCGGTTGACTATGAAGGCAAGCTCTGATAACTTCCGCCAGAGCTCTATCCAGGGCGTTATGAAGCGGATCAAGGCCAAGGGTGTTACGGTGGTGATTTACGAGCCCACCCTGGAAGATGGGGTTACCTTCTTCGGCAGCACAGTTGTCAACGACCTGGAAAAATTTAAGGCTATGTCTGACGCCATCATAGCCAATCGCTATGATAGCTTGTTGGACGATGTGGAAGATAAGGTCTATACACGGGATCTCTTCCGAAGGGATTAACTACTGTTATCAAACAAAAAGGCTTGACCGATCGGTCAAGCCTTTTTGCAATTATCCGAAGTACATGGTGCCGAAGCAGTCGGGGTTATGGAATGCGTGGGCGCCGGGAGTAACGGGACACCAGCACATGAAATGCATGGGATTGGTTTTCTCACCGCACTTGTAGCAGTTGGCACGGACAGCATTGCCCGGCACAGGGGAGAATTCCGGGAAGAACAGACGGATGAAATCAAAGGGGATGGCGTAAGTCACAAACCAACCTGTTTCCGTGTGGGTGATGGAAGGCACAATTACCGGACATTCCTGTGCAATCAGACGGATCAGGTTTTCACAGCAGGAGCCGAAGCCGAAATACATGGCACCGTTGGGGTTCATCTCGATGTTAAAATACCGCTTGTCACCGGGAATGGGGGAGAGGAAGAATTCCAGACAGCTATCCTCGCACACCTCGTCCAAAAGACCGTTGTAAGTAGCCCGGACATCCTTCTCCCGGGCTTCCAGACGGACGTACAGAGCACTGTCGTCATAGCACAGCTGGGCCTGGGCAGTGATATCTACCGGCGGTGTTTGGTAAAGTTCATTGATCTGCAGCGCAGGTACGCTTTCCCAGTTGGGTGTGCCGTTGCAGCGTGTGATGGTATATTCTTTCATAAGCCTGCCTCCTATATGTGTTAATACGATCATATCACAAACAGCCTTCTAAGGCAATACACACAGCCGGAAAAACTGTATAAACTTGGGAAACCGGGCAAAAGCGCATTGACAAAGGGTGGGAAACAAGTTATGATATTGGGGTATAAGTTTGTGCTGCCGGAATGCTGGGAAGCAGACGGCACAGAACATGAAAAGTAACGGAGGGGTATTATGATCGCAATTATAAATGCGACTTTGGTAATGAAGGACCATCTGATCCCCGAAGCGGTCCTGTTTATGGAGGATGGCCTGATCACCGGCTTTGGAGAAATGCGGAATACACCCATTGCTGAAGGCTGTCAGATCATCGATGCCGAAGGCCTGTATGTGGGCCCCGGACTTGTGGATATCCACAACCACGCCGGTGGCGGCCACTGGTTCTATGATGAGCCGGAGCTGGCGGCCCAGTTCAACCTGCAGCATGGCACTACCAGTGTGCTGGCAACCCTGTATTTCAACATGAATGGACAGCAGTTGGTTGAGCAGGCCAAGTGTGTGCAGGCAGCCATGAAGAAGCCGGAGGGCTGCAACATCGCTGGTTTCTATATGGAAGCACCTTACATGAACCCCAAGTTTGGCGCTGACCGGGAAAACAACCCCTGGAAGGGTCCCATCTGCAAAGATGAGTATCAGCCGGTTATCGACCAGGTCGGCACCGATGCCAAGGTTTGGGTCCTGGCTCCCGAGCGGGAGAACATTGCGCAGTTTGTGATGGATGCCCGGAAGAACAACCCCACAGTTCGTTTCTCTGTGGGCCACAGTGAGGCAAGCCCTCAGCAGATCGAGGCTTTGATTCCCTACGGCCTGTGCATCGGCACCCACCACACCAACGCCACCGGTGATCTGCCCAAGTACCCCGAGTGCCGCGGTGTTTGTGTGGACGAAACGGTGAACTACAATAACAATATCTACGCAGAAATGATCTGTGACAGCCGCGGTATCCATGTAGATCCCTACATGCAGCGCCTGATCCGCAAGATCAAGGGGGAGGACAAGCTGGTGCTGATCTCCGACTCCTGCGTATTTGACGGACCTATCCCTGAGGGCTATGAGGGCGTGACCGATCTGTGCTTTGACTTTGAAGGAGAGATCGCCGGCTCCAAGCTGACACTGGAGGTAGCTTGCCGTAACATGATGAAGCACACCGGTGCATCTATTGTGGATGTGTTTCGTTATGCTTCCACCAACCCGTCCAAGGCTGTGGGCTTCACAGACCGTGGCGAGATTCGCAAAGGACTTCGTGCGGACCTGGTGATCTGCGATCATCAGATGAATATAAAATCCGTAATTCTGAAAGGAGAAGTAAAAATATGAAAGACTTTATTGTCGATCCCGCAACCAAGTTTGATTTCCTGCCCCACGACTTCGTGCCCTTCAAGGACAAAGAAGTTTGCGAGCGCGTTCGCAAGATGAGCGGCAAGGAGCTGGAGCAGCGTGAGCCCTGGTGGCATCCTGAGTTCCAGGTCAAGGTCATGATGAACCCCCATCCCGTTCTGATTGCTACTCTGTTCTCCCGCCTGAAGGCTGCTTCCGAGGCAGGCAAGACCTTCACCATGATCCTGGGCAACCCCGAGCCCGATACTTACATCCCCCTGGCCCAGTTGATCAACTACTTCCGTGTTGACTGCTCCAAGGTTCACCTGTTCGCTGAGGACGAGTGGGCTGACCAGGATGGTAACATTGCCCCCATCACCTACGAGGCTGGCTTTGCGCATTCCATGATCAAGTATCTGTACTACCAGATCGACGAGGATCTGCGTATGCCCATGGAGAATGTTCACTTCCCCACCAATGCCAACATCGCTGACTACTCCAAGATCATCAACGATATCTCCGAGGGTGGCGCTGATATCGCTTCCACCTCTCCCGGTTGGGCAGGCCACATGGCTTTCGTGGATCCCATCCCTGAGTTCATCGGCTCCGGCGATATCGAAGAGTGGCTGAACCAGCCTGCTCAGATCGTCAAGCTGCACCCCATGACCATCATGCAGAACTCCCTGAACGGTACCTTCGGCCAGTCCGGCGACATCGCCAATGTGCCTCCTTGTGCCGCTACCATTGGACCTCTGGATGTCATGCGTGCTAAGGAGCGTATCGAGGTTCATGCACTGGCTACCTGCGGTACCTTCTCCTCCTGGCAGAGAATGACCTCCCGTCTTTGCACCCACGGCCCCATCACTCCCTACCTGCCTTCCTCCATGCTGCAGACCAAGAAGACCCAGGTCTACATCAGCGAAGAGCTGGCTGCCCCCTTCGAGTGCTGGGAGAAAGTGGGCTACTAATACAAGCTTTGCAGATAATACGTCACTGGCAGCCTGAGAGGAAGTCCTCTTTGGTCACGCAGAGCATGTAATTCATCCAACAAGCAAAATCCCCCCTAATTAGGGGGGATTTGTTATGTCTTAGCCAGCTTTTTATCATTTCAGAGTCAGGCCATCGTGGAAGGCCCGGCCAACTTTTTCACCAAGAGCAAGATAGCTGTGATGGACCGGATCAAAGGTAATGGGTTGCAGCTTGGCTACGTCCACCTTGCCGTTGGCATCCAAAAACGAATCGTCCACACATACGTTGACTACCTTGCCCACAAGCTGGCAGCTGTCAGGATCGTAGGAGATCATCTCACATTCCAGCGCCATAGGCAGCTCGTCGATCAGGGGTGCGTCCACAAAGCTGGACTTGGTGGCGTGAAAACCTGCCTTGGCGAACTTGTCCGGTTCTTTATTTCCGGAAACGATGCCTACATAATCGCAGGCATTCACGGTCTTGACTGTGCCCATGGACACGGTAAACGCCTTTCGTGATAAAACATTGGCGGCGGTTTTATGCTCTGCATCCACACAAATGGTAAGCTGCGCTTCTTCTGTAACACCGCCCCAGGCTGCATTCATGGCATTGGGTGTGCCGTCTTCATTGTAGGTGCCGATAATAAATACCGGCATGGGGTAACACATTTCCTTTGCACCAAAGTTTTTACGCATAGAGCATCCTCCTGTAAATCATTCTGAAACTATTATAACGCCAAGGGGATTGTCATTGCAAGGTGCATTTTTGCGTGTTATACTATAAAAAAGAGGTGAAGAAAATGCTGGAAACAAAACGACTGATCCTTCGTCTGTGGCAGGAAACGGATGCGGAAAGCCTCTATCAATACGCAAAGGACCCTGCTGTGGGTCCGCCTGCGGGCTGGCCACCCCACACCAGTGTGGAAAACAGCCGTCAGCTTATCCGGGAAGTACTTTCTGCACCGGAAACCTATGCAGTATGCCTGAAAGACGGCAAAGCCATCGGCAGCGTTGGCTTGAAATTGAAAGGCTACACCGATATGACTGACCGGGAGGATGAATGTGAGCTTGGCTACTGGATCGGCAAACCTTTTTGGGGACAGGGCTTGATTCCCGAAGCGGCCGGGGAATTGCTCCGTTATGCCTTTGAAGTGCTTAACATGCGGGCGGTGTGGTGCGGCTATTACGAGGGAAATGAAAGGTCCTGCCGCGTGCAGCAAAAGCTGGGTTTCGTGTATCACCACACCACACATAATTTGGATGTGTGCCTTATGAACGAGAAACGAACCGGACACGCGTCCTTACTTACCAAGGAACGTTGGGAAGAATTGAAATGAAAGAACCCTGGCGTGAGCCAGGGTTTTGCTTATAGTCTTTTTCCAAACAATCCGTGTTGGTTGCAGTAGTAATAGAGATAGCCTCTGCCCCGGAGCTGCAGCCGGGTTTCGGCATTGCCCTCGGGGTAGAATTTTACAATTTGGCTTCGGTCAGAGGATACGAAAGCTACAAAGGAAATAAAATGCTGCTTGGTCATAGGGTGGGGGATAGAGACAAAATGCTCATCCTCCACTTTTTCTATGGTGATTTTGTGAGTGTCGTCGGCATCTTCTGTTTCCAGGGAAGGCAGTGTGATACCGCAGCAGCTGACCACCGTATTTCCTGTGCTGTGGATCACATTTCCGCAGATGGGACAAACATAGAATTTACTCCGCATCATATTCGCTGCAACATTTTTGTTGGTGATATACTCGCCGTTCATCAGCTCGATCACAGAAATTCCCAAAGCCTGCGCCAACGGCTGAAGCAGAGAAATATCCGGCAGACCCTTGGCTGTCTCCCACTTGGAGACGGTCTTACCGCTGACACCGATCTTCTCGGCCAGCTCTGCCTGGGTCAGGTTTCTGCTTTCTCTGCGTGCTTTGATGGTTGCTCCGGTAACGTAGGTGTTCATAAGTGCCACGTCCTTTCCAAAACCATCATACTATGAAATGCCGGACAAGACAACCTATGCTCCGTAGACTTGTAGCGTAATCGCTGGGGCAAAGGGATAGAATGCTGTAAAATAAAGCAAGCACCGGGCTGCATTTTGCAGCTTGGTGCTTGCTTCATATCGCAGTGGGTTATTTCTTGTGTAATACTTTCTTTTGCCAAGACCATTTGCCGCACTTAGGGCAGCGCATATATCTTGTGGTGTGCAGATGCATTGCAAAAAACACGTTCGTGTATTTGGGAACATATGTGTGTCCGCATTCTTTGCACGCATAATAGCCTGCCTTTTGCTCAATTTTCAGTGCAAAGGGTGTTGCAATCAAAAGCGGGAGCAGGCTGAGACCAACAAGCAGGCCGCTTTTCCACTCTTCCATCGGTACGATCGAAGCAATCACGATTGCAGCGATAAGCGGTAAAACAGCTATGATACCCAAAACGATTTCCAACTTGAGCAATCTTTTGTCAGCTTCTTCTTTCTGCCTGACCATTTCAAGCAGGTTGTTTTCTATTTCTTTGTTGTAATTATCCATAGTCACTACCTCCCCGGTTAACAGATCGTTTACGGTGATGCCAAGTATACCGCACAGTTCCAGCATAATGGAAGAGTCGGGCAGGGATTTGCCGGTCTCCCATTTGGAAATAGCTCTGTCGGTAATACGCAATTTTTCTGCCAATTGCAATTGGGTCAAATTTACTTTTTTTCTGCAATCAGCAATGAACTTTCCGATTTTTGCCTGATCCATTGGCAGCCTCCTTTCGCCATCAGTATAGCTAAGACGGGGCAAAATGTCCACGAACCGGTGGTTGAGTGGGGAGAAATCAACCAAACGTGGGGAATTTTGTGCGCTTATTATACGATATGTGTGGCTTTGGTTGCAAGGGATATTTTGGTGTGATATAATAATATCTGCAGGGCACCTTTCTTCGGAGGCCCTGGGATGTTCTACGGAGGGTTGATGATGAAATTATTGATTGAAGCCTTGACGAAATTCACCTGTGGCTTATTGCTGGTGGGCCTTCTGCTCTTCCTGCCGGCTGGCACTTTTTGCTATACATACGGTTGGTTGTTTCTGGGCTTGCTGTTTGTGCCTATGCTGATTGCCGGTTTTGTGATGCTTGCCAAATCCCCGGCGTTTCTGAAAAAACGGTTGGATGCCAAGGAAAAGCAGGGAACACAGAAAGGTGTTGTTGTGCTTTCCGGTCTCATGTTCATTGCCGGCTTTGTGGTGGCAGGACTGGACTTCCGTTTTGGCTGGTCTGATATGCCCGCTTGGGTGGTCATCACCGCATCGGTGCTGTTTTTGGTTGCTTACGTTTTGTATGCTGAGGTGATGCGGGAAAACGCCTACTTAAGCCGCACCATCCAGGTGGAAGAGGGACAGACTGTGGTGGATACCGGCTTGTACGGCATCGTTCGGCATCCCATGTATATGGCTACCATCCTGCTGTTTTTGATGATCCCAGTGGTCCTTGGGTCCTGGTATGCGCTGATCGTCTTCGGGTTCTATCCGGCAATCATCATCGTCCGTCTAAAAGATGAGGAAGCGCTGTTGACCCGTGAACTTCCCGGATATGCAGAGTATAAAAAGAAGGTAAAGTACAGAATCATTCCTTTTATTTGGTGAGGTGACGATATGCTGATTAACGGATGCCAGGAAGGTAAGGGAACACCCCGGTTGACGGAAGTGAAATGCCCCAAGTGCGGTGAATACGTGGAGGTGTTTGTGCTGATGGGTGGTCCCATCGGTAAGACCGGCACCCTGGCCAGTGACGAAACCTGCGCCTGCGGCCATATTCTGCCTGCCGGTAGTTATGAAACGGATTACAAACAATAAAGAATGTGCGTTGCAGGGTTTGCAACGCACTTTTCTGTTATTGGCCTTTTAGCATTTTGTTGAGCTTTTCAGTTTTTGCTCTTTCGACACAGTAGATAATAAGCCAAATGACAGCATAACCTGCCAGGAAAATTCCGGTGAATATCAGAATGGGAACAAGGGAGCTTTCCAACCAGCCATTGAACAGATAGGTCAGGATATAGGCAATGTACAGCGCACCGAAGTGGAGCAGGATCATAGTGGGCAGGGGTAACTGCTCTGCCTGATAGATTGCGGTCATGCCTGCCGCAATAAAGGCAAGCAGCGTGATCGTCAGGATACCTGTACATACCTCTGAGGGAGAGAAGGCTTCCACAGCGCCGTTAGCGCCCAGAATGCCATAAATGATTGCTAAGACGACAGGACCTCCACTGGCGCAGATCAGCCCCCGGAGCAAAAATTCTTTCCAAAACTTCTTCATTTTGCTTTATACCTCCTTTTGATTTGGGCAAAGCACCGTCGGGAAACGTATTCTGTGTAACCGCATTTGAAAACAGCGTCCACACTGCCTGCGTAGGTAACAGCAAACCGGTCCAAAGCGGCCTCGTTTGCCAGGGTGCTTTTGTTGATGCGGATGAAAGACGAGGGAAGCAGATTTTCTAATTCATATAATCGCTGCCTCAGTCGATACCGGCAGTTTTTGGAATCTACGGCATAGGTCTTTCCGTCCAGTACAGTAACGCATTCGATCTCAGAAAAACAGAGCACTTTCATATCGTCCTCGGTGTAGCCCGGGATGCGGTCGTTGCCGGCACTGCGCAAAATCAGCCCTTCAATCTCGTCGATCAGCGGGGTGCGACGGTGAACCGATGCGACGATTTCTTCGTCCTTTTCTTTATCAATGATTAGTTTGAATTTCATTCCACCACCTCCTGTGACATCATTCTATCATACCTGAAGTAAAAAATGTTGCAATTTGCGATCATCGGTATTTTTAGGCTGCTTAACGGCAAACATCCCGGAAACGGCGTGTTGCCGATTCCGGGATGTTTTACGACTGGGGTGAAACAGAAGGCAGGTTGCCCAAGTTGTTGTTTTCACTGCCGTCGGGAATAGATTTTAGGTATTCGGTATCCCCACGGTGGGCAATGCCGACGCCGGCGATCTGTCCCTGCTTTGCCATATCCACAGCCTGCTGTTTTTCGACAATGGTATTATCGGATAGCTGATAGCCGGTGATTCTGCCACCCTCTTTCACAAGGCCCACAATGTGTTTTGCGCTTTTGTTGGCTTGGGGAATTTGATCTAATGTTTGTTTTACCAGTTCGTGTCCGTCCATAAAAACCACTCCTTTTGTGTTAGTCTTTGTAGCCGGCAGGAGAATATACAAAAACAGCAGCACAGATGTGCTGCTGTTTTAAGGTTTCCAGTTGTTTTCGTTATAATCTATTTCTTCAAATCGTCCAAAGCGGCACGAACAGCGGCAATTACAAAAGAGGAAAAGGTACAGTCCTTCCCTTTAATCGCTTGCTCCACTTCCTCTACAATATTGCTTGGAAAACGAATGGTTTTGTTAACAGTAGGAGGGGTCTCCGGAATTTTAAATCTTCCCATAATATTACCTCTTTTAAGCATTGCGTTTGTCTTGCTATCATAGTACAGCAGAACGGATTGAAATTATGCATTGCAATTGCAATGCATATCGTATATACTGTTTATGAGGTGATAAAAATGGCAGAATTCTGTCTGGATTGTTGGAATAAAGTGAATGGAACAAAGGATACCCCATGCAGATATGTATTGTCGTGGGAAAAAGATCTTTGTGAAGGCTGTGGAGAATATAGGCGGATAATTATTGCTGAAAGGCTATGGTCGCGTATACAAAGAAACCTGTGTGAAAAAACTCGTTTTCCCGGTGATAGTGACAGATGAATAAGAAAAACCGGCAATTCTTTTTGGAGAATTGCCGGTTTTTGGTACGAGTTGTGTTATAGGATTTAAGAAAAAAGTCAGTAATACCAATAGCTTTTGCAATCAAGAAATCGTGTTTATCTCTATTTTAGTGATATTCTGCCTGCCAGCGGAGTGATATTTTCACTGCGTAAAAGTGATATTCCTGCTAACGCAGAAGTGATATTATATTCGCCTCTAAAGCTGGGCGAAGCCCAATATCACTTGCGTAGCAAATATAACTGGCGTAGCCAATATAACTCGCCGCAAGGCGAATATAACTGAAAAAGCACGCCGAAGCGTGCTTTTTCTGGTCCGGATGACAGGATTCGAACCTGCGGCATCTTGCTCCCAAAGCAAGCGCTCTACCAAACTGAGCCACATCCGGTTATTTATGAAATTGTAGAAAATGATGCCTGTTGCGGTGCCCGATATCTTCCTTGCCGACGGCGCGGCTGCGTCAGCTATCGACCGCGGCCACTCGCTTGGCTCCCTTGACACCGCCACTGGCGGCGGTCGCCTCGCTCCCCAAACTGAGCCACATCCGGTTATTTATGAAATTGGAGAAAATGATGCCTGTTGCGGTGCCCAATATCTTCCTTGCCGCAGATATTAGTTTCGTTAGCTTGCTGTATTATACACGAACAAAATGAAAAAAGCAATCAAAAAATACAGGTGAATTCCAATTTATCGTGCTGATGCACGATAAATAATTCATAATGCAAAATGCATAATGCAGAATTGTTTTACCCAAATATGTGGCATTTTCCGATAATAACCACATTATGCATTATGAATTATGCATTCAGCATTATTTCAATTTATCGTTCCGTTGGAACGATAAATTGAAACTTGAAACATTCGCCAATTAGGTTGCTTTGCTTGACTATTCACATGGGCTTGCTATAATAATACCAAGAAACCATGGAGGTAATATTATGCGAGGGATACCGTCCTTGATTACGGATATAAGAAAAAGTGTGTTCACAGAGGTTGCCCGGCTTGCCTATTCGGGCAAGGGTTATGAGGGTGTAGATGAGTTGCCGTATATTATTGTGCCCGGTGATCGTCCATTGCACCGGGAATCTGTTTTTTTGGAGAGAGCCATTGCCAGCGAGAGAGTGCGTCTTGCAATGGGTTTGAATATTCGCCCCATCCAGACCCGGCATCTGATGACCGAGGGCATGGACCAGGCAGCCATTGCGCAGCAGTATTACGAGCCGCCGCTGATCAACATTATCCCTTACGCCTGCCACGCCTGTCCCGCCAACCAGTACCGGGTCACAGAGAGCTGTCAGAACTGCCTGGCAGCATCCTGCCAGAAGGTATGTCCCAAAGACGCGATTTCTTTTGTCAACGGAAAGAGCTTCATTGACCCGGAAAAATGTATCAAGTGTGGTAAGTGTGAGAAGGCGTGTCCCTATCATGCCATCATCCACATGGAGCGCCCCTGTCAGGTGGCCTGCGGCATGGATGCTATCGTGTCCGATGAGCAGGGCAGAGCTGTGATCAATCAGGATAAGTGCGTTGCCTGCGGACAGTGTTTGGTCAGTTGTCCCTTCGGCGCAATTGTGGACAAAGGTCAGATCTTCCAGGTGATCCAGTCTATTTTGCAGGGCAATAAGGTCATTGCTATCGTTGCCCCTGCTTTCATCGGACAGTTTGGCAAACATTCTACCCCCGGTAAGTTTATTGCTGCAATGAAGAAACTGGGCTTTGCCCGAATTGTTGAGGTGGCGGTAGGCGCAGACCTGTGTACCATTGAGGAAGCCAAGGACTTTTTGGAAAAGGTTCCGGAAAAGCAGAACTATATGGCCACTTCCTGCTGCCCGGCCTGGCATTCTATGATTCACAAGCTGTTTCCGGAGCAGACGGAGAAGATCTCCATGACACTAACACCCATGGTCTATACCGCCCGTTTGATGAAGAAAAAGTATCCTGGCTGCAAGGTAGTTTTTGTAGGTCCCTGTGCGGCGAAAAAGCTGGAGGCCATCCGGGAAGATATTCGTTCCGACGTGGACTTTGTGCTGACCTTTGAGGAGCTGCAGGGTATGTTCGAGGCCAAGGAGATTGATTTTGAAACCATCGAGCCTATGTATGATCTCAATGAGGGCAGTGCTGCGGGCCGTGGTTTTGCCGTATCCGGCGGTGTAGCCGGTGCGGTGGAGAAAATGATTCACAAGACAGAACCGAACCGGGAGGTGAAAACCGCCCGGGCCGAAGGCTTGCGGGAGTGCCGCAAATTGATGGCTTTAGCCAAGGCCGGCAAGTACGACGGGTATCTGCTGGAGGGCATGGCTTGTCCCGGCGGCTGTGTAGCCGGTGCGGGAACACTGCTGCCGGTGGAATTGGCTGCCAAGGTGGTAGGCCGTTATCAGAACGAGGCTGACAGGGAAAGCCCCATGGACAGCGCCTACGCAGATCAGGGTAAGGATTTGGAAGCATAATGGAATTTAACGATATATATGACAAGCAGAGGAATTTGACCGGAAAAATCCACCGCCGGGGAACGCCTTGGCGAAAAGGGGAATACGGACTGGTGGTCTGTGTTTGGGTCTATGACAGCCATGACAGACTACTGCTGACACGCCGGGCACCGGAGAAATCTTTTGCCGGAACATGGGAAAATTCCGGCGGCGCCGCATTGGCAGGGGAGACCAGTCTGGATGCCATCGCACGGGAACTGTGTGAGGAAACCGGAATCACTGCTCAACCGGAGGAGTTTGAATTGCTGTGCTCCGGCAGAGATAAAAACTGCCACTATGACTTCTACTGTCTGTACAGGGATATTCCCATCGAGCAGGTCATTTTGCAGCCCGGAGAAACAGATAATGCCAAATGGGTAACATTTGACCAGGTCTACCAGTTGATTGAAGACGATCAGATCTGCAAGGTCATAGCCAAGCAGTTTCGGCGGCAGGCTCCTATGCTGAAAGAAAAGATGAGCCTAAGAAAAGCGTAATTGTATTAAAAAAATGCTCTGTCGGGAGATTTCCTGACAGAGCATTTCTATATATGTGGTTACGTGGCTGTTTAAAAAAACCGAGGAAACTTCCTCGGAAAAAGATGGAAATAAATATTGACAAAGGGGTAACATTTGTGATACAATAACTTTCCATATTGTGTTAGTATGCCCTTTTGCGCATTTTTCCCATCGTGAGCATATTAGCACAGGTCGCGGAGGTTGTCAAGAGGCTGCTGAAACAAAGTTACAACGCAACCACGCGTATTAAGCAAACAACACATCATTCCGGCGAGAGCCGAAAGAAAGGCTGTGATGATCCATATGGCAATGGTCAGGGACGAATTGTTCGGCAAGACCCAGCGTAAGTCCTACGCAAAGTACGAAGAGATCCTGGAAATGCCCAATATGCTGAAGATCCAGAAGGACTCCTACCAGTGGTTCCTGGAGGAGGGCCTGCGTGAGGTCTTTAAAGATGTTGGTGTAATTACCGATTTCTCCGGCAAACTGGAGCTGAGCTTCCTGGATTACACCATGGAAGACAAGCCCAAGTACACCATCGAGCAGTGCAAGGAGCGGGACGCTACCTATGCAAAGCCCATCAAGGTTCGTGTGCGTCTGCGCAACACGGAGACTGACGAGATCAAGGAGCAGGAGATCTTCATGGGAGATTTCCCCATCATGACCAACGGCGGCACCTTTGTGATCAACGGTGCTGAGCGTGTCATCGTCTCCCAGATTGTCCGTAGCCCCGGTATGTACTATGGTCATGAGGTGGACAAGTCCGACCAGCATACCTATACCGCGACGGTGATTCCCTACCGTGGTGCATGGTTGGAGTATGAAACCGATCTGCAGGGTGTGTTTTGGGTTCGTATCGACAAAAACCGCAAGCTGCCCATTACCTGCCTGATCCGCGCATTGGGCGTAGACACCGATGAGAAGATCAAGCAGATGTTTGGCGAGGATTCTCGGATTCTGGCAACACTGGAGCGGGATACCTGCAAGACCAGGGAAGAGGGCCTGCTGGAAATTTACCGCCGCCTGCGTCCCGGTGAGCCCCCCACAGTGGAAACGGCTATCTCCCATTTGGAAGGACTGCTGTTTGACGCCCATCGCTACGATGTAAGCGCTGTTGGACGTTATAAGTTCAATAAAAAGATGGACATCTGGAGCCGTATCTCCGGACAGGAGCTGGCAGAGCCTATTGCCGATCCTATGACCGGCGAGATTTTGGCTATGCCCGGTGAGATCATCAGCCGCGACCGCGCCAAGGAGATCTCTGCAAAGGGTGTCAACGAGGCTGTGCTGAAGGTCGGTGACCATTTGGTTAAGGTCTTCTCCAATCATATGGTTGACATGGCGAACTTCGTGGACTTTGATCCCAGACAGTATGGCGTTAAGGAAAAGGTCCGTTTCTCCGTGCTGAAGGAGATGCTGGAAACAGCCGATATCAATTGGGAAGAGGCCATTGCCGAGCGCATTGACGATCTGATTCCCAAGCATATTATCGTTGATGATATCATGGCTTCCATTAACTATCTGAACTGTGTGGCTGAAGGCGTCGGTATCCCCGACGATATTGACCACCTGGGCAACCGCCGCCTGCGCTGTGTCGGTGAGCTGCTGCAGAACCAGTTCCGTATCGGCTTCTCCCGTCTGGACCGTGTCATCCGTGAGCGTATGACTGTTCAGGATTTGGATGCCGTTACACCTCAGAGCCTGATCAATATCCGTCCTGTGACAGCTGTGATCAAGGAGTTCTTCGGCTCCAGCCCCCTGTCTCAGTTTATGGACCAGAATAACCCCTTGGCTGAGCTGACCCACAAGCGCCGTTTGTCTGCACTGGGCCCCGGCGGTCTGAGCCGTGAGCGTGCATCCTTCGACGTGCGTGATATTCACTATACCCACTATGGCCGTATGTGTCCCATTGAGACCCCGGAAGGTCCCAACATCGGTCTGATCAACTATCTGGCAACCTTTGCCAAGATCAATGAGTACGGTTTTGTGGAAGCACCCTACCGCAAGGTGGATAAGGCTACCGGCAAGGTCACCGACCAGGTGGATTACATGACCGCAGATGTGGAAGACGATTTCTACATTGGCCAGGCCAACGAGCCCCTGGATGAGAACGGCTGTCTGGCAAACGAGCGTATTACCTGTCGTCACCGCAACGAGATTATCGAAGTGGACCGCAATATGATCGATTATATTGACGTATCTCCCAGAATGATGATCTCCATTGCTACCTCTTTCATTCCCTTCCTGCAGAACGACGACGCAAACCGTGCGCTGATGGGCGCTAACATGCAGCGTCAGGCTGTGCCTCTGCTGACCACTGAGCCTCCCATCGTTGCCACCGGCATCGAGCATGCGGCTGCTGTGGACTCCGAGGTCTGCCTCAAGGCTACCGGCGAAGGTGAGGTCATGTCCGTTTCTGCCACCGAGATCGTGGTGAAGTACGACGATGGCGATGTACAGACCCATCAGCTCACCAAGTTTGCCCGCAGCAATGCAGGCACCTGCATTAACCAGCGCCCCATCGTTACCGTGGGTGAGCGTGTCAAGGCAAATCAGATCATTGCTGACGGTCCTTCCTGCTCCGGCGGTGAGATCGCACTGGGTAAGAATGTCCTGATCGGCTTTGTTACCTGGGAAGGCTACAACTACGAGGATGCCATTCTGCTCAACGAGCGGCTGGTTCGTGAGGATGTCTTTACCTCTATCCATATTGAGGAGCACGAGACCGAAGCCCGGGATACCAAGCTGGGACCGGAAGAGATCACCCGTGATATCCCCAATGTTGGTGAGGATACCCTGAAGGACCTGGACGAGGACGGTATTATCCGCATCGGTGCTGAGGTCCATTCCGGCGATTATCTGGTCGGTAAGGTCACACCGAAGGGCGAAACGGAGCTGACCCCCGAGGAGCGCCTGCTGCGCGCCATCTTCGGTGAGAAGGCAAGAGAAGTCCGTGACACCTCTTTGAAGGTGCCCCACGGTGAGAGCGGCATCGTTGTAGATGTCAAGGTCTTTACCAAGGAAAACTCCGATGAGCTGGCTCCCGGTGTTACCAAGTCTGTCCGTGTCTATATTGCCCAGAAGCGTAAGATCTCTGTTGGTGATAAGATGGCCGGCCGTCACGGTAACAAGGGTGTCGTTTCCCGGGTTCTGCCCGAGGAGGACATGCCCTTCCTGCCCGACGGTACACCTTTGGATGTGGTTCTGAACCCTCTGGGCGTGCCTTCCCGTATGAATATCGGTCAGGTTCTGGAGGTCCACCTGGGCTATGCAGCCAAGGCACTGGGATGGAAGGTTGCCACCCCCGTGTTTGACGGCGCCAACGAGAAGGATATCCGTGAGACATTGCAGCTGGCAGGCCTCCGGGAGGACGGCAAGGCCGTTCTGTACGATGGCCGTACCGGCGAACCCTTTGATAATCTGGTTACCGTAGGTTACCCCTACTACCTGAAGCTCCACCACCTGGTCGACGATAAGATCCATGCCCGTTCCACCGGCCCCTACGCACTGGTCACACAGCAGCCCTTGGGCGGCAAGGCCCAGTTCGGCGGTCAGCGTTTCGGTGAAATGGAAGTTTGGGCTCTTGAGGCTTACGGTGCAGCATATACCCTGCAGGAGATTCTGACGGTCAAGTCCGACGATGTAACAGGCCGTGTCAAGACTTACGAAGCCATTGTCAAGGGCAGCAACATTCCCAAGCCTGGCGTACCGGAATCCTTTAAGGTTCTGGTTAAGGAGCTGCAGGCGCTTTGCCTGGATATCCGTGTACTGGATGAAAACGGCAATGAGATCGAGCTGAAGGATGATGAGGACGAGGATGAGATCATCTACGCTGCCGACATTGGCAGTGGTGTGGTCGGCACCACGGAAGAGGTGCTGGATTCCGGCTTTGTCATTGATGAGGACGGTCCGGAAGATATTATGGATGTGTTCGGCGCAACGGAAAACGAAATGGCCGGCACAGATGAAGAATAAGGAGGCGATACTATATGTCTGATGCAATCTTTGATGCAATTAAAATTGGTATTGCTTCTCCGGAGATGATCCGGGGTTGGTCCTTCGGCGAGGTTAAGAAGCCGGAGACCATCAACTACCGTACGCTGAAGCCCGAGCGGGACGGTCTGTACTGTGAAAAGATCTTTGGACCTACCAAGGATTGGGAGTGCCACTGCGGTAAGTATAAGAAGATCAAG
The DNA here is from genome assembly GCA_045537615.1 of Faecousia sp. Taxonomy (GTDB): domain Bacteria; phylum Bacillota; class Clostridia; order Oscillospirales; family Oscillospiraceae; genus Faecousia. Next base: position 4,766 of record JAZSPV010000028.1, on the reverse strand, counting down.
TATAAGGGCAAGGTCTGTGACCGCTGCGGTGTGGAAGTTACAAAGGCCAAGGTTCGCCGTGAGCGCATGGGTCATATTGAACTGGCAGCACCCTGCAGCCACATTTGGTATTTCAAGGGTATTCCTTCCCGTATGGGCCTGATTTTGGATATCAGCCCCAAGATTTTGGAGAAGGTGCTGTACTTTGCGGCCTATATCGTCACAGACCCCGGTGACACACCTCTGGAGCGCAATCAGATTCTCTCTGAGAAGGACTACCGGGACTACCGGGAAAAGTATGAGGACGATTTCCGTGCCGGCATGGGTGCAGAGGCTGTCAAGGAACTGCTGGAGCAGATCGACCTGGAAACCCTGTCTGTGCAGCTGCGCGAGGAGTTGAAGACTGCCTCCTCCCAGAAAAAGCTGCGTCTTGTCAAGCGGCTGGAGGTTGTGGAGGCTTTCCGGGAGAGCGGCAACAATCCTGCCTGGATGGTCATGGATGTGCTTCCTGTGATCCCTCCCGATATCCGTCCTATGATTCAGCTGGATGGCGGCCGTTTTGCCACCTCCGACCTGAATGACCTGTACCGCAGAGTGATCAACCGCAACAACCGTCTGAAGCGGCTGATTCAGCTCCATGCTCCCGACATCATTATTCGTAATGAGAAGCGCATGCTGCAGGAGGCTGTGGATGCACTGATCGACAATGGCCGTCGTGGCCGTGCTGTGGCCGGTGCCAACAACAGAGCCCTTAAGTCTCTGTCTGATATGCTGAAGGGCAAGCAGGGCCGTTTCCGTCAGAACCTGCTGGGTAAGCGTGTTGACTACTCCGGCCGTTCTGTTATCGTTGTCGGTCCTGAGCTGAAGCTGTACCAGTGCGGCGTGCCCAAGGAGATGGCCATTGAGCTGTTCCGTCCCTTCGTTATGAAGAAGCTGGTTGCAGACGGCTTGGCCAACAATATCAAGTCCGCCAAAAAGATGATCGACAAGGGCAAGACCGAGGTTTGGGATGCCCTGGATGAGATCATCAAGGACCGTCCTGTTATGCTCAACCGTGCACCTACACTGCACCGTTTGGGTATCCAGGCCTTTGAGCCGATTCTGGTTGAGGGTCGGGCACTGAAACTGCACCCCCTTTGCTGTACTGCATTTAACGCCGACTTTGACGGCGACCAGATGGCTATCCACGTGCCCCTGTCTGCAGAGGCCCAGGCAGAGGCCAGAATGCTGATGCTTTCTGCCAACAACCTGCTGCGTCCTCAGGACGGCAAGCCTGTTACCGTGCCTACCCAGGATATGATCCTCGGTGCCTACTACCTGACCTACACCAGACTTGGCAAGGCCGAGAAGGGTGCAGAGGAGGTCTTTATCACCGATGCAGGCGAAACCGGTCTGACTGCCGGTGCCCTTGTGGATGCAGACGAGTTCCTTGCAGCCAATGCCAAGGCAAAGGCTGAGGGTAAGACTCCTGCATCTTACCGTCCCAAGCTGAATTACTCCAGTGTCAACGAGGCGATTGCAGCTTATGCTGATGGCGATGTGGGTCTGCATGCACCCATCCGTGTCCGCTATGGTAAGGAAGTTGACGGTGTTATGCAGTACCGCGTCATTGACGCCACTGTGGGCCGCCTGATCTACAATGAGCCTATCCCGCAGGATCTGGGCTTTGTGGACCGTACCGTTCCCGGTCAGGAGTTTAACCTGGAGGTGGACTTCCTGGTTGATAAGAAGCAGCTGGGCAAGATCATTGATAAGTGTATCCGTAAGCACGGCTTTACCGTTGCAACGGAAATGCTGGACCGGATCAAGGCTCTGGGCTATAAGTACTCCACAAAGGGCGCTATTTCCGTGTCCATCGCCGACATGGTGGTTCCCCAGATCAAGTACGAACTGGTCCGTCAGGCCGAGCAGAAGGTCGTGGAGATTGAGCAGTTCTACCGTAAGGGTCTGATTACCAACGATGAGCGTTACCGCCTGGTCGTTCAGCAGTGGGAAAAGACCACCGCTGACGTGACCGGCGCTCTGCAGGGCAACCTGGATGAGTTCAACCCCATCTACATGATGGCTGACTCCGGCGCCCGTGGTAGCATGGCACAGATTCGTCAGTTGGCAGGTATGCGTGGTTTGATGGCAGATACCGCCGGTCGTACCATTGAGATTCCTGTTAAGGCAAACTTCCGTGAAGGTCTGTCTGTTCTGGAATACTTTATCTCCAGTAGAGGCGCCCGTAAGGGCATGACCGATACGGCGCTTCGTACCGCTGACTCCGGTTACCTGACCCGTCGTATGGTCGACGTTTCTCAGGATGTGATCGTCCGGGAGCATGAATGTGGCACTAAGAACGGTATTTGGGTCGGCGCTGTTTATGATAAGAACGGTGACGTTGTGGATTCCTTCGGTAACCGTATCCGCGGCCGCTATCCCGTAGAGGATGTGCTGCATCCCGAGACCGGTGAAGTGATCCATTCCAAGGAAGTCATGATGATGCCCGAGGATGCTGCTAAGTTTGAGGCTGCCGGCATTGAGAAGATCTATATCCGTACTATTTTGGGCTGCCGTGCACGCAGCGGTGTTTGCGCACGTTGCTACGGTATGAACCTGGCTACCTCCAAAGAGGTGGACCTGGGCGAAGCAGTCGGTATTATCGCCGCACAGTCCATCGGTGAGCCCGGTACTCAGCTGACCATGCGTACCTTCCACTCCGGCGGTGTTGCAGGTGACGATATTACTCAGGGTCTTCCCAGAGTTGAAGAACTGTTTGAATCCCGTCGTCCCAAGAAGATGGCACAGATCTCTGAAATCACCGGCGTGGTTTCCATTGATGACACCCACCGTACTGCAATGCGTAATATCACCGTTACGGCAGAGGATGGAGAGGTCAAGAATTACTCTGTGCCCTACTCTGTGGGCCTGAAGGTTACAAACGGCAAGCAGGTACAGAAGGGCGAACCCATTACAGACGGTGCGCTGTATCCCCAGGATGTTCTGCGTATTTCCGGTGTGGAGGCTGTTCAGGATTATTTGGTGCAGTCTGTCCAGGCTGTGTACCGTCAGCAGGGCGTTGAGATCAACGATAAGCATATCGAAGTCATTATCCGTCAGATGATGCGCAAGGTCCGGGTGGAGGAACCCGGTGACAGCACACTGCTGACCGGAACAGTCATCGATACCTTTGAGTTTGAGGATGCCAACGCAGCAGTCCAGGCCCGGATCGATGCCGGTGAGACGGATCTGCAGCTGGCAACAGCCTCTGCTGTTCTGCTGGGTATTACCAAGGCATCTTTGGCAACGGATTCCTTCCTGTCTGCTGCATCCTTCCAGGAGACCACCAAGGTCCTGACCGATGCTGCAATCAAGGGCAAGATCGACCACCTGGTCGGCCTGAAGGAGAATGTTATTATCGGCAAGCTGATTCCTGCGGGCTCCGGCCTCATGGCATACCGGGATTATCAGCCCGGCGTGACACCTGAGGAAAGAACCCTGGAAGCCGCTGAGCAGGTTGAACAGGAACCTATAGCAGAGGAAGAATAATGTAAAGAAGGGACCGCTCTGTATGGAGCGGTCCCTTTTGCTGTATTTCGTCGTGGTTGTCCTCCGTGGCGATGTGATTGTCCGCCTGGTGCGTACAATAGGTGTTTTACCAGGAAAACCTTGAAAACACAGGGGATTATCCAAAAGATTTTGAGAAAATTTGTTGACATTTCTGGGAAAGTGCGTATAATATTATCCTGTATGAATACGCAAAAAAAGAGTTTCCCTGAGGACAGTGAAGATTTGGCTGCCCTGTCTCGGCAAAATGTGGTAGTGGGGGCCAAACAGCTCCGAAAAGCCCTGAATAAGGGCTGCGCCCGCCGGGTATATTTGGCACGCAATGCTGATCCTGCTCTAACAGAGCCCCTTGCGACTTTATGTCAGCAAAATGGCGTCGCTTTTTACTGGGTCTGCACCATGAAACAATTGGGGCAGGCCTGCGGTATTGAAGTCGGCGCGGCGACGGCGACGGTCGTCGATTAACCACGGTTCCGGCAGCAATTGCTGAGGAATATATTTATCCGCCGAAAGGCGAGAATGAAAGAAAGGAGAAAATCAATGCCTACTTTTAATCAGCTTGTCAGAAATGGCCGTAAGCAGGTTACCTACAAGTCCACCGCTCCTGCTCTGCAGAGAGGTCTGAACACTCTGGAAAACAAGGCTACCAATCTGCCTTCCCCCCAGAAGCGTGGCGTATGTACTGCTGTTCGTACCACCAGCCCCAAGAAGCCTAACTCCGCTCTGCGTAAGATCGCCCGTGTGCGTCTGACCAACGGAATGGAAGTTTCCGCTTATATTCCTGGTGTGGGCCACAACCTGCAGGAGCACTCTGTTGTTCTGATTCGCGGCGGTCGTGTTAAGGACCTTCCCGGTGTGCGTTACCACATCATCCGCGGCACTCTGGATACCCAGGGCGTTCAGGGCCGTATGCAGTCCCGCTCCAAGTATGGTGCAAAGCGTCCCAAGGCCGGTAAGAAGTAATCTTGCCCCTGACGCGACAAAACATTGAATTATTCCAAGCCCGTTCGCAAGGCTATGCCTTGCCAAGGTTTTTAATATAAGAACCTCTGGCCAGGCACAACGAAAGGTTATCTTTCGAGTACCGATGAAATCATTTTTTATATGAAGGAGGGAAGCAAAGTGCCCAGAAGAGGTAATGTTCCCAAGAGAGAGGTCCTTCCGGATCCTCAGTATAACTCCGTTCTGGTTACGAAGCTCGTAAACAGCATCATGCTCGACGGCAAGAAGGGTGTTGC
>JAZSPV010000025.1:0-16935 GCA_045537615.1 Faecousia sp. | reverse complement strand
TGCTGTAACCATCACCATGGAGCGTTGTAGCTTCACCGGCGGTAAGGCTGTATACGGCGGCAACGTCTACATAGATAGTGCTACCGCTACACTGACTGACTGCACTTTCGCAGGTGGTACTGCCACCGAAGGCAATAACGTCAGATTTGGTTCCAGCGCAAAAGCAAGCATTTACGGCGGAACCATAACAGGCGAAAAGAGCATTGTCGTGGCAAGTTCCACACTGGCGATCTACGACGCAACTGTCATCGGCCAGGATCCCACAGCTTATGTCCCCGAGGCTTGCTCTGAGATCGCTACTAGCGGCACCACCTACACCGTCACCCACAAGGACGTAGCAGATGCAACCACGAACACCGCAACCTGCGAGGCCGACGGCGTCAAGACCATTGTATGTGCAGCCTGCGACCATACCTATACTTATGCAGCTCCCAAGACCGGCCACAACATGCAGAAGACTGCAGACGAAATTCCTGCAACCTGCGAAGCTGACGGCAAGACTGCTGTTTACACCTGTGCAAACGGCTGTGGCAAGACCGAAGGCGGCGAAACCATTCCTGCTACCAAGCACGACATGCAGCTGACCGCTGAAGCAGTTCCCGCAACCTGCGAGACTGACGGCAAGGAAGCTGTTTACACCTGTGCAAACGGCTGTGGCAAGACCGAAGGCGGCGAGCCCATCAAGGCCACCGGCCACGATATGAAGGACACCGCAGCAGAAGTTCCTGCTACCTGCGAGGCTGACGGCAAGACTGCTGTCTACACCTGTGCAAACGGCTGTGGTAAGACCGAAGGCGGCGAGCCCATCAAGGCCACCGGCCACGATATGAAGGAAACCGCAGCAGAAGTTCCTGCAACTTGTGAGACCGACGGCAAGACTGCTGTTTACACCTGTGCAAACGGCTGTGGCAAGACCGAAGGCGGCGAGCCCATCAAGGCTACCGGCCACGATATGAAGGAAACCGCAGCAGAAGTTCCTGCAACTTGTGAGACCGACGGCACCACCGCTGTTTACACCTGTGCAAACGGCTGTGGCAAGACCGAAGGCGGCGAAGCCATTCCTGCTTCTGCTGAATACCACAAATGGGGCGAAGAGGTCTACAATGAAGAGACCCAGCAGTTTGAAAAGACCTGCGGCACCTGTGGCGAAACCGAAGGCAGAGCCCCCGGCAGCATTCAGATTACTGTCCAGCCTACATTGCCTGAGGCTGTTACCGTTGGCCAGACTAAGCAGCTGAGCGTGGTAGCAACCGGCGAAGGCGAACTGACCTACCTGTGGATGTACAGCAAGGACGGCACTAAGTGGTACTGGTGGGCTGATCCTGCCAAGGACCTGACCGAGATCGATGTAAAGGCAACAGCAGACCGTGACGGCTACCAGTTCAAGTGCGTTGTGACGGACACCTACGGCAATAGCGTAGAGTCCGATGCAGCCGTCCTGAATGTGGAAACCGAGGGCGCCATTGTGATTACTGCAGCACCTCAGGCACAGAGCAAGAACACCGGTGACACCGCGATCTTCAGCGTCACCGCTGAAAGCACTGTTGGCGCAACACTGACCTATCTGTGGCAGTATAGCAAGGACGGCACCAATTGGTACTACTGGGCTCAGCCCGGCGCAGCAACCTCCATTGAGGTGCCTGTAGTGGCGCACCGTCAGGGTTATCAGTTCCGCTGCGTGATCACCGACAACCTTGGTGTGGAGGTAAAGACGACTCCCGTAGCACTGGAGGTCAACGAGACACTGGTTGCGCCCACTGTGGTAACTTCTGTGGCAGATGGAAAACTGAACCTGTCCGCACAGATCACCGATGGCGGCGAGTACACCTACCTGTGGCTGTACCAGAGACCCGGTATGGCTGCCAACAAGTGGTACTACTGGCAGAACCCCGGAAAGACCGCCCATACCATGAGCGGTGCTGTGAAGGGTCGTACCGGCTACAACTTTGTCTGTGAGATCAAGGATGCTTACGGCAGTGTAGTCAGAACAGCGATCTACACTGTGAACCAGCAGGGTGCACTGGAGATCGTTAACAACTAAGCAAATACCAATAACCAAGCCGGTGTGGGCAATGCCCACACCGGCTTTTTCTATCTCTAAATTTTATAAAGCCCCTCTCTTCCCAACAAGCTGCAGAAAACCGCTGTGGAAAATCCACAGCGGTTTTTGTTATCAACTTTGACGCAGGATACGTTTTCTTGCGATGTTAATGGGGCCTTCGTTCATTTGGCTGATCCAGGCCAGGCTCTTGCCACAGCCATAGACAACGCAGGAGTCCGGATCGTCAGCAATGGTGCATTGGATACCGGTGCGTTCGGAAAGGAGCAGATCCATACCGGCGATCAAGCTGCCGCCGCCGGTGAGGGTGATACCGTTGGTGGCGATGTCGCCCACCAATTCAGGAGAAGTATCTTCCAGAACCGACAGAACCTCATCGGCAATCAGCCGGGCAGGGCGGCGCAGAATCTCAAAGACCTCGGAGGAGAGAATGGTAATTTCTCTGGGCATGCCGGTTTTGGCGTCCCGTCCCTTTACCAGCATGCTGATATCCTCATTTCGCGGGTACACACAGCCGATCTGAACTTTAATATCCTCGGCAGTTACCTGACCGATGACGATGCCGTACTTACGGCGGATATGTTTGGCGATGGCTTCGTCAAAGGCGTTGCCTGCAACCTTCAGGGAGGAGGATACAGCAACACTGTTCATGGAAAGAACAGCGATATCTGTGGTGCCGCCACCGATGTCCACTACCATATGCCCGTTGGCCTGGCTGATATCCAGATTTGCACCCATGGCAGCAGCCAAAGGCTCTTCAATCAGATAAACACGTCTTGCACCGGCCTCAATAGCGGCGTTAATAACTGTGCGTTCTTCCACCTCGGTGATTCCGCTGGGAACACTGATTACCACTCTGGGCTTGGGTGCAAGGAAGGAGGATGGGGAAGCCTTTCCAAAGAGGATTTGCAGCATTTTCACAGTCATTTCATGGTCAGAAATCACACCGTCTTTCAGCGGGTGCATGGCCACCACATTACCGGGGGTTCTGCCCAGCATGTTCCGGGCAGCAGCGCCGACCTGCAGGACTTTGCCGGTGTTCTTGTCCACCGCTACTACGGAGGGCTCACGGACAGCCAACCCTTTGCCGTCTACATAGACCAGCACGTTGGAGGTGCCCAGGTCTACGCCCAGGTCATTGGAAAAAAAATCAAATTTCTTCATACTTATCACCTATGTTTATTTTGAAATTTCGTCAGCAACGGTTGCAAGGCAGAGAAAACAAACCTCTTTTGCACCGGCAAGCAGCAACGTTTTTGCACACTCCGATGCTGTGGCACCGGTGGTCAGGACATCGTCCAGCAGGAGGATGCGCTTATTGATAATCAGTTCCGGGTTAGTTACGGCATAGGCACCAGCAATATTTGCTCTGCGTTGAGCGCTGTGGCGCAGGCTGGACTGGGGCGGCGTGTGGCGAATCTTCTTCAGTGCCAGCACAGGAGACTGCCCCAATTCTTCCCCCAATGCTGCAGCCAACAGCTGACACTGGTCATAGCCTCTTTGAAGCCGCCGCCGTGTGGAAACAGGCACCCAGACAAGAACGTCAAAGCAGCCCCACAAATCGGATTCCTGCAGCTTGACAGCCAGTTTCCGGGCATAGGGTTTTGCATACCGCCGTGCATTTGCAAATTTAAAGCGGTGTATGCTTCTGCGTACATTATCCTTATAATACCACAAAGCAGTCCATTTCGCAATAAAAGGAATCTTTCTTTTTGTGCGGAGAATTTCCGGCGCATTTTTTCGGCAATGGTGGCACAGATCGGTTTCCGATTTGTCTAAAATCCGGCGGCACAGAATGCATTTGGGAGGAAACAACAGATGTATCATGTTTTTTATCGGTCCTTTCCTTGCAAACGAAGCTTCAGCCCGGAGTAACGGCGTCCTACCTTTTCGTTCTGTGTCATGACGGAAACGGTTTCCTCCCGACCTACAAGGATCAGCAGCTCTCTGGCACGGGTAATGGCAGTGTAGAGCACACTTCGGTTCAGCAGGTAAGCAGAGCCGTTCCAGGCCGCCAGGATCACGGCCCGGTACTCACTGCCCTGACTTTTGTGGACAGTGATAGCATAGGCCGGCTCCAATTCTCCCAGCAAGGTGAAGTCATATTCTGCTTCCCGGTCATCAAAAAGCACCGTAAGCTGCTCTGCATCTTGGTTTATGGATTGGATTACGCCAATATCTCCGTTGAAGATACCGGCACCAAGCATGGAGCCGTCTGTCTTTTTCCAGGCAATATCATAATTATTGCGAATCTGCATGACCCGATCACCCTCCCGGAAGGTGAAGTCGCCAAATTGCCGCTCCTTTTTGTTGGGGCCAGGCGGGTTCAGTCTTGCCTGCAGCAGCTTATTCAGATTGGCGGTACCGGCAAAACCTTTCTTAGTGGGAGACAGGACCTGAATCTGTTCTGGGGGAATGTCCATGTTTTGGGGCAGCCGGGTGGCGCACAGACTGACGATGGTTTCTCCCACAGCCTCCTCGGATCGGCCGCTGAGGAAGAAAAAGTCGTTCTTCACATTGCGAAGCTCTGGCATTTCCCCCCGGTTTACCTTGTGGGCATTCATAACAATAAGGCTTTCCTGGGCCTGGCGGAAGATCTCCGTCAAATAGACAACATTCAGGCATTTGCTGCGCAGCATATTGCTAAACGGGAAACCGGGGCCCACAGGAGGGAGCTGGTCCGGATCGCCTACAAAAATCAACCTTGCCCGCCGGGGGACAGCCTGCAAAAGGGCATATAAAAGCTGGATATCCACCATAGACATCTCGTCCACGATAATGGCATCTGCTTTCAGCGGATTGTCCGCATCCCGGGTAAAGAAGAGATTACCGGTATGGGGGTCGATGCCGGCCTCCAACAGCCGGTGGATGGTGGAGGCGTCTTCTCCTGTAACCTCGGTCAGCCGTTTGGCGGCTCTTCCTGTGGGAGCAGCAAGGACACAGCTGAGACCCATCAGTCCGTAAAGGGAGAGAATACCGTTCAAAACGGTGGTTTTACCGGTGCCGGGGCCGCCGGTAATCAGCAAAAGACCGGAGGTGGCGGCACTGCGAATGGCCTCCTCCTGCTGCTTGGAGTAGCGAATGCCGCTGGCAGAGGCGGCCTGCTTTACCAGTGCCTCCAGCCGGGGAGGTGCTGGGTATGTGGTCTTGCTGAAGGACAGAAGCATTTCGCTGCAACCGGTTTCTGCCCGGTGCAAACCAGGTAAGTACAGAATGTGGATACCGGCCAGTTGATCCCGGACAAGCTGCTGTCCCTCCAACAGATGGGAAACGGATAAAGCTACCGTTTGTTCGTCTACAGACAGAAGTGCCGCAGTGGCGGCGATCAGCTTGTCCTCAGGCAAAAAGTTGTGCCCTGCGCTCAGATTGTAGCGCAGTTCAAAAAGGATACCGGCACCGACACGTCGGGGATCATCGCCGGCAACACCCAACTCAATGGCAAACTGGTCCACAGCACCAAAGGGAGCATCCAGTTCTTCATCCATCAGCAGGTATGGGTCATCGTACAGCAGGTCAATGGTGCTTTCACCGTAGAGCTTGTAGGTTTTCACCGCAAGCTCTGCCGGCAGGCGGTGCAGCGCAAAAAATTCCATCAGTTGCCGCATGCCTATTTGCAGGCGAAATTCTTCCCCAATGGCCTTGGCTTTGGCAGGGGAGATACCGGAGACCTCCGCAAGACGTTCTGGTTCCCGTTCCATGACAGCCAGGGTGCTTTCTCCGAATTTCTGAACGATCCGTGCCGCCATCCGGGGACCGATTCCCTTGATGGTCCGTCCGGAAAGGTAGGCCATGATCTGCGGGGCTGTTTCCGGCATCAGCCGCTCCAGAAACTCCGCCTCAAACTGTTTGCCGTAGCTTGGGTGGGTGCCCCATTTTCCGGTGACCATCAGCCGCTCACCTACACTGGGCCGGGGGATGGTGCCCACCACCGTAGCGGTTTGCCCGTTTTCACATTGCAGACGCAGTACGGCGTAGCCGTTATCATAATTTTGATATACAACGGCGCCGATCACGCCCTGTAATATGTCCATCTCTGTCACGCCGTTCACCTCATTTCGTTATCCTTCATTTTACTATATATTCTGATAAATGAAAAGCCCCCACTAAAATCTTTTTTGCCCATGTGGGCTTGGGAAATGTTGACAAATGGTAAAATTTTCAAAATATGATTGAAACAATTTGTATTTCGTAATATAATGGACATAATCCATACATAGGAGAATGATTGTGAAAAATCTGAAAATGCTTGTGTGGCTGACACAGTTGGGTCTGAGTGTGGCACTGCCGCCTTTGGGCTTTGTGCTGTTGTCGGTGTGGCTGCGGGACAGCTTCCATTGGGGCAACTGGGTGATATGGATAGGTTTGGTTCTGGGCGGGATTTTCGCCCTGGATGGGCTGCGTATATCTCTGAAAACCATGGAAAAGATGTCTGCAGAGGAAACAGATTCAGAAACGGATGTATCTTTTGATGACCACGAATAAGCATGGAGGAAGCTATGGAAGGGCGTAAGATCGTATTCAAAGAAACTTTAATGGTGCTGGTAGGCCAGGCGGTATGTATCGCTGCCATGATCGGAATCTATGCTTTGCTTGGCCGCTTTAGCCTGAAGCTGGTGTACAGTGCAGGCGCAGGTGGGGCGTTGGCCGTTTTCAATTTCTTTTTTATGGCAGTTGGTACATCTTTGGCTGTGGATAAGGCTCAGCAGGAGGATGTAAAGGGCGGTAAAGCGCTGATTCAGGTGTCCTCTCTGCTGCGCTACGGTCTGCTGTTTGTGATCCTGTTCGCCTGTGGAAAGAGCGGGCTGTTTGCACTGCTGCCCCTGGCACTGCCCTTGGTGTTTGTAAGACCAATTTTGGCAGTGGGGGAATTTTTCCGTAAGAAAGGGGATGTGGTGAAATGAGTGTAGATGTTACCGGTGCGTATATTTACTTCCGTATCCCGGTATTGGGTGGCATTGATATTACCCAAACTACAGTGTCCGTGTTTCTGGTGACCCTGGTGCTTTGCATAGCCTCGGTGCTTCTTGGCAGAAACCTGAGCAAACGGCCGGGAAAGCTCCAGGTCCTTACGGAAAAGGGTGTTTCCATGATGTACAACATCGTTTGTGATACCATGGGAAAGCACAATGCCCACTGGACACCCTTTATCGGAACCATCTTCCTGTCGTCCATCTGCGGCTCTTTGATCGGTCTGACCGGTTTTTTTCGCTCGTCCACAGCGGACCTGAGCGTGCCGCTGACCTGGGCGCTGATGACCACGGCCATCATTTGGTACAACAATATCAAGCACAACGGCTTTTTGGGTTGGCTCAAGGGCTTTACGGAGCCTGTGTTCATTATCACCCCTATGAACATCATCTCAGAGATCGCACAGCCCATTTCCATGGCCTTCCGCCATTTTGGCAATATGGCAGGCGGCAGTGTTATCAGTGCAATTTTGTACACGGCTCTGAGTTTGGCGTCTTCTTTTGTGATCCGGCTGATCTCCGGTACAGTCGTTATCCCCATTGTTATGCTTATGTTGGGCGCTGTTCTGCTGGTGGCGGGTCGGAAAATGAGGAAATATGTGAAATTGGGTATATATGTTGCAGGTATTGCCCTCTGCCTTGTGGCGGTGGTGGGCATTTTGGAAAACCTGGGGATCCTTACCGATGTGCCGATTTTACAGTTCGGTATCCCAGCCGTACTGTCGATCTATTTTGATTTGTTTTCTGGCTTTGTGCAGGCCTTTGTGTTCAGCTTGCTGAGCATGGTGTATATTGCAGGCGCCTGCCCACCGCCCACGGAAATAAAAAAATAATTTTTGGAGGAATATAATATGGAACAAGCAATTATCAAAGCAGCATGTGCAATTGGAGCTGGCCTGTGTATGGGCATCGGCGCTATTGGCCCCGGCATTGGTGAGGGAACTGCTGTGGGCAAGGCACTGGAGGGTATGGCTCGTCAGCCGGAGACAGCCGGTACACTACGTACCAACATGATTCTCGGCTGCGCCATTACTGAGACTACCGGTATTTACTCTTTGCTGATCGCGTTTCTGATCCTGTTTGCTGTCTGAACCCTTTTCGGAAATCTGCAGGAAAGGAGCGAGGTTAGTGGGATTTGAGGAATTACTGGGTGTAAATCCGTGGACAGCCCTATTCACCCTGGCAAATACGATAGTCCTGTTTTTGGTTGGCGGCAAATTTCTTTGGAAACCGATCATGAAGATGATCGAGGACCGGCAGAAGGAAATTGATGATGCCTATGCCCAGGCGGACATGGCAAAAAAGCAGGCAACACAGCTTCGCAGCCAATACGAGGAAAAGCTTTCGGATGCTGCCCGGACCGGCGAACAGCTGGTCAAGGAGGCAACACGCCGGGGACAGGCCCGCCAAGAGGAGATTCTCCGCAAAGCCAATGCGGAGGCAGATGCCATCCGGCAAAAGGCCGCCGCGGATATTGACCGCCAGAAGCGCAAGGCTATCAACGATGCCAAGGATGAGATTGCCGGTCTTGCCATGGATATTGCCGGCAAGGTGGTGGGTAAGCACCTGGAGGAAGCGGATCAGGCGGCGCTGGTGGACGAGTTTATCGCAAACCTGGGTGACGGCCTATGAGTACGATCGGTGCAAGCTATGCCCAGGCGTTGTATGACCTGGCGAAGGACGAGGGGCAGGAAACCCAAATTTTGGAGCAAATGCAGGCTCTGGATGCGGCGTTTTCTCAGGAGCCGGCCTTTTTGCGCCTGCTATCCGTGCCGAACCTGTCCAAGGAGGAGCGCTGCGGTATTATCGACAGCAGCTTCCGGGATAAGGTGCATCCGTATTTACTGAACGTTATGAAGATTCTTTCCGAAAAGGGCTATGCTCGCCAGTTTTCGGCGTGCTGCAAAGCCTACAGGGAACTTTATTACACAGACCATGGCATTCTCTGCGTCCTGGCCGTTTCGGCGGTAGCCCTGTCTGCGCAACAGTCGGAAAAACTGACCCAAAAACTGGAAACGATTACCGGCAAGAAGGTCCTTTTGGAAAACCGGATAGATCCCCAATGCCTGGGCGGAGTGCGCCTGGACTATGACGGCAAACGGCTGGACGGAACGGTTAGAAACCGGCTGGATTCAATGGCCGGGATGCTGAAAAATACCGTACTTTGAAAGTAGGTACACTATGGAATTAAGACCCGAAGATATCACGAAGATCATTCGTGCCCAAATTAAAAATTATGAGAATAAACTGCAGACCAGTGAAACCGGCGTTGTTATTCTGGTGGGAGACGGCATTGCCAAAGCTTCCGGACTGGATCGTTGCATGGCAGGCGAGCTTGTAGAATTTCCCAACGGTTCTTACGGTATGGCCCAGAATTTGGAGGAGGACACGGTATCCATCGTTATTTTGGGTACCGACAGCGGAATCAAAGAAGGCGATATCGTCAAGCGGACAGGACGTGTGGTTTCTGTGCCTGTAGGCCCGGCGCTGATCGGACGTGTTGTCAACGCGCTGGGTGAACCCATCGACGGCAAGGGAGCTATCGATGCAGTGCAGTATCAGCCCATTGAGAAGCCGTCACCGGGCATTATCGCCCGGGAGAGTGTCAACCAGCCTTTGCAGACCGGTATCAAGGCCATCGATTCTATGATACCCATCGGCAGAGGACAGCGTGAGCTGATCATCGGTGACCGTCAGACCGGCAAGACTACCATTGCCACCGATACCATCCTGAACCAAAAGGGCAAGGATGTTATCTGCATCTATGTTGCCATTGGACAGAAGCGCTCCACCGTGGCGCAAATCGTGGAAGATCTGACGGTGGGCGGGGCTATGGATTATACCATCATCGTCTCCGCTACCGCTTCGGAGCTGGCACCGATGCAGTTTATTGCGCCCTATTCCGGCTGCACCATGGGTGAATACTTTATGGAGCAGGGGAAAGATGTGCTGATCATTTACGATGATCTGAGCAAGCATGCGGTGGCCTACCGCGCAATATCTCTGCTGATTCGCCGCCCTCCGGGACGTGAGGCCTATCCGGGAGATGTATTTTATCTCCACAGCCGTCTTTTGGAGCGCGCGGCTCATTTGTCTAAGGAAAACGGCGGCGGCAGCCTGACAGCCCTGCCCATTATCGAGACCCAGGCAGGCGACGTTTCGGCCTACATTCCCACCAACGTGATCTCCATCACCGACGGCCAGATCTTTTTGGAAACAGAGCTGTTCAATGCCGGTGTCATGCCGGCAGTCAATCCCGGTATTTCCGTGTCCCGGGTTGGCGGCGCGGCACAGATCAAGGCCATGAAGAAGGTGGCTGGATCTTTGAAGCTGTTGTACTCCCAGTACCGGGAGCTTCAAAGCTTTGCCCAGTTCGGCTCCGACCTGGACGCCGATACCAAGGCTCGTCTTGCCTTGGGTGAACGGATCGTGGAGGTTCTGAAGCAGAAGAACAAGGAACCTGTGGAGGTTGCCCACCAGGTCTGTATTATCTATGCTGTTACCAACGGCTATCTCAATGAAATTGCCGTACAGGATGTTCCGGAGTTTGAACGGCAGCTTCGCGAATTTATGGACAACCGCTACAGCACTGTTCTGGAACAGATCCGGTCAACCGGAAAGCTGGAACAACCTACGGAGGATGCGTTAAAGGCAGCCCTGGAAGAACTACTTGCCCGTTTCCGGGAAGGAAAGTAAGGGGGTTCAACATGGCTGGTGTTTCCGCTAAAGAAATTAAAAATCGCATACGGAGCATGGAAAGTACCCGGCAGATCACAAAGGCCATGGAAATGGTGGCGTCCTCTAAGCTCCGTAAGGCACAGGACCGGGTGCAGTCCTCCAGACCTTATTTTGAAATACTTTACGATACCATCAATACGATCGTATCCTCTACCGGCGATTTGTCCTCGCCCTATCTCACCCAGCGCAGCGGCAACAAGGTCCTGTATGTAGTTATGGCAGGTGACCGGGGGCTGGCAGGAGGCTACAACAGCAATGTTTTAAAACTTGCAATGTCGGCTTCTGAGGGGAAAGAGGTGACGGTATTGCCTGTGGGGAAAAAAGCAGTTGAGTACTTTAATGCCCATGGGATTCCCCTGCTGACCGGCAATTATACGGAAGCTGCCTCCGTGTCTTTGGGGGATTGCTTTACAGTTGCGAAGCAGCTGTGTAAGCTGTATCGGCAAGGTGAGTATGACGGGATATCCGTCTGTTATACAAACTTTACCTCTGTGCTGGCCCAAACGCCTACAGTTCTTCCCTTGTTGCCCCTGACCCGGCAGCAGACCGGTACAGGAACTACCGTCAGCAATATTGTTTACGAACCGGACAGCGCCCAGGTTTTTGAAACCATCATTCCGGAATACTTGGGTGGCGTTCTTTACGGTGCTCTTTGTGAGAGCCGGGCATCGGAACAGGCGGCACGGCGCAATGCCATGGACGCCGCTACCCAAAATGCCGATGAAATGATCGGTCAGCTAAGCCTGCAGTTCAACCGGGCACGGCAGGCAGCCATCACCCAGGAGATCACGGAAATTGTGGCAGGATCACAATCTGTGACCATGTAAGGAGAGAAACCCTATGAATAAACGTGTTGGAACAGTGTCTCAGATCATGGGACCTGTTTTGGATATTCGATTTCCGGAAGGTCAACTGCCGGATCTTTTGAATGCCATCGAGATTCCCAACGGGGAAGCTTCTGTGGTGGCTGAGGTAGCCCAGCATATTGGTGATAATGTGGTCCGCTGCATCGCCATGAGTTCCACCGACGGCTTGTGTCGGGGGATGGAAGCGGTGGACACCGGTGCCCCTATCTGTGTGCCGGTAGGAGAAGATTGTCTCGGTCGCGTATTCAACTTGTTGGGACAGACCATCGACGAAGGTGCGCAGGTGGAGAACGGCGAAAAATGGCCCATCCACCGCAGTGCGCCGGACTATGATCAGCAGGAAGCAGCCACAGAAATTTTGGAGACCGGCATTAAAGTCGTTGACTTGATTTGTCCCTATGCCAAGGGCGGCAAGATCGGTCTGTTTGGCGGAGCGGGTGTTGGCAAGACCGTTCTGATTATGGAGCTGATCAATAACGTTGCCAAGGCCCACGGCGGTATTTCCGTATTTACCGGTGTAGGTGAGCGTACCCGTGAGGGCAACGACCTTTATCAGGAAATGACCGAGTCCGGTGTTATTAAAAAGACTGCCATGGTCTACGGTCAAATGAATGAGCCCCCCGGAGCAAGAATGCGTGTGGGCCTTTCCGGTCTTACCATGGCAGAATACTTCCGGGATGTAAAGCACCAGGATGTGCTTTTGTTTATTGATAATATCTACCGCTTTACCCAGGCAGGCTCGGAGGTTTCTGCGCTGCTGGGACGTATGCCTTCTGCTGTTGGCTACCAGCCTACTCTGGCAACGGAAATGGGCGCATTGCAGGAGCGTATCACCCCTACCAAAAACGGCTCTATTACCTCTGTGCAGGCTGTCTATGTGCCGGCAGACGATCTGACGGACCCGGCACCTGCCACCACCTTTGCCCACCTGGATGCTACCACAGTTCTGGACCGGGGAATTGCGTCTTTGGGTATCTATCCTGCGGTGGACCCTCTGGATTCCACCAGCCGTATCCTCTCACCTGAGATCGTGGGACAGGAGCACTACGAAACAGCCCGTGGGGTCCAGCAGATTTTGCAGCGCTATAAGGAGCTGCAGGATATCATCGCCATTATGGGCATGGATGAGCTCAGCGAAGAGGATAAGCGAACGGTAAACCGGGCCCGTAAAGTCCAGCGCTTTTTGAGTCAGCCCTTTGAAGTGGCGGAGCAGTTCACCGGCTATAAGGGTAAATATGTCCCCTTGAAAGAAACAATCCGGGGTTTCCGGGAAATTATTGAAGGCAAGCATGATGATATCCCCGAGTCCTACTTCCTGTTTACAGGCAGTATCGACGAGGTGGTGGAAAAGTACCGAGGTGAGGGGAAATGACCACGTTTCCGCTAAAGATCGTTACCCCCGACGGCCTGCAGTTTGATGGGCAGGCCCAGGAGCTGGTGGTGCGCACTACCAGCGGCGATGTCGGAATTTTGGCCGGACACACCGATTATGTGGCTCCCTTGGGCATGGGACGGGCGACTGTGACTGTGGACGGCAAAAAACGCTATGCAGCCTGCATTGGCGGTATGGTCAGTGTCGTAGGCGGCGTTGTGACATTGGTGCCTACCACGTTTGAGTGGGCAGACAGCATTGATTTGGACCGGGCTATGGCGTCCCAAAACCGGGCAGAGAATATTTTGGCAGATAAAACCTCTACCGACACGGATATTTTGCTTGCCAAGGCTCGGCTGAAACGAGCCCTGGTGCGCACAAGCGTAGCCAAAAGAACAAAATACTAATTGACAAAAAGCGCCCCAGGTCACAAGGACCTGGGGCGCTGAAAGCATCAAAAATGGTTTATGCTTTTTGGATATAGCCAGACAGCACCTTCAAAGTGTTGTGTACGCCGTCAATGTGGCTGCGTTCATAACCGTGGCTTGCATATACGCCTGCACCAATCAGCCCGTGGCGGATATCATATCCGCTGCGCAGAGTAGCTTCTACATCGGAGCCGTACATGGGGTACACATCTACGGCATAGTCGGCACCGGTTTCTTTTGCAGCTTCGATCAGCTTGCCAACCATTTCATAGCTGTAGGGGCCGCCGGAATCCTTGGCACAAATGGAAACCTGCCGCTCTGTGCAGCCAAGGCCGCTGCCGACACAGCCCATATCTACGGAGATGCACTCGGTAACGCCGGCAGGAACAGAGCCGGAACCGCCGTGCCCCACTTCTTCATACACAGTTACGTGAATGTAGGTTTTCCGGGGCAGGCAGATTTTTTCGTCGGCAATATATTTGGCAAAGCCCAAAAGAATACCGACGGAGAGCTTGTCATCCAGGAAACGGCTTTTTAGATAACCGCTTTCTGTGCGCCGTGTCCGGGGATCAAAGCAGACAATGTCGCCCACTTCAATGCCCAGCTTCTTTACATCCTCTGTGGAAAAGACAGGGGCATCCAGTACAACCTCGGTGGTGTTAAAATCCCGTTTTGTGTCGTTGTACTGGGCGTTTACATGCAAGGAGGCGTTGCACAGCTGCAGTGTACCTTCTATGACCTTGCCACTGCGTGTATAGACCCGTACATTCTCTGCCTCGGCGTTGTTGGCATTCATGCCGCCTAAAGGGGTGATGCGCAGCCTGCCGTCACCTTTGATTTCGGCAACCATACCGCCCAGGGTATCGGCATGGGCAGCCAAAAGCAGGGCGTTTTGCGCATCTACGCCGCCCAGGTCAATAATCACACCGCCTTTTGTGGTCAGCTGAGCGCGATAACCCAGGCTTTCAAAGGCATTCTTTACCCAGGCAGCTGCCTTGTCAGTAAAGCCAGTGGGGGAATCAATTGCCAAAAGTTCAGCGGTCTGCTCCCAGGCAAAATCTGCATATTCACGGGAAATCATAGGAATAACCTCCTAAAAGCATTTTCTTCAGTATAACACAAACTGCGAACCTTGGCAACACGCCCTTACCGGGGCGACAGATCAAATTTCGGGAAGAAGTCTTGTGCGTTTCAGGGCAGGACGAAGAGCCAGATACAGTGTGGTTGCAGCGATAACTGCAATCACAGCATTCACAGTGGTTGTAATGGCACCCATTTTAACCCAAATGGCTGCCGCTTCCTGAGGCACACCCAAAACATAAGTTTTATAAAAATATCCTACCAGGGGATCTGCAACCACATTGAAAGCCATGCCGCCGATGCAGCTGAGTACTGTGGCAAAGGGAAGGGGGATCCGGCTCTTTGCGCGGGTGATGCGGAAAAGGTTATGGGCAATCAAACCGGTGATCAGGCCGATTCCCAGTTTTAACAGGAAAGTCTTGGGTGCGGAGGTGACGTAGGCAGTTGTCAGGTCGGCAATGGTCATGCCGATAGCCCCGGACATACCTCCCCAAAAGCCCCCCAGAAACAGAGCAGCCAGCACACAGAACACATTGCCTAAATGGAAGGCTGTTTTCTCTCCACCAACAGGAATGTCGATTTTACAATATGTAAAGCCAATATAACAAAGTGCGGCAAACAGCGCTGCCATTGCCAGGGTGCGGGTATCAGCAGGCTTCCGCTTGGGAAGAAAGGCAATCACAGTGATGACAATACCCATTAACGTCACGATCAGACTCAGGGCAAACCATAGCTTGTCAGGTGTGATTGCATCCTCCATGAGGGCAGCCTCCCGGGTGAAATATACAAAAATAATGCCCAGTGCCGCGGACAGTAGGCCCACGATCAGCAGTGCAATGTTTGTGCGTTTCATAATCATCCCTCCTTGGAAGTATGGCACCATTGTAGCACCAACTGGCAATAAATACAGTACCAAAAGAGAAAATAAAAACAATGCCAGAAAACAAGTTTGAACTTTAGGTTTACAGGGTGGGCAACCGTGTGGTATGATAGAAAGCAGGAATAAAGAAACCGAGGTTGCGCAAATGGACTATATCGTATTGGATATGGAGTGGAATCAGCCCTGGCCGGGGTCGCCCTCTGCAAGGAAGGTGCTGCCGGTGCAGATTCGGGGTGAGATCATTCAGATCGGCGCTGTGCGTATCACCCAGGACCAACAGGTGGCAGATGAATTTCAGGTGCTGATCAAGCCCAAATATTACCGCCGGTTAAATCGCCGTGTCAGCAAGCTTACAGGCATTAAGGAAGCACAGTTGCGTGAAGAGGGTTTGCCTATGGAAGAAGCCATGGCCCGATTCCGTGCCTGGTGCGGTGAGGATATAACGTTCCTTACATGGGGTTTTGATGATATTACGATACTGCGGGAAAACCTGCGGCTTTACGGTCTGGAGGAAAACTGGGTCAGTCGTTGGTATAATGCCCAGATGATCTTCAATGCCCAGACTGACGGATCCACAGCCCAAAAGGCCCTTAAGACGGCGATGGAGATCTTTGGAATTGAGGCAACCCGACCGGCTCATGATGCGTTGGGAGATGCCTACCACACAGCACTGATTTGTGCAAAGCTGGATTTAAAGAAGGGAACACTGGAATATGGCGAAGCTCTGAAAAGTCATGTAAATGGTTTCCATGGAGCTGAGCTTCCCGGCTGTTTGGATCGCAAGGTGTTTTATGACTACGCCGACAAGCGGGCGGCGCTGACAGCCATGTCCGGAAAGGAAAATAAGTGTCCCACCTGTGGGCGTCAGATGTTGGGTTCTCGTTGGTTTGCCCAGCCCGGACGTCGGTATATGGATTTGGCTACCTGCCCGGAGCATGGAAAATTTCTGATTCGCGTCCGGCTGTCTGAGCAGCCCGACGGAACGGTACGGGCCAGCCGACTGACCTATGAAGCTACCTCCGAAGCAGCCCAGACCTACGCCCGTCGGGCGGAGAAGGCAGACCCGGAGGAAAAGCGGCCCACGCAACGCCGTCGACGCAGTCGCCTGCCGGAAAAGAAGGACTGAAAAAATCTCGCCGTCCCGGCCGGATGGCGAGATTTTTGCCGAAAAGAAAATCTTGACAGACCGAATTTCAAATGCTATAATAAGCTGCGCTATGGTGCCCCGGCACCAATGAATTACGGGCCCTTAGCTCAGTTGGTTAGAGCCTCCGGCTCATAACCGGATAGTCCTGGGTTCGAGTCCCTGAGGGCCCACCACATAAAATAAGGCATCTGCCTTTTCATATATAGGGGTATAGCTCAATTGGTAGAGCGGCGGTCTCCAAAACCGTAGGCTCAGGGTTCAAGTCCTTGTGCCCCTGCCAGAAAAAGTCCAACACCATTCGGTGTTGGACTTTTTCAACTAAAACCGCTTTTTAATGGCGGTTTTAATATCACTTTTTGCTTAAGCAAAAAATATCACAATTCGCTTTGCGAATTATT
>JAZSPV010000014.1:0-33236 GCA_045537615.1 Faecousia sp. | reverse complement strand
TGCTGTAACCATCACCATGGAGCGTTGTAGCTTCACCGGCGGTAAGGCTGTATACGGCGGCAACGTCTACATAGATAGTGCTACCGCTACACTGACTGACTGCACTTTCGCAGGTGGTACTGCCACCGAAGGCAATAACGTTAGATTTGGTTCCGGCGCAAAAGCAAGCATTTACGGTGGAACCATAACAGGCGAAAAGAGCATTGTCGTGGCAAGTTCCACACTGGCGATCTACGACGCAACTATCGTCGGCCAGGATCCCACAGCTTATGTCCCCGAGGCATGCTCCAGTGTTGCGGTAGACGGCGATACCTACACTGTCACCCATAAGGACGTAGCAGGTGCAACCACGAACACCGCAACCTGCGCAGCTGCCGGCACCAAGACCATTACCTGCGCAACCTGCGACCATACCTATACTTACGCATCTCCTAAGACCGACGATCACAGCTACAACGCAGTTGTGACTGAACCCACCTGCACCGCAGGCGGCTTCACCACCTACACCTGCTCCGTCTGTGGCGATACCTATCAGGATAACGAGACCCCCAAGGCTGAGCACGCATGGGACGAAGGCGTTATCGATCCCAAGCCCACCTGCAACGATGCAGGCGTTAAGACCTACACCTGCGACACTTGCGGTGACACCAAGACCGAGGCTGTGGAAGCCACTGGCCACACCGAAGTCATCGACGAGGCAGTGGCACCTACCTGTGAAACTGCAGGCAAGACCGAAGGCAAGCATTGCTCTGTCTGTGGCGCAGTAATCGAGGCACAGCAGGATATTCTTGCTCTGGGCCACGACATGCAGCTGACCGAAGAAGCAGTTGCTGCAACCTGCGAAGCTGACGGCAAGACTGCTGTCTACACCTGTGCCAACAACTGTGGCAAGACCGAAGGCGGCGATCCCATCAAGGCTCTGGGCCACGACATGCAGCTGACCGAAGAAGCAGTTGCTGCAACCTGCGAGGCTGACGGCAAGACTGCTGTCTACACCTGTGCCAACAACTGTGGCAAGACCGAAGGCGGCGAGACCATCGAGGCCACCGGCCACGCATGGGACGAAGGCGTTAAGACTGACGCAACCTTCGAAGCAGATGCATACATTACCTACACCTGTAAGACAGATGCTGCCCACACCAAGGTAGAGACCCTTGAGGGCACCAAGCTGACCGCTGTTGCAGTTGATGCTAACGGCAAGGAGTACGAGACCCTGCAGGCAGCAGTCGACGCCGGCGGTGAGATCACCGTTATGACCGACATCGCACTGGATGCGGCTGTTAGGGTTGCAGGCACTGTTACCATTGACCTGAATGGCAAGACCATCTCCATGACCGAGAAGGATACTGTTGGCGACGGCGTATTCTGCGTCACCGGAAACCTGACCATCAACGGCGATGGCACTATTGACGGCTACAGCAGCGGCAATGGCTACTGCATCGCTATTTGGGCAAGAGATAACGGCGTAGTTACCATCAACGGCGGTACCTACACCAACGTTGGTGCTTCCAGCGACAATCCTAATGATGATCACTTCGACCTGATCTACGTCAAGTACGGCGGTAAGGTCATCATCAACGCTGGTACCTTCATCGCTGAGACTCCTCGTTGGACTCTGAACTCCAAGAACCCCGACCAGAACGGCTCCTTCGAAGTCTACGGCGGTAGCTTCTACGGCTTCGATCCCTCCAACGTCAACACCGATGATGACGTGAATACCTGGCTGACTGAAGATTACTACACAGTCGAGGCAGATGGTTACTACACCGTCGTTGAGAAGGCTTACGCAGATGTTACCACCAATCCTGCTGACGTGGCCACCACTGCTGGCGAGACAGTGAAGTTCGCTGTTGAGGCAGCTGGCGACGATCTGACCTACCTGTGGCTGTACAGCAAGGACGGCTCCAAGTGGTACTACTGGGCAGATCCTGCTAAGGATAAGAATGAGATCAACGTCACAGCAACTGTAGCCCGTGATGGCTACCAGTTTAAGTGCCAGATCACCGATGCTTACGGCAATAAGGTTGTGTCTGAGGCTGCAACTCTGGATATTGAAACAGAGGATGCCATCGTCATTAACACTAACCCTGTTCCTGCAACCGCAGTAGCAGGCGAGACCGCAACCTTCACTGTAGAGGCAACAGGCGAGGATCTGACCTACCTGTGGAAGTACAGCAAGGACGGCGGCAACACCTGGTACTACTGGACAGAGCCTGCAAAGGGTCTGAACCAGATCCAAGTCACAGCAACTGTTGCCCGTAACGGCTACATGTTTAAGTGCGAACTGACCGATGCCAACGGCGTGAAGGTAACTACCGAGCCTGCTACACTGACAGTTGATGAAGCTGCTGTCGCAGTTGGTGTTGAGGTCACCCAGGCAGCCGACAATGGCGGCAAGTTTATGCTGAAGGCAAATGCTGCTGAAGGCTGCACCTACCTGTGGAAGTACAGCAAGGACGGCGGCAACAAGTGGTACTACTGGCAGAATCCTGGTAAGGATGCCCACACCATGACTGGTGCAGCAACAGCATCCCGTAATGGCTACCAGTTCAGATGCCAGATCACCGATGCTTTCGGTAACGTTGATTTCACTGATATTTACGTTCTGAACGGCGACGTGATCAATCCTGCATAATTTCTAGCATAATCATACAAAGGCCGGTGTGGGCGAAAGTCCACACCGGCTATCTTTTTGTGCTACTATAATAAGTAATGGGGTCAGGCAATTCTGCCTGACCCCAATATCTATAATAAAAACACTCAAAATACTGTCAAATATGAAATACCCGCCGTTGGTTTTCTAAGTTTGGGTATTCCGGACCATTTCGGGAAAACAGCCCATAAAGATCGCTGCACCGATTTTCTAGCTGCTGATAGGGATGTTTCTGGGTTTCACCGATGTTGGGAAAATGACCGGTTTGTCTGGCTGTTTTTAAAATCTCCCGGCCCCGTTCATTGAAGGCAAGGACTCTTGTGTAAGAAATAGGCGCATCCAGTGCTTGGGATGTGATACCGAGAAAGGCACACATGACCATCCGGTCCAAACGGGACCGGGTATAGCGCTTGGATTTGGTTGCAGTGAGGATGTCTTCCAGTGTTGCCTCGGAGCGTGCAGCGTGCATCAGTTTCCGCCAAAGACCTTCAGAACCATAAGGAAGTGCTTCAAATTCTGCATCCGTCATGGTACGCAGTTTTCCCAAAATTGCACGTTCGCCCATATCCAATGCGTGCAGTGTGGCATCCTTAAAACACGGTACTACAGCATCCGGTACATAGCGATGCCACTGACCGCTTGTTTCCATTAAATTGCGTAGGGCAGTGGCAGACGGGTTACCCGGGTCTGCACACAGATCGTGATAGCTACCTTGCCTGCATATCGGCATAGGCACTATATTACAGCCTTGTGAAAGAATTGCCTTGCAATACTCTACTGCCAGAATATTGTTGGGCTGAGTAAGGAAATCGCCGCTACAGCCCATTGCTTCCAATGCAGACTGCCGGGCAGCAGGGAAGGAAAGCCCCTTGTCCAGCTGCTGCCGAAGGGCAATGGAAAACCTGTCAGATAGCAGTATTTCCGCAGTATCCAAAAGGAGGGCCTTATCCGCAGTTTCTGCTCCGAAGGACAGGCTTGTGCAGAACCCGGAGAGAATGGAAACGCCTTTAGCGGCAAAGCCTTCGGCAGAACTGAGGGCAGCAGTCACGGGCAGCTCCAGCACCAGATCTGCACCACACAGCACAGCAGCCTTGGCACGCAGGGATTTGTCCACAATGGCCGGCGCACCCCTCTGCACAAAGTTTCCGCTCATTAAGCACACGATGCCACCGTCCGGATCTGTCCTGCGGATGTGGTCTAACTGCTTTTTGTGACCGATATGCAGTGGATTATATTCGCAAATAATGCCTGTTATTTTCAAAAAATCACCCTCTGTTGAAAAATTTTCCTTTTCAGGGGTTGAGAAATCGGGAGATTTGGTATAGAATAGTTGCAGCTATGGTTATCTTATCATAAATGCCAAGAAAATCAATTAATTTTAGGAGGAAGATACCAATGAATGTTTTGGTTATCAACGCTGGCAGCTCCAGCTTGAAGTACCAGTTGATGAACCCGGAGACCGGCGATGTTTCTGCTAAGGGCCTGTGTGAGCGTATTTACATTGACGGCCGCCTGACCCATAAGGTCGGTGACAAAAAGGTAGAAAAGAATATTCCTATGCCTACCCACTCCGAGGCAATCCAGGCGGTTCTGTCTATCCTGGTGGATCCCGTGGACGGTGTCATTAAGAGTGTTGACGAGATCGATGCTGTGGGTCACCGTGTGCTCCACGGTGGTATGGAATTCTTTGATTCCTGCATCATCAACGATGAAGTCATTACAGCCATTAAGAAGTGCATCCCTCTGGGACCCCTTCACAACCCTGCAAACCTCATGGGTATCGAGGCTTGCCAGGCTGTCATGCCCAAGACTCCCCAGGTTGCTGTGTTCGACACTGCTTTCCACATGACCATGCCTCCCAAGGCTTACCGTTACGCCATTCCCACTGAGTACTATGAAAACGACTCCATCCGTCGTTACGGCTTCCACGGCACCTCCCACAAGTATGTGGCTCGCCGTACCGCCGCACTGGTTGGCAAGACGGAGTTTAAGATGGTTAACTGCCACCTGGGCAACGGTTCTTCCATGTCTGCTGTGAAGGACGGCAAGTGCCAGGATACCACCATGGGTCTGACCCCTCTGGCCGGTGTACCCATGGGTACCCGTTCCGGTGATATTGACGCCGCTGTTGTGCAGTTCATCTGCAACAAGTACAACATGAGTGTGGATGACTGTCTGAATATGCTGAACAAGAAGTCCGGCATGCTGGCTATGTCCGGTGTTTCTTCCGACTTCCGTGATTTGGAGGACGGTGCCAAGAACGGTAACGAGGATTGCGCACTGGCCCGTGAGAAGTTCTGCTACGAAGTCGCCAAGTATGTTGGTGCTTATGCTGCAGCTATGAACGGCATTGATGTTCTGACCTTCACCGCTGGTGTTGGTGAAAACGACTGCAATGTTCGTGCTAAGGTTTGTGAGTACCTGGGCTTCCTGGGTGTGAAGATTGATCCCGAACTCAACAGCAAGCGTGGCAAGGAGATGGTAATCTCTGCCCCCGATTCCAAGGTTCAGGTTTGGGTCGTGCCTACCAACGAAGAGCTGATGATCGCACAGGATACTGCTGAGTTGGTAAACGCAGCGAAGTAAAAAGCCAATTGCAAGAGAGGCCGCGTCCGCGGCGGCTCTTTTGCAAATCCAAGCGGCGAGCTGCCGCTGACAATAAGATTTTCGGAGGTTTGACAATGGAAACCGTATCGGAACGTTTTTTGCGTTATATTACCTTTGATACCCAGTCGGATGAATTCTCTGAAACCTGCCCTTCCACCGACAAGCAGCGCCTTTTGGGGCAAAAATTGGTTGAGGAGATGCAGGCTATTGGGATTGCCGATGCGCATATGGATGCCCACGGCTATATATATGGTACCGTTCCCGGCGATCCTAACCTGCCTGTTATCGGTTTGATTGCCCATATGGACACATCTCCCTCTTATTCCGGTGCTGACGTTAAGGCTAAGACGGTGCTTTATGAGGGCGGTGACATCCTCCTGAACGAGGAAAAGCAGATCTATATGCGCCGGGCAGAGTTTGAAAGTCTTGCAGAGCATGTAGGAAAGCACCTGATTGTCACAGACGGCACTACACTTCTGGGCGCTGACGATAAAGCTGGTATTGCGGAAATTCTGACGGCAGCACAAATGCTCCTGGAATCCGACGAGCCTCATGCAACCCTTCGGATCGGCATTACGCCGGATGAAGAAATCGGTCGAGGTGCGGACTTATTTGATGTGAAGGGTTTTGCCGCGGACTATGCCTACACAGTTGACGGCGGCGGCTTGGGAGAACTGGAGTATGAGAACTTTAACGCATCCGGTGCGGAGGTGCATTTCCACGGCGTGAATATCCACCCGGGCTCCGCTAAGAATAAAATGCGCAATTCCCAGCTGATTGCTATGGAGTTCCAGTCGCTTCTGCCGGTACATCAGCGGCCTGAGAATACAGAGGGTTATGAGGGTTTCATCCACCTAACCGACATGAAGGGCGATGAAGAATTGTCTGTCCTGCGCTATATTCTCCGGGACCATGATCTTTCTAAGCTACAGCAGAAAAAACAGATTATGGAGCAGGCGGCCCGTTTCCTGAATGAAAAATACGGACAGGGGACAGTGGAATTGACGATCAGCGACAGCTACTTTAACATGCGTGAAAAGATCGAACCCTGTATGTATATTGTGGATCGGGCAAAGGCTGCCATGGAGGCCATTGGCATCACACCGAAGATCGTACCCATTCGCGGAGGTACAGACGGGGCTCGGTTATCCTTTGAGGGGCTGCCTTGTCCCAATCTGTGCACAGGCGGGTATAATTTCCACGGACGGTTTGAGTATATCCCGGTGGAGGATATGCAGAAGATCGTTGAACTGCTAATCGAGATTTTAAAAACGGCAAAATAAAGAAATAACGACACCGCCCTTGCGGTGTCGTTATTTGTTTGCAAGCCGGGGAAGCAGCCTGCAGATATCCCGAAGGGAAGTCAGCATAGGGAAGGGGACAGGCCGCTTTGCGTAATAGGCTGTATCATATTCTGTGCAGGGGTACATGTCACCGGTGTAAACGGTGTAAGGAGTCAGCAGTTGTTCCAGATTACCAACGGTGTAATACTTATTGGGATCTGGCACAAAGCCCAGTTTGTGAAGGATATTCACACAGAATTCCACACAAGTATAGGCGTATTTGACCCGGATGGGCTTGTGAAGCAACGCACCCAACACAGAAAGATGATTGTATAGATAGGTGTCTGCGTCGGTGTACATTTGCTGGAAAAGGGCTTCCAGTTCCGTGTATTGTGCAGCAGTTACGGGAAGTTTACAAATGCAAACCCGGGTAACTTTCCCCTTCACATGGTAACGCGACAGTGATTCGCGGACGAATCCGCCGTAAAAAGGGGTGTGATAGTATCGCCGGGCAAAGCCGTACAGCTGTAAAAGCGCTGGATCCAGTGCAATACTGACGTGGTTGTACGTTTCCTTGGTGAATTTCCGAATCAGTTTTCCAATTTGATAAGGTGTAGCGGAGAACACCACATAAATATACCTCTGCTCCACGGCGCACCTCCTTTCTTTTGACATTATACCATGGTTTACAAAAGCTGGCAAACAAAAAATTTGGAACT
The DNA here is from genome assembly GCA_045537615.1 of Faecousia sp. Classification (GTDB taxonomy): domain Bacteria; phylum Bacillota; class Clostridia; order Oscillospirales; family Oscillospiraceae; genus Faecousia. The sequence continues at coordinate 25,974 of JAZSPV010000014.1, read as the reverse complement.
GTCGAGAAATTATAAACATGAGCCGGACTACGAAAGGGAAGACAGGAAAAGGAGGTTGACAAATTGTGGACAGAATGTTATATTTGTTATAGCATGTTAAAAATATAACATTCTGGAGGCAATATGTACAGTATTCGTCAAGAACAGATTAGAGAATATATTGAAGATAAAAAAGTGGTCACCATTAAAGAACTTCAGGCTTTGTTTCCCAACGTATCTCTGATGACCATTCACCGGGATCTGGACGCCCTGGAGCGGGTGGGTGCGATCGTTAAATTCCGTGGTGGCGCAAAATCTGTCCGCCTTACAGGGGATCCGGACTTTAATGTGCGCATGCGTGAAAACAACCCAGGGAAAACAGCCATTGCCAGGAAAGCCTTGGAGTTGATTCAGCCCCATTCTTCGGTTTTTTTGGATGCCAGTACAACTAATTTGGCCCTTGCGAAAAGCCTTCCCGACATCAATCTGAACATCATTACCACCGGCCCCAGTATTGCTTTGGAGCTATGCCGCTTGCATAACCCGGTTGTAACACTTTGCTGTGGCACGATCAACCGGAAAAACCTGGCTATTTCCGGTCAGAACACCTTGGAAATGCTGGGGAAGATCAATATTGACATGGCCTTTATCGGTGTATCCGGCTGCTCTGTGGAGGCAGGCTTCACCTGCGGAATGGAAGGAGATATGCTGGTAAAACGCCTGGTCATCAGCAAGGCCCGCACCAGTGTGGCAATGTGCAGCCATGAAAAATTCAGCTGCCTGATGCCTTATACCTACGCCGAGCTTTCAGATGTGGATTACCTGATTACCGACGGTGTGGTTCCCGAAAATTTTGCACAGGCGGCCAAAGCAGCGCATGTGACCATACTTTAACTGCTTGCTCCCCGGGATTTTGTGTTTTCAGCACGAAATCCCGGGGTTTTTTGTTTGATTTTTAAAATAGTGGTTGACTGTGTTGTTAAGTTAAGTTATAATTAACAGGCTATAACACCATAAGGAGGATATATTATGGCAAATGCTGTCATCATGCCCAAGGCCGGTATTACGGTAGAGAGCTGTATTATCGGTGAGTGGGTGAAGAAGGTCGGCGATCAGGTAAAGGTCGGCGATATTCTGTTTACTTATGAGACCGACAAGGCCAGCTTTGAGTGCGAGTCTACCGCAGAGGGCACTCTGCTGGACATTTTCTTTGAAGAGGGTGATGAGGTACCCTGCCTGGTCAACGTCTGCGCCATTGGCGCTCCCGGTGAGGATGTTTCCGCACTGAAGGGTGGCAGTGCCGCTGCTGAGCCTGCACCTGCCGCTGCAACGGCAGCCGCTGCTGCACCGGCTGCTGCCACAGTTGCCTGCAACACCAAGGCAAAGGCTGTTATCATGCCCAAGGCCGGTATCACAGTGGAGAGCTGTATCATCGGCGAGTGGCTGAAGCAGGTTGGCGATGAAATCAAGGTTGGCGACGTCCTGTTCACCTACGAAACTGACAAGGCTTCCTTCGAGTGCGAGTCCACTGAGGAAGGCGAGCTGCTGGCAATCTTCTTTGAGGAGGGCGATGAGGTTCCCTGCATGGAGAATGTCTGTGCTGTGGGCCCCCACGGTGAGCCCACCGATTGTCTGAAACCTGGTGCTGCACCCATGGTTGTGGAAGAAGTTACCGCAGAAGCCGCTCCTGCGGCTGCTGTGGCTGAGGCTGCTGCCCCGGCTGCACAGATCGTTCCCGGCGCACCTGTCTCCCCCAGAGCTGCCAAGCTGGCAAAGGCTGCCGGCGTTGACGCTTCTTTGGCCGCAGGCACCGGTCCTAACGGCCGTATTATTGAGCGCGATGTGCAAAAGCTGATTGATCAGGGCGTTCCTGCTGCTGCAAAGACTGCGGTTGTTGACGATGGTCCTGCTTACGAGGATGTGAAGTTCAGCGGTATCCGTCGTGCTATTTCCAAGTCCATGCATACATCCCTGTCTACTATGGCACAGCTGACCCACAACACCAGCTTCGATGCAACTGCAATTTTGAACTACCGCAAGGTGCTGAAGGCTGCAGGCGGCGAGTACGCAGGCATCACCCTGGGTGATATCATCCTGTACGCGGTTTCCCGTACCGTTCTGAACCACCCTGACCTGAACGCCAACATGCTGGATGACAACTCTATCCGCCGTTTCAAGCATGTGAACCTGGGTGTGGCTGTGGATACTCCCCGCGGTCTGATGGTTCCCACCATCTTTAATGCGGATCAGATGAGCCTGCTGGAGATCTCCAAGGCCGTCAAGGAGCTGGCGGCTGAGTGCCGCGACGGCGCTATCAACCCTGACAAGCTTTCCGGTGGCAGCTTTACTGTCTCCAACCTGGGCAATATGGGTGTTGAGTCCTTCACGCCTGTGATCAATCCTCCCCAGACTGGTATTCTGGGCGTTTGCGGCACCATTGACCGTGTTCGCAAGGCTGCTGACGGCTCCATTGAGATCTATCCTGCGATGGGTCTGAGCCTGACCTATGACCACCGCGCAGTGGATGGCACTCCTGCTGCCAAGTTCCAGAAGGAACTGGCTGAGAACCTGGAGAACTTCACCACACTGCTTGCTAAGTAAGGAGGACAAAAATATGCCTAAGAGTTTATTTGTGGATCCTTCCGTGGTCAGAGCGCCCGGTAAGGTCACCTTTAACGACATTCCTGTCAATCAGTATAACAAGACTGTTGCCGAGGAGCTTGCTTCCGGCAAGTACACCAAGGAAGACCTGGTCCGTATCTACCGTGATATGACTGTTCTGCGTGAATTTGAGACCATGCTGAACAATATCAAGACCATGGGTACATATAACGGTATTGATCACACCTATCCCGGTCCTGCGCACCTGTCCATCGGCCAGGAAGCCGCCTGCGTCGGTCAGGCTTATCTGCTGGATGAGAACGATTTTGCTTTCGGCAGCCACCGTTCCCACTCCGAGATTCTGGCGAAGGCTTTGTCTACCATTCAAAAGATGACGGACCAGCAGCTGATGGACGTTATGGAGAACTTTCTGGAGGGCAAGTGCCTGCGCTCCACCCAGAAATTGGGCGAGTGTGACAATGTGAAGGAGCTGGCAATCCGCTTTATCCTGTACGGTACACTGTCTGAGATCTTTGCCCGTGAGACCGGCTTCCACATGGGTATGGGCGGCTCCATGCACGCATTCTTCCTGCCCTTTGGTATCTATCCCAACAATGCGATCGTTGGCGGCTCCGGCACCATCTCTACCGGTTCTGCCCTGTATAAGAAGGTCAACAACAAGAAGGGAATCGTTGTCTGCAACGTGGGCGATGCTTCCATGGCCCGCGGTCCTGTTTGGGAAGCACTGAACTTCTCTGCTATGGACCAGTACAAGACTTTGTGGGAGAGCCACAATGATGGCATGCCCATCCTGTACAACATTTTCAACAACTCCTACGGCATGGGCGACCAGACCCGTGGCGAGACCATGGGTCAGGGCTGCATGAGCCGTATTGCTTCCGGTGTCAGCCCCACCCAGTTCCATGCAGAGACCGTTGACGGCTTCAACCCCCTGGCAGTTATTGATGCTATGGAGCGCAAGCTGGAGCTGCTGCGTAACGGCCAGGGCCCTGTGATGCTGGAAACTCTGACCTACCGTTTCTCCGGTCACTCCGTCTCCGACCAGAATGCATACCGTACCAAGGAAGAGATGGACGCCTGGAAGGAAGTCGATCCTCTGACAACCTATCCTGCTGCACTGATCGAGGCCGGCGTTATGACCCAGGAAGAGATGGATGCTATCCTGGCTGAGACGACTGCCCGCATGACCATGATCTGCAAGGCAGCTGCCGATCCTGAGATCAGCCCCTACTGTGACTTCAAAGCCGATCCTGCTGTTGTGGAGCGCATCATGTTCTCCAACCAGAAGGTCGACAAGTTCGACGACCGTGAGCCTGAAGTGACTGTTCCCAAGGAAGAGGCTGAGGGCTATAAGAAGATCAAGAGTAAGGAGCGCAGCCCCATTGGTGCAGACGGAAAGCCCGTTTCTAAAATGAAACTGTATAACCTGCGTGATGCTCTGTCTGAAGTTATCTACGATCGCTTCTATGAGGATCCCACTCTCATCGCTTACGGCGAAGACTGCCGTGACTGGGGTGGCGCATTCGCCGTTTACCGTGGTATGATGGACGCTCTGCCTCACTGCCGTCTGTTCAATTCCCCTCTGGCTGAAGGTGCTATCGTTGGTACTGCTGTTGGTTACGCACTGTCCGGCGGCCGCGCTCTGGTGGAGCTGATGTATGCTGACTTTATCGGCTGCGCCGGTGACGAGATTTTCAACCAGATGTCGAAGTGGCAGTCTATGTCTGCCGGCATTCTGAAGATGCCTCTGGTTCTGCGTGTTTCCGTGGGCTCCAAGTACGGCGCTCAGCACTCTCAGGACTGGACTGCTCTGTGTGCACACATTCCCGGTTTGAAGGTTTGCTTCCCTGCAACGCCTTGGGAGGCTAAGGGCCTGATGGAGACCGCACTGAAGGGCACTGACCCTGTTGTGTTCTTCGAGAGCCAGAGAATCTATGATGTGGGCGAGCAGTTCCATGAGGGCGGCGTGCCTGCTGAGCGTTACGAGATCGAAATCGGCGACACCAACAAGGTCCGCGACGGTAAGGATGTCACCATCTTGACCATTGGTGCTGTTTTGTACCGTGCTATGGACGCAGCCAAGACCCTGTCCGAGAAGTACGGCATGGAAGCCGATGTGATCAACCTGCACTCCCTGGTGCCTTTGGATTACACCAACATTATCGAGTCTGTGAAGAAGACCGGTCGTGTTGTGCTGGTATCTGATGCTTGCGCAAGAGGCTCCTTTATGAACGATGTTGCAAAGACTATCACAGAGCTGTGCTTCGACGATCTGGATGCACCTCCTGTGGTTATCGGTGCCCGCAACTGGATCACACCTCCCTTTGAGTTCGACGAGTTCTTCTTCCCCCAGGCAAGCTGGATTCTGGACGCAATCCATGAGAAGCTGGTTCCCCTGGAGGGTTACGAACCCGAGAATGCAGTCAGCGTAGAAGAGCTTCTGCGCCGCTCCAAGCAGGGCGTGTAAATGGAAATTAAACGGACAGCCAATGCGGGTGTACTGCTGAAGCTGGACGGCGTATCGATCTTATTGGACGGCGTTTGCCGGGAGGTTAAGCCCTACCCGGCAACGCCGCCGGCGGAACGTGCGCTGCTCATGAAAAGCTGGCCGGATGTGGTTGCCTTTACCCACAGACATAAGGATCATTACGACCCCGTTTACGCTGCTGAATATCAAAAGCAGACAAACGGGGTCGTTCTCGGACCTGCAGATCTGCCCGGTGTTTGCAGTACTATGGATCAAATTTCCATAGGCGGCGTAACCGTCACCCCGGTGCCATGCCGCCATATTGGTGCTGCGGGAAAGGACACACTGCATACCGGATTTGTTATTTGTGGTAAAAAATGCGTTTGGTTCACAGGGGATTCCTCTCCTACACAGTGGAAGGGGAGAGAGGAGCTTCCCAGACCGGATGTTGTAATTGTGCCCTATGCATTTGCTAATACAGAGGCAAGCTGGGCGTTTACCAAAAGCCTCCAGGCCCAGGTGGTGCTGCTGCATATGCCTCCACGGGAAACGGATCTCTTGGGGCTGTGGGCAGCGGTGGAAGCTACAACGGGTACAGACCCAAGACTGCATATTCCCGTAATGTCTCATATACTTAATTTGTAGATGAAGAAGGGTAGATATGTTGCCCAATATCATTACGAGGCTATGTAGCAACTGTAACAATCTGCAGTTATTCAAAGGTTAGATAAAATCCACAGCACGGCTGATGCCGGCTGTGGATTTTTGATGTAATAATCGCGAAGGAGCCTGTATTTAAGCGGGAAAAATCCTGTAGAACAGGTCACTAATTTGAAAAAAACTTGAATGCTTAGGTATCTTATACAACTAACGTACGGGCCTTTTGTGCAAAGTCCCTAAAATTTGGTAAACCATTGATTTACGGGCGTTTTTCAAGTATAATTATAAATACTTAAATTAAGTCTTTGCTAAGGAAAGGATGCACATGCTCATGAAAAGAATTTTGGCGATCGTTTGTGTATTTGCTGTTGTGCTGAGTGTGACAGTGGCTTTGATGGTTCCGGTCAGTGCTGAGCAGGCGGATTTTGAGGTGGGCTTTGCCCGGGTGGACATCAACCCCTATAAAGACCCTACTAAAACAGGTCGTGATCTAACGGATAAATCTAACATCATGCAGTTGCCTTTGCAGGGTACCGGCGATGTCTGGAACCGTTTGTCCACCGGTGGAATTTTGGAGGATAACGGTAAAGTTGATAAATATTGGTTCTGGACTTATACGACTGAGGAGGATGGCCTGAGTGTCACCTGTATTGCTGTGACAGATGCTGACGGCAACACAGTTCTTATGATCTCCATTGACCTGCTCTACAGTTATTTGGCAGACCGTGCCAAAGAGAAAATCTGCACCCGGGTGGAGGAAGCTTTGGCAAGCGGGGAACTGAGCAATGTGGAGTTGACAAAGGAGCAGATCTATTTTACAGCCACCCATACCCACAACGCACCGGATACTAGTGCCTATAAAGCGGGAATGACGGGCACCAACGATGCAGGTGTTGATCTGAGTGTTGTCAGTAAGAATCTTGATGAATGGATCGAGCGGACTATTGAGAATATTGGTGAATCCGCGATTCTGGCACTGAAAGACCGTGCACCGGCAAAGCTCTACAAAGATCAGATTTCTGCCAGTGAGCTAACGGCAGGTGTTGCCAGTGGAAAGGTGATGAACTCCAACCGTCACTATAATAATGCAGAAGACGGCTGTGTGGCTGGTGACAATTTTAATACCATCGGTGATAATCCGAAACAGGTCACGCCGGTAAATGATACTATGTACCTACTGGAGTTTGATTTTACCGAGTACAACAAGAATAGTGGGGATAATAAACTAAATATTGTCTTAGCCAACTGGCGGGGACACCCCTCCTTGAACCTGGGAGGCTACCCGAACCATATTTCCTCTGACTATGTAAGTGCCTTCCGGCATACATTGGAGTATGGCTGTGCAGTTCAAACAAACGGAAAAGAAACCTGCGATTCTACCCAGGATTACCGCGTGGCGTTTTTCAACGGCGCAGGTGGCAACGTGAATCCCAGAAGCTATGAGAAGACTGACGGCGTCAGAGCCGATGCTTGGATTGACACCTTTGCAGAAACGATCGATGGAGCCAAAGGCATCGGTTACGGCAGAGTCCTTGCAGTGATGGCAAAAGCTGGTCTGAAGGATAAGCTCCACAGAGAAGAGGTTACAGCCGGCAATATCCGGACTTGCCGCTATGTTTACAACTCTACCAGAAAAACTACCGGTGTTTCTGCCTTGGCATATGAGGCGGCAAAGGCTTTCCAGGCTGCCAGCAGTGCAGGAACGGCCACAACACCCTATGTATACACAAGTCCCACCACAGGGGAAACTTTTGTAATTAGCTCCCAATACCATGCCGATGTCATGTCTACCTATTGGGATCCCACTCTCCAGATGCCAAGAGATGCGATTGTGGATTTGGAACTCAATGTGTTTATGCTTGGTGATGATGTTGCTTTCGTAACAACCGCAGGTGAGGCCTTTGACTATTACTACAACTCCGACGGAACCAATGCATGGGGCAATTTGGTGGCTGACACCTACGGAACGCCTTTTGTTTTGGGCTACTGCAACGGAGGAAAGAGCTATATTCCCAATTCTCGGGCATACGATTATAACCAAGGCTCTAAGCAATGGTCGACCGGTTGTTATGAATCCAACCTCACATATTATGAAAAGGGTACCGGCGAGCATATGATCGAGTTGTTTGATCAGATACTGGAAACCTTAGCTACTAAAGGAACCATGACCCGGGAGAAAACCTGTGAACATTGCAATCAACCAGTCATATGGAAGAATTTTGATGGGGATGCAAAGCTTTATACCGGCCACTATTATCTGATAGATGATGCTCGCTCCGTGACGATGAGCATTCAAGCAGGTCAGCAGGTATGTCTTGATTTGAACGGCTGCGCCTATGAAGGCCAATTCCGGGCTGTCGAACTCGCCTCTGGTGGAACTGTGCTCAGCGTCATGGACCTGTCAGATAACAAGACCGGTAAGCTCATGGGAAGCGGTGGCAGCCTTGGTGCAGCCGGTGGTTACGGTGGATCCACAGTTTATGTAGATGGTGGCAATACCTTTAACCTCTATAGCGGTACGTTGACTTATCAGCAGCGCGGCGTTCATTCGGCTCGCACAGGTGGCGTGGTGGATACCAGAGGAACCTTCAACATGTACGGTGGTACTATTACAGGCGGTGTAGGATACTCGTTTACAGGAACCTATCTGAAAAGCGGTGCGCCTTCTACGTCAGCTTATGAAGGCCTTTTGCCCTTGGGTGCGACTGTGTTCTCCAACGGCCAGTTTAATATGTACGGCGGAAAAATTGACAGCGGCGAGTTTAAGCTGATCACCGGTACGGTTTCCGGTGACGCGACCAATGGATATACCTACAGTCAAACATTGACACCGACACAAGGCACCGGATGTGGAATTTACTCTCATACTTACGGCAGTGTGAAGATCTCCGGTGATGCCGTGATTGAGGATGTCTATTTTAATGTCAGCAGTGCAGATAAATTTGTGATCGACGCATCCTCCAAACCCTTTACCGGCTCTGTGCGCCTTGACTATGCCCAGGAACTGACCAGCGGCACAGATATTGGTAACTGCACGGAAGGTATGACCCTAAATGCCAATGCCATTACCTTTGCCAACAGCGAGATGGGCGCCAGGGTGCAGGGGACGAACCTTTACATCATGGGCAGTGTTGCAATTCTGGACGCTGCAGGAAATGCCACAGAATACGGCACATTGGAAGGCGCAATTGCGGATTATGTATATTCGCCTGAGGATCTGAACTATGTGAAGCTGTACGATGGCGTTGATGCCAATCTCACGCTCACCAAGGATCTCTATCTGGACCTCAATGGTTATAACCTGGGCGGCGCGCTCACAGTTGATAACGGAGCGACCCTGTATTGCATGGATTCTCAAACAGATGACTATACAGTGGAAGACGAAGCTGGATACGGAAAGATTACCGGTACATATACCGGAAATATCCAAGCTGTGCCTGCAAACTCTGTAGGCGCTGTGCAGGACAACTACCGTGATCCGTATTATGCAGTCAAGGAAGCAGACGGCTTGTCCTTCCACCGTCTGAAACTGCGCTTGCCCACATTGAGCTTGCGACCTGATGAAGTTGGCATGTATTACACCGGCGCGTTCGGCGGTGATGAGCTGATCGCTAAGGAAGTGGTTAGCTTTGGCGTAATCTTGAATGCATACGAGGAGCCGACCCTGAACAGCATCGCCAGTTTTTGGACGGCTGCAGATGCGGAAAGCTGGACAAATGACGGAAAGCTGACCAGTGTATTGCTTACCGGTGTTATGAAGCAGAACAAGACTGACGCAGTGAATGCAAGCAATGCGAACCGGCCTATCTATGGCAGGGCCTATGTCCGGACAAAAGACGGTTATATTTTCAGCAATACGATCAGCTATAGCTTGAAGCAGCTGGTAGAGAAAGCAGATGCAACCGGAACGATTCAGGGCAGCGGTTTTACAAAGCTGGTAGCCATGTATCAGAAATATGCAAATGTTATGAACACATGGAATATCCCTAACTTCCGACAGGATATGGAAAACGCGGGATAACAACACATTAAGCTACTGTCGGTTGCTCCTTGCTATATGCAGCTTGGAGCAACCGACAGTAAGACGTTACACGGTTGATGGGTAATTAAACGCAATCTGCATAAATTGGTGGAAAGAGCTGTGTGCAGACAATTGATAGTTGGAAAGGTGTAGGCAACGGAAATGAAGCTTTGGGAGCATTTTAAAACGATTACCTGGCACCGCTGGCTGGTCCGTGACGGATGTTTTCGTGTTGGGTTGTACAGACAGGGCTTGACCCACGACCTGTCCAAATATTCTCCCACAGAGTTTTGCAGCGGTATCCATTATTATCAGGGAGACCGCAGCCCCAATGCCGCAGAACGGGAACAGGTGGGATACAGCAAGGCGTGGATGCATCATAAAGGAAGAAACCGCCACCACTTTGAGTATTGGACGGACATGAACCTTCAAACCCGGAAATACGAGTCTGTACCCATGCCAAGGCGCTATTTGGTGGAGATGGTTATGGATCGTCGGGCAGCCTGCATGGTCTATCAGGGAAAGGATTACCATCCGTCATCAGCGCTGGAATATTTGGAGCGCAGCAAGGAGCGGCTGTTGATGCATCCCCAGACATTGCAGGAGCTGACTTATATTCTGACTATGCTTGCGCAGCAGGGGGAGAAGGCAACATTTCGATACATTCGAAGGGATGTTTTGAAAGGGAAGCCATTCCCTTGGGAAAAGGGAACAGCATAGGAATAAATCGCGCCGCTAGTGGGAAAACTGAAATTGTGCTGGGCAAAAATATGGGCTAAAAATGGAAAAAAGTGCTTGACATTTGTTGCATATTGGTTATAATAATACCCGTGCTTGCCACTTAGAGGATTAGTGTAACGGTAGCACACCGGACTCTGACTCCGTTTGCGGGGGTTCGAATCCCTCATCCTCTGCCAAGTAAAAAACCCACCCTGTCAGGGTGGGTTTTTTATTTATCAAAGAACCGTAGACGGGTTCTAATTTCTAAGTATGGATACAACAATTGATATCCTCCATCAAAGAGGAGACGGCTTTTTTGGAAACTCTACCGCTGTGCCATGCGATGGTGGTGTTGGTATGGTCATTAAACTGCACACTGGTTACGGTAAAAGCTGTGAAAGGGAAAGAGATAAAGGTTACAGAAACATCCTCAACCTGAAAATCCTTTGTTTGCAGCTTGCTGCTTTCGATTAGGCCGATGGGAGAAACTAAGGCGCAGCAAATAAAGCGATTGCTTGCCATAACCATTGGAATCAAAATCCGCAGAATTGCCTGCCGCAGCTTCACAGGAAATCGGTTGTACAGTGACAGTTTTGAAATAATGGATGTCAGCAGAGGCTTTTGTTTTACATATTCTATAATCTCTGTGTGCAGTTCATCCACCTTTCGCAGGGTGTTGGCATCGATGAAAATCGGCGCGATCAGATTGCCAAACAGGACACTGCCGGATTCCTTTGCAAACCTGCGGATATCTACAGGAATAATCATCTTAGCGGTTTTGCTGGTAAAGCACTTGGCAACGGCAGCAGCCAGCTTGGCGGCAGAACCACGGGTCAAGGCGTCGGTTTTCAGAACAATGGTTCTGTCCTCACCGTTTCTTCTAGGTTTCCAGTATTTGGGTACGCAGCTTGGCCTGAGAGGAATTTTGTTTTTTCCCATCCAGCGGACGGGCTTTCCTTTGGGAATAATGATATCCTGATCGGATATGGAAAAGTTGTTTTCCTTCAGGGCTCCGCCATTCAGAATCTGGAAAAAATCATAAATAAACAGAATACCGCTGCGTCCGTCCACAGCGCCGTGGAAGAAGTCAAAGCACAAATACCATGTGTCAGTCCCGCTGATATGTAATACGTTCAGGGCGATGGTATTTTTACGAAAATTTAGTCTGGTAGCTTTGTAGTTATAAATGTCGTCAGATTCAATTTCCACAATGCTGCAAGATGGCAGATAGTCGGACTTGCGCCATAAGTTTTTGACAAATCGCAGGTTAATGCCATCGTGCGTCTGAACGGCATGGGCCATGGCAGCATCCAGCTTCTTAAGAGAAGGCTTTTTATTTAGTTTTAAGAAGTAATGGAATGTCATATTGCAGCCGCAGGTATCCAGGTCAATAAAAAAAGATTCCAAACCCGACGGCCTGCGAACAAATCCTTCGTTCAAAATCAGCACCTGCTTTATTGTAAAAGTTACAAAAAATATTCTATAATAATCTGTGTGCAAAGTCAAGAAATGCAGCAGTCTGTTTTTCTTGAATTTGTTGGTAATTAATGTGTATGCAGAGTGAAATCCGAACTTTTCGCTATAATATAAAAATTCCGCAGCAAATTTTGCTGCGGAATTTTTGCGCTTATATACTTATTCGGCTTCAAAATCCTGGGCTTCAACTTCGCCATCTTCAAAATCTTCTTCCTGATCATAGATCGTCAGAGGAGCTTTGCGGAAGGTGTTGATAACCTTGCGTGTCAGCTTCTTGGACCATGCAACGATCTTGTCGCCGAAGGCAGCGATCACGAAAATGATGCCGGCCAGGACTGTCAGAGCCACGAGGATTCTCCAAATAATACTCCATGCTTTCATAATAACGCCTCCCAAATTATATTCTCATTATCAGTATAACCAAGTTCACAGGAAAATGCAATAAAAATTTTTATGAGCTGTAGCCGTACATGCCCCGGATGCTGACTTCTCCGGAGCAGACCCACTGTGTGCTGCCGTCGACATATTCTACGTAGAGACTGCCGTCATCGCTGACATCCAAGGCCTTGCCGTACCGGCGCGTATCACCGCTGAGCACCACAATGGGCTGATCCAGGGTGATGCAATTTTCCCGATACTGTGCCATTAGATTGGCAGCATCGGTCATAAGGGAGCGGTCCATTTCCCAAAGGGCGTGGACCAGTGCAGCGGAAAGAGCGGCAGGGTCGGGCGCATTTCCGGTTGTCAGTAAAAGGGAAGTGGCCATATCCCGTATTTCTGCAGGAAAATCCGCTTTTGTATGGGTGCAGTTGATTCCAATGCCAATGATCGCATACTGCACACACTGGGTCCCAGGATCAATAGTCAGTTCTGTCAATACGCCGCCCAGTTTCTTGCGGTCAGCCACCAGGTCGTTGATCCATTTGATACCGGGGCGAAAGGAGGTTTCCTGTTCAATGGCATTGCAGGCAGCAACAGCAACGGCACAGGTCAGGTGCATAAGCTGCTGGGCAGTGCAGTCAGGGCGCAGAATCACAGACAGATAAATGCCTTTACCCGGTGGGCTGTGGAAGCTGCGGCCAAGGCGCCCCCGTCCGGCGGTCTGCTGATTTGCGATGAGTACAGTGCCGTGAGGCGCACCCTTTGCGGCCAATTCCTTGGCGTAAGTGTTTGTGGAGTCAATGGTCTCAAACCAGTAAACGGTATCCCTCCAGGTACAGTTATCAGGCAGTGTCCTGAGAATGTAATCTTTCATATTCACCAACTTAAATCTTATTTAAGGGCTGCAATGTGGGCAGGTGTAGTGCCGCAGCAGCCGCCAATGAGGGTTGCGCCCATGTTTACACAATCGGCGCAAATAGAGGCAAATTCCTCCGGACCCATGGGGTAATGGGGGAGATTGTCTTCTTTAATTACCGGGATTCCTGCGTTGGGCTTACATATCAGCGGACCTTTTACACTGCGCCGCAGCTTGCTGACAAGATAGGGTGTCATCATATCGGCACCAACACAGTTAAAACCCACGGCAGCAGCACCTGTATCCTCCAGTTCCCGTAAAACTTTGCCGGCATCCATACCGGAGAACAGAGAGCCGTCAGGCTGCATGGTAAAGCTATACATCACAGCACCGGCACCTTCCAATTCAGCGGCGGTAAAAATAGCTTCGGCCTCCTGGGGGTAGAGCAGGGTTTCTGCGGCCAGAAGGTCAGCACCGCCCTCCAACAAGCCCTGGATTTGACGGCGGTAATTATCAACCAGCAGATCAAATTTATCGGGATCCCAGCTATCGGTAAAAGTTGCCAGGGTTGTCAGATCACCGGCCACCAGCACATCGGGAGAAATGCTCTTTGACAAGGCTACCAGTTGGGCGTTGATCTGTTCTGTTTGGTCTGCCAGACCTACCTTTTCCAGAGCGATTGGCTGGGCCTGAAAGGTGGGGGCATAGAGAATCTGACTGCCTGCATCGGCATAGGCTTTTTGCAGCGCAATGAGGGCATCCGGATGGGACAGGACCCATTGCTCTGTGCAGCAGCCCCTTGGCATACCGGCCTTCATTAAATTAGATCCGGTAGCACCGTCCAGGAAACGGATACCGGCGGAAATTTTTTCGTGAAACTGTTCTTTTGTCAACACAGTGTATCACCTCAACTTGCTTTGGCTATTATTATACTGCAAAAAATCCCGGTGCGCAATTGACGAAGAAAAAATATTTTGCTAAAATAAGAAAAAATCTGAAAGGGGTAATGACGATGAAAAAATCCGTTTTGAGAGAATATGCAAGACTGATCGTCCGAAGTGGCGTGAATGTGCAAAAGGGGCAGGAGGTTTTGGTGTATGCAGCACTTGACCAGCCGGAATTTGTGCAAATGGTGGTAGAGGAGGCATACAGAGCGAAAGCCAAAAAGGTCATTGTAGAGTGGAGCTATCAACCGCTGAAAAAGGTGCATACCCGTTATCAGTCTGTTAAAACCCTGGGGGAAGTGACCGATTGGCAGATTGCCCGGTACCAGCATTTTGTAGATACAGTGCCTTGCCGAATCCATTTGACTTCCGAGGATCCGGATGGTTTGAAGGGTATGAATATGGAGAAGGTGGCAAAAGCCAGAAAGCTGAGCTATCCCATCACGAAGCCCTATACAGACCAGTTGGAGGGTGTGGATCAGTGGTGTATTGCAGCCGTTCCCGGTGCTGCATGGGCAAAGAAGGTGTTCCCGGGCTGCTCCAAAACACAAGCCGTTGAGAAGCTGTGGCAGGCAATTTTGGAGGCTTCCCGTGTGGAGGACGACGCGATTGCCGCCTGGGAAAAACACAATGCAAACCTGAAGGAGCGCTGTGCCTACCTGAACAGTCTTGGAATTGAAAGCCTGCACTATACTGCTGATAACGGAACAGATTTGACTGTGGGTATGATCCCGGAGGCACAGTTCTGCGGTGGTGCGGAGGTCAGCCGGCAAGGGATTCGGTTCAATCCGAATATTCCCAGTGAAGAATGTTTTATTTCTCCCATGCGCGGCAAGGCGGAGGGTATTGTCTATTCTACTAAGCCCCTGTCCTATCAAGGCCAGATCATTGACAATTTCAGCATCCGTTTTGAAAATGGCAAAGCGGTGGAGGCGAAGGCAGAACGGGGAGAGGAGTTGCTCAACACCATGCTTTCCATGGACGAGGGTGCTTCCTATTTGGGTGAGTGCGCACTGGTGCCGCAGCGCAGCCCTATCTGCGAAAGTGGTATTTTGTACTATAATACATTGTTCGACGAGAATGCCTCCTGCCACCTGGCTATGGGCATGGGCTACGCCGATACCATTGTCGACCACCACAATAAAACATTGGAGCAGTGCCGGCAGCTGGGTATCAACGATTCTATGATTCACGAGGACTTTATGATTGGCTGTGATACCATGGACATTGATGCCATCACCCGTGATGGCAGGGTCGTGCCGGTGTTCCGCAAGGGGAATTGGGCGTTTTAATGGGTTTTTTAGAATTTTCCTAAAAAAACACTTGCATTTACTTGCCTGATGTGTTATGATACTCGGGCGATTAAAGATTGCTAGGGCAACTATGCCCTTTTACATTGGAAGAAAGAGGTGAACAACATGAGAGAAGGCATCCATCCTGAGTACGAACAGACTACAATTCGCTGCGCCTGCGGTAACACCTTTACCACCGGCTCCACCAAGAAGGACATCAGAGTTGAAATCTGCTCTAAGTGCCACCCTTTCTATACCGGCAAGCAGAAGCTGGTTGACACCGGTGGACGTGTCGATCGCTTCAATAAGCGTTTCGGTCTGAAGTAAGAATGAAAGCCTGTACATTTTGTACAGGCTTTTTCTTTATATTTAAGAAACGTTCTTCGACCTGCCGGGCCGAAGAACTTTTTGTAAATTCCTTTATAAAATACTGTGCAGAATGGATTTTATGTGTTATAATAGTACGAAAAGTAAAATGAGGGGGAGTATCGCTTCCCCGGAGGACAAGAATGGAATCGAATTTTGAAAACAATCAGCAGGAGCGTGCGGTGCTTGTAGGTCTGAATGCGGATTGCTTTACCCAGGCTCAGACAGCTACAGACGAGACATTGGAGGAACTGGAAGCGCTTTTGGAAACAGCCGGTGGCTTTTGCACCGGAATAGTTCTGCAAAATCGCCATACGCCGGATTCCCACAGCTTCATCGGTGAAGGAAAAGCCCAGGAAGTAAAAATGCTGGTGGAATTTACCCAGTCTACCATGGTTATATTCGATAATGAACTTTCTCCTGGCCATATCCGTGCGCTGGAAGAAATTCTGGGGGTCACGGTTTTGGACAGAAGCGCGCTGATCCTGGATATTTTTGCCCAACGGGCAAAGACAAAGGAAGGCCGTTTGCAGGTAGAGCTTGCCCAGTACAAGTACTTGCTGCCCCGGCTTTCCGGCATGGGAAAAAGCTTATCCCGTCAGGGCGGTGGTATTGGTACCCGGGGACCCGGTGAAACCAAACTGGAATCCGACCGCCGTCACATCCGGGAACGAATCGCTAGACTGCAATCTGAGCTGGAACAGGTACGCCATGTCCGGGCAGTCCAAAGGGAGCGCCGGATGAAGAACTCCGTGCCGGTGGTTGCCATTGTGGGCTATACCAATGCAGGCAAATCCACCTTATTGAACCAGCTGACAGATGCAGGTATTCCGGCAAATAACCGTCTGTTTGACACTTTGGACACCACCTCCCGGCAGCTTCATGTGTCGGATAATCTGGATGTGGTGCTATCGGATACGGTAGGTTTTATTGCCAAGCTTCCCCACCATTTGGTAGATGCTTTCCGGGCAACTTTGGAGGAACTGGAATATGCAGACCTTTTGCTGCATGTGATTGATTCCTCCGACCCAAACCGGGAGGAGCATATTGCGGTTGTGGACAGACTGATTGCCAAACTGGCTAAGCCCGGCACCAAGGTTCTGCGCTGTTATAACAAAGCCGACCTGGTAAGCCCTGAGGATATCCCCATTGGTGAAGATGTGGTTAGAATGTCAGCCAAAAGCGGACAGGGAATGGCCCAACTGCTGGAATCCATTGAAAAGACCTTGGGCCACAGCCGGCATCATGTTTGGGTGACACTGCCTTATTCTATGGGAGGTATGGTCGAGACACTGCATAGCGGCGCCCAGGTGTTGAATCTGGAATATACGGCAGAAGGAATCGTGGCGGAAACCATATTGGATCCCATACTTTACGGCAAGCTAAAGGACTATATCACGAAGGAGTGCTGACCTTGGACGAATACCTGGTACCTTCCGGTTACGGCGAGGATGAATTTATAGAGAAAAAATCCCGTTTCATTGGAAGGGTCTGGTGTGTGGAAACGGAGGAGGAAGCCCTTCTGCGGATCCAGGAGATGAAAAAGCAGCACTATGATGCTTCTCATAACTGTTGGGCCTATGTGATTAAGGACGGGCCTATGCGTTTTTCCGATGACGGAGAACCCGGCGGCACAGCCGGAAATCCCATGATGCAGGTTTTGCAGCGGGAAGCGCTTTACAATGTGGTATGCGTTGTGACCCGTTATTTTGGAGGCGTTTTACTGGGTGCAGGCGGCCTTGTCCGGGCCTATACCAAGGGCGCAAAGCTGGCAGTAGATGCTGCCGGAAAGTCCGTAAAACGCGTATGGTCGGTGCTGTATGTGCCCTGCCCCTACACCTTTTATGAACGCGTGAAGCTGGAAGTGGAGGCCTTTGGCGGTATTCTTCGGGATACCCAGTTTGGAGCAGAGGTGGAGCTGGAAATACTGATCGCCGAGGGACAGACCCAAACCTTTTTAGACAAGCTGACAGATATGACTGCCGGCACGGTGGAGGGGCTGGAAACCGGCAAGGAATACCGGGCATTCCCGGTTGAAAAGGGGAGTGAAGCAAATGTCTGTTCGTGAGGAACTGGAAAAGAAGGAGCATATTCACCTGTCTGCCAATGCGGCGTTTTCCGATGAAAGCAAGGGCAGACCCTGTCCCCAGGAATTGGATGAGAACGATATGCGTACCAACTATCAGCATGATACGGACAGAATTGTCCACTGCAAATCTTTTCGCCGCCTGATGCATAAGACCCAGGTGTTTTTGCAGCCGGAGGGTGACCATTACCGAACCCGCATGACCCACACCATTGAGGTGGCGAGAATTGCCCGAACCATTACCCGGGCTCTGGGACTGAACGAGGACCTTTCCGAAGCCATAGCTATGGGACACGATTTAGGACACACGCCCTTCGGTCACGCAGGAGAGGGGGCTCTTTCCGAGTGTATCGGAAAACCCTTCCGTCATAATGAGCAGAGCCTGCGGGTGGTGGATGTTTTGGAGCGGGACGGTGCCGGCTTGAATTTGAGCTACGAGGTCCGCATGGGTATCTTGGGACACACCGGTGACCGGTTGCCTGAAACCATGGAGGGTCAGATCGTTCGCCGTTCCGATCAGATTGCCTATGTCAACCATGATATTGATGATGCCATTCGTGCCGGTGTGTTGTCGGAAAGGGATGTTCCCCGTACATTGGCCCGTGTTTTGGGTGAAAGCCATAGCCAACGGGTGGATACGTTGGTATCTGATATGATTCGTACATCCCGGGAAACCGGAAAGATCGGACTGTCTGAACAGGTGGACAGCGCACTTCGGGACTTGCGCACCTTCATGTTCCAGAAGGTCTACCTGAACCCTGTTGTTAAGGGGGAGGAATCCAAGGCAAAGGACATGCTCAAACGTCTTTATGAGTATTACTATCAACACCCGGAAGCGCTGCCGACGGATTTTCAGCCCCAAATGTCCTTCGACGGTATGGAACGCACCGTCTGTGACTATATTGCGGGCATGACAGATAATTATGCCGTAGACAAATATACCCAACTATTTATCCCGGACGGATGGCATATTCGCGAATGATGTCCGGTTTATTACCCAGGATTTGTGCTATTATAAGCCTGATATGAAAGGAGGCGCGTTGTTATGGCATTTCCCCCATCATTTATTGATGAACTGGTGGCCCGTAATCCCATTGAGGATGTGGTTGGTCAGTATGTCAGTCTGAAACGGTCAGGCGGCAATCTTTTTGGCCTTTGTCCTTTCCATGGCGAAAAGACGGCATCTTTTTCCGTAGCTCCTGAAAAGGGCATCTATTACTGCTTTGGCTGCCACAAGGGCGGTAACGCAGTGAATTTTATGATGGAGATCGAGGGACTGAGCTATCCGGATGCAGTTCGCTCACTTGCCAAGCGCGCCGGAATGGCGGTCCCGGAGGATGAGCAGTACCAAAGTCGCTACCGTCAGCAGGAGCGCCTTTGGGCACTGATGAAGGAAGCAGGCCGGTTCTTTAACGAACAATTATATGCACCCCAGGGTGCTCAGTGCCTGGCCTATATTCAAAAACGCGGATTGAATAAGTCCATCGTAACGCGCTTTGGCATTGGCTATGCCCCCGATTCCTGGAATGCCCTTGTGGATGCCATGAAGAAAAAGGGCTACACAGACCAGGAACTCCGGGATGCAGACCTGGTAGGAGAGAAGAACGGCCGCATATATGACCGTTTCCGCAACCGCTTGATGTTCCCGATCATTGATGTCCGTGGTAATGTCATTGGTTTCGGCGGACGTGTCCTGGACGATTCCAAGCCTAAGTACTTAAACTCCAACGAAACGCTGATCTTCAACAAGCGCAAGAATCTCTTTGGCATGAACTATGCCAAGAAGACAAAAGAGGGCTATATGATCCTGGTGGAGGGCAATATTGACGTAGTGACCCTGCATCAGTTTGGTTTTGACAACGCCGTGGCATCCCTTGGCACATCTTTGACAGAGGAACAGGTGACATTGCTGAGCCGTTACACGGAAGAAGTCGTCTTGACCTACGACAGTGACGAAGCCGGTCAACGTGCAGCCAAACGGGCGATTCCTATGTTGGAAAAAGCAGGAATCAAGGTCAAGGTCCTGCAAATGAAGGATGCTAAGGATCCGGATGAATTTTTACACAAGTTTGGTGCGGATAAGTTCCGGCTTTTGTTGGAGGGATCTTCCAACAGAGTGGAGTACCAAATCAATGCCATTGCCAAAAAGTACGATTTGCGGGAGGATGATCAGCGCATTCAGTTCATCCATGAGGCTGCGGAACTGATCTCTACCTTGGGCAGTGCAGTTCAGCGGGAGATTTACGGTGGTCGTGTGGCGGAAGCAGGAAAAATCAGTCCGGAATCCATGAATATGGAGATCGGCAAGGCATATAAGCGCCGGATAGCCCGGGAAAAGAAACGCCAGGAGCAGATGGATTTGGCACCGGTCAAGGCGCTGCAGCCTAAGAGCCGGACTATCCGTTATGATAATATGAAATCGGCAGTTGCCGAGGAGGGAATCATTGCCCTTGCATTGAAGGATCCGTCTTTGCTGGATAGCGGCGGCAGTCTGAAAAGCAGTGATTTCTCCGTTGCGCTCCTTGGGAAGGTCTACGACCAGTTGTTAGCGCGTCATAACCAAGGCCTTACGGTAAGCATGAGTGTGCTGACCGACCTGACAGCGGATGAAATGTCCCATATTGCTGCAATCTGTCAGCGGCAGCAGGGGCCGGTTAATGAGAAAGCATTCCGCGATTGTGTGCGTACTGTCCGGGAATCGGCACAGGCAAAAAATATTGCCAGCGACGATGATCTGCTGGCATTTCGGAACAAACTGAAAGAAAGCAAAGGAACGAAGTAATGGCTGAAGCCCTACTTGAAAAAAAGAATACTGCCCAAACCCAAGAGGATGATGTGCGTCAGTATATGCATGAAATTCGGCGCTTCCCCTTGCTTTCTGCACAGCAGGAGCGCACCCTTGCTATGGGCTGCGCCCGGGGAGAGGAGGAGGCCATCCGTACAATGGTCAATTCCAATCTTCGCCTTGTAGTATCTGTGGCCCGTGAATATGCCGGCCGCGGTGTCCCGCTTTTGGATCTGATACAGGAAGGAAGTATTGGATTATTGGCCGCAGCCAGGAATTTTGATTATACGTTGGATGTTCGGTTTTCTACCTATGCCACCAAGTGGATCCGGCAAGGGGTAAACCGATGCGTACTGAATCATGCAGGGCTGATCCGCGTACCTCTGCACACTATGGAGAAAATGCGAAAGCTGGTGGCAGTCCGTGCTGCGTTGCTGCAGGAAACAGGCCAGGAGCCTACGGTAGCGGAAATTGCACACAGATGTGAAATGCCCCAGCAAAAGGTATCCCAGTTGTTGGAGTTGCTGCCCCAGGTGTGTTCGTTGGATGCCCCTGCCGGTGAGGATGGGACACTGCAGCTGCTTTTGGAGGATCTGCAGGCACCTCAGCCCTATGAGGAACTGGTGCGCGGTGAGTTGAAGCGAACAGTGGAGGAACTGCTTGGGATGCTGACTGAGCGGCAGCAGAAGGTTTTGCGTATGCATTTTGGCATGGACGAGGATGGAATCTGTCACTCTTTGGAGGAGATCAGCATTCTTTTGGGCGTGTCTAAGGAGCGGACACGGCAGATTGAGCGTCAGGCCATGGACAAGCTGCAAAAGCTGGTTGCCGGTCTTGGATTGGAGGATTTCCTGGAATGAGCGAATTGGATATTACATTTGAAGAATCTCCCTGGGAGCAAGCGATTGAGGCTGCGCCTTATGGCAGTACGTTCGGGGCCGCCCAGCTTCTGACACTGTTGGAGGACGGGTCCCAGGAGCAGGTAGAGGAAGCCTTGCGCCTTTTGCGACAGAAACAGATCACACTGGATATCTGCGATTTGCCGGTGCTGCCTTCCGTTGGAGAAGGGGCAGCGCGGCTGCGAATGGAGCAGCAGTTGGCAGAAAAAGGAGAGCTGCTTTCCGGACTTCCCAAAGGGGATCCCCTCCGACTGTATTTAGAGGAATTGGCGGCAATTCCTGCAGCCGGTGATCCTCAGGCTTTGGCAATAGAGTTGGCCGGTGGCAATGCCAGCGTCCGGGAACAGCTTGCAAATCTGATGCTGCACAACACCGTTTCGCTTTCCCAGGAATTTGTGGGCAGAGGCGTTTTGCTTTTGGATCTGTTGCAGGAAGCAGCTCTCGGTCTATGGGAGAGCCTTATTTGCTATGAGGGCGGCGATGTGGAAGATCACTGTCGTTGGTGGATCTGCCAGTATTTAGCAGGTGCAGTGATGCAGCAGGCCCGTGTTTCCGGCATGGGACAAAAGCTTCGGCAGGCTATGGAAGATTACCGCAGTGTGGATGAGCGGCTTTTGACGGAGCTTGGTCGTAATCCAACCATGGAGGAAATTGCCGAAGGTCTTCATGTCAGCCTGCAGGAGGCGGAAACGGTCTTTGCAATGGTTGCCAATGCCAGAACACTGAACCACGTCCGTCAGCCTGAGCCGGAACAGCTGCCGCAGGAAGAGGACCAAGCGGTAGAGGATACGGCGTATTTTCAGATGCGGCAACGGATACAGGATCTTCTTGCCGGTCTGTCCCAGGAGGATGCAAAACTTCTGACTTTGCGCTACGGGTTGGAAGGCGGCCTGCCGCTTGACCCCGGACAGGTGGGTGTTAAATTAGGACTCACCGCACAGGAAGTAATCAACAGGGAAGCAGCAGCCCTTGCAAAACTGCGGCGATAAATAAAGAGGTGTTTGATGATGGCTAAAACGTTTTCTATCGCAATTGACGGACCTGCCGGTGCAGGCAAAAGTACCATTGCAAAAGCCCTGGCAAAGGAACTGGGTTACCACTACGTAGATACCGGCGCAATTTATAGAACCGTTGCTTATTTTTTGGATCTGCTGGGGGTCAGCCCTAAGGATGTGGATGGCGTGGAACGCTACATTGACGAACTGACCATTCAGATCGAGTACGATGAAACTGGCAAGCAGCACATGATCATGAATGGTATGGATGTATCCGATGAGATCCGCACCCAGGACATTTCCCAAAAGGCTTCCCTGGTGTCCGCCCATAAGGTGGTCCGGGATATGCTGCTGGACATGCAGCGAGAGGTTGCCAGAAAGAACAATGTAATCATGGACGGCAGAGATATCGGCACGGTGGTTCTTCCCAATGCAACGGTGAAGATCTTCCTGACGGCTTCTGCGGAGGTCCGTGCCAAGCGCCGTACCGATGAACTGATCGCCAAGGGGCAGAAGGCAGACTTTGCACAGACATTAAAGGAGATCGAGCAGCGGGATTATCAAGATACCCACCGTCCTATTGCACCGCTGAAACAGGCTGATGATGCTGTGTTGCTGGATACCTCTGCATTGGATATTCCGGGCGTAGTGGCAGCTATGAAGAAAATTATCGGGGAGAAAATTCCACTATGAGTGTAAAAGTTGCCAAAAGTGCAGGTTTTTGCTTTGGCGTAAACAGAGCGGTGGAGCTTGTGGAGCAGGCAGCACAGCAGGGGAAACCTGTGGTGACACTGGGACCCATTATTCATAATCGGCATGCAGTGGCCCGCTTTGAATCGATGGGGGTCCGGGTGATTGAATCTCCGGAGGCTGCCCAGCCAGGTGAAGTGGTAGTCGTCCGTTCCCATGGCGTGACCCGGTCTGTGTATGAACGGTTAGAAAAACAAGGCGTGGAGATCATTGATGCCACCTGTCCCTTTGTAAAACGGATCCACGGAATCGTCAGCAAAGCGGAGGCAGAGGGCAGACTTCCTGTGATCATTGGTACACGTTCCCACCCGGAGGTGGAGGGAATTGCCGGTTGGTGCGAAAAGTGCATGATCTTTGAGAGCTGTGAAGAACTGCAAAGCTGGGTGGAAACGGAAAAACCGGCACAGGATTTGCCGATTTGCATGGTTTGTCAAACCACTTCTACCGAATCTTTGTGGAATTTGTGCGTCGATTTTGCAAAAAAACAGTTTACTAACTTGAAAATTTTTGATACAATATGTAAAGCTACTGAATCCCGGCAAAGCGAAGCGGCAAATTTAAGTACGATTTGTCAGGCTATGGTCGTTGTAGGTGACACCCAAAGTTCCAACACAGGCCGCCTTGCTATGATTTGTCGGGAACACTGCGAAAAAGTGGTTTTGGTGGATAATGAATCGGAACTGGAACCTGGTTTTTTCAGCGGTGTAAGTGATGTTGGAATCACTGCCGGAGCATCAACCCCGGCGTGGATTATAAAGGAGGTCAACAAGACTATGAGCGAAATTATGAATGTTGAGGCTGTACAGGAGGAGAACTTTGCGGAACTTCTCGAGCAGTCCATCAAAACTTTAAATACAGGAGATAAGGTCCTCGGTATCGTTACCGGTATCGGCGCTACTGAAGTCCAGGTCGATCTGGGCACCAAGCATGCCGGCTATATTCCTTATGACGAAGTCAGCACCGATCCTTCTGTGAAGCCTGAGGACATCCTCAAGGTTGGTGACGAGATCGAGGTGTTTGTCGTTCGCGTTAACGATCAGGAAGGTACCTGCCAGCTGTCCAAGAAGAAGCTGGACGGTATGAAGGTTTGGGATGAGATGGCTACCTGGTGCGAAGAGAAGGCCACTGTGGAAGGCACCATCACGGAAGAAAACAAGGGCGGCCTGGTTGCCAATGTGAAGGGCATCCGTGTATTTATCCCTGCTTCTCAGTCCGGTATCGCCAAGGGCGGCGACATGACCGGCATGGTGGGCAAGACTGTTGAGCTGAAGGTCACTGAGGTCAACCGTGCTCGCCGCCGTGTGATTGGCTCTATCCGTGCTGTGAATGCAGAGAGCCGCAAGGCTGCACAGGAGAAGATCTGGAGCGAAATCCAGGAGGGTGCTAAGTACCACGGTACTGTAAAGTCCCTGACTTCTTACGGTGCATTTGTTGATATTGGCGGTGTAGACGGCATGGTCCACGTTTCCGAGCTGAGCTGGAACCGCATCAAGACCCCTGCTGACGTTGTCAGTGTTGGTGATGAGATCGATGTTTACGTCATCTCCTTCGATGCTGAAAAGCGCAAGATCTCCTTGGGCTACAAGACCGCTGAGATGAACCCCTGGAATCAGTTCATGACTGGTTACAATGTTGGCGATGTTGTGAATGCTAAGATCGTTAAGCTGATGACCTTCGGCGCTTTTGCTGAGATCATCCCCGGCGTTGACGGATTGATTCACATCTCCCAGATCGCTAATAAGCGCATTGGTAAGCCTGAGGATGTGCTGAGCGAGGGCCAGGAGGTCCAGGTTAAGATCACCGACGTGGATGCAGAGAACAAGCGTATTTCTCTGTCTATCCGTGTTCTGTTGGAGGATGCTGCAGAGGCTGAGGAAGAAGCACCTGCTGACGAGACCGCTGAGGTCGTGGCCGAGACTGAGGCTGAGTAATCAAGACACTACATACCGGGATCGGCATTCCGATCCCGGTATTTTTTCTAAGGAGGTAACTTATGGTTAAGCATATCGTTGTATACAAACTAAAGGAGGATGTAGACAAGACAGAAGCGGTCAAAGTAATTGCATCGGTTCTGGAGCCTCTGGTAGGCAAGATTCCCGGCCTTTTGCACATGGAGATCCGGCAGGCTTTCCAGGGTATGGATTATGCGCTGTATTCTGAGTTTGAAAGCAAGCAGGCTTTGGCAGACTACACCGGACATCCCCTGCACCTGGAGGCAAAGAGCCATTTCCATCATTTTATTGATACCCGTGTTGCAGCGGACTATGAACTGTGAGGGATAAAATATGAAAGCAATTGTGACTGTTGTTGGTAAAGATGCTGTGGGCATTATTGCATCTGTTTGTATTCAGTTGGCATCCTATAATGTCAATGTGCTGGATATCAGCCAGACTGTTATGCAGGGTTATTTTACTATGATGATGGTTGTGGATGTTTCTGCGTGTACTGTGCAGCTTGCTCAGCTGTGCGGCATTATGGAGGAAACCGGCGCGGCTAAGGGATTGTCGATCCGCGTGCAGCGGGAGGACATTTTCGAAGCGATGCACAGAATCTGAGGTGGCATATGCTGAACCGGAATGATATTTTTCAGACCCTGGATATGATCAATAAGCGGCATTTGGACATCCGTACCATTACAATGGGTATTAGCCTGATGGACTGTGCGGAAAGTCGGA
>JAZSPV010000021.1:0-25623 GCA_045537615.1 Faecousia sp. | reverse complement strand
AACACCTGAAGGCAAACGGGTACTTCCACGCCTTCTGTTATGGCTGGAAACAGGCTACGGAGGTATTGATATGGTACCTGAACCAAAAGCAAACAGCGTAGTTTTCCCCTACGAACGGCAGGCAGCCAGCGGCGATGAAATACCCAGCGGTCTGGATTACCCCGATAAGGTTACATACCTGTGCTTCCGGATGCTGTATGCGCAGCTCCGTATGGGCATCATCGACCGCGAGACTGCTATTCGTGAAAAGCGCAAGATTATGCGTGAGTACGAACATTACAAATTTGTTGAGCAGATGGGAAAGCATCATGTAGATACTATCCGGCGGACAGAAATGGCAAGAGCTGCCTACCGGAAAAGCCGTACCCTTGAAAACGCTGATCTTCTGCTCATTGCCATCGATGGTGGCGATTATCGTAAGAAAGAAGGCATACCAATATGAAACGATGGAAAGGTGATATAGAAATTGGCTACCGTGCACATTCCGAAGTGCTTCGACTGTTTCCCAAAATGGTGGATGCGGAGCGTAAAATAGGGATGCGAGGAGACAACTTAAATTCGTGGGCTAAAGGTGTGTGCCCTTCTGCAAAATACCTGGCACGGTTACACAAAGCAGGCGCCGATGTGATTTACATATTGGTAGGCACACGGAGTAAGCCGATATGAACGCGCTGCTGAATTACCCCGGTGCCAAGTGGGGTATGGCAGAAGAGATTGGAAGAAATTGAGGAATAAAATATGGCAAAAAGAAGGCAAGAATATTCCCCAGCACAAACCAGTTTTATGGCGGAGATCTTCGTGGACGGATTCGCAGGTGGTGGCGGTACAAGTACTGGATACGAGCTTGCAACCGGTCGCCCGGCAGATATAGCCATTAACCACAATCCGGAAGCAATCCGCTTACATAAGGCAAATCATCCATACACAGAGCATTATCAAACTTCTATCTGGGAAGTAGATCCCAGAGCTGCTTGCAAAGGACGGCCTGTCGGTTTAGCCTGGTTCTCCCCGGACTGCACCCACTTCTCGAAGGCACGCGGCGGTAAGCCTGTCAAAAAGGAAATCCGCAGCCTGTCTTGGGTCGTCCTGAAATGGGCACTGGATGTCCGTCCCCGCGTTCTGATGATGGAAAACGTGGAAGAAATCCAGACTTGGGGACCGACAATCACTGTGATTATCAATGGTGAGGAAAAAGAAATACCGGATCCCGACAGAGTTGGTGAAACCTTCCAGGCATTTATTGGAGCCCTGACCACCGGCATTCCGGCTGATCACCCAGCCATTGAGGAAATTTGCGAGTATCTGCATCTAAAGCGCAATAGCCCTGAGCTGAAGAAAATCATTAACGGTCTGGGCTACGATGTAGAGTATCAATCCTTGATTGCGGCTGACTTCGGTGCGCCTACTACCCGGAAACGATTCGCATTAGTCGGCCGGTGCGATGGCAACCCCATTGTATGGCCAGAGCCTACCCACGCACCCAGAGACAGCGAGGCGGTCAAGTCCGGTAAGTGTAAGCCTTGGCGCTCTGCAGCGGAAATCATTGACTGGGCATTACCCAGCTATTCGATTTTTGCATCTAAGCAGGAGATTAAGGAGAAATACGGTGTTGATGCACGCAGGCCATTGGCAGATAACACCTTGCGGCGTGTGATCAGCGGTGTGGATAAATTCACCATAAAAAGCGGAAACCCTTTTATCATTCAGCAAAAATTCAATAACACAGCGCAGGACATAAACAATCCGCTTAGTACAATTACTGCGGTTGGAGCTCATGAGCTGGTAAACCCGGTTATTACTCCGTTTGGTGTGGAATGTAACCACAGTGGCGGTGGACACCTCCAGGATCTGAAGAATCCGCTGAATACTGTTACCGGCAACCATACCGGCGGTATGGCTCAGCCGATTATGGCTCCCTTCACCTTCAGCAATACCGGCGGAAGCGTTGGATCCCCGGCAAATGAGCCGGTACATACGATCCGCACCGCGGGTGGACAGGTCTTTGCTGCTGCAAACCTTATGAGTATCGGTCAGACCGGGGGCGGAGACCGTATCCGCGATGTGAGAGATCCGGCACCTACCACCGTTACCAAACAGGAGGCCTGCGTGGTGGCAGCAAATCTGATTCAATACCACACAGAGCAGACGGAGAACGTCCGGGCGTCCGGTCTTAATGTACCAATTCCCACCATCGACACCGCAAATCGCTACGGACTGGTTAGCGCCCAGCTGGTGGAGTATTACGGTAACGGCAACCCGCTGGACATCAAGGAGCCTTTGCACACTGTTACTTCTCGTGATCGTGAAGCTGTGGTGTCTGCACATCTCAGTGAATTCCGCAGTGCTTCCATCGGTAGAGATATGCGAGATCCCGCCGGCACGGTTACAAGCCGCGACCATGAAGGCGTTGTTTCTGCGCACATCCAAAAGTTTTACGGCGGTGTGATCGGTGAGGATGCCAGAGAGCCACTGCCCACAGTGACGGCCATAGACCATAACGCCCTGTGTGCTGCTCATGTGGTCAAATTCAAAGGTCAGGAGCTGGGACAACACCCGGCGGATACACTCAACACCATTACGGCACAGGGGCTGGAATACGCCGAATGCCGGGCAGTATTGGCAAAGATGTCCCCGGGACAGGACTTGCAGTACTGGCCACAGATCCGCGAGCTGCTGAATAAGTACTGCGGCTATAACCTGGCAGATGATGAAGTAATCCTTCTGATCATCCGTGGAATGGCCTACTATATCGCAGACATTACACTGCGGATGCTGACACCCAGAGAACTGTACAATGCTATGGGCTTCCCGCCGGATTACATCATCGAGTGGGACTATATGGGCAGAACCTACACCAAGAAAGAACAGGTTGCCCGTTGTGGCAATGCAGTCAGTCCGCCGATGGCAGAGGCTCTGATCCGGGCAAACTTCCCGGAATGGTGTGTTGTGGTAATCGACACTATGGCTGCTCTGCATAGCCATGTCACGGCGATGTAATGACAATTTGGAGGTAAATATGGAAAGATTGACTAGGGTAATTAAACCCAACGTTGTTGCGTATGTTGGAAAACACAAGAATTACGATGTAGATATCCCCGCAGAAGTAAGTGTAGCTGGTATAAGAGAACTGCTGTGTAAAGTGGCTGCTTACGAAGACACTGGGCTTACCCCTGAACAGGTTGCTGCACAGCAGTGGGTCCCTGTAACAGAAAAACTACCTTTTGCCGAATACGAAAAACATCAGAAGGAATATGGAACAGACCCGGAATTTATCGTTGTGATCAGCGGTGAAAAAGAATCCACAACTCTGCGATTTGGCAAGGACTTCAAAGGTCGGTATTGCTGGTACGACGAGGACGATAATTACTCCGTCTCTCATTGGATGAACTGGCCACAGCCACCTAAGGAGGTCAACCAATGAAGGCTTGGATTGTAAAAGAAAAAGACGAATTTGCCTCTGCAGTTGTATTTGCGGAAACGAGAGGTAAAGCAAAGTATCTTGCACGGCTTACAGATGCCTGTGAGGATGTTCCTTATACCAGAATTGAAGCTACCCGCATCCCGTCAGTTGACAAGTATTACAAAGAAGGAATGACCGAGCTCGACTGGAGTGACTCCAAAGATCGGTTGATTATGGTGAAAGAGTGCGGTTTCACCTGCGACCATGACTCTTTTTTCGCAGGTTTGGAGGACTGCTGCGACTGCTCAGCCAAAGAATACTGCGATATGTACCAAAGCCGGTTTGGGAAAGATGAGGAGGAGATGGAATGTTAACCATTATTGCTACCATAAAGCCGCATCATCTGGGTAACATCCGTGCTGGGCTGAAGCTATATGAAATGCGAAAGACCTGTCCTAAGGAAGTGCCGTTTCGGGTATTGTGCTGTCAAAGCGGTTCGGGCGGTAAGATCCTGGCAGAGTTTGTATGCGATAGTCCCATGCAGGTGCGTCTATATGATGGGTGGCCGGAACTGATTTCCAGCGCTTGCGTATCTGTTCAGCAGGCAGAAGATTATGCAAAAGGAAAACCGGTGTGGTTTTGGGATGTTACCAATGTGATCGACTACTGCTCCACCAAGGGGTACAGGGTACGACACGTATCCGAGTTCGGATTGAAACGTCCGCCCCAGAGTTGGTGCTATGTGGAGGAGGTGCAACATGGTAGTCTGGAGTGAACACTTCATGTTTTCTGCTGATGAAGTAGAGTCCATTGGAAAGACTGATAGTAATATTGGATCACATCCGTATCGGTTGACTGTTTATTTTAAGAGTGGAAGAGACCTGTCTATCAATTATGCCGATATGAATTCCCGGAAAAAGGCGATGAATGACCTCGCCAGACAAATTGACAGAGAAAAGAGGCAAGATGCCGAAAAAATACATGCTGCACTATATCTTCTTCAGGATGCAACAAACCGCATCGACAAACGGCAGCTAAGGATATGGAAACAGCTTAAAATGTTGCTTGGAGTGACGGAGGAATTACCATGATTTATGAATACCTACGATGGATCTGCTGCGGTCTGATCGGCTTTTCTGCCGGGCTCTCGGTGGCTGCCTTGTATTTGGGGAGGTGCAGCAATGGCAAATGAAAAGCGGCTGATTGATGCCAATGCGCTTAAAGATAATTTTATGTTCTTACGCAAAATGTGGAGTGGTACAGAAATCATGGCAACGATTGACGGTGCTCCTACCGAAGATGCCTATACCGAAGAACAGGTAGCAAATATCATACAACTGTCGCACCAATTACATGCCACAAATGTAGAACTGGAAAAGGAACTTGCATGGCTGAAAAGCTGTCTTAACTGCAAAATGCGTAAAGAGTGCCAACGGCATTGTGGGAAAGTGGTGCATGATTGTGACCATTGGGAATACGGAGATTCCACCGTGGATGCCGTGGAAGTGGTGCATGGTCGGTGGATATGGACTGTAACAGGCGAAGAAGATTATGAGCAGTATTACCGCTGTTCCAAATGCAATGACCATATGTACAGTGAGTACAACTACTGCCCCAACTGCGGTGCAAAGATGGACGGAGGGAATGAGGATGGGTAGTGATGTTTTGTATGATGGTGCTAAACCGCTGCCCTGTCCAATATGTGAGAAAGCACCACAATATATCGTTTGGCGAAAAATATACAGCAACGGGGAATTTCACAGAATTACCTGCCATAGGTGCGGAAAAATCATCAATGGGCGAACAAAGGAACACGCAATTGTGCGGTGGAACAAGTTAGTTTTGCAAACACTATGTTCCTACGGAGAAAGGAGAGAGGGAGATTGCTAACGGTAATCAAATTTATTGCGCTAAAATTCGTTGAGTTGTGCGAACCCCTTTTCAGTACTGTTGTTAATACTTATCGATATATGAAGGAGTATGTGGAAAATGACTAACACAAGTAAACTGGTCGAAATCGACCATGTTAAGGAAAAGATGGTGGAGATTGTTGGTGACGCGCTTGACAGCACATTGCTGAACATTACAGACAGCGTTGTTGATTGTGTTGTGGATGCACTAATCGCCAACGGCGTAACGGTGCAGGAGTGGATTTCGGTCAAGGATAGGTTGCCGGAAGAAAATGGAATATATTTGACCCTCAACAAAAAGAGACAGTATGAATTTCATATATTCAAAACCGGAAAAAGAATGTGGCAAGGGATTTGGGAAGAAGATGGTGTCACCCACTGGATGCCCCTGCCCCAACCACCGAAAAGAGAATGACTATGTGTAATAAGACTACACCAAAGCACCCTTCTTATAATTGCCAAAGAGGAATGCTCTGCCCGACTTGCGACAAAGCCCTATGGGTTCGGGTTGAAATAAAAGGCGTTTTGGGCACAAAGATAATTACGGTAAAAGAACAACCCAACTTCTGTAAATATTGTGGTCAAGCCTTATTGCCAGCATATTCGGAGAATTGAAAGGAGAATGATTATGAAATTCTTTGGAAATGCGGCAACAATGCCGACACAGACTAACGCAGACCGCATCCGAGCGATGAGCGATGAGAGCTTGGCAGAAAAGATCTACGATATTTGGAGGGGTGAGGTTGAGCGCGGGGCTGATCTTGCTTTTAACTGGTGCCGGGAAGATTATTGCACTTCTGAAGAATGTGACCCTGAGAAACATAAGGCTTGTATTTTGCGGTGGCTCCGATCGCCGGCAAAGGAGGATCTTCCATGAACATCGTTGATGCCTGTGAACTGTTGAAGAAATATATCAAATGCCCGAAATGCGGTTGTGAGACCGTTGGCGCTGGTACCGGCACACTTGATATCGATACCGCAGCGGGTCGTTTCATAAGGACCTGCCATTGCGGTTGGAAAGTTGAAATACAGGAGGAAGTGAACGAATAATGGAATACTGGAAGTATAAGGCTATCGACAAGTTGAAAGACTACACCGCCCAGAAGGCCGCACTTGAGAATATACCGGAGGAAATTG
This sequence comes from Faecousia sp., assembly GCA_045537615.1. GTDB lineage: Bacteria > Bacillota > Clostridia > Oscillospirales > Oscillospiraceae > Faecousia. Next base: position 19,176 of record JAZSPV010000021.1, on the reverse strand, counting down.
CCCGGCTGGAATCTGAGGCATGTAGCATAAAAAGCGCCACAGGCGATGGTACACCGGTTAAGGGCGGGGGCTCTGGACGTGAGGACAGGCTTCTGTCAAATATTGTTAAACGCGAAGAACATAAAGCTATGCTGCACCGCGCAGAGCTTGCTGTAGGAATGGTGGATCGCGGGTTGAGTGTCCTTACCGGTGAGGAAAAGCACCTGCTAGAGGTGATGTACATCATAAACGAAAAAGGCCGTGTTAACCGCCTAATGGATGAACTAGGACTTGCTGAAGAAAGCAGCCTGTACAAGCGTGTTAACAAGGCTTTGCAGCGATTTACTATCACAATGTACGGTGCTACCGAAAGTTAGGACAGTTTTTGGACAGTGACAAGGCCAAAACAATGTGATATGTTAGCAGAGTAAAATAAGCACTTGAGGCTTGGGAGAGATCCCAGGCCTCTTTTTGTATGGTCTCCGGTATAGGATAAGCCGGAGGGTGGGACTGGGGAACGAAAAGAGAGGTGGTGACGAGTGAGCCGTGAAGAAGGGTACAAGAACCTTATCCCATATAGCAATCGAAGCGAGGATGAAGCAAGGTCAAATGGCCGTAAAGGTGGCATCGAATCGGGTAAATCTCGTCGCCGAAAAAAGAGCCTAAAAGAGGCTGCAAATCTATACCTATCTATGGAGCCGACCGATACTAGAGTATGGAATGCAGTATCTATTGCCGGCGTGGATCCAGAGGATATTGATAATCAGATGGCACTGGTGGTTAGCCAGTCACAGAAGGCCATAGCTGGCGACACGAAGGCTGCAAAACTTATTGTTGATATCATCGGCAAGGATGACGATAAGAAAGACGATGATAAGGTTTACGAACTACCTGCCCGGGTGCTTGGTAAGGCATTCGTAGACATTAACCGTCATATTGAACCGAACATTTCTTATGTGTTTGAGGGCGGTCGTGGTGGATTGAAATCCTCTTTTATTGGATTAAAGATTGTGGAGCTGATCAAAAACAATCCACAGATGCATGCCTGTATTACCAGACAGGTGGCTGGCACTTTGAAGGATTCTGTGTATGCCAATATGAAATGGGCAATCAATATTCTTGGCTTGACGGAAGAATTTGAATTTAAGGTTTCTCCTCTGGAAATCCAGTATAAAAAGACAGGGCAGATCATTTATTTCCGTGGTCTGGACGATGAAACCAAGCTAAAATCCATCAAGCCGCCATTCGGTTATATTGGCATCCTGTGGAAAGAAGAAAAGGACCAGATGAAGGGCGAGGCACAGGAGCGATCGGTTAATCAGTCTGTGCTCCGTGGTGGTGATGTGGCTTATGATTTTTCCAGCTACAACCCTCCAAAAAGCAAAAATGCCTGGGTCAACAAGGCTAAACTGGTACCGAACCCGAACAGAGTGATCCATTCGTCTACATATTTGGAAGCACCGCCGGAATGGCTTGGACAAAAGTTTATTGACGATGCAGAGCATCTGAAGGAAGTTAATCCAGCTGCTTATGAGCACGAATATTTGGGCGTGCCGAATGGTGACGGCGGTAATGTTTTTGAGTTTTTGGAAATTCGAGAGATTACAGATGAAGAGATCAAGGCTATGGATCGCATTCACCAGGGTGTGGACTGGGGTTGGTATCCTGATCAGTATGCTTTCCTGCGCACCCATTATAGCTCAGCACAGGAAAAAATATATTTGATCGATGAGCTGTATGTACACAAGTGGAAGAACGACAAGACCGGCGCTTGGATCAAGGAAAAGGGCTACGACGATTTCAATATCATTTGTGACAGTGCAGAGCCTAAATCTGTTGGTGATTATCGAGATATGGGCATTCCTGCTCGTGGTGCAAAGAAGGGTCCTGGATCTGTGGAATACGGTTTTAAGTGGCTGCAAAGCCGGACGATTGTTATAGATCCAAAGAGAACGCCTAATGCGTACAGCGAGATTACCAGCTATGAATACGAACGAGATAAAGACGATAATGTGGTCAGCGGCTATCCGGACGAAAATGACCACGCCATTTCGGCTCTGCGGTATGCGTATGAGCCTATTTTCAGCCGCAGGGGGAACAGCGCGTGATCAAGAGAATAAAAATGTGGTTTTTTAACCGCTTTTTGCCTATGTGGTGTAAGGAATCGCTGTTAGCTGATTACCGGTCTGCTCTTAAAGAGATTGAAGATCTCCGCGAAGAGCTGGCCATTAAGGATGCATACATCACCGGTTTAGAGGCCGGCATTAAGACGGTGCGTCGAATTGTTATCAACAATTCTGGGGAGGTTAAGAAATGAGCAATCTAATCCGGAATGCCAGCAACTATGCTCTGGCATTCCAGGCTGTGGATATTACATCCAAGGAAATGCGCAATGCGATCTGCGAGTGGTATGACCTGTATTTCCAGAGGACGGCAGATAAGAACGAGGATCCGTGCCAAAGGATTCCGTATACCATTGTGCAGAAGCTGACAAAGACGGTGTTTTCCGAGTATGCAGCAACACCTGCAATGGAAAAGGATTCCTTTGTGGGTGCAATCCTGTCTGCGTTGGAGGAGAAACACACAGAGGCAATGCAGATGGCACTGATCGGCGGCGAATGCACCCTGAAGCCCGTGTTTGAAAAGACGGGCATTCGCTTTGCAGTAGTGCCCCGGCATAATATCCTAGTATTTGCCCGGTCTGCCGATGGCACTATGACTGACATCGGTATGATGGAGCAGTCTGCATGGGATAAGTGCTATTACACACTTCTGGAGCGACGCACCGTAAATGAGCACGGCTATCTCACCATCCGCAATAAGCTGTATCGGTCATATGACAGAAATCAACTGGGACAGCCTGTGTCGCTGAACAGTTTACCACAGTATGCAGAGCTTTCCGATGAATACACCTTCCAGCAGGCGGTAGGATCCATCGGTCTTGTGCCATTGCGAACACCCATGGTCAACTGCGTAGATGGATCTTGCGATGCGGTGTCTGTTTATGCTGCCGCAGTTGGTCTGATCCACAACATCAACATCAATGAAGCGCAGCTTAGTGGAGAGTTTGATCGCGGACAGAGTCGGATCGTTGTCAGCAGAGATATGTTTGGCAAGGGCAAGGACGGAAAACCGGTGCTTGCCGACAACGTGTTCGTCGGGTTAGATGATGATCCGGAAGCGGTTGGTTTTAATATCTTCTCTCCGCAGTTGCGTGAGGCTTCGTTCCTTGCCCGGAAACAGGAGTATCTGCGCAATGTGGAGAATGTTATCGGTCTGAAGCGCGGTCTGCTGAGCGAGGTGGAAGCAGCCGAGCGCACAGCAACGGAGATCACCTCTAGCGCTGGTGAGTACAATCTTTCCATTATCGACTTCCAGAGAATGTGGGAGAAGGCAGTAAGAGAGGCCATGCGCGTGTGCGGTGTTCTCGGTCAGTTATACCGGGCAGAAGGTGCCCATGATGTCCAGGATGATGCATTCTCCATCGATTGGGGCAATGGAATTTTGTACGACGAAAACAAGGCATGGGAGGATTACAAGAGCATGGTTAGCTCCGGTCTCCTGCGGCCGGAGATTGCGCTTGGCTGGCGGTTTAACATGCCTACAGAGACTGAGGAAGATCTGGCAGCCATTCGCACGAAATATATGCCCGTGGGTGTTGAGGAAGAGGTTGAATAATGCTTACTGCGGCACAGATTGATGCGCTGCGAAGAAGATCGGAACAACTGGTAGACCCGATTGTTGATTTTCTGATCGAGGATATTGCCAAGCGCGTATCTGAGGCAGGGCAACTGACCGGCACTGCTGCCTATCAGGTATGGCGAGCACAGCAGCTGGGCATGTCACAGAAACAGCTAAAAAAGGAGATCGCCAAGCGGCTGAAGGTATCACAATCCGATGCGGAGCAGCTGCTTACACAGGCTGCAGAAACCGGGTATAATTTTGACATTTCCCGGTTTCCTACCAGCCATGCGGTTCCGCTGTCTGCAAACTCCAATCTTCAGCAGGTACTGGATGCCACAATAAGGCAGGCTCAGGAAGATCTCTTGAACATGACACAGACCATTGGCTTTATCGGGCCTGATGGGAATGTGCGTGAACTGACCCAGGCTTATCAACAGGCTTGTGATTTCGCCTTCCAGAAGGTAAGCACCGGTGCACAGGACTACATATCTGCAGTGCGAGAGGCTACTGCCAATCTTGCCAAGAAGGGTATCCGCACAATCGATTATGAATCCGGTGTTCACACCTCGCTGGAAGCGGCGGTAAGGCGTAACATCATGGGTGGTATGGGAATTATGCAAGAGCAGATTTCCCAGCACAACCACGATACACTAGGCTGTAACGGTTGGGAGCTGTCTGCTCACAGCGGTAGTGCTCCGGACCATGAGCCGTACCAAGGCAAGCAGTACACCGATGAGGAATACACTCGACTGAATAATAGCTTGGTGCGTCGTATTGGCACATTGCACTGTGGACACGCAGCGTTCGGCATCATTCTGGGAGTGCACAGCCCCCAGTACACCTCGGAGGAATTGGAAGAAATGCGCCGGGAGAATGAGGAGGGCATTACATACGAGGGTAAGCACTACACTATGTATGAAGCCACCCAAAGGCAGAGAAAGTTGGAGCGAGCTGTCCGAGACCGCAAGCGCAGAATCCTTATTGATGAGCAGCTGGGCGACAAGGACAAACTCCTGAACGATCAGATCCGCCTGCAGATGATCAATCAGGAATATTCCCGGTTCTCCAAGGCTGCCGGACTGCCTACACAACACGCCCGGATGGAAGCTGCCGGCTTTGACTGGAAGAAGGGCAAGGCGGCGGAGAAGACGGCCAAAGAGTATTACAAATATTGGTCAAAATCCATTGGCGCAAATGAATCTGCAAAAACACTTGCAGATTATTATGAAATGAAGTATAATAGGCCAGAAGAATATAAGTTGCTGAAGCAGTACGCAAAAGATGTGAAAGACGGTTGGATTTCCCCATTGTCTGGTTTCGAGAATTATAAAGCTTTGCACAAGCGTATTCAGACGGAAATTGTTGGCACTACTGCAGCTGATGGTACTGTAATAAACGGCCAGGTGCCGCATTTTATGCAACGAGTCATTGGCACGATGGTCGACCCCAAAAAGATAAAGGATGATTTGCAGGTTGTGCGCAGATCTGGTGTCGAAATAGATGATATTTTTGATACATTGCTTCATCCTGAAAGCATCGATGACCCAGTTGAGAGGTCGAACGGTAAGACCAGTGTGCGTTTCATTGGTAGAAATTGTGTCGTTACAATTAATCCTGATGAAGGTCTACTGATACAAACAAATCCAAGGAAGGTGCGAAAATGATCAAAATGAGCCAGTCTTCACAGGACTTTCTCGCTAAAAAGTATCCAGAAGTTTTGAAAGAAAATGACCTTGATCGTTTTCTTTTGAAGTTGGATGCACTCATCACAAGAGAGGGTCTTGATGATCGAGACAATATGACCGCGTTTGGCCATAAACTACAAACAGTTTACGACGAGGTCTATATGTGTAACGAGTAAACCACCAACCGTTCTGGCTGGTGGTTTTTCTATGCCTCTAACAAACATAATCCGCTCATTTATGTTTGTAACGCATGAAAAACGCACGGTTTCTACTGGCTTGCGATCATAAATGTGCATTTTTGATTCTATGTCGCATATATTTGACATTTTGATATCATGATATCATTTAGTCCAGCAAATGACCGGCAGGTTGCCGGCAAATTAAATACCTGTTGACTGAAGCAGCAGCCGAGGATTACTCGGTAGCTGCTTTTTTCATACCCAAAATTTGGTCTACTCACGGACCTAACAATGTGAGACGGTGGGTCATGGCAACGACCTAAAAAGCCTAGCCGGGAAAGGAAGCATATGAAAACAGAGTTCTTAAGCAATCTCAAGGTAAACGATCAGCCCCTGCCCAAAGAGGTCATTGATGCCATCATGGCGGAGAATGGCCGGGATATTGAGGCAGCCAAGAAACCCTATTTGGACTACGATACCATCAAGCAGCAGCTGAAGGATGCACAGACCACACTCCAGGGCATTCAGGATCAGGGCACCGACCTGGAAACCGCGCGGAAGAATGCCCAGGATTGGGAAAAGAAGTATAACGACGCAGTCACTGCCCATCAGCAGGAGATTGCAGATCGTGACTTCCGCCAGCAGCTGGAATCTGCTATTACCGGTGTCAAGGGTAAGAATGTCAAAGCGATCACCGCTTTGCTGGATGTGGATACCTTGAAGGCAAGCAAGAACCAGGAAGCAGACATCAAAGCCGCACTGGAGGCCCTCAAGAAGGACAGCGGCTACCTCTTCGATGGAGAGGGCGCACCTCCCCCGTATGCCCGGGGAACGGGCACAGAAAATCCTGCCCCCACAGGTACCGACACACTTGCCGGTGCTCTTCGGGAGCGGTACAACAAATAACACGAAAGGATGAACTAAATTATGGCAATTACTTTGGCAGAAGCAAAGGTCGGCATGGCCGACAAGGTAGATCAGCAGATCATTGACATGTTCCGTCGCAGCTCTTTGCTGTTGGATCAGCTGACCTTCGACAACACTATTTCCCCCGGTACCGGTGGCAGCACCCTGGCCTACGGCTATATCCAGCTGAAGACCCCCTCTACTGCTGCTGTGCGTACCATCAACAGCGAGTATTCTCCTGGCGAGGCTAAGCGTGAGAAGAAGACCACCAATGCCATCGTCATGGGCGGCTCCTTCCAGGTAGATCGCGTACTGCAGAATACCTCCGGTGCTGTGGATGAGCTGGCCTTCCAGGCGGAGCAGAAGATCAAGGCCACCGCCAACTACTTCCACAACCTGGTGATCAATGGCACCGCAGCTCAGACCGGTACTGGCTATGTGACCAGCACCTTCGATGGTCTGAAGAAGCTGCTTGCCGGCACTGCAAACGAGATCACCAGCCAGGTATCCCTGACTACCTCCGAGGATCTGGACGCAAACTACAATGCGTTCCTGGATGAGGTGGATGCGTTTCTCAGCACCTTGGATGGTACGCCCACCATGCTGATGATGAACAATGGCATGCTGACCAAAATGCGTGCCATTGCCCGTCGTGCCGGCTACTACGAGCGCACCAAGGACGATTTTGGCAGAACTGTTGAGACCTATAATGGCATTCCCATGGTGGACCTGGGCAAGTACTACGACGGATCTAAGACCGTTGATGTGATCGCCGATACTGCGGCGACTTCCGCTGCTGAAGGCACCTCCGAGATCTACGCAGTGTGCTTTGGACTGGATGGCTTCCACGGCATCTCCCCCACCGGTACCGGCGTAATCAGCTCCTACATGCCTGATCTGTCTGCCCCCGGTGCAGTGAAGACCGGCGAAGTCGAGCTGGTTGCCGGCGTGGCCCTGAAGAACTCTCTGAAGGCAGCTGTGCTTAAGGGTATCAAGACTGCTCCCAAGGCTGCTTCCTGATCTGTAAGGAGGGAGCTTCTGTATGGTAACGTATGATTTCTACAAGAAAACCTACCTCGGCAGCTCCGTTACCGAGCAGGAGTGGCCCACCCTTGCCGTTCGGGCGCAAAGCCAGCTCGACAAGTACAAGCGCATTTATACCGTCACGCCTCCGGAGGAAACTTCGGAGGATATGGCGGTGTGCGCTATGGTCGATGCTCTGGCTTATTTTGTGGCCGCCCAGAACGGCACTGGCGCGGCTGTGTCGGCATCTATTGGCTCTGTGTCTGTCAGCTATGGCAATGCGGGAAACACCGTAGATGTCAGTCCCAAGGCACAGGAGAAGGAACTGTACCGCTGCGCCTGCCAGTACCTGGAGATCAGCAGGGGGGTGTGCTGATGCTTATGCGGAAGCTACCTACCTGTCCGGTGGATTACCGGTTGTGCAATCAAACTGTAACGGTCTATCGGGTAGAAGATGGCAAGTACACCCGCACGGTGTACGATAGGGCATTTCTGGACTTTAGGAAGACACAAACCGTTGACAAAACCGGAAGTAAGGAGGCAAATTCCTTTCTCCTGGTGATTCCCGGATCCGCGCAAGCAGTATTTACAGGCGACAGGGTAATGCTCGGCGTCGGACCGGAGATCGAGACCAGAGAAGAATGGGCGGCCTTCATCCCCTCCAAGGTGAATGGCCTGGTTGTTGTCAGCTATGTGGATCCGAAGTACTGGGACGGAAAAATCGTACATACGGAGGCAGGCGGATGAGCAGGAAACGGCTTTTTCGCCTGCCCAACGGTACGGTTGCTTATTTGGAGATGAACAGTGTTGCTCAGGTGCTTAAGGACAAGGGCCTGGATGCCACCGGTGATGTTCAGCAGTTTCATACTGCCAATGTCCTGCGACGAATCACCAAGTATATGCCTTTTCTTTCTGGAATGCTGATAAAGGAAACGATTGCCCAGACGAACATCCGGAAACCGGAGATTGTAACAGATGCACCGGAGGGGCAGTATTTGTTCCGTGGAAAGGTCATGGTGGGGGTTAGATCAAACGCCCCGGGATTTATGACCCCTGAAGGTTGGCGTTCGCGAAAAGGTGAAATAAAAAAAGTAGCGACTAGCCGTAATTTGGTATACACCAGAACCAAGAACCCACGGGCAGGACCTAGGTGGGATATCGCTGTTTCTACCCATGAGGGCAAGGCCATGGCGGCAGATGCACAGCGTTATATCGAAAGGAAGAGGTAATCGATGTCTGATCTTGAAAAGGTCCGCAATTGGTTGCTGTCTTATCCGAAAATCGACAGAATTCAGGGACTGTGTGTGGATTATTACTCCGAGCAGCCGAACAACGGCAGTATTGATCCCTCCGGTCTCATCGAATTATCCCGCGTAACGGATATCATCGGCAATACAACAGTGAAAAATCAGTACAATTTCGTCCTCTACTTTGTCCTCGCCAAATCTCCGGAGGATGATGTGGGGGCAACAGAGAATGCCGATTGGCTCCTGAATCTCCAGAAGTGGATTCAAGAGCAAAGCATTCGCAAGCAGGCGCCGATCTTTGGAGATGACCCTGAAACTGAGACGATTAGTGCTCAGAACGGCAAGGTTGACGCAGCTGACGAGGAAGGGACGGGCGTGTACTCCGTACAACTATCTATCAACTTTACAAAAATCTATAAGGAGAATTAACTATGTCAAAAATTGAACGTAAGTACCTGGCGCACTACATCAACACCGCCAAGACCGGCGAGGCTACCTATGAGCGCCTGGGAAAAGACCTGGAAGAGTTCAGTCCCGAGTTGGCAGCTCAGGTCGACACCAAGAAGAACATCCTTGGTGAGACTTCCATCCTGATCTCCAGCTACGAAAAGACCGGCTCTATTGAGCCTTACTACGCGGAGAAGGAATCCCCGCTGTTCACCAGACTGCAGGATATCATTGATAACCAGCTGGTTCTGGATGATCTGAAGACCGATGTTATTGAGGTCAAGCTGTGGGATGAGGCTGAAGACGGCCAGTATCCCGCAATCAAGGAAGAGGCGTTTATCGAGGTAACCTCTTACGGTGGCGATACCACCGGTTATCAGATTCCCTTCACTCTGCACTTTACCGGTGCGCGTACCAAGGGTACTTTCGATGTGAAGACGAAGACCTTCACACCTGCAGGCGCTGAATAATAAAAATACGCCCCACCCCCAATGCCGAGGGTGGGGCAAACCTATATGGAGGGTATTATGGAAAAGCTCGTATTTGATAGTGGTATCAAGGAATATGAAATCAACAATAACGGCGTTCTCCGGTTCAATCCCGGTGACCCGAATGTATATGCGCGTTTTTATGATGCGGCAGAGCAGATCAAGGATATCGAGAGAGATCTGATCGCAAAGGGAGAAGCCGTTAGCAATGATGAGGAGAATGTCGAAGCAGCGGTCCGGCTCATGCAAGAGGCAGACAAGCAGGTCAAGGAATTGCTGAACCATGTGTTTGGCGCCGAAAACGACTTTGATAAGCTGCTGGGTGGTGTAAATCTTCTGGCCGCAGCAACCAATGGCGAAAGGGTCATTACCAATCTGCTGAATGCTCTCCTGCCCATTATTCAGCAGGGCGTTGAGGCCTGTGCTCAGCAGCAGATCGGCGACGCTGTGCAGCAGGCCCATCTGAACCGGGCAGCACGCAGGGCGCAGAAATGACACCCTGGAAACTGCCGCAAACTGCGGAGATCGGCGGCACTGTGTATCAGCTGAACACAGATTTTCGGGACATCCTGGAGATCATGGGCTACCTGGATGATCAAGAGAGGCCTGTATATCTGCGCTGGCAGATAGCCCTTGCCCTTTTTTATGAGGGCAACATTCCACCGGAACATCAGCAGGAGGCAATGGAGTATTTGGCGGCGTTCATTGCTTGTGGAGAAACAGAAACCAAGGCAGGACCCAAGCTGCTGGACTGGGAACAGGATGCTATGGCCATTGTTGCCGATGTGAACAAGGTTGCCGGCACAGAGATCCGCGCCCTTCCGTATCTGCATTGGTGGACTTTTTTTTCCTATTTCCGTGCCATTGGAGAAGGGCAGCTTAGCACCATAGTAGCTATCCGGGATAAGCTGCGCCGGGGCAAGAAACTGGAAAAATGGGAGCAGGACTATTATCGGGAAAATAGATCCCGCGTTGATTTTAAGAAAAAATACTCTGCCGAAGATCTGGCAGAGCAGGAGCGGTTGAAAAAGCTGCTTGGAGAATAACAGTCGGGAGGTGAAAAAATGGCAGATGGAAAAGTGATCATAAGTACTGCTCTTGATAATAGCAACATCGAAAAGGATGTTAGAGAGGTATCCGGAGAGTTCGGCGGCCTTGAGAAGGTACTGAGCAGAATGTCCAAAACAATTTCCGGTGCCATGGAAAAACCTGTGAGTGAAGCCTGCAGCAAGATCCGAAAGGAACTATCTGCAGTGGAGAAGCAAATTGCGCAGTGCCAAAAGCAAATCCAAAAGTCTGAATCTGCGAAAATGCCGATGGAGGAACAGGCAAACCAGCTGGGCGCGGCGCTGGATGCAGCGAAGGCAAAGCTGGAGGAATTGCAGGCAAAGAAAGCATCGGCGGAGGGAATCCTTTCTGCGGCGGGGAGCAGGGAATTGTCCGGTCCGGAAATTGACGCCTACATGGATGCCTTTGCGCAAAAGCCGGAACTGGATAAGGCGGTAATTGATCAACAGGCACAGGTAGATGCTCTGCAGAAAAAGTGGGACGATTGCAATAATAAGATCGATGAATATACCTATAAGATCAATCAGGCAAACCAGGAGATGTCTGCCCAGCAGATTGCTGCAGGGGAACTGCGCAATAAGTTGGATGCGGCGGAGAAGGAAACCAAAGAGATCCGCAAAAATGTATCCGGCTCAAAAAAAGAGATGGGCGCTATGGGAAAAGCAGTAACACAGTTCTTGTCACGTCTAAAAAGCATAACCATGGGTGCGCTGATCTTTAACGTTATCAGCGCCGGGCTTAGAGAAGTAACAGATTATCTCGGAAAAACGCTGCAAGTCAACAAGGAATTTACGGTGGAGTTGGCAAATTTAAAAGGAGCACTTTTAACAGCATTTCAACCCATTTATGAGGCGGTAGTGCCTGCAGTTATAGCACTGATGAGAATTTTAACTGCTGCAACGGTTGTTGTGGCGACTTTTTTTGCGTCCTTGAGTGGAAAAACTCTGGAATCTAGCGCCGAGGCAGCAAAAGGATTGTATGATCAGGCCGATGCTCTAGGCAAGGTGGAGAAAAGCGCGAAGAAAGCGGGGAAATCATTAGCTGGGTTCGATGAGATTAATGCCTTGCAGGGTAATTCTGGTGGAACGTCTTCGGGATCCGATATAGCCACGCCAAATTTCTCTGTGAAGGAGTGGCTCCCAAATGGGATGTCTGCAGTTTTCGAGAAGTTAAAAGAGAAAATCCTGGATGGCGATTGGTTTGGCGTAGGTAAAGATCTCGCCAACACACTTATAGAAGGGTTGGAAAAATTTGATTGGGAGGCTGCCGGCAAAAAGGTAGGAAAGCTCGTGGGCAATCTTTTTATGCTCGTCCTTGGCTTTTTGGTGGAGCTGGATCCGATAACAGTTACAAAAGCAGTACTAGAGGCAAGCGCTAAATTTCTGGGAGGTCTTTTCACTAGTCTGGCAGAAGTTATACAGAAGTTTGATTGGGTGGAAATCGGCAAAGATATTTATGATTTTTTGTTAAGCAGTATTTTATTTGTGCTAATCACATCAGACCCTCTGGCTGTGACGGCGGCTCTGCTTGCCTTCCTTTTCACCCCAGAGGGTACGGCTTTAACTGCTGGTGCCTCTGAGTTTGTTGGTTCCGCTCTCGGTGCATTAGTGAGTGCGTTTACCGGTGCAGTTTCCAGAATGCGTGAGTTGAGCATTGAGATCTGGAATGCAATAATTGGCTGGTTCGATAAGCACATCGACTGGGGCGACACTCCCGGTGAGATTATTGCCGGTCTGCTTGAGGGTATCGTTGCTGCTTTCAGTGGAATAAGAGAGTGGATTTGGACAAATCTATGGGAGCCCTTTTGGGAGGGTTTCTGTGAGGCCGCCGGCATAGATGGCGAAACGAGCCAAGAAATGAAGGGTATTGGCACTATACTCGTTGATGGTCTTGTCCTCGGTGCGGTAGGAAATATCGAAAATGTAAAACAAGCCTGCAAGGAAGTCTGGGAGGCCATCCAAGAGCCGTTTACAGGTGTAAGTGATTGGTTCGAAAGCACCTTCTCCGACGCCTGGGACAAAATCGTTTCCGTTTGGGATGGAGCGGCCTCCTGGTTTAATGAGAATGTAATCGTGCCCTTGCAGGAATTCTGGGCTCCGATCAGCGAGTGGTTCTCAGAACTGTTCGGTAGCATCGAGCAGACACTAAGCGATGTATTCTACAATATCGGTGTAATTGCAAGTGGCTGTTGGGAGATCATCAAGGAAGTGTGGTCTATGGTCTCCGAGTGGTTTGATACCACTATCATTCAGCCAGTTGCAGGGTTCTTTTCGGATTTGTGGACAGGCATAAGCAGCTGGGCTACAGAGGCTTGGGAAAACATCAAATCCGCATTTGCCCCTATTGGAGAATGGATTGATACCACTATCATTCAGCCAGTTTCTGAATTTTTCTCAGATCTCTGGGAAGGGTTTGAAGAAAAGGCTACAGAGGCTTGGGAGAATGTAAAAGGCGTTTTTTCTGGTATCGCACAGTGGGCAAAGGACATACTCAATGAATTCATTCGCTCTCTAAATTCCGGTCTGTCCAAGATCTTCAGTGGTATCAACAGCGGCTTAGGCAAGCTGAGAGACCTGCGCATAGGTGAACTGCAGCCGTTTGCCAATATCAGCAGGATTTCCACCCCTCAGATCCCTTACCTTGCACAGGGCGCAGTGCTGCCGGCGAACAAACCCTTCCTCGCCATGGTCGGCGATCAGAAGCACGGCACCAACATCGAGGCGCCTTTGTCCACTATCCAGGAAGCTGTTGCGATGGTCATGCAGGACCAGACGCAGGCAATCCTTGCCGGCTTTGAGGCATCTGTTGGTGTGCAGCGGGAGATCCTTGAGGCGGTCCTTGGTATTCAGATCGGCGATGATGTGATTGGAAGTGCTGTTGCCAGATACAGCCGAAAGCAGGCTGTAATGCGAGGAGGTGCGCTGTGAGGTACTTTGAAGATTTCCGGGTTGACGGAAAGCCGCTGCTTATTCCGGACGCGGATGTATCATTATCTTTTTCGGATCTGGATTCCTCCGATTCCGGTCGAGACGAAAGTGGGATCATGCACCGCATCGTAGTGCGGGAACGCGTTGCTACTTGGGGTTTCAACTATTCCTCGTTAACAGCAGAGGAATACAGGTATATGCGCTCCCTCTTTGCCGGAAAACCGGACTTCCCATTTATTTATCGGGATCAGGAAGGCAACCTCGTGGAAACGAGGGCCTATTGCTCCAATGACAGTATTACATACCATAATGCTCGCCTGGGGCTTTACCAAAACCTGAAATTCAACATCATTGAGTGCTAGGGGGTGGCGGCGTGTTAAGGACACTTATTGTGCTGCCTGATGGTACGGAGCTCTTCTCCGGCGTAGGAACGGTAAACGCCATCCAGAGCACTACAATCACAGAATGCGTAAACGGAGCCCAGGAATTAACCCTGGGCTCTTGTTGCGCCAATATGGTGGAAGCAAAGATATTAACTCCGGAAGGCGGCTTGTCGATTGCTGCCGGGAGTGAGATTGCTGTCTACAAAGTGGACGATGCCGGGACGCAGCATAAGGTTGGCCTCTTTACCATGGAGAAACCTACCAGAGAGAGCGCAAACCGGCTCAGTATCACCGCATACGACCGCGTCAGCTGGCTGGACAAAGATCTTACGCAATGGCTCGCCGGCCTGAAGGGGTGGCCTTATGCACTGTATGACTTTGCGGTGATGGTGTGCGAGGCCTGTGGATTGGCCCTGATCAATGTGTCAATCCCAAATGGTGGATACCCTGTGCAGCAGTTTTCTGCAGACGGTATTACCGGGCGACAGCTGATGCAGTGGATCGGTGAGATTGCCGGCAGATTTTGCCGGGCAACAGCTGATGGCGATATCGAATTTTCGTGGTATACACCGGCTGCGATTGCTTATGGGGCGGCCCAAAAGTCCGCAGTGCAAGTAACTTACGAAAATGAGGACCTAACCATTAACATAGATGGTGCAGAGGTAACCGAAGTTGACGGCAACCTAACCGTAGAATCTGAATACTTGGATATAACAGACGACGGCGAAGGAAATGTTACGTTGGTTGTGAGGGATTCTGCTCTGCAGCAGTATTTCTTCCAAAACGGACTATCCTTTGAGGATTATTCTGTTGCACCAATCGAAAAGGTACAGCTGCGGCAAAACGAGGATGATGTGGGAACCGTTTACCCCGATGTACCTGGGGCGGTCAATACCTATATCATAACCGGCAACTATCTACTGACTGCCAATACGGCAGAAGACCTAAAACCTGTTGCGCAGGTCTTATTTGAGCAATTAGCCGGTGTGAGCTATACCCCCTGCAAAGTGTCTGTTCCGGCTACTCTGGATATCCACGCCGGCAACACGGTCCAGATCACGGACAGGAATGGTAAAAAGATCACGGCCTATGTAATGACGAAAACCCAATCCGGTCAGAAGGATACCTTGGAGTGCACCGGTTCTGCCAAACGAGATAGCAGCACCGCAGTAAATAGCCAAAGCTACAAAGCCCTGTCCGGAAAGGTGCTGAACCTGCGCACCGATGTAGAGGGCTTGAGGGTTGAAAATAGCGACACAAATGGCCGCGTAGCAAGCCTTGAGGCAGATATAAATGGAATCCGGGCACAGGTATCCAGTCAAGAAAACGTATCCGACGGGTTGCTGAAGCGCATGTCAGCCATTGAGCAAACCGCTGAAGAGGTCAGCATCACCATAGGGAAAATACAGGAAAACGGCGCGGAAAGGGTCAAGACCCAGACCGGCTATTCCTTCTCTGACGCTGGTCTTATTATCAGTCAGTCCGGTGAGCAGATGGAAAACCGCATAGATCATACCGGTATGTACGTAGAGCGTTCTGGAGAAGTGATCCTCCAGGCAAATGACAAGGGTGTTATTGCAACAGATGTGAAGGTCCGCAACTATCTGATAATCGGCAATCATTCCAGATTTGAGGACTATACCGACGGCACGGATAACAAGCGCACAGCATGCTTTTGGCTGGGAGGGGAGTAGCCTATGGCGTTACAGACAAAAGATTATTCCGTCACACAAAAATCAAGTGGTGGCGGAATTACTTATACCTATATTCTCAGGGTTATAGAGAACAGCACCGATGTGGAAAAGAACACTTCCAATATTACGGTGCAAGCGATCCTGAAGCAAAGCTATAGCGGCACGGCTTTTAGTACGTGGTATACCGGTGTTTCTTGCACACTCAATGGCAACCAGATCTTTTCAGATTACAAGCAACGTAGTTTGAGCGGCACTGATGAAACGGTTTACTATACCTGGACCGGGGATATCGCGCATGATGATGATGGTAGCAAAAGCCTGACCGTAGGAGGAAAGATTTGGCAGAGTTCTTACGCCAGCTTTTCTCCACCTGCTATGGCCATTACAGAAAGCGCGTCCAATGCTATGGCGCTGACCGCTATACCCCGGGCCAGCTCTATTTCTGCAGGTGACGCTGATATAGGATCCATGGCAACAGTGATTATCGGTCGCAAGGCCGCTGGGTTTACGCATACCGTTGCCTATGAGTTCGGCTCCCTTTTCGGATACATCGGAACGGATGGAAACCCCACCACATCGCCGGTAAAATTATCTGACACTACCATAGGGTTCAACTTGCCTACAACCTTCTATACCCAGATACCAAACAACCAATACGGCACATGTACCTTGACCTGCCAGACCTATTCTGGATCTACGCTTGTTGGTAAAGAGCAACAATGCAAATTTAAAGCCAAGACCGTCAAGGATGAGTGCTCCCCGCAGGTCCAAGGAACAGCAGTGGATATCAATCAAGTAACGCAAAAGCTGACCGGCAATGACCAAGTGTTGATTCGTTACATGTCCACGGTTGAATGCGTCATCGAAGTAACCACCAGGAATCATGCCGGGTCAGTTGCACAAAAGAAGATCGGTGGAGTGGTGATCGATGGAGATAGCCATATTATCGAAGGACCTCACACCGGGAATATCCTTTTTGAAGCCACAGATAGCCGTGGTTATCCTGGAAGTGATGCAGTGACGTTGGGTCTTATTCCTTATGTCAGGCTAACGAACAATGCTATCGTGCAGCGTACAGATCCTACCAGTGGTAATGCAACGCTCACTTTAAAGGGTAACTGCTTCAATGGAAATTTTGGAGCAGCAGAGAACACTTTGACCGTTGAGTATCAAATCAACACGGAAGAGCCGGTCGTTTTACATCCGGAGATACGGGATGATCACAGTTATGAAATGACTGTGAATTTGAGTGGGCTGCTCTATACAAAGGCACACTCGATTACCGTTACCGTCTCCGATGCACTGGACAGCGTACAAAAACCTCTTACCGTCAATAAAGGTATTCCGGTATTCGATTGGGGAGAGAATGACTTTGCTTTCCACGTGCCAATTTCTATACAGGGTGTAGAGCTGGATCATGTCGTGGAAGCAGGCATATCCGGTATCTGGACCTATGAAAAATGGTTAAGCGGTAAGGCAGTGTGCTGGGGCGTGTTAGAAGCCGATAAAGAAAGTTCAAAGGGATCAACGACTTTTGGAGACGCAAGTGTTGTATATTCGACTCGGCAAACGGATTTCCCTAACATCTTCATGCACACGCCTGTAGTGTTCGCTTCTCCGAACGATGCGGGTCTAGGTGGCGCATCAGCAGAGAACGATGGATCAACGGATAAAGTTTGCTCGGTCACAATATTCGGCACAAGCACAGCCATAGGTTCTGTGAGTGTATACGCCTTAGGCAGATGGAAATAAATTAGGAGGAAATAATATGGCAGAAGTTAAAACGATTACCATAAACGGAAAGACCTATACGGTTGATGATTCCGATTCAGTATCGTTTGGCGTTGATCAAAATTTAACAGATGACCAGAAAACACAGGCTAGAGCGAACATTGGTGCTGCCTCTGCGGATGTTATTGGCGACATCGAAGCTGCTCTTGATGCCATCATAGCCATCCAAGAAGAACTGATTGGCGGTAAAACGATAACATTCACAATTGTTGGTATATCCGAGTGTACTGCTAAAGAGGGCATGACATGGGGTGAGTGGGTAGAAAGCGAATACAATACCATTGGTTGCACTGTGGACGAGGTTTTTGTGCCAGATTGTGTAACTTGGAATGGATTTTGTATTGGGTTTTTTAATGCGGATGAGTCTTTTGTTGCTGTGCATCTTAACGACGTTATCATTGCTGACTACAATTATGTCTATTAAGGGGTGCTGACCAATGAGTATAGCAGATAATCTAACCAAAGAGATTGCAGATAGACTAGTTAAAGTGGCAGAGCACACCCCCGAGGTCTACGATGCCGGGCACGCCAAAGGTTATTCACAAGCGGAAAGTGACTTTTGGGATGCGTACCAATATGAAGGTCGGACACAGTACGATTACGCTTTTGCTGGACCGGGATGGAGTGACGCAACATTCAATCCAAAACGTGACATTGTGCCAGCCCGTTCAGAACGTTTGTTTCAAGAGAGCAGAATCGTAAACCTTGTTGAAATTCTGGAAAGAAACGGTGTTACACTAGACCTTTCCAAAGCATCCGGATATTATCAGTTTTATAATAGCAATAGGTTGCTTAGATTACCACGGATCGACCTTGCAACAACGAAATATTACAATCAAACATTTGCCAGTTGTGTTGTTTTGGTAACAATTGATTGCGTAGTAACCACGGAAGCACACAGATGGTACAACGCATTTCAAGGTTGCAAGGCTCTTGAGAACCTAACCATAGAGGGTACGATTGGGCAGAATGGCTTTAATGTGGCAGCCTGTACCAAACTTTCACACGCAAGCCTTATGAGCATTATCAATGCTTTGAAGGATTATTCGGCAGATACAAGCGGAACATCTTGGGTCGTTATTCTTGGCCCAGAAAACTTGGCAAAGCTGACTGATGCGGAAATCGCAATCGCAACCGAAAAGGGGTGGACAATAGGATGATTGAAACAAATATTATTCTTAAAAGGCTTGACCCAACTGAGGGTTATGTGCTGACCAACGGCAGAGAGTATTTCCCGGATGGATTCTATCTTGGAAAGAATGATTCTAAGGAAAACTGGCACGAAATCACAGAGGAGGAATACGCAGCAATCCTGGCAGAGCAGGAGAAAGAAATGGAGGAAGCAAGAGATGTTTAAGATCGCCTTTTGTGCAGGTCACTACCTGCAAACCCCCGGCAAGCGGCTGCCTGCCGAACTGGACGCAGCCCAGACCCGGGAGTGGGTACTCAACGATAGGGTGGCAGACTATTTTGCAAAGGCTGCTGCCCAGTATGCCGACGTGCAGACCCTTCGCACCGACGATCCCACCGGACAGACCTTTGTGGATATCCCGGAGCGGGTGGCAAAGGCCAACAGCTGGGGTGCGGATCTGTACATCGACATGCACCACAATGCTGCCGGCAGGGTGTTCTCCGGCGGCGGTGTGGAGATCTTCTGCTACCCCGGCTCTGCCGT
>JAZSPV010000009.1:0-41989 GCA_045537615.1 Faecousia sp. | reverse complement strand
TCGTGAGACAGTTCGGTCCCTATCTGTTGCGGGCGTAGGAAATTTGAGAGGAGCTGTCCTTAGTACGAGAGGACCGGGATGGACATACCTCTGGTGCACCAGTTATCATGCCAATGGTACAGCTGGGTAGCTATGTATGGAAGGGATAAACGCTGAAGGCATCTAAGCGTGAAGCCCCCCTCGAGATTAGATTTCCCACCTAGAAATAGGGTAAGGCACCATGAAGACCACGTGGTTGATAGGTCAGGAGTGTAAGTGCGGTAACGCATTCAGCTGACTGATACTAATATGCCGAGGGCTTAACCTTAATAAAGGTCAGTGGGTTTTGTTGCGAAAGTGAAGAATATGTATTGTTCGGTTTTGAAGGTACATCGGACGGGAAGAGAGATGCGCCTTTAGCTCAGTTGGTAGAGCAACTGACTCTTAATCAGTGGGTCCTGGGTTCGAGTCCCCGAAGGCGCACCAAAGCTTAAAAAAGCATAGCGAGTGTAGAGCCTTTGAGGGTAGAGAGAATGGCCCGTTGGTCAAGCGGTCAAGACACCGGCCTCTCACGCCGGTAACGGGAGTTCGATTCTCCCACGGGTCACCACTTTGATTAACGAAATACAGCGATGTTAGAGCATAAAAGCTTTAATATATAGTTCGTGTTGATTGTCATGAGGGTCCACCTGTTCCCATCCCGAACACAGAAGTTAAGCTCATGTACGCCGACAATACTTGGCGGGCGACTGCCCGGGAAGATAGGTAACGCGAACACAGAAACCTCCTACGAAAGTAGGAGGTTTTTGCGTCTGGAACTGTCCACCGGACAGTTCCTGCGACGCGACAATACGTTGGCCTGCCCGGGAAGATAGGTAACGCGAACACAGAGCCTCCACAGAAATGTGGAGGCTTTTATAAATTTTATCTATTTGAGGGATAGTTAGACGATGGATATTAAGGGCTTTAAAGTAAATTTCTTGGGAGACAGTATTACGGAAGGCGTTGGTGTTTCTGACAGGGAAAACTGCCGGTATGATCGTCGCTTGGCAGCTATGTGCCAACTGTCTGCAGCCAATAATTATGGCGTTGGTGGCACGCGCTTGGCACACCAGATCCATGCCAGTCAAAAACCCCGTCACGATCTTTGCTTCTGCGGTCGTGTTTACAATATGGATACGACAGCGGATATGGTGGTAGTCTATGGCGGTGTAAATGACTATATACACGGAGATGCACCTTTTGGCCGTATTGGCGATACAACGCCGGCGACTTTCTGTGGAGGCGTGTATTTTCTAATGAATTTCCTAAGGGAAAATTATGCTGGGAAGCCCATAATCTTTATGACACCGGCACGTTGCTACAGCTCCGGCAACTTTGATTATTTGGCACCTTCTTTGCATCCTTACAAAGCGCCGGATGCCAGAGCTTTGTATGATTATGTGGAAGTGATTTTGGAAACAGCCAAGAAATTTGATATTCCCACATTGAATCTCTATCACGAGCTGGGACTGGATCCCCGTGATCCTGAGTGTCGCGAAACCTACACCGTGGATGGCTTGCATTTTAATGACGCAGGCCATGCTGTGATTGCGCAACGGCTGAAGGATTTTATAGAATCTCTTTAATTTGGATATAGCTTGCTGAAATAAAAGGAACTAACATCGCCGCTTACCCAGCGGCGATGTTGCTTTTAGGCATAGAAGCAGATATACGGCGGCATAAAATGATGATAAGAAAAGCAACCGTCGGAAACCGCTTGCAAAATCCCTTTAATAAGGATATACTATAAGAAATTAGTGATAAGTGGGGTGTCTGCATGAACACATCATTTGATCGTTACTTTAAAAATCTTGTCGGTAAGCGCATCGTTGTTCTTGGCCTTGGTGTGAGTAATCGTCCCTTGGTGAGACTGCTGCTGTCCTATGGCTGCGATGTTACCGGTTGTGACCGCACACCCAGAGAAAAGCTGGATGCGGAAATTTTGGGATTGGAAGAAAGTGGATGCAAATTGCGGCTGGGTGATACTTACCTGGAGAATCTTTCTGCGGATATTGTATTCCGCACGCCTGGTATGCATCCTGCAAATCCTGCATTGCAGGCATTGGCGGCAGCCGGCGCACAGATCACCAGTGAAATGGAAGTGTTCTTTGAACTGTGTCCCTGTAAGATCATTGCAGTTACCGGATCAGACGGAAAAACGACCACAACTACGTTGATCTCTGAATTTTTGAAGGCTGCCGGAAAGACGGTATGGTTGGGTGGTAATATCGGTACGCCACTGTTGCCTGTATGCGACCGAATCACCCCCCAGGATATTGCGGTTGTGGAACTTAGTTCCTTCCAACTTATGGATATGAAGCGAAGTGCCCATGTGGCAGTTGTT
The DNA here is from genome assembly GCA_045537615.1 of Faecousia sp. Lineage (GTDB taxonomy): Bacteria > Bacillota > Clostridia > Oscillospirales > Oscillospiraceae > Faecousia. The sequence continues at coordinate 39,624 of JAZSPV010000009.1, read as the reverse complement.
ACCAACCTTGCACCCAATCATTTGGATATGCATAGGGATATGGATGAATACGTGGACGCAAAGACGAATATTTTTAAGTACCAGACTGCTAATGATAAACTGATTGTCAATGCAGACAATGCTATCACAGTGGCATTCACCGGCAACGGTACCACACGCCGCTTCTCGCGCAAAAGTGAGGGTGACGTCTGTCTGGACGGTGAGGTCATTACCCGAGATGGAAGCCCTGTCTTAAACAAACAGGATATTTTGCTCCCTGGTGAGCATAACGTGGAAAATTATATGGCAGCGATCCTTGCTGTGGAGGGAATCGTATCCGATGATGTGATTTGCCATGTAGCAAAAACCTTTGGTGGCGTAGAGCATCGCATTGAGTTGGTGCGGATCAAAGATGGCGTTCGGTTCTACAATGACTCCATAGCATCTTCACCCAGCAGAACCATTGCCGGTTTGCGCAGCTTTCCGGAAAAGGTGCTGCTGATCGCTGGCGGTTACGATAAGCACATCCCTTATGATGTATTGGGACCCGAGATTTGCCAGCATGTAAAGACAGTCTTTGTCAACGGCGCCACAGCGGGGCAGATCAGAGCAGCTGTGGAAAATACCCCGGGATATGTTCCCGGAACACCTGAGATTGTGGACTGTGAAGGCTTTACGGACGCAGTTAACAAGGCGGCTGCAGCGGCAAAAACCGGCGATGTTGTTCTTATGAGTCCTGCCAGCGCTGCTTTCGATCAGTTTAAAAACTTTATGGAGCGAGGAAAATATTATAAGAAACTCGTTTCGGAGCTGTGATTATGAAAATGAATGTAATTACCAAAAAAATAAGGGAAGTGTTGCCTGTAAAATCCTGCGGCGCAGTTATCGTTGCAGCCGGCAGCGCCTCCCGGATGGGCGGTATTGATAAGGTCATGGCACCTCTTGGTGACGAACCGATGATCGTCAGAACGGTCAGAGCTTTTTGCCAGTGTGCTGTGATCCGGGAAGTGGTAATTGTTACCAGGGAGGATCTCATTCCGGAAATTACAGGTCTGTGCGCATCCTATGAAAAGGTTAAGACGGTGGTAGCCGGCGGTGCCAATCGCCAGGAGTCTGTCCAGGCAGGACTGGATGCCCTGTCAAAATCTGTCCGACTGGCAGCTATTCATGATGGAGCAAGGCCCTTGGTAACGGAGGCGCTGATCGACAGAACTGTTCGTGCTGCACACACATATAGCGCAGCTGCACCGGCGGTTGCTGTCAAAGATACGGTAAAGGTTGTTAATGGTGGCCTTGTGCTGGCAACACCGGACCGAAACAAACTAAGAGCAATACAGACACCCCAGGTGTTTGATGTGGACCTTCTCCGGGGTGCGCTGAAAAAGGCCCGGGATGAGAAAGCGGAAGTAACAGATGACTGCAGCGCTGTGGAACGGCTGGGGATGTCTGTAAAGATCGTTGAGGGTGATGAAAGAAATCTGAAGGTGACAACACCTATGGACTTAAAGATTGCCCGGATGCTGTTGGAGGAAATGTGATATGCGGATCGGACATGGATATGACGTACACCGGCTGGTTGTGGGTCGGGACCTGATTCTCGGCGGCGTGAAGATCCCTTATGAAAAGGGGCTGGACGGCCACTCGGATGCAGACGTATTGTTGCATGCAGTATCCGACGCGTTGCTGGGCGCTGCCGGACTTGGAGATATCGGTAAACATTTTCCGGACACAGACCCGGCATATAAAGGAGCAGATTCCGGAAAACTTCTTGAGATAGTAGGACAAAAGGTCTGCCAAAAGGGCTATCGTGTAAGTAATATTGATGTAACAATGATTGCCCAAAGGCCAAAGCTAAGACCCTTTATTTCGGAAATGGAGAGCAATATTTCCCGCTTCTTGCAGATTGATTCTGACCGTGTCAATATCAAAGCTACCACGGAAGAACACCTGGGCTTTACCGGAGATGGCAGCGGCATGGCGTGCCATGCTGTGTGTCTGCTGGAAGAGGTGTAACACAGATGGGCCGAAAGCGAAAGGGCAACCGAATTTTGCTGCAACTGCTGTTTTTGACGTATGTGGCACTGATGCTGTGGTTGCTCTTTGGACAGCGCTTTGATGGTGGTATGACGGCACGGGAGAATTGGAATTTGATTCCGTTAAAGACCTTGAAACTATATGCACAAATCATCCTACGCAGTGCCAATGCAGATTTAGTGCGCCACGCATTTATCAATCTAGCCGGCAACGTAGTGATGTTCCTGCCGTTGGGCTTCTTTCTGCCGGCAATTTGGAAAAACCAGCGTAATTTCTTCTTGTGTCTGTTCACTGTGGCGCTAATCATCATTGTGATAGAAGCAGTGCAGTATGCTACGATGCTGGGCAGCTGTGATATAGATGATCTTCTGCTAAATCTCCCCGGTTCCATACTGGGCTACGGGTTTCAAAGACTTTTGTGGCGAAGCCGTCAATAATTTCACAATTTCGACCTCCCGGGCATAGATTAGCCCGGGAGGTTTTATTATGAAATATTCTTTAATCACCTTCCGCTCGGTAACACCTGCCCAGCGGGGAGAAAGGGTTCTGCAGCGGCAAGGTTATTCGTCCAGTCTGCAGCGTACGCCCAGGTGGATGCAGGAGCAGGGATGCGGTTACAGCATCCGGGTTCGCTATCAGGACACAGATAACTGTGTTGCACTTTTGCAGGAAAATCAAATTCCTTATCGAAAAGTTTATCTTTTGCGGGATAACGGCGCAGCAGAGGAGTTGACACTATGATCTATCTGGACAACGGAGCCACCAGTTTCCACAAACCGCGGATCGTATGGCAGGCCGTGCAAAGGGCAATGCAGACCTGTGGGAATCCCGGCCGTGGCGGTTACAGGCAATCGGTGGAGGCGGCGCGGGTCGTAGGAAATTGTAGAGAAAAGGTGTCCCGGATGTTTGATTGTTTGCCGGAACAGGTTGTGTTCACCGGGAACTGTACCCAAGGTTTGAATATGGCGATCCGTACACTGGTAAAACCGGGGAGCAGGGTGCTGATCTCCGGTTTTGAGCACAATGCTGTCACCCGACCGCTTTACGCACAGGGAGCGAAAATATTAGTGGCAGGCAGGAAGCTCTTTGACTGGGACGATACCCTGGAAGCATTTGAGAAAGTCTTACGGCAAGGGGTGGATGCTGCTGTGTTCACCCATGTCTCCAACGTATTTGGCTATATTCTGCCGGTGGAAGAGATGGCGAGGCTTTGCAGAAATTACGGTGTCAGCTTTGTGATAGATGCTGCCCAGTCTGCCGGCGTCCTTCCTGTACACCTGAGCCGGTTGGGAGCGGCATTTATTGCGGCTCCGGGTCATAAGGGGTTGTTGGGGCCCCAGGGGACAGGGATTCTGCTCTGCGGCCAAATGCCCGAAACATTGATACAGGGAGGAACCGGCAGCCTTTCTGAGTCTTGGGAAATGCCGGACTTTTTGCCGGACAGGGGGGAGGCAGGAACACTCAATGTGCCGGGTATCGCCGGCCTGGGAGCAGGGATTTCCTACTTGACGGATACGACGGTGGAACGGATCGCTCGTGAAGAAGCCCGGCAGGCGGCGCTTTGCGCTACAAGATTAAAGGAAATGGGACTGCGGGTATTTACTGGTCCACACCAAAGCGGAACGGTGTCTTTTGTGCCCCGGGATGACTGTGAGGAGTTTGCCCAAAAGCTTGCCGGCCACGGGGTTGCGGTGCGCGCAGGGCTTCATTGTGCGCCATTGGCCCATGAAAGTGCGGATACCCTGAATACGGGGACAGTACGTGTCAGCTTTGGTCACGACGCATCCCGTCGGCAGACAGAAAACTTCCTGCAAGTGATGGAAAAACTAGTGCTTCATAAGTAAAAAAATTTGCAATAGCTATTGCCAATAGACGGCTAATCCGCTATAATAGGATAGATAATAGGCTAGTTATGCATATACGCAGGAATGGGGTTGAAATTGTTATGGAATATTTGCAGTCATTATTCGAAAATCTTCCGGTTATGCATTTATCGGATCTTTTTGACATCCTGATTGTTGGGTTCCTGATATACAAATTATTGCCGATTTTCCGGTCTACAGGCACTGCCAGAATCGGTTGGATCGTATTGGTGGTCGTGGCGGTTACCTGGCTGACGGATCTGCTGGAGCTTCAGATGCTGAATTTTATCTTAAGTCAGCTGATCTCCATCGGTTTGATTGCTATCGTGGTCCTGTTCCAGCCGGAGCTGCGGCGAATGATCGATCACGTAAGTAACATTAAGCTCAAGGAATTCATGAGCACGGATAAGGACAAGCAAGAAATGGTAACGGTTATTGACCAAGCGGTCCGTGCCTGTACCGTGATGAGCCGCGAGCATGTGGGCGCTCTGATCGTATTTGCAAGACATAACCGTTTGGATGAGTATTTCAAGACCGGTACACTGATTGAAGGAAAGGTTTCTGAGCAATTGCTGCGAAATGTGTTCTTCCCCAAAGCATCCTTGCATGATGGTGCGGTAATCATCCGGGATGGCCGTGTTTCTGCTGCCGGATGTGTACTGCCCCTGTCCGACAGTGACCGGATCAGTGCAGACCTGGGAACCCGTCACCGTGCGGCACTGGGTATGAGTGAAGCATCGGATGCCGTGGTGGTTGTTGTGTCGGAGGAAACCGGCGCAATTTCCGTTGCGGTGGGAGGCGTGCTGAAACGCCACTTGGCACCCCAAACATTGGAACGACTCCTTCGCAATGAGCTATGTCCGGAAACAGAGCAGGCAGAAGAAAACCTGGTTCTAAAGCTTCGTCAGAAGCTGCATAAAAAGGAAAAAGGAGGCAAGGAGCATGGAAATGAAAACAAAAATGAAAAGTAGAATTGTCAAAGCCCTGTTTTCTGCAGCCCTTGCCATAGGCATTTGGCTTTATGTGGTAACAGTTGTCAGCCCTAATTCCGATAAGCATTTCTATAATATCCCTGTGAACGATTCCAGTAAGGTGCTGCTGCACCAACAGGAACTGATGATCGTGGATATGGAGACATCGAAAGTGTCTATCCACTTGGAAGGTAACCGTGTGGACCTGAATAAGCTCAGCAGCGATAAAATTCCCGTAACGCTGGATGTGTCCAAAATCTATCAAGCAGGCATCCATGAGGTTCCTTATGATGTGAACATCCCCGACGGTGTCACCATCCGTGAAAAATCTCCCGAAACGATTACCGTGGAAGTGGTGCCATGGACCAGCACCAGCGTACCTGTTGATGTGGATTACGGTGACACGGCAGTGAAGGACGGCTATATTCCTTATAAGGAAAGTAAAGAACTGAATATTACCGATGTGGAAATTGCTGGACCCACCGCTGTAGTAAACCAAATCAAAATGGCAAAGATCCAAGTGGATTTGACCGATCGCAAGGATACTATTAACGAGTTTTTTACCCACACCTTGTGTGACGAAAATGGTGCGCCTGTAGATGCGAAAAATGTAACCGTCAACACCGAAAGCATTAAGCTGACCCTACCGATTATGCGGCTCAAGGAACTCAAACTTCGGGTAAAGGTTCTGCCCGGAGGAGGCGCTACGGAAGAAAACACCGCCATCACAGTCAACCCGGCTACCGTCTGGGTGTCCGGCAGTGAAACCCTGTTGGAAAAAGTGGAGGATCTGGAGATCGGTCCCATCGACCTGGGTGAGATTTTGGAAGACCAGACGGTGACATTGCCTATTAAACTCAGAGAAGGACTGATCAGCGAAGCTGGTGTTACGAAAGCTACGGTGGAAGTGAAATTGCCGGAGCTTGCCACCAGAACCATAACTGTCAGGAACATTACAGCGGAAAACAAGCCGGCCGGCATGGAAATAGAACTGCTGGCAAAGGCTATGGAAATTCAGGTGCGTGGTCCGAAGGAGAAGGTGGAGTCGCTGGATGTGCAGAGTCTGCAGATTCGTGTGGACTTTACTGATACCGAGTTGGGCGCTGTACAAAGAAAATTTGAACTCGTCGGCGCAGATGCGGATATTGGTCCTGTAGGCCCATGTCTGATCTCTGCCAATGTGAGCAAGACTGGTTCGTGACAGGAACATAGTTGTAACCGCTGAACAGGCAATGCCTGTCTGGGGAAGGAGATAGTGACATGATTAAAAGTATGACCGGCTACGGCCGTGCTGTGGAGACGGTAAATGGCAGAGAATTTACGGTAGAACTGCGTTCGGTGAACAACCGTTATTTGGACTGTTCTGTGCGGCTTCCCCGAATCCTTTCCTTTGCAGAGGATGCGGTGAAGCAGGCAGTGAAACGCTCTGTATCCAGAGGTAAGGTGGATGTGTTTATCTCTGTCCACAGCGAAGGCGGCGAGGAAATCCGTGTCAGTCTGAACAAATCAGTGTTGGAGGGCTACCTGACAGCCATGAATCAAATGGTTGCAGACTATGGTGTCAGCGATGATATCAGTGTATCTGCCGTATCCCGTCTTCCGGAGGTTTTTGTTGTAGAAAGGCCTGAGGTAGATGAGGAACAACTGCTCAGTGACCTGTTGCAGGTGGTGGACAAGGCACTGGAGGGCTATGACACCATGCGCCGGACAGAAGGACAGGCTCTGGATCGGGATCTGCGCACAAGAGGACAAACGATACTGGAATTCGTTTCCCAGGTTGAGCAGGGCAACGCCCAAACAGTGATTGACTACCGCAATCGCCTGGAGGCCAAGCTTCAGGAGGTCCTTGCCAACACATCTATTGATGAAAGCCGAATTTTGACAGAAGCCGCAATTTTTGCAGATAAAGTAGCGGTAGATGAGGAAACTGTCCGTCTGCGCAGCCACCTGGAACAGATGAATGCCATGCTGACAGCCGGCGGAGCCGTGGGTAGAAAGCTGGACTTTTTGTTACAGGAAATGAACCGTGAGGCAAACACCATCGGTTCCAAATGCACCGATGTAAGGCTGGCAAGAATCGTAGTCGATATCAAGGCAGAGCTGGAGAAGATCCGTGAGCAGACACAGAACATTGAGTAAGGTGACGCAATGAAATTGGTTAACATTGGCTTTGGCAGTATGATCGCAGCAAAGCGTGTACTGGCTTTCATGGAGCCGGATTCGGCACCTATCAAGCGAATTATGCAGGAGGCAAAGGACCGGGGAATGCTGGTGGACGCATCCTATGGGCGCAAAACAAAGGCAGTTATCCTTATGGATACAGACCATGTGATACTATCGGCCCTAACCCCGGAAATGCTGCGTGTCAGATGGGAAGAGAAGGACGATGCTGACAAGGAGGTCCGGTCGTGAGCAAAGGAAAGCTTTTTGTGTTCTCCGGGGCTTCCGGTGTGGGAAAAAGCACAGTGCTCTCAAAGGTCATGGAAAGCCGCCGGGACCTGCGTTTTTCTGTCTCTGCAACCACTCGGGGGCCACGCCCCGGTGAGATTGACGGTGTAAACTACTATTTTGTGAGCAAAGACTGTTTTGAGGAAATGATCCGGCAGGACGCCTTTGTAGAGTACGATGCCCACATGGACAACTATTACGGAACCCCTAAGGCCCAACTGGAAGAAAAACTGCAGACCGGCAGCGTGGTGTTGGACATTGAACCAAACGGTGCCTTCCGTGTAAAAAAAGCATGGCCCGATGCGGTATTGATCTTTATTAAGCCGCCTGACCAGGAAGAGCTGGAGCGGCGGCTGCGCAGCCGTGGTGATACGCCGGAAGAACAAATTCGCCTTCGCCTGGACAGAGCCCGCTGGGAGATCGAACAAGGCCGGCAGTACGATTATGTTGTAGTCAATGAACAGGTAGATGCCTGTGCAGAAGAAATTCTGAATATTATCCGAATGGAATTGGAGGAAAATGAAAATGCTTTACCCCCCTGTAGCTGATTTGCTGAAAAATGTTAGCAGCCGTTATTTGCTGGTGAATGTGGTGGCACATCGCGCCAGACTGATTTCCGAAGAGGCTGAAACCTACCAGGAAGAATTAACTGAGAAGCCGGTAACACTGGCAATCCGCGAAGTGGCAGACGGCAAACTGACAGCCACCCTGAAAGAAGAATACATGAAGTAAGATAGAGAGGAGGGGCTGTATGATTGCAAAAATTGCCGTTGATGCGGCGACTTTCGCTATTGATAAGCCCTTCTCTTACAGAATCCCTGTGGGGATGAAACTGGAACCTGGTATCCGTGTACTGGTTCCCTTCGGGAAGGGCAATCGCCGTACAGAGGGTGTGGTGCTTTCCGTGGAGGACGGGGATGCGGCAGGTCTGAAGCCGGTGGAACGCAGACTGGATGAGACACCGGTGTTGTCAGAAACAATGCTACGCTTAGCTGCTTTTTTGCGGGAACGGTACTTCTGCACACTATACGAAGCAGTGCGTGCCATGCTTCCTGCGGGCCTGTGGTTCCAGACAAAGGAGATCTACACCCTTACCCAGGACCGAACCTGGGAGGATAAAAAGCTGCGCATTCCATATTGTGAAGATATTTTACAGCTTTTGACCCACTGCGGTGGTGAAACTGACGGAAAGGTACTGCGCAGTGCCGTGGCAGATGACGATGCCTTTGATAAGGCAATGGCTTATCTGCTCCAAAAAAAATGGATCCATACGGAAGTGGATTTTCTGCGCCGTATGGGGGATAAAACAGAGACGATAGCAACGCTCTGTGCGCCGGTGGAGGAAGTGATGGCTTATGCTGCCGGCCGACCCAAATCAGCCGCGATGCAACGGGCAGTTTTGGAGTTGCTTTGCTCTGTAGGCAGTGCCTCTAATAAGGAGATCTGCTATTTTACCGGCGCCAAGCTTGCAACGATCAAACGTCTTGCAGACCTGGGCTATGTGGCCCTCAGTGAAAAACCTGTCTTGCGATGCCATGCTATCCGTCCAGCAAAATTGGATGGACCTCTTGTTCTGAATGCGCAGCAGGAAAGGGCGTTTCATGGCCTGTTGGAGCAGATGAACGCCAAGCAACCGGGCACAGCCCTTCTGCACGGCATCACCGGTTCCGGAAAAACGTCGGTCTATATTTCTTTGATTCGGGCCTGCCAGGAGGCAGGGAAGCAGGCAATGCTTTTAGTGCCGGAAATTGCCCTGACGCCCCAACTGTTGGGACTGTTGGCTGCCCATTTTGGTGAGCATGTGGCAGTGCTCCACAGCAGCTTGCCGGCAACGGAGCGCTACGATCAGTGGAAACGTGTGCGCAGCGGTGAGGCCACCGTGGTGGTAGGAACACGTTCTGCGATATTTGCACCTTGCCCCAATCCCGGACTGATCATTTTGGATGAAGAGCAGGAACATTCCTATAAATCCGAAAACAGCCCCCGCTACGATGCCAGAGAAGTGGCTTTGTGGCGTGGTATCAAGGAAAATGCACTGGTGCTGCTTGGTTCAGCAACCCCCTCCGTGCAGACTATGTATTATGCCAAAACCGGCATTTACCGGCTGTACACCCTTTCTGAGCGCTATAACGGCAAAACACTGCCGGATGTTGAGATTGTGGATATGCGGCAGGAGCTGGATATGGGGAATGACCTTTCTGTCAGTTACGGATTGCAGGACGCCATCGGTGATACCAACAACGCCGGGAAACAGACGATTCTTTTTCTGAATCGCCGTGGTAACAGCCGGGCTTTGGTGTGTGTGGACTGCCGGGAATCGCCGGAATGTCCCCGGTGCAGTGCCCGCCTGACCTATCACAGCGCCAATGAACGGTTAATGTGCCACTACTGTGGTTATTCTCAAAGGGTAAGCGACCGTTGCCCCAAATGTAATGGCCCGATGAAACGGGTGGGCACCGGCACACAGAAGGTGCAGCAGGAGTTGGAAAGTGTTTTTCCCAATATGCAAATCCTGCGCATGGATGCAGATACTGTCAGTGCAGCCAACACCCATGAGATGATATTGGATGAATTCCGGGATAAAAAGATTCCTGTCCTGGTGGGCACACAAATGGTCGCCAAGGGCTTGAATCTTCCAAATGTTACGCTGGTAGGTGTCTTGGATGCAGATCTAAGCTTGTATACAGACAGTTACCGGGCGGCAGAAACGACCTTTAATATGCTGACCCAGGTAGTTGGCAGAGCAGGCCGGGGTGATACGCCGGGCAGGGCCATCATTCAAACCATGGTGCCGGATCACAAGGTCATTGGATTGGCGGCAGCCCAGAATTATGATGCCTTCTACGAAATGGAGATTGGACTTCGCAAGCTGCAGGGTTGCCCACCCTTCGGAGACCTGGTAACGGTGAACTTCATCGGACAGGAGGAGGCCAGGGTGCTCCACGGTGCTGCGAAATTCCGTGACAGCTTGCATGCCTGTCTTCAGCAAGAGAATTTTGTAAGTGAACAATGCACAGTTTTGGGGCCCGCACCCTGCTCTGTGCCGAAGATAAATTATAATTTCCGTTACCGTCTGACACTGCGGTGCCGCATGAGTAAGCCCCTGCGTATGCTGTTGGCCCATCTTTTGCGTCAGTTTTCTCAAGATAGAGAGAATCGCGGTGTGTCAGCATTTATCGACGTGAACGGTTTTGAGTGATGAGGGGATCCTATGGGACTTAGAAAAATTTTAACTGTAGCGGAACCGGCGCTGCATAAAACCTGTAAGCCGGTGGAAAAGTTTGATCAAAAACTGCATACACTGTTGGATGATATGCGGGAAACACTGATTGAATCCGGTGGTGTTGGTCTTGCCGCACCCCAGGTGGGAATCCTGCGCAGAGTGGTCCTGGTGGATACCGGTGAGGAAATCCTGGAGCTGGTGAATCCTACACTGGTGGAAACGGACGGCGAACAGGAGGGGGCCGAGGGCTGCCTCAGCGTCCCCGGTAAATACGGCCTGGTGAAACGCCCCTATTATGCAAAGGTTCGGGCTCAGGACCGTGACGGAAACTGGTATGAGGCGGAAGGTGAGGAACTGATTGCCCGGTGCTTCTGTCATGAACTGGACCATTTAGACGGGATTATCTACACAGAGGTCATGGAGCGTTATCTGACAGACGAGGAACTGGATTTTTCGGAGGAATAAGCATTGCGTGTTGTTTTTATGGGAACGCCGGATATTGCGGCAACCTGCCTGGAAAAAATTATAGCCGACGGCTTTGAGGTGGTTGGTGTCTACACACAACCGGACAGACCCAAAAACCGGGGTATGAAGCTGGCTTTTTCTCCTGTAAAAGAAGTGGCGCTGGCAAATGACCTGCCTGTGTTTCAGCCTGAAAACTTCCGGGAAGAGGAAACTGTGGAGCAGCTGCGCGCATTGCGGCCGGATGTAGTTGCTGTGGTGGCATACGGACGGATTCTGCCCCAGTCAGTATTGGATGTACCGCCCAAGGGCTGTATCAATATCCACGCCAGTGTGCTTCCTAGCTACCGGGGTTCAGCGCCCTACCAGTGGGCGGTGCTGGACGGTCTGACGGAGACTGGCGTAACCGCCATGTACCTGTGCCGGGAAATGGATGCCGGTGATATTATTGACGTATCAAAGACGCCCATCGGACCTGACGAAACTGCCGGTGAGCTGCTGAATCGGTTGGCTGTTCTGGGGGCAGATTTGCTGAGCAGGACGTTGTCTGCGATTCAAAATGGCACGGCAAGGGCTGAGGCTCAGGATTGCAGTAAGGTCACCTATGCACCTATGCTGGATAAAACCATGTGTCCAATTGACTGGACTAAGACTGCGCAGCAGGTCCATAACCACGTGCGAGGCATGAATCCCTGGCCTGTGGCAACTGCTGAGATCCAGGGCAAACGTTTTAAAATTTATACAACAGCCCTGGTAGAGCCGGCAGAAACCGCCCAACCCGGTACGATCTTAGGCCTGACAAAAACTGGACTGCAGGTTGCCTGCGGACAAGGTGCGGTGGAAATCCGCGTCCTTCAGGCAGAAGGTGGCAAGCGGATGGCAGCGCCGGATTACTTCCGGGGTCATCCTTTGGAGTTGTGATTATGGGCGCCAGAGAAACGGCCTTAAACGCCTTGATCGCCTGTCGAAAGGACGGGGCATGGTCCAATGGTGTTTTGAAGGAGTATTGTACCCGGGATAACCTTGACCGGCGGGAAGCAGCCCTTGCATCCCGGCTGTGCTACGGTGTTCTGCAAAATCGGGCTAAGTTGGACTTTTACCTGAAGCAGTTGTTGACAGGTCGGATTCGGGACCTGCATCCTGCAGTCCACGATATCCTGCTTCTGGGCTTGTATCAGATTTATGAAATGGACAAGATTCCTGCCTCTGCCGCAGTTAATGAGTCTGTGGTGTTGGCGAAAAAATATTGTGGCAAGCTGCGAAATGCCCCGGGACTTGTGAACGGCGTGCTTCGCAACGCGGTGCGCACAAAAGGTACATTAAAGGAACCCTCTGCACTTTCCGATCGCTATTCCCACCCGGAGAATCTGATCCGGATGCTGTGTAGCTATGTGGGGGAAGACCGACTGGAGCCCATGCTGACGGCCAACAACACCGCAGCACCTACGGTGATCCAGGTAAATACAACAAAAACCACCACCGGGGAACTGACGGACCTGTTGGAGGCGGAGGGCGTGACAGTGGAGCACCACCCCTGGCTGAAGGACTGCCTTGTGCTAAGGGATACGGGGAGCTTGGAGCAGTTGGGAACGTTCCAAAAGGGGCTGTTCTATGTACAGGACGCAGCAGCACGGCTTAGTGTTTTGTGTGCGCAGATTCCAAAGGGCGCACAGGTACTGGACTGCTGTGCAGCGCCTGGTGGAAAAAGTTTTGCTGCCGCCATTGCCGGTGCAGGCCAAATTATTTCCTGTGACGTCCATCCCCACAAGGTGGAACTAATAAAAAAAGGAGCCCAACGTTTGGGTCTGAATGCCATCCGGAGCAATTTGCAGGATGCAACTGAATTTTGTTCCCAGTGGGAAGGGAAGATGGATGTGGTGATTGCCGATGTGCCGTGTTCCGGCTACGGCATTATTCGCAAGAAACCGGATATACGCTATAAAGACCCGGATACCATGCAGCAGTTGCCTGCGCTGCAGCTTTCCATCCTTACCAATCAAGCAAGGTATGTTAAGTCCGGTGGCGTGCTGCTTTACTCTACATGTACGCTGGTCCGAAAGGAAAACGAGGGCGTCGTAGAGAAATTTCTTTCAAACAATCCTGATTTTTATACGGAACCGTTGCCGCTGCCCGGCGTTTTTGGTCATAACACCTCGGGGATGCTGGCGCTGGTGCCGGGAGAATATGACACAGACGGTTTCTTCATATGTCGTCTGCGGAGAAAGCTATGAATATTAAGTCAATGACCCAGCAGGAGATGGTCCAAACACTCAAAGACCTTGGACAGCCATCCTTCCGCGCCAAACAAGTTTATACATGGCTTCATAAAGGCGTACGCAGCTATGAGCAGATGTCCAATCTTCCCAAAACCCTGCGTGAAACCTTGGCAGAACAGTATCCGTTTTATTCGCCCAAGGTGGTGCGAAGGCAGGAATCCCAAAAAGATGGTACGATAAAGTATCTGTGGGAGCTGTCCGACGGAAATTGTGTGGAAACAGTACTTATGCGTTACCACTATGGCAATACTGTCTGCATTTCTACGGAGGTTGGTTGCCGTATGGGCTGTGCGTTTTGCGCCTCCACCCTTGGTGGTTTGGTACGCAAGCTGGAGCCCTATGAAATGTTGGACCAGGTGTTGTTCACCCAGGTGGAGTCCGGGCTGCCCGTGTCCCACATTGTGCTCATGGGAATTGGAGAGCCTCTGGATAATTTTGATAATGTTATGCGCTTTTTGGAGCTGGTGAACAGTGCAGACGGCATGAATATTTCCATGCGGCATATTAGCCTGTCCACCTGCGGCCTTGTGCCGGGAATCGATGCCTTGGCTGAACGGAAACTGCAGCTGACACTGTCGGTATCACTGCATGCGCCTACTGACGAGATCCGAAACACCATTATGCCGGTGAACAAAGCATACCCGACGGAGGAGCTGTTGGCAGCCTGCAGACGGTATTATGAAAAGACCAACCGCCGGATTTCCTTTGAATATGCCATGATTAACGGTGTCAATGACACCCCCCAGGCAGCCAATTTGCTGGTCAAACGACTGAAGGGTCTGTCTGCCCACATGAATTTGATTCCTTTGAATCATGTGGAGGAAAGCCCCCTGAAGCCCAGCACACGGGAAGTCGTCCAGCGTTTCCAGAAGATTTTGGAGGATGGTGGAATCCCAGCCACTGTGCGCCGTACCCTGGGAGGCGATATAGACGCATCCTGCGGTCAGCTGCGCAGAAAGTATCATCAAGAGAAAAACCAGTAATCCCTGCGAAAGGAGTGTTGCAATATGCAATATTGGGGCATAACGGACCCAGGCTGTACCAGAAATCAGAACCAGGACACCTATCAGGTGGAAGCGCTGAATAAAAACACGCTTCTGTGTGTGGTATGCGATGGTATGGGCGGTGCGAAGTCCGGTAATGTGGCCAGCACCTTAGCTGTTGATGTGTTCGTTCAGGAGGTTAAGCGCACCTGGACACCGGATATGAATCAAGATAAGCTGGACCAAATGCTGCGTGGTGCGGTAAAGCTGGCGAACTTCACCGTTTACGACCAGGCACAGCAGTTTGAGGAATTTGCCGGCATGGGAACGACCATGGTTGCAGTGCTGATCCAGGGAAAAAACGCAACAATAATCAATGTTGGCGACAGCCGATGCTACAGCATCAAAGCAAACGGCGTACGACAATTGACAATGGACCACTCTCTGGTACAGATGATGATTCTACGGGGTGAGTTGTCACGGGAAAAGGCCAAGAGCTATCCCGGAAAGAACCTGATCACCCGGGCCATCGGAACGGAAGCAGTGGTAGAATGCGATCTATTCCACCGCAGATTGGAAAGCGATGAATGTTTGCTTTTGTGTACCGACGGCCTATCCAATTTGGTGGATGAGCAGGAGATGCTTTTTGAGGTGGTACACGGTGCAAACAGACAAAGCAGTTGCGAGCGCTTGTTGGCAATTGCCAAAAACCGCGGAGCGCCGGACAATGTGACCTGCGTTCTGATTCAGGTCTGACCGGGCTGCGAAAGGAGTTTCGTTTTATGGATAAATATATTGGACGGTTGCTGGACAACCGGTATGAGATCCTGGAGGTCATTGGTACCGGTGGTATGGCGGTTGTATATAAGGCGCGCTGCCACAGGCTGAACCGCTTGGTAGCAATTAAAATTTTAAAGGATGACTATCTGGAAGACGAGGAGTTCCGCCGCCGTTTCCATTCGGAGAGCCAGGCCGTTGCCATGCTCAGCCATCCCAATATCGTGTCGATCTATGACGTTTCCACCTCCATTACTGCCGATTATATCGTCATGGAGCTGATTGACGGCATTACACTGAAGCAGTACATGGAAAAGAAGGGCGTTCTCAATTGGAAGGAAACGCTGCATTTTGCAATTCAGATTGGCAAAGCCCTGGAGCATGCCCATGGACGGGGAATTGTCCACCGTGATATTAAACCCCACAATGTAATGGTGCTGAAGAACGGATCCGTTAAGGTCACGGACTTTGGCATTGCCCGTATGATGTCCAAGGGTAATACCCTGACAAAAGAGGCCCTGGGTTCTGTACATTATATTTCCCCGGAACAGGCCAAGGGCGGCAGGGTAGACAGCCGATCTGACATCTACTCCTTGGGCGTTGTGATGTACGAAATGATGAGCGGCAGACCGCCCTATGACGGAGAATCTCCTGTAGCTGTAGCCATCCAGCACATCAACGGCGGAGCGGCAATGCCTTCCACACTGAACCCCAACATCCCCGGCGGTCTGGAGCAGATCATCATGAAGGCCATGGCCCACGAGCCTGTCCAGCGGTATGATTCTGCTACCCAAATGTTGTCGGATATGGATGAGTTCCGTAAAAATCCTGCAATTTTGTTCGACTATAATACACCGCCCATTGATGCGGTGACCAAGCTTCCTAAGCCACCGCTGATTTTGGATCCCCCTGCAGCCAAAACAACTGCGGAGCGTGTGGAGGAGGGGAAGACCGGCGAGCGCCATCCGGCACCGGAGCGCAGGCCCAGACCCAATGCAAACGCCCAAAGGCGGACCCCGCCTGCAAACCGGGCTGCACAGCAGAATGCCAGACGCAGGAAACAGGAAAAGGAAAACAAGGCGGCAATCATTGCGATCATTGTCTGCATACTGACGATCATTGCCATGTCTCTGACCTGCATCCTTACGGGCTTGCCCTCATTCCTGCTTTCTCTGTTTGGCGGTGAAGACCTGGTTACAGTTCCCAATTTGGTAGGACAGGTATATGAGGAACTTCCTGAATACCCGGGTTTTGAGATCAAACTCAATGAAAGGGTCCACGATAATACCTATCCTGCCGGTCAGATCATCAGCCAAACCCCGGAAGCCGACGAAAAGGTCGAGAAGAATAACACTATTTATGTGACGGTTAGCCTGGGTAAGGCAGAGGAAACTGTCACCATGCCCGATATTGTGGATTGGGAGCTTTCCCAGGCAGAAAAATGCCTGCACAATCTGAGCATGAACCTGCGTGTCGAGGTGAAGGAAGAACACAGCGACACCATTGCACAGGGCAGTGTTATCCGTACAGAGCCTGCTGCAGACACGGAATTGGCTGTGGGCCAGGAAATAACCATCTATATCAGCCTGGGTGTGGAGATTAAGACATCCGCCATGCCCGATGTGATCGGAGATAAAAAAGACAGTGCCATCCGTGTGCTGGAGAGTCAGGAGCTGGACTTGGAAATCGTAGTGGAGGAGATTTTTGATTCCAACGTTTCTGCCGGCGACGTGATTCGAACAGAACCGGAAAAGAATGCGTCGCTGAAGACCGGACAGAAGGTAACGGTCTATGTCAGCAAGGGGGCAGAAATGGCAACCATGCCCAACGTAACCGGCATTGATATTGACAAAGCAGTGAACATCCTTATTAATTCCGGCTTCAAAAACTATCAGATCGAGCAGGTTGCCAGCAACGAGGATAAAGATACCGTTGTCAAACAGTCTGTGGAAAAGGACACAAAAGCAGATGTGACTACCAAGATCGTCCTTGAGGTATCCAAAGGACCTATGCAGCAGCCTGAGGTGACGAAAGATGTGGCAATTAATCTGCGCGGCAGTGCCTCTACGGGAGATTGCCATGTACTGATTAAGCGCGGTAACGAGGTTGTGTTCAATGCCACAGTTGCGCAAGGCACAGAAACGGTGACACTGAATAAGCAGACTGGCTCCGGCAGTGTGTATTATGAGGTAGTCATTGCAGAAGAAGCCTGGATCGAGAAGGTGTCCTTTGATGGTGCGGGCTAAGATGCAGACCGGGCGAATCGTCCGATCCTTGAGCGGTTTTTACGATGTACAAACCCAGAATGGCATTGTAACCTGCCGGGGCCGAGGTGCTTTGCGCCGGACCGGTGAAAGCCCCCTGACTGGTGATATCGTGGAAATCACCGTGGAGAAGGGCAAGGGGATGGTGGAAAAGATCCTGCCCCGGAAGAACCGTTTTGTCCGCCCGGCAGTTGCCAATGTGGATGCATTGGTGGTGTTTGCGGCCAATGTTAATCCGGTGACAGAGCCCTTCCTTATTGATCGTGTAGCAGCCATTGCCGGGGACCAGGAGGTTCCTATCTATATCTGTGTCAATAAATGCGACCTGGACCCTGCTGTGGATCTGGTACGGATCTATAACCATGCAGGTTTTCCTGTGATCTGCGCCAGCGCTGAGACAGGGGAAGGGGTGGAAACACTCAGGCAGTTGCTTCGCGGCAAGCTGACAGCATTCACCGGCAATACCGGCGTAGGAAAAAGCAGTATGCTCAACGCCCTGTGTCCGTCCTTGAACCTTGCAACAGGAGCGGTGTCCGAGAAGCTGGGCCGCGGTCGCCACACCACCCGCCATGTGGAGCTGTATTGCTTAGATGAGGATACCTTTGTGGCAGACACACCCGGATTTTCCTCCTTTGACACAGAGCAAATGGATGTGCTGCTGAAGGAAAATTTGCAGTATACATTCCCGGATTTTGCATCCTGCCTGGGTCAGTGTCAGTTTCATGATTGCTCCCACCGTGCAGAACCCGGCTGCCGGGTACGGCAGGCAGTGGAAAACGGTGACATTGAAAAGACCCGTTATGAAAGTTACCTCCGGTTGTATGAAAAGGCAGAACAGGTAAAGCTGTGGGAACGGAATAAATAGGAAAAGACCGCCGGAATGATTCCGGCGGTCTTTTGCATGTAAAAACTATGGAAAAATACCTGCTAATTGCTGATATAGCCCCACAGTCAACTCCACACCCAAGGCTTGTGCTTCTTCCAAAAGGGACAGCAGCTCCTCCTTTTGCCGCTGCATGGTAAATACGGCCTGTGCATCGGAAATCTGTGTGTGATACCGGCAGTGCAGTGTATGGTCTGTAAAAACAGGCTCGGTAAGAGAACCCTCAGACAAAACCTCAAACTGACAGCCTTGCGGTGTAACCACGGCCTTCTCTGTTTCCAAGGCAGCTTCCAGCCAGATCTCACGGCCGGACCAAGGGCCTAAATGCTCCTTGAGCCCTTTGTGAGGCGGTGGGGCAGATACAAATACGGGGCATTGCAGATCCTTTGCATACTGCTCTGTAACACCTACCGGCCCGACTAGTTGGGAAACCAGAACAGATACCAGATTTTTTGTTTCCACGTCGTCTGGCCGCTGAAAATCTAAAAGAAAATAAGAAATGTTCAGTTCCTGTTGGAGCCTGCACAGTTGCTCGGCAATCAAAACCGGATCGTGTCCATGGGGTGGTGTTCGGTCGTTGACAATTACCATAGATCCCTCTGGCAGGGATGTGGGCAGATTGGATAAGCCCGATGCATAACAGGAAAAATGACATGCCATCCATGCCGGATGTTTGGGAAACGGACAGGTAGTAGAAAATTCTGCAGCCGTCATAGCCAGATACCGCTGTAAACCCATGGACAAACCTCCTTGCCTGTGCTATAATAACTGTAAATCTTATGCCTATGGAGCTTGATTATGTCTGTTTCTTTTTTGCCCACAGTGCGCACAGAGACTGTGACGCAGCTGGAGCCCATGCAGCTGCACCAATGGGGGATCCGACTGTTGATGTTGGATTTTGACAATACCATTGTGCCATATACCACCTCGGTCCCCACACAGCAAATGCATGATTGGCTGCAAATGATGAGCCGGTCGGATATCCAGATCTGTGTAGTATCTAACAGCCGTAAGCCGCGGGTAAAGGCCTTTTGTGAGGAATACGGCATTGATTGTATTACCCACGCAAATAAGCCCTTTTCCAAGGGAATCCGTCAGTGTCTTGAAAAGTACGGCATATCCCCTCGGGAGGCAGCATTGGCTGGGGATCAAATATTTACGGATACACTGGGCGGCAATTGCGCCGGTGTCAAAACAGTCCTTGTCCGGGCAATCCATAATCATACCATTTGGCTAAAACTGCGAAATGTGATGGAGCTTCCCTTCATCTTTCTTGCCAAGAACAGGAGATTGAATCATGAATAACATTGAAAAATTCCAAACCCTGCTTACAGAAGAGGTGGACGGCCTGCTGCTCACCAGCCGCTACAGCCGTCATTACGGTGCTGCGTTTGATATTGCTGAGGGCGTGGCCATTGTCGCAAAGGCCGGTTGCCGTTATTTTACAGATAGCCGCTACATTGAATCTGCCCAGAATAATATCCGTGGCTTTGAGGTGCTGATGACCGACAAGGAATGGACCTTCACAAAACGGCTCAATGCTGCCATTGCAGACTTTGGCGTTACAAAGCTTGGCTATGAGGAAGGGTACCTGACCGTTGCTGAATTGCATACCTTCGAAAAAGAACTGAAGGCAGAGCTTGTTCCTCTTGGTGATAAGATCAACGGCTTCCGTGCGGTCAAGGAAGACTGGGAGCTGGAGCGGATGCGGAAAGCACAGCAGATCACCGACCAGGCGTTTTCTGAGATCTGTACCCGCATTAAGCCGGGTATGACGGAAAAAGAGTTGCAGGCAGAGTTGATTTATTGCCTGTATAAAAACGGAGGAGAAGGCCTGTCCTTTGATCCCATTGTTGTTTCCGGACCCAATACCAGCCTGCCTCATGGCGTGGCCGGTGACCGGGTAATCTGCGAAGGCGATTTTGTAACCTTGGACTTCGGCGTTCTGTACGGCGGTTATTGCTCGGATATGACCCGTACTGTGGCGGTGGGCTATGCTACTGAGGAAATGCAAAAGGTTTACCAAACGGTGCTTGCTGCACAGCAGGCCGGCATTGCCGCAACGAAAGCTGGTGTCACCGGTGCGCAGATCGATGCTGCAGCCCGTAAGGTAATCACTGATGCCGGTTACGGGCAGTATTTTGGCCACGGTTACGGCCACAGCCTTGGTATGGAGGTCCACGAAGCACCAAACTGCAATCCTTCCGGCGAAAGACCCATGGAAGCAAACATGGTTTCGTCTGCAGAACCCGGTATCTATCTGCCCGGAAAATTCGGTGTACGTATTGAAGATGTGGTGATTTTTACGGCGGAAGGCTGCGAGGATATCACCCAAAGCCCGAAAAATCTGTTAATTGTCTGAAAAAATTATATTTACTCTTGCAATTAGCCAAAATTTGGGTTAAGATATATGCGCTAAAACTATGTAAAAAAGCTCCCCGGTGGAGTGTATTCTTAGGAGGAAAATAAAATGATTTCTGTTAGCGATTTCAGAAACGGCATTACCTTTGACATGGATGGCAAGGTTATGCAGATCATCGAATTCCAGCACGTCAAGCCCGGTAAGGGTGCGGCTTTTGTTCGCGTCAAGATGAAGAACGTGATCACCGGCGGCGTGACGGAAACCACCTTCAACCCCAATGACAAGTACCCCACTGCTTACATTGAGCGTAAGAAGATGGAGTATTCCTACTCCGATGGCGACCTGTACTACTTCATGGACGGCGAGACCTACGAGCTGATTCCCATTGACGGCAGCACACTGGACGATAGCTTCAAGTTTGTTAAGGAAAACGACACCTGCACCGTTATGAGCTACAAGGGCAACGTTTTCGGCGTGGAGCCTCCCCGTTTTGTGGAGCTGGAAGTCACTGCTACCGAGCCCGGTTTTGCTGGCAACACCGCTACCAACACCCTGAAGCCCGCTACCGTTGAGACCGGTGCAGAGGTTAAGGTGCCTCTGTTCATCAATGAGGGCGAGAGAATCCAGATCGACACCACCACCGGTGAATATCTGGGCCGTGCAAAGTAAGGAGAACCTTATGACAATTTCTGAAAAGGCTGCTTATCTCAAGGGCCTGATGGATGGCCTGAATCTGGATACCGAGAAGGCAGAGGGCAAGATGATTGCTTCTATCGTGGAGCTGCTGGGGGATGTAACCAAGCGCCTGACCGATGTTGAGGAAACCACCATTGCCATCTCCGACGAGCTGGACGAGATTGAAGAGGATCTGGATGCCATCGAGGACTTCATTCTGGATGAGGAAGAATACGACGACTTCGATGAATTTGAGGATGAGGACTTCGACGAGGAAGGCTTCGACTTTGGCGACGAAGAGACCACCATTTACGAAGTACAATGCGCCTGTGGCAACATCATCGACTTCGATGAGGAGACCTTGGAGGCCGGCTCTATTGCATGCCCCGAGTGCGGCGAACTGCTGGAGTTCTCCTTGGAAGATGAAGAAGACAGCGAAGAAATGCCCTTCTGATGATTTGACCCGCTGACCCTTTGGTCAGCGGGTTTTTCCTATCAGAAAAGCAGCCTCACGGTAAGTGATGCCATCACAAATCCTACAAAATCTGCGATCAGTGCAGCAGGGATTGTGTAACGTGTTTTTTGGACACCTGCCGCACCAAAGTAAACGCTGATGGTATAAAAGGTGGTCTCCGTTGAGCCTAGCATGACGGCAACGGTCCTGCCTATTTGGGAATCCACACCGTGTTGGGCCATCAGGTCTGCACCCACAGCCAAAGCCGCGCTGCCGCTGATGGGACGTATTAGAACCAATATGGCAGTTTCCGGAGGGATGCCAAAGAAACCAAACACCGGTGCCAGGAAACGGCTGATAACCTCCACTGCGCCGGAAGCCCGGAGCATCGTTACCGCACTTAGCAGCAGGATCAGTGTGGGGACAAGGCTTAGCAGCAGTTTTAAACCATCAGTCGCGCCATCCAGCAGAAGATGATAGCTATTTTCCTTTCTGCCGAGAGCAACTGCGCAGGCCAAAAAAATCAGGAATGGTACAATGTAATCTGTCATTTGCGCCACAGCCTTCCAAGAAGCCATGCGGCAGTAAGGCCAAGGCCCGCGGAACAAATGCTGGTGATCCATACAGCTGACAGAATATCAAAGGGCGTGGTGCAGCCCAGAGAAGTACGCACTGCGGCAACATTGGCAGGGATTAACTGAATGGATGCGGTGTTTAGTACGATTAACCTGCACAGTTCGTCTGTGGCAATCCCACCCTTTGTTTTGTTTGCCAGTCTTTGGGCGGCTTGAATGCCCATAGGTGTTGCAGCATTTCCAAGCCCCAGGAAATTGGCGCAGATATTAGCGCTGAGGCTGCCAGCAAGGCGCGGATCTTTCTTGGCGGATGGGAAAATCCTGTAAAGAACAGGCTTTAGCAGCATGGATAAAAAGGAGGTAAAGCCTGCCTTTTCCATTAGCTTACCAACACCTGTCCAAAGACAGATAGAACCGGCCATAGACACAGCCAATGTGAAACCGGCTTGCGCGCCCTTTTGGACTGCAACAGCCAGATCAGGGCCATTCCCCAACAGAATTGCTGCAACCACACTGATTGCCATGATTCCGGTAAAGATCCAGCTCATGACCATACAAGCACCCCCTCTATGGTGCAGACTATGCGGTTATTCTGCTGGGCATGCTTCTGCTAAGCGAAAAGAGGCTGCTTCAGAAAGCAACCTCTTGTGGCTAAAGTTATGCTGTTTTGGTTTTACACGCCAGGAAAATGCCGTTACATTTCGTCAATTGAAAGGGCGGCGTCATATACTATGTTTTTTGGCATATCCAGTTCTTTTGCCGCTTGCTTGATTGCATCCTTTCGGCTCATGCCTGCTTCTATCAGCGCAGATACCCGGCGTGCGGCATCCTCAACAGTGGCAGCCTCCTTGACCGGAGGAACTGCACCGGCTACGACCAAAACAAACTCACCTTTAGGCGGCTGATTGGTGTACAGCTCTATGGCACCACCCAAGGTGGTCCGAATTACTTCTTCGTGGAGTTTGGTAAGTTCCCTGCAAAGACTAATGGCCCGATCGGGTCCAAACACCTCTGCCATACTCTGCAGGGTTGCCAGCAGCTTGTGGGGTGCCTCGTAGAAAATCATGGTCCGCTGCTCGTCCTTCAAAGCGGCAAGGTGCTCGTTACGGCTCTTTTTTGCTGTGGATAGAAATCCCTCAAAGCAGAAACGCCCTGTGGATTGACCGGAAATGCTTAGTGCAGTGATCACAGCGCAGGGTCCGGGAATGGCGCAGACGGTAATACCGGCCTGAGCACACTGCTTTACAAGTTCCTCTCCCGGGTCGGAGATGGCAGGACTTCCTGCGTCAGAAACCAGAGCGCAGGTCTCCCCGGCCAAAATGCGTTCCAGGATGATATCACCTTTTTGTGTCTTGTTATGCTCATAGTAGCTGACAAGGCTTTTTTTGATTCCCAAATAGTTCAGCAGCTTCAGACTGACCCGGGTATCCTCGGCAGCAATAAAATCCGCTTGCTCCAAGGTCTGCCGGCAACGGGTGGAGATATCCCCCAGGTTGCCGATGGGCGTGGGGACAAGATATAACATTCCAGGCATAAGGTTGCCTCCTAGAGGTGGTATAGATTTCGGTAGTATTCGGTAGGTGTGCCGTCAGCTTCTTTCAGGCAGACTTCACTCCACACAAGACCGGGTTTCGCGCCCTTTCGGCATTGCACCAGCACAAGGGTTACGGGACCGTCAGCCTTATGACGCAGCAGACACAGCTGCTTCGGCTCCAGTCCGTTTTCACAGGCACAGGCAAACAGCTGCCCAAGTTTTTCCGGTCGGTGTACAAGGAAGAAGTCACCGCCGTATTTCAGTGCCCATGCGGCAGCGGTCATCAAAGAAGCCATGGTGCAGTAGTCTTCGCGCCGGGCCAAAGGGGCCGTTCTACTCTCGGGTCCACCGGAAAAATAGGGGGGATTGGACACACAGCAGGTAAAACTTCCGGGCTTAACGGTGTCAGTTATGGTGCGCAGGTCAGCACATATACTTTTAAGGCGGTGAGATATTTGGTTGGTTTCGGCGTTTTGCAGTGCCGTACGGTGTGCGGCCTCATCCAACTCAATACCGGTGACACTGCAATCCGGATGTAGGGCGCATAGCAGCAGCCCCAGGGTACCGCAGCCGGAGCCCAGGTCCAGAACCGCCGCATTTTTCGAAAGTTTGACAAAACCGGAAAGAGCGACAGTATCGGTGCTCAAAGGAAAAGCACCGGGGCACAATTCCAATGCAAAACCGTTGTGTAAATATTCCATAATAATTACCTATAAAAAATCTGCCTGCGAAGCCGTCATTGGTCACGCAGGCAGATTGCAGAATCGGAGAATCACTCTTCTACGATAGCTTCAACAGGGCAGTTGTCAGCGCAAGTGCCGCAGTTAACGCAGACATCAGCGTCGATGACGTACTTGTCGTCGCCCTGGGCGATTGCCTCGACGGGGCAGTTGTCAACACAGGTGCCGCAGCTGACGCAAGCGTCAGTGATAGTGTAAGCCATGATTTTCCCTCCAGTGTATGTATATTGGCGCACCGGAGCCGGTGCATCTTTATTCTAACATGTATTTTTGAAAATGCAATTCTTTTTTTGCCTTGCAGTATATTTTTTTCTCAGCAGGGCGAAAATTTTCGGAGGAGGGGGTGACCTATGCGGTTTGGAACGGACACACAAAATCTAATTCTGGTGGCAGGAGAGAAGGCCAGGAGCATGGGCCACAGCTATGTGGGCAGCGCCCATATCCTGCTGGCGCTGGCACAGTCCGGAGGCGTTTCGGAGCAACTGCTCAGGAGCTTTGGGTTTGATCCTGCCTTTGCTCACAGGCTGGTTAGGTTGCTGTATGGGATGGGTACACCCAACCTGCCATTGCCACAGGGGTTCTCACTACAGGCTCGGCGAATTTTGCGCGGCGCAGGCACCGAGGCGGCGCTTATGGGAAGCAAGACAGTTCTTAATACCCACATACTCCTTTCTGTATTGCGAAATAAAAAGACTGCTGCCCAGGATGTGCTGATACTCAGCAACGTGGACGCCCAGGAACTGTTCAGTCATACAGTTGACTATATGTATTTGTATACGGAGACACCAAGCAAACGAAATAAGGAGGCGGTAAAAACGAAATTATTGGAGCAGTTCAGCGAGGATCTTATTGCCAAAGCTGTGACTATGGAACCGGTGATTGGCAGAGACCGGGAGATCGAAACGGTGATTGGTATTCTCAGCCGAAAAAACAAAAACAATCCGGCCTTAGTGGGAGAACCGGGCGTGGGTAAAACGGCAATCGCCGAGGGGCTTGCCCAGAGGATGGCGGCAGGAAATGTACCGCCGCAGCTAAAAGATAAGCGGCTGATATGTCTGCACATGGCGAATTTAGTTGCCGGGACCAAGTACCGGGGAGAGTTTGAAGAAAGACTCAGAGATGTTTTGGCGGAAATCAAGCGCAGTGGAGATGTGATCCTGTTTGTGGATGAAATGCACACCATTGTGGGAGCAGGTGCGGCAGAGGGAGCCATTGATGCGGCAAATATTTTAAAACCGGCCCTGGGGCGTGGGGAGCTGCAGATGTTGGGAGCAACCACATTGACAGAATACAAAAAGTATATCGAAAAGGATCCGGCCCTGGAACGCCGATTCCGTCCTGTGACAGTGGAGGAACCGGACCGGGAGGCAACCATGGCGATACTGCGCGGCCTAAAGCCGGGACTGGAGCAGCATCACAGAATGCGGATCTCGGAGGAAGCTCTGCAGGAGGCAATCCGACTGTCTGTACGTTATTTGCCGGACCTTTACCTGCCGGATAAGGCTATAGACCTGCTGGATGAGGGGGCGGCCCATGCCCGTATGGAAGAATTGCGTGCAGGAAAACGGGGCGGCCGTCATGCACTGGAAATGGAACTGCATGAGGCGGTAAAGGAAAGCCGGTTTGAAAAGGCGGCGGAGTTGCGGGATAAAATGCAGCGCTTAGCGTCGTATCCGGTGGAGGGAAGACGGACACGGATGGTCACAGGCAATGATGTTGCCTGGGCAGTTTGGGCAAGGACCGGAATCCCTGTGGGTAGGTTAACGGCAGATGAACGGCAGCGGCTTCTATCACTGGAAAAAATACTGTCTGCCCACGTGCTGGGACAGGATGCAGCGGTGGAAGCTGTGGCACAGGTACTCAGACGGGGTCTGTCGGGTATCCGTGACGAAAACCGACCTGTGGCAAGCATGCTTTTTACAGGACCTACCGGGGTAGGAAAGACAGAATTGTGCAGAGCAATTGCCCAGGAGCTTTACGGAAGCCGGGACGCAATGATACGGCTGGATATGACGGAGTATATGGAAAAGCATTCTGTTGCCCGGCTGATCGGCGCGCCCCCCGGTTATGTGGGGTATGAAGAGGGGGGCAAACTGACAGAGGCAGTCCGCCGCAGGCCCTATTGCTTGGTGCTTTTGGATGAGCTGGAAAAGGCCCACCCTGATGTATCCGGCATTTTGCTGCAGATCATGGAGGAGGGGGTTCTGACAGACTCCACGGGCAGAAGGGTCAGCTTCAAAAATGCGGTTGTTGTTATGACCTCCAATATTGGCGGTGATGTAAAAGGTGACGGATTGGGCTTTAACCCGGCAGGCAGGGACGGGCAGACCGATGCCCAGCTGCGTCAACGGTTTTCTCCGGAATTTCTCGGAAGACTGGATAAGATCATAACCTTCTGTCCCTTGGGAGATCAGGCTATGGAGGGGATTATCGATAAGTATTTGTCACAACTGAAAAAGCGAACGGAAAGCGGTGGTATCCAGCTGATCCTGCCGGAGGATTTGCCCCAACAGCTGTGCGCCAAGACGCAGAAGCAGGGGGGCGCAAGACAACTGCGCCGAAAGGTGCAGGAGCAGGTG
This sequence comes from Faecousia sp., assembly GCA_045537615.1. Classification (GTDB taxonomy): domain Bacteria; phylum Bacillota; class Clostridia; order Oscillospirales; family Oscillospiraceae; genus Faecousia. The sequence goes on along the minus strand of JAZSPV010000009.1, from coordinate 12,543 downwards.
GAGGGGCCCCTTTCTGCTCATTTGCTATCCTGTGAAAAGAAACCGGCCAAGGTCAAAGCCATCGTGGAGGATGGAAAATTGCTGTTCAAAAGTTAAATAAGATACGAACAAGTGTTCTAAAATTACAAAAACCGGGTAATTTTTCTGAAAATTTACGAAAAAAATCAGAAAATGTGTTGATTTTTATAAATTGATGGTTTATACTGACGTAAAAGGGAGCGAAATGGTAGCTAAGTGGAGCAAAATGGAGTGAGGTGAGGCAAATGATCGGCAAATACCCTGCGAAACTGGATGATAAGAACCGTCTGTTCGTTCCGGCAAAGCTGCGTGCAGAGCTGGGGGAGGACTTCTATGTCACCCTGGGTGTGAACTGCGGCCGTAGTTGCCTGACCATCTATACAGCTAAGGATTGGCAGACACTGGTTGAGAACTATAATGCACTGCCGATCTCTCAGCGCTCTGCTGCAACCAGCCTGATTTTTATGAATGCCAATCAGTGCAGCCCGGATAAGCAGTTCCGTTTTTCCTTAACACAGTTCCTGCTGGACTATGCAGGCATTGGCCGGGATGTGATGATCGTAGGTCGCGCCGGCCAGGCAGAGATTTGGGATGCCAAAGCATTTGCTGCATTTGAGGCCGAGAACCTCACCCCGGAAAAGCTGCTTGCTTCTTTGGAGGCAATTGGGCTATGAAAGAGTTTCATCATATCTCTGTGTTGCTTGATGAGTGCCTGGATGGGTTGGATATCAAGCCCAATGGCATCTATGTGGATGGAACACTGGGCGGTGCCGGTCACTCCTGTCAGATCGCCCGGCGTTTGACTACCGGCAGATTGATTGGGATTGATCGCGATCCGGTTGCCTTGGCGGCAGCAGGGGAGCGGTTGGAACCCTACAAGGATAACGTGACACTTGTCCATTCTAACTTTTGTGAGATGGCACAAGTGATGCAGGATTTACAGATCCCCGGAGTCGACGGTATTCTGCTGGATCTGGGTGTATCTTCCCCCCAGTTGGATGACGGAGAACGGGGTTTTTCCTATATGACCGATGCACCGCTGGATATGCGGATGAATGGAAACGATACACTGACGGCTGCCGTAGTTGTCAATACGTGGCAACAGGAAGAGCTTCGCAGAATACTGTACGCCTACGGCGAGGAGCGCTACGCACCGCAAATTGCATCTGGGATTTGCCGCCGCAGAACGGAAAAGCCCATTGAAACGACATTGGAGCTTGTGGATGTCATTCGCTCGGCAATGCCGCCGGCTGCCCTGAGAGAAAAGCAGCATCCGGCAAAACGGAGCTTTCAGGCGATCCGGATAGCGGTCAACGATGAGTTGGGGGCTGTGGAAAAGATCATGGAGGATGCCATTCCTCTGCTGAACCCCGGCGGACGGCTGGCAGTGATTACCTTCCATTCCTTGGAAGACAGGATTGTAAAGTCAGCAATGGCAGCTGCATCCAAGGGCTGCACCTGTCCACCCAGCTTTCCGGTTTGCGTCTGCGGAAATAAGCCCAAGGTAAAGCTGATCAGCAAAAAGCCCATTGTGGCATCGGCACAGGAATTGGAGATGAATCCCCGTTCTCGCAGCGCGAAGCTTCGTGTCTGCCAGAAGCTATGAAATAGGTAAAGAAGGGAAGATGTGAAATGGCACAGCGGCTCGACGTACGATATGTTACTTTCCGCACTGACGGCTCTGCTGCGCGTAAAGCGACAGCGGTTCAGCCGTACAAGCTGTTAAATCTTCCCAAGGTAAAGAAACAGAGAAGAGTGGTTGTCCGTTTGGACCCTGTTGCCTTGGCAGGCATTGCCGTGTCGGCTGTAATGGTTATCATGTTGACGATGGGTTTTGTGCAGCTGCAGGATGCACGCCGGGATGCGGCGGTTATGGAATCCTATGTGCAGACCCTCCGGGAGGAAAATAAGCAACTATCTGCTGTATATGAAGAAAGCTATGATATTGATAGTGTCAAAATTACGGCAAAGGCCCTGGGCCTGGTGCCGAAGGAGCAGGTGAAGCACATTACCATTCAGGTTCCGGAGCTGGAAGAACAGAAACAACCCGGTGCATGGGAACAGTTCTTCACATTTTTGACCGGTCTGTTTGCATAAAGGTCGTCCCGACCAATACACTACAATAGAGCTGCGATGGGCGGCGAGGGGTTCCCTTGCTGCCCATTTTAGACTTAGGGGTCTCCAGGCAGCAGTGGGAAAGGTCGGGATATGATGAAGCGGCAGCGTAAAAATGTCTATGAACGAGTCCGCCGGGATACAGGCCAGCGCCGGCGAATTATAGCAACCGGTTTTGTTTTGGGGATCCTTGCATTTGTACCCATCTGTGCCAGGTTGTATGACCTTATGGTGGCCAATTACAGCTACTATTCCAACCTTGCACTGCGGAATCAGACCCGGACGACACAGGTTGCTGCAAACCGGGGCAGGATCTATGACCGGAATATGAATATTCTTGCCTGCAACGAAAGTGTGGAAACGGTATACCTGGACCCCCATGAGCTGAAGCAGTCTAAGGCCGACCTGGAAGCGATCGGCCAGGAGCTGGGGCAGATATTGGAGCTGGATCCCCAGTGGATCGTGAGCCAGGGAAAGGATACCACCAAGCGCTACAAGCAGATCGCAGCCCGGGTGGATTCGGAAAAAGCAGCCCAGATTCGGAACTATATCAACCGCATGCAGATATCCGGAATTCATTTGGAGCCCGGCACCCAGCGCTATTATCCCTACGGCACATTGGCGGCTCAGTTAATTGGCTTTACCAATGACTCCGGAACCGGATCGGAAGGCGTAGAAGCGGCCTATAACAGTTTCCTTGAGGGCAGCAGCGGAAAGGTGATCACCACCAAAGGCAATAACGAAATGGATATGCCTTTTTCTTATGAAAGATATGTGGCCTCAAAGGAAGGCTGCAGTGTCGTCCTTACGGTGGATGCCACAGTCCAGGCATGCCTTGAAAAGCAAATGGAAGCGGCCATTGCCCGTTATAGTGTACAAAACGGGGCGTTTGGCATGGTTATGGATGTGGATACCGGCGAAATCCTGGCAATGGCCACACTGGGTAGCTACGATCCCAACAGCTACCTTGAGATCTATGATACGCAGACAGCCTATGAGCTGGAGCAGCTGCGCCTGCAATACCTGTTAAATCCGGAAAACAGTCAGGCCTATGCCCAGGGTAAAAAGGAATACCAAACCCAGCTGCTGTCTGCCCAGCTAAAACAGTGGCGTAACCGCTGTATATCCGACGGCTATGAGCCCGGGTCTACATTTAAGGTAATGACAATGGCCGCGGCGTTGGACTGCGGAGCCATTGACTTAAATACAAATTTCTATTGCAAAGGCGCAGAGCAGATTCCCGGACGGGCACAGCGGCTGCATTGTTGGCGCTCTACCGGCCATGGATCTGAGCAGACACCCCAGGCATTGCAGAATTCCTGCAATATTGCATTCGCCCATATCGCCTTGAAATTGGGTGGGGAGCGGTTTTATGATTACGTACAGCGCTTCGGTGTGTTGGAAAAGACCGGCATTGATCTTGCCGGTGAGAGTAAGGGCGTTTTCTTTGATAAGGCACTGGTAACAGATACGGATAAATGGGGGACGGCATCCTTAACTTCCGGTTCCTTTGGACAGACCTTCAAGCTGACACCTTTGCAGCTGATCCGAGGAATCGCAGCTGTGGTAAACGGCGGCAACTTAATGGAACCCTATGTTGTTTCGGAGATTGTGGATGCTGAAGGCAATACGGTTTTGAAGCAAGAGCCTACTGTCCTGCGCCAGGTGATCCGCCAGGAAACTTCCGAAACCATGTGCAGGTTACTGGAATCCGTTGTAACGGAAGGAACTGCCAAAAATGCCAATGTTGCGGGATTTTCCATTGGAGGAAAGACAGGTACCAGCGAAAAAATTGATGTTTTTGACGAGAATGGCCAGCGTGTGCAGGATAAAATCGTATCATTTGTGGGTATTGCGCCAATGGACGATCCGAGGTATATTGTATTGGTGGCGCTGGACACCCCATCACGCAGTACAGGGATTTATATTTCCGGCGGTGTTATGGCGGCACCCACAGTTGGCGCGGTCATGGCAGATATTCTTCCGTACTTGGATGTAAAGAGAAATTATACCCAAGAGGATGCAGCAGGACGGTTAATCATCGTTGAGGACATGACCGGGATGACACTGGAGCAGGCACGGCAGCTTTTGAAGGAGCAGGAACTGGGTTACCAAACTGTGGGGACCGGAGATACCGTTACAGGTCAGATACCGGCCCCCGGACAGTCAGTACCCGGAGACAGCGTTGTGCTGCTGTACTGTGGGGAAGAACCGGAAACGGAGGTTGTAACAGTACCGGACTTTCTGGGGATGACCCGGCAACAGGCCAGCGATGCCGCCGGCAGCTTAGGTTTATATGTACTGGTGACAGGAAACAATGAGGTTTCCCACACGGTTACAGTTGCTTCCCAATCTGTGCCCAAGGGCAGCGAGGTAGAACGGGGTACCACTGTAGAACTGATGTTTGCAGATACAAAAGCAAGGGATTAAAAAGGAGATACTTATGAAGCTGAGAGACTTATTACAGGATTTGGAAATTTTGAAGACATCCGTTGATCTGGATACACCGGTAGAGGCAGTGGCCTACGACTCCCGTAAGGTCACCCCGGGAAGTGTCTTTGTGGCTATCACCGGGTTTGTTACCGACGGAAACAAATACATCCCCATGGCACTGGAAAAAGGTGCGGTGGCTGTGGTAACAGCCGTGGAGCCGGAGACGGACATTCCTTATGTACTGGTTAGGTACGACCGGCATGCCTTGGCACTGATGGGTGCCAATTTCTACGGCCATCCGGCAAAGTCTATGAAACTCATCGGTATTACCGGAACCAACGGAAAAACCACATCTACGTTGCTGCTAAAACATATTCTGGAAGTAACTATGGGAGCAAAAGTAGGTCTGATTGGCACAATGGACAACATGATCGGCAAGGAAGCAATTCCTGCCCAGCGTACCACCCCGGAAAGCCTGGACCTGCAGGAACTGTTTGCCAAGATGCGGGATGCCGGCTGCAGCCATGTCATCATGGAAGTCTCCTCCCATGCTATCGCGCTGGAGCGGGTTGGCGGCGTGGAATTTGATGTTGCGGCATTTACAAACTTGACTGAGGATCACTTGGATTTCCATAAGACTATGGAAAATTATTGCGATACCAAGGCACAGCTGTTTGCTCGCAGTAAAAAGAGTGTTGCCAACCGGGATGATCAATGGTTTTCCCATATGTGTGCCAATGCAAAAGACCTTTTGACCACCTCTGTCTGCGGTCAAGGGGACTTGTGTGCCGGTGATGTGCAGCTTTTGTCTGACGGCATTGGCTTTACGGCCCAAAAAGGTGAGCGCCAAGCCCAGGTCCGGCTGCCGATTCCCGGAAAGTTTACGGTCTATAATGCCATGACGGCTCTGGGATGTGCAATGCAGTTGGGGGTATCCTTAGAGGAAGCTGCCGCGGCCTTGGCTACGGCACAAGGCGTAAAGGGCAGGGTGGAGGTAGTTCCTACCCCCGGCAAGCCCTACACTATTCTCATCGACTACGCCCATACACCTGACGGGTTGGAAAACGTCTTAAGTTCTGTGCGTGGCTTTTGCAAGGGTCGTCTGATTGCCGTGTTTGGTTGTGGCGGAGACCGGGATCCTATGAAGCGGCCTATTATGGGTAAGATCGGCGCGGATATTGCGGATATAGCAATTATTACCTCCGATAACCCCCGCACGGAGGAACCGGGTGCAATTATTCAGGATATTCTAAAGGGAATCGACGGACAGGAAAATTACCAGGTCATCGAAAATCGTATCGAAGCAATTCAACATGCTATGGACATTGCGCAAAAGCATGATATAATAGTGTTGGCCGGCAAAGGCCATGAAACCTATCAGGAAATCCATGGTGTGAAGCATCACCTGGACGAACGCGAAGTGGTAGCAGCATACCTGGAGGAAACGGGGAAATAACATGGGCAGGATTACACTGCAACAGGCCGCCCAATGGTGTGGCGGTCAGATCGATGAAAAATATAAGGATATTGTATTTCTGGGAGCCAATAACGACACCCGGAAGTTGGAAGCCGGCCAGCTTTTTGTTGCCCTGCAAGGAGACAGGGATGGACATGACTTTATCCCTGCTGCGCTGGAAAAGGGTGCAGCGGCTGTTTTGTGCAATCACTGCGACGGCGATTTTCCGGCTATTGTGGTGCCGGATACCCGGCTGGCTTTGGGGCAGATTGCAAAGCATGAGCGGCAACGGCTGAATATGAAGGTGGTTGGCATCACCGGCTCCGTTGGGAAAAGCACCACAAAGGAGATGGTGGCATCTGTCCTGGCAACTACATACCGGGTCAGCAAGACACCGGTGAATCATAATAACGATATTGGCATGCCCATGGCGATTTTGGCTATGCCGGAGGATACGGAAGTGGCCGTACTGGAAATGGGAATGAACCATTTCCGGGAGATTGCCTATCTCAGTGATATTGCCAAGCCTGATGTTGGTGTGATCGTTAACATTGGAACGATGCACATTGAGAACTTGGGCTCCAGAGAAGGAATCCTCCGGGCAAAACTGGAGATTCTGGAGGGTATGCAAAAAGACGGCACGATCATTCTAAACGGTGATGAGCCCCTTCTTTGGAACAGGAAAGAGCAGATTGCACAGGCAGTCTATTTTGGAACCCAAAACAGTGCTTGCCAAATTTTGGGCAAGGGTGTGGAGCAAAAAACAGAGGGCCTGTATTTTACAGCCTGCTGTGACACAACACAATTGCCTTTGAAGCTTGCACTGGAGGGCGCGCATTTTGTTCCGGATGCTCTGGCAGCCATTGCTGTTGGACTACAGATGGGTGTGCTGCCTGAAAAGATACAGCTTGCATTGGCCCGGTTTCAGAACATGGAGGGTCGACAGGAGATCTTTGAAGCTGCAGGCTATACGATCATCAAGGATTGTTACAATGCGGGACCGGAGTCCATGGCAGCGGCGCTAAACGTGCTGAGTAACAGACAGGGTCGTAGAGTGGCGGTGCTGGGTGATATGCTGGAGCTTGGCCTCAGCACACATCCCGAGCATTATAAGGTCGGTAGAATTGCTGCGGAAAAAGCGGACTTGCTGTTTGCTTACGGTCCCAATAGCGGACGGATGCTCAAAGGTGCGATCACCGGCGGCATGTCCGATAAACGGGTCCATGCATTTGAAGACAGGGAAAAGCTGGTAGAAGCGCTGAAGCTGTATGCCAAGCCCGGAGATGTGTTGCTGTTCAAAGGCAGCCGTGGGATGCGTATGGAGCTGATCCTGGAACAGTTTTTGGGTCAAGACAGATAATCGGAGGACGATCATGACAAAAATTTGGATTACAGCAGCGGTATGTGCTGTTCTGACTGGTGGCATCGGTATGCTCCTGCTGCCCGTGCTGCGGGCGCTGAAGGCAGGACAGTCCATCCGTGAGGTGGGTCCCACCTGGCATAACTATAAGGCAGGCACCCCTATGATGGGCGGCCTGATGTTCATTATCGGAACCGTGGTGTGCCTTTTGGCCAACCTGTTCACCATGCAGGATTATACTGTGTTTTTTGTAGTGGGACTGGCCCTGTGTTTTGGCCTTGTCGGTTTTTTGGATGATTTCTTCAAACTGAAGTTCAAACGGAATTTGGGCTTGACATCCCTACAAAAGGCAATGCTGCAGATGGCAGTGTCTGCCCTGTTCCTGTACATTTTACACAAGCAGGGAGTTGTGACCTTTGATCACCTGTATATTCCCTTTGTCAGCCAACCCATTTCCAATATTCATCCGCTTTTGTACATTTTCTTCGCCATGTTCGTCATGGTAGGCTGTGTAAATGCGGTCAACATTACCGATGGTGTGGATGGTCTGTGCGGCAGTGTGACCATACCTGTTATGGTGTTTTTCACGGCGGCGGCCATTATGAAAGAACGTCTTGATTTGGCGTTGCTTCCGGCGTGTCTGACCGGCGGACTGATTGCGTATCTGTTTTTTAACTGGCATCCTGCCAAAGTGTTTATGGGTGACACAGGCTCATTGTTCCTGGGCGGTGTTGTTTGCGCCCTTGCCTTTGCTCTGGATATGCCTATGGTTTTGATTTTAGTTGGCCTGGTGTACATGGTCGAGACATTGTCTGTAATTTTGCAGGTGGGCTATTTCAAGCTGACACATGGCAAGCGAATTTTTAAGATGGCACCGATTCACCATCATTTTGAGATGTGTGGATGGAAGGAAGAGAAGATCGTTTTGGTCTTTACAGCTGTTTCTGCGATCATGTGTGTGATCGCTTGGTTCGGTATTATCTGAGTTGTTCTTTGAAAGGAGCTTCTTATGGCTGCAGGAAGATCACTGCAAGCCAAAGAGGACCGTCGGTTGCAAAGGGCTGACGCAAGAATTGATATTCCGTTTTTCGTTTTACTGATCTTTTTGCTGTGTGTAGGGCTGGCAATGCTCTATTCGGCAAGCTATGCACAAAGTCAGTATGACACCGGATACACCGTGTCCACCCGCTACTTGCAAAAGCAAGGTGCCTGTGCACTGATCGGCTTGTTTGCCATGGTGGTGCTTAGCCGAATCCCACCGGATTTTTGGTTTCGGACGGCATGGCCCCTGTATGGACTGAGCATTGTTCTGCTTCTTTGCGTGCTGGTTTTCGGACAGTCGGTCAACGGCGCCAGACGTTGGATCAACATTGCAGGGCTCCAGTTTCAGCCCTCGGAAATCGCAAAATTTACACTCATCCTATTATTTGCCCGGCTGACAAAGGGCTTTGGCAGCACCGCTAGAGAATTTCGCTATGGCGTATTGGGCTTTGGCAGTGCCCTTATGGGGATCTTGATTCCCCTTGCGCTGGAAAAACATTTGTCAGCGATTATGCTTATGGGCATGGTTGCGGTTGTGATGATGTTTGTTGCAGGAACCCACCCGAAATGGCTTCTGGCTGGTGCGGCCGGGGCAGTGGTTTTTGTTGTGATCTACATTACCTTCATGGGTTACGCCGGAGACCGTGTCACGGCATGGCTGCATCCGGAAAGTGACCCGTCAGACACAGGCTATCAGATATTGCAATCACTGTATGCCATTGGCTCCGGCGGCGTGTTTGGACTGGGGCTTGGAAAGAGCAGACAGAAATATCTATATTTGCCCTTTCAGTATAATGACTATATTTTTGCTATTATTTGTGAGGAATTGGGCCTGGTAGGTGCAATTGGGATCATTGTGCTTTTTGGGGCGCTGATCTTACGGGGATACCGTATTGCATTGCGCGCACCGGACAGATTTTCCACCGTATTGGCGACGGGACTCATAACCCTCATAGCAGTGCAGACTGTTTTGAATCTGGGTGTGGTAACCAACCTTTTGCCATCCACGGGAATTGCACTGCCGTTTTTCTCCTACGGCGGCACCGCTCTGGCGGTGAATTTAGGAGAAATGGGAATTATTCTCAGCATCTCACGTTACTGTAATCAACCTGCACGACAGGAGGCAATTCAATGAATGTGATTTTTACCTGCGGTGGCACCGGCGGACACATTAACCCTGCTATCGCAGTTGCGAATATGTGGAAAGAGCGTTACCCGGACAGTAATATTCTGTTCATTGGCGCAAAGGACCGTATGGAGGAGGAACTGGTGCCCAAGGCGGGTTACCGGCTGCATACGATTCCGGCCTCCGGTATTTCACGGAAAAAGAACTGGGAGGGACTGAAATACAATGCCCGGGCAATCAGCTATGTTTTCCAGGCGGTTGCCAGTTGTAAAAAGGTCATTCGTGAGTTTCAGGCGGATGTGGTGGTAGGGACCGGCGGCTACGCCAGCTTTCCTGCGCTGTTTGCGGCAAGTCAGTTGGGTATACCCACCTGTGTCCATGAGGCGAATGCCATGCCCGGACTGACCACCCGTATGATTGCAAACCGGGCCACAAGAGTGTTGACCTGCTTCCCAGAGAGTGCAAAGTACTACCGCCATCCGGAAAAGGTGGAGTTGGTAGGAATGCCTGTGCGACGGGAGTTTATCTACACAAAAAAAGAAGATGCCCGTCGGGAACTAGGGCTGGATGACAGACCGCTGATTGTATCTGCCTTTGGAAGCCAGGGTGCCAGGGCTATGAATGAAGCGGTCCTTGCGCTTTTCCAATTGGAGAAAGAAGCAGGCTATCCTGTCCAGCATATCCACGCCACAGGAAGCTATGGTTGGGAATGGATGCCGGAAAAGGTCCGGCAAGCCGGGATTAAAACAGACGGCAGCACCGGCATTACGATACAGGAGTATATTTATAATATGCCTACTGTAATGGCTGCTGCAGATATTTTTATCAGCCGTGCAGGGGCTGCAAGCTGCAATGAGATCGCAGCATCTGGCACACCCTGTATTCTCGTACCGTCACCCAATGTGACAGACAACCATCAGGAAAAGAACGCCAGAGCCGTGGAGGCAGACGGCGGTGCCGTTGTAATTTTGGAAAAGGATTGTACGGCGCAAATTCTGATGGATACTATCAATCAATTGCTTTCTTCACCGGAAAAATGCCGGCAGATGAGCAACGCATTGCAGAAAATGTGCGTATTTGACTCTGCGGAAAGGCTTTGTGATATCATTGCCGAGTTGGGAAAGAAATAGAGGAGCTTTATATGGAAACCAAGGAAAACAAACGCAGACCCCCGGCACCGGCATCCGGCCGGACCCGGCAGAACAGGGCACCGGTGGGAAAGGGAAAAGCCGCAGTGAAGCAAAAGGGAAAGCGGCGCCCACCGTCTGCAAAGGAGCCAACACCGGATATAGTTTATACACCCCCCGGTCCCTTTAACCGAAACCGGTTTCTGCTGCAGTTGGCAACTGTCATCGCAGTTGTATTTGCCCTGCTGTTTGGCATGTCCATTTTCTTTAAGGTGGACGGTGATAAGGTAGCTGTTTCCGGAAATGAAAAATATAGCGCCTGGCAGGTCCGGGAGGCCTCCGGTATTCAGGATGGTGAGAATCTGCTGACCATCAGCGAGGCGAAAATCAGCAGCAATGTAATTGCAGCATTGCCCTATGTGGAAGAAGTCCGTGTGGGAATAAAATTGCCGGATACGGTAAAAATTGAAGTTGTGGAGCTGGATGTCGTATACGCAGTGGAGGCCCAGGATACCACTTGGTGGCTGATGCGGGCTGACGGCGGCGTGATTGAAAAAACCACTGCGGCAGAAGCCCAGCAATACACCAGGGTTTTAGGTGTTCAGCTCAACCAGCCTCAGGTTGGTGAAAAGGCAGAAGCTTATCAGCCGGTATCCGAGGAAACCACAGCAGATGGACAAACAGTGCCGGTGACTGTGAATGCAGCCCAGCAGCTGGAAGCCGCTGTTTCGGTTTTGCAGTACCTGGAGGAAAACGGTGTAATTGGCGAAGCTGCCAGCGTGGATGTTACCAATTTGGGTGATCTGGAGATCTGGTTTGAGGACAGGTTCCAGATACTCCTTGGAGACGCGTCCCAATTGTTTTATAAGATCGGTTTGGCAAAGGAAGCCATCGGCCAGCTGGAGGCCTACGACAGCGGCGTGTTGGACGTAACTTTAACGGTCCAGCCGGATCCGGAAAAGGAGTATCAGGTGATTTTCACACCTTTTGAATCATAAAAATAAAAATTTTGCAAAAACTTTGCCGAAAAATAAGAATTTCTATTGACCAAATCAATTTTTAGCGCTAGAATATACAAGTAACATTATAAATATAGCAGAAGTGGGCGAGAGCACTCTGCAACGATACATAGGAGGAAGAGCATATGTCTGATTTTCAGGAGCGCGTAGTTAAAATTAAAGTAATCGGTGTCGGTGGCGCCGGCAACAACGTTATTAACCGCATGATCAATGCAGGTGTGGATGGCGTTGAGTTTGTGGTTATCAATACCGATAAGCAGGATCTGAACAAGTCTGTCTGCAAGAACAAGGTTCAGATCGGCGAAAAGCTGACCAACGGCATGGGCGCAGGCTCTAAGCCCGAGATCGGCCAGAAGTCTGCTGAAGAAAGCAGAGCAGCCATCGCCAAGATCCTGGAAGGCACTGACATGGTCTTCATCACTGCCGGTATGGGCGGCGGCACCGGCACCGGCGCTGCACCTATCGTTGCTGACCTGGCCCACGAAGCAGGCATTCTGACGGTTGGTGTTGTCACTAAGCCCTTCAAGTTTGAGGGTGCCAACCGTATGCGTCAGGCTGAGAGCGGCATTGAGGCGCTGGCAGAGAAGGTCGACTCTCTGATCATCATCCCCAATGACCGTCTGAAGTACGTCACCGACCAGAAGATCACCTTTGCCAACGCTTTCGCCATCGCTGACGATGTTCTGAAGCAGGCTGTGACCTCCATCTCTGAGCTGGTTGGCTATTCCGAGAATGTTATCATCAACCTGGACTTCGCTGATGTTTCTGCCGTTATGAAGGATGCGGGCCGGGCTCACATGGGCGTAGGCGTGGCCAGCGGCAAGGAGAAAGCTGAGCAGGCTGCTATG
>JAZSPV010000016.1:0-29984 GCA_045537615.1 Faecousia sp. | reverse complement strand
CGACTTCTGTAGCGGATCTTGAATACCCCAAACTCCGCAAAAGCTTACCGAGATATTTGACATATGATCAATCCGCAGCGCTTCTAAAGGCTGTATCCGGTCCTAATGAAAGACGAGATTACGCAATTCTTATGTTGTTCCTGAATTGCGGCATCAGACGAAGTGAGCTTGTAGGACTTAATCTAAGCGATGTTTACGAAGATCGGATTCGAGTTGTAGGCAAAGGCAACAAAGAACGTTTCGTTTATTTTGGTACCTCCTGCCGTAAGGCAATTGATGCATACCTACCCGAACGCAACAAAAAAACGCTATCCGACAATCGAGCCTTGTTTGGTTCCAGAGACAATAATCGGATCAGTGTTACAGCTGTACACCGGCTAGTTAAAAAGTATCTGCTTATGGCCGGTTTGGATGCAGATCAATTTTCTGCCCACAAACTTCGCCATACTGCTGCAACAATGATGCTATCCGGCGGCGTTGATGTTAAGACAGTTCAAGAAGTTTTAGGACATGAAAATCTAAACACAACCCAGATTTACACCCATATTGAGAACACAGAACTAAAAATTGCAGCGGAAGCAAACCCACTTTCAAAGCTTGATTTTTCAAAGGGAGAGGACTGACAAGTCCCCTCCCCTTTTTACATTGCAATTTCAATTGCCTCACGAAGATTTCTAACACAATACACTTCTAAACTATTGGGTATTTCTAACTTCTCGGAACTCTTTTTAGGTATTATACACCGTTTAAACCCAAGTCTTGCAACTTCTGCTAATCTTTGGTTCATCTGGGAAACTGCGCGTATCTCCCCTGTCAGTCCAATTTCTCCAATCGCAACCAAGTCATCCGGGATGGGCTGATCTCTGTAAGAAGATGCTATAGCCAGCAACACCGGCAGGTCTGCCCCCGGTTCATCCAATCTCAAACCACCAATGACATTGATATACGCATCCAATACGCTCAATTTTATATTGGCACGTTTTTCTGCAACAGCCAAAAGCAGTGCTGCACGGTTAAGGTCAAAGCCATCCGCCGTTCTCTTGGGTATATGAGAGGAGGTTTTAGCCACCAAAGCCTGAACCTCAGCCAAAATCGGTCGTGTTCCCTCCATAACACAGGAAACACATGTACCGGTCGCCCCCTCAGGACGGCCCTCCAGTAACATTTGAGAGGGGTTTGGCACCTCGACTAAGCCGGTATCCGCCATCTCAAATACACCAATCTCGTTGGTGGAGCCAAATCGATTTTTTGCTGCTCTAAGTAAGCGGTAGGATGTGTTGGGGTCCCCTTCAAAATAAAGAACACAGTCTACCATATGCTCAAGAACCTTAGGGCCTGCAATCGCACCGTCTTTATTAATATGTCCTACAACAAACACGGTGATCCCTTGCATCTTTGATAACTGCATCAGTGACATAGTACACTCTTTCACCTGAGAGACGCTGCCGGGCGAAGCATCATTTTCCTCATTGTAGAGCGTTTGGATAGAATCAACGATTAAAATATCGGGTTTCAACGCATCCACGACTTCCAATATATCAGAAAAACGGGTCTCTGAAATAATATACAGCGCATCAGGCATAACACCTATGCGTTGTGCGCGGAGCTTCAGCTGTTTTTCACTCTCTTCTCCGGACACATAAAGAACCCTCCGGCCGGCACATAAGCTGTTACAAATCTGGAGCAGCAGTGTAGATTTACCGATTCCGGGGGCACCGCCCACAAGGACCAGAGAACCTTCTACAGCGCCGCCTCCTAATACGCGGTCAAGTTCACCCATACCGGTGGAAAAGCGGATTTCGTCGTTGCAGTCAACCTCACAAAGGCGTTGTGCGGTTCTGCTGACACCTACAGGACCCAATTTCGTCCTACCGGCCGCTGCAGGCTTTTCGATGTGCTCTTGAATGGTATTCCATTGTCCGCAGGTCGGACATCTGCCCTGCCATTTGGGTGTTTCACTACCGCATTCCGTGCAGAAAAATACCGTTTTCTGTTTCCCCATATCGTTTGCTCCAATACGCTTTTTTTATATTATAGCAATGTAATTGAAATCGGTCAAGCAGCTGGTTTTGATTGCAAATAACAGCTTGTCTGCGAGGCAATCACTGCACATATCTTCTTTTGATAGTCAGCATTACGCAATTTTGCTTCTTCCTCACGATTAGATATAAATCCGCACTCTATTAGAACACCCGTGCAGTTTATATGCTCCATTAAATAGATACCGCTGGCTTTCTTCGCCTTTCTGTTATTGCCAGGATTTAATGTATTGATAAATGACGTTTGCAGCGATTTTGCAAATATATTACTTTCTGAAGTGGATGCATAGAAAACCTGTGCACCGGAATACCGGGAATCTTCAAAATAGTTTTGATGTATGCTGATTAGCAACGCATCTTGCTCACCATTAACAATTTTCACGCGATTTTTAAGATCCGAGACCTTTTTTGCAGCAATCGTCTGACCTTGCGTATGTATTGACAGATCCGCAGTTCTTGTCATTACAGTATCCAGTCCTATTAAATGCATAAGGTCATCCAGGCGAAGTGCAATTTCAAGATTAATTTCGCTCTCCAACACACCTGTGCAGGAGGTTGCGCCACCATCCACACCACCGTGTCCTGCATCGATAATCACACAGGTTCTTCCGGTTAACGGTGCCTTTTCAGATAAGACAGTAACCGCTTTATTTCCTGCAAATACTGTCAAAATAAGCCCACTCAAAATAAATATATAAATAAAAAACAACAACTTTTTTGAAAGAGATTTCCTCATAGTATTTCACCTCAAGAAAGCATATGCAAATAACTAAAAAAATGAACCAATGTGCATGTTACAGCATAGTATGACCCGGAACGACAGTTCTAATGAAAAAATGATTGGAGGAATTCTCTTGAACCGAAATAAAAGTGAGGAAAGAGGCGCTGAAGGTCGATTACCGGCTATGGCACCGTTGGCAAATCCCTATGTACCGTTTCAATTAGAAAATCCACCAAAATACGAAACCCGCAAGGGATTAGTCAGAGGTACACTCTTCCCCGGCTTGGATCTACCGTTTATGGGGATGGTGAACAAAAACGAGCTTCCGGTAACACCCCTTACCGAACTGCAAGCTATGGCATTTGGAATCAATGAGCTTGCACTATATTTGGATACCCATAGGGATGACCGTGAGGCACTGGAGCTATACCGCAGTTATCAGAAGATGTACGAAGAAGGCAGAGAAGCTTATGAAAAGATGTGTGGTCCTTTGAACCATATGTCCAAAACAGATGGTCAGTATAAATGGTTAGATGATCCATGGCCGTGGGAATACGCCAAGAATCGGGAGGTATAATCATGTTTATTTATGATAAAAAGCTTCAATACCCTGTAAAGATTGATAAACCTAACCCCAAATTGGCCGCAGTGATTATTTCTCAGTACGGCGGACCTGATGGAGAATTGGGCGCATCTTTACGTTACCTCTCACAGCGTTATTCTATGCCTTTTGATGAACTCAAGGGGCTTTTAACGGATATCGGCACGGAAGAATTGGGGCACCTTGAAATGGTTGGTGCTATCGTTCATCAGCTGACACGAAACCTTAAGGATTCACAAATTCAGGACTCTGCGTTTGCCCCCTATTTTGTAGACCATACCACGGGCGTATACCCCACATTTGCCTCCGGCACACCCTGGACTGCAGCAACCATGCAGGTAAAGGGTGATCCCATCGCCGATTTGACAGAAGATTTGGCTGCTGAACAGAAAGCCAGAGTGACCTATGATAACATCCTGAGACTCAGTGATGATCCAGATGTCAATAATGTAATCAAGTTCCTGCGTGAACGCGAGGTTGTACACTTCCAGCGGTTTGGAGAAGCTTTGCAGCTGCTGCGCGAAAAGCTAAACCAAAAAAATGTATATTATATGAATCCTGCTTTTGATATGTAGTTGTAAACCGGCACTCATTAGAGTGCCGGTTTGGTCTATTATCGCATGTATGGTCAAACAGTTCTATTTGTCAACTGTTGCGCCAGTTCCTTCATGTACTGTGTATCGTCAAATGCAGACAATGCAGCAATGGCTTTTTCTGTATGCTGTTTCACAAGGGCTACACACGCAGTAAGACCGTAGAGCTGCACAAATGTGTTCTTTACAGCATCCACACCAACGGCCTTACCCAGTTCTTCTGCGTTGCCGATTACATCCAGCATATCATCCCGAATCTGGAAAGCCAATCCAATATGTTCAGCAAAAGTAGCGGCAGCTTCCATTTGTGCCTCGGAACCACCACCTGCAAGGACACCCAGTACGCAGGCCGCACGAATCAGGGCACCTGTTTTTCTGCTCTGTATATTCACAACTTCCCGCTCAGTGCATTGCCGCTGCTCACTTTGCATATCTAGCACTTGCCCGCCTACCATCCCCAATTCACCTGCACATTCAGACAGGACCTGCACAGCACGGATTTTGGTATCCGCTGAAAATGGTGCCCTGGCAAGGTAGCCAAAGGCCGCAGTAAGAAGTCCGTCACCGGCAAGTACTGCCACAGCTTCGCCATAGACTTTGTGGTTAGTAGGTCTTCCACGGCGAAAATCATCGTTATCCATACAAGGCAGATCATCGTGAATCAAACTGTATGTGTGGACCATTTCCACAGCAGCTGCAAAATCACCGGAGCTCTTCCAGTCACCACCACACATCCGGCAAAAATCAAAGACGAAAACCGGCCGCAGTCGCTTACCACCGGCAAGGAGGCTGTAGCGCATAGAATCAAACAGCATTTTTTGCGGCTCCGTGGCATAATTAAAACAACGATCGTTCAAAAATGTTTCAATGTAGCTACGGTATTCGTCGGTTTGTGCATTAAAATTCAGGCACATCAGTGAAGTCCTCCTCAACGGGGTCACCGTTGGCATCTGTAACAATTTTCTTTACCTGAAGCTCCGCTTCATCCAGCAGCTTTCCGCAGCTCTCAACGAGCCTGGTGCCTTCCTGAAATAGTTTTAGGGATTCCTCCAGAGGAACATCGCCGCGTTCCATAGCGCGCACAATTTGCTCCAGTCGCTGCAGATTTTCTTCAAAGGTCTTATTCTTTTCGTTCATCCAGAAACCTCCTCCGGCGAAATAATATTTGCCCGAACCGTTCCGTCATTCAGTGTAATATGAATTGTGTCATTATCGCAAACCTGGCTGACAGAGCGAATCAATGTGCCGTCAGGCGTCTGCACCATTGCATAGCCACGGGACAGAACCTTAAGGGGACTCATCGCATCCAGCTTTGCAGCTAAGGATACATACGCCTGCTTCCTCAGACTGATCGTACGAATCTGTGCAGCCTGTAAATTAGTAGCCGCAAGCGCAAGAGACTTTCTACGCTGATCAATGTATTGATCAGGACTCTGCAGAGACGGGCTTGCTGCAAGGGTATTTAAATACTGTCGTGAAGCTGCAAGGCGTCTTTGGGTAAGTGTTACCATCGTTGACACCATTGTGTCCAGGGATTGATAAAGTGCGCTCTGATCGGCGACAGCAAGCTCTGCTGCATTGGATGGTGTAGCGGCACGAAGATCAGCAACATAGTCAGATATTGTTACATCCGGTTCATGTCCAACAGCAGATATAACAGGGATATCCGATTGGTAGATTGCATGTGCAACCAACTCGTCATTGAATGCCCAAAGATCCTCTATGGAGCCTCCTCCCCTGCCCACGATCAAAAGATCCGCAAGTTTGTGGTGATTTGCGTAACGGATCGCAGCAGCAATCTCAGCTGGGGCCTCTGCGCCCTGAACTCGGACAGGTAACAATCGTACATGTGTCAGCGGATACCGCTTTCGCAAAATACGAAGCATATCGTGGACCGCTGCGCCGGCAGAGCTGGTTATAATACCTATGGTACTCGGAAACTTTGGTATGGGTTTTTTATGTGCCTCGTCGAACAACCCCTGAGCCGCCAGCTTTGCTTTCAGCTGCTCAAAGGCTGCGTGCAGGTCTCCTACCCCATCCACGGTCAAAGCTGTGCAGTAAAGCTGGTATGCGCCGTCTCTGGGATAAACAGAGATTTTACCCATAGCAATGATTTTCATGCCATTCTCCGGACGGAAGCGCAAACGCATTGCATTGCCGCGGAACATGACGCATTTCAGAGACGATCCTTCATCCTTTATGGTAAAATAATGATGACCGGAGGGATAGAGTTTATAATTGCTCACTTCACCCCGGACGGCTATTGTACCGAGAAAGGGGTCAGCATCCATTTTTGTTCGGATATATTCATTGATCTGTGTGACAGATAACACCTGTTTTTCCATGTTACCCCTCCAGGGCTCTGTGTGTCAATACAGCAACGCCCATGGCGTTATCCGTAGAATATTGCGATGGTGCAAAAATTGGGCAAAGAGGCGCCATGACCTGTCTCAGCATGGTATTGGATGCAACACCACCGGAGAAAACAATTGGCAGCCCAGGATATACCTTTTGCGCATTTAGCGTTGCCTGATAGACTGCGTTGCAAACACATCCTAGGGCGTATGCTGCAGTTTCTGCAGGCTCATTCACCTGCCCATGATACTGCTGGATCTTATTTTGAACACCGGATAATGAGAAATCCAATTCATCGCATTTTACACGAAAATAACCAACATCGGCAGCATTAAGACACAAAGCATCCAAATGTTTTCCCGAGGGAAACGGCAAACCAAGCAGTTGTCCTGTTCTGTCGATCAGCTGACCTGCTGAGATGTCCGTAGTTCCTCCGATTCTTTTGCAAGTCACATTTCGGCCCTCTGGTTCCACAAGAAGCAGCTCTGTTGTACCTCCCGACAGGTGCCAGGCTAAATGAGGTGCATCCAAAAGGGACAGGCAAGCCGCTCCCCAGGCAGATGCTGCAATATGTCCTTGTTGGTGGGAGCATTCAAATAAAGGAACATGCAATGCATCCGCAAGAAGTTTTGCCTGGGCATAGCCCACCAAAAAGCAGGGCATATAGCTCCCTTCCACAGCCCTGGGCCGTGTGCTGACCCCAACAGCGGCGATCTGTGAGCAGTCTACATTGGAAAACAGCCTGTCGGAAAGCTCCGGCAGGCTTTTTGTATGATGAAATACTGCATCACTTTGACGTAAACCAAGCTCGCCGGCTTTTACCGGCAGCAACTTGGAGCAATTTTCTCCGTCAGTTCCGTCAAAATAAGCAATGGAGGTTGTGTAATTGCTGGTATCAAAACCAATCACACTCATTGTACCACCTCAGGCGACTGGCCCCTGGCAAAGGTACCCAAAATTCCGTTAATAAACGCGCCGGTATCATCACCGTCGTACATTTTCGCAATCCGCACGGCTTCAGAAATGGCTACCCCTGTGGGAACATCATCCATATAGAGAATCTCAAATATTGCAAGCTGCAAAACAGACCGAGCAAGTCTTGAGATGCGCATAACATCCCATCCAATGGAGTACTTCTGAATATATTCATTTAGTTCATCTGTACGGTTGGCAACACCGGAAACCACAGTGTCGATATACGCACGTTGTGCATTGCTGGGGCGCTCTGTATAAACCTGGTTTTCTTCAGAAAGCAAGGTGTAGTATTCTTTGTTCAGGCGGGTGGAAATGACCGCATCAGGCTCTTCCCCTGTGAAATCCCTGCCGTAGATCAAATGTACTGCCAGTTCTCTGGCGTTCGCTCTTGTCATAAAATCACCTTACGGGCGAATAATGCCACACACATTCACATTAACACGGGCAACCTGTACACCTGCAATGGACTCAACAGCTGCAGCAACCGCTTCTTGTGCGGCATTGGACACATCGACCACATTTTGTCCATAGCAAATATTAACATTACAGTCTACGTAAAGCGCATTATCTTTATCAATGGTAATCTTAATGCCCTTGGCCCAACCCTTTTTACCGGCTACTTCCATAATGTCTGCACCGGGTCGTGTGCTCATACCTGCAATGCCTTCTATATCTGCAATTGCATTGGAAACGATGGATGCAATTACATCCTCAGAAATCATGACACTGCCATTTTCCTGTTCCTGTGTAATATATTGCTTATTCTCAGCCATGGAAAGACCTCCCTGTAAAATCGTCGCACCTAGGCACAACACAGTTTTATTTATTGTATCACAAATGAAAAAAAATACAACTATTTTCTGCAATCCAATCAAAATACCCCAAAGGCAGATGGTGCCTCCGGGGTATCGTGTCACTGTACCTCAACAACGTGGATATCTTCCATCGTAAAATCTGACTGTGTCAAAACGATATCCGCAATTACAGCAACGTCTTCCTGAACCAGCCCGTTCTCGGGTGCTGCAACGGCTACCGAAATTCCTTTGTCGCTGATATATGCAACACAGTCGGTATAACCTTTCGCAATTACAAGGCTTTCAATCTGTGCCTCACACAGCGCCACCTGGACAAGTGCCTCCAACTGCGCATTGGACTGCGCATCCTCTGCATCATCGCTGTATGCCATAGCCTCCTGAAGCAAGCCTACAGCACTGTCTCTGGCTTCTTGCCGGGAGAGTCTGACAGCAGCGAAGTAATCAGTAACAGTATCACCATCACTCATAACCAGCATATCCGACGATAATAGCTTTTCTTCGTTCAAGGTATCTGTAAGATCTGCCGTAGTCTGATCCTCAGTATAAAGCCAGTTTACATAGATGCCGGCACATACTGTGACCAACACAGCTGCTGCTACCATATTTTTCTTCCATGTTTTCATGAAATTTCCTCCACTTCACTTCATTTTTAATACTGAAATTTGATTTGCACCAAGGCCGGTGGCTTTTGACACTGCATCCACCACCGCAAGCTGAACAGCAGGGTCGTCTGCACCTGTGCAAACAACAACTGCTCCCTGATACTTTGCTGGGTTGATCTGTCTTATCAGAGCTGCCTCATTACGCTGGCTGTCCGTCACCGTGACAGTATCGGTGCTGCTGTTGTAAGTATCTGTACCTGTTGATTGGTTATCGTTTGTTTGATAGATCGTTTCTTCTCCGGCGGCAGCCGTCAACATGACAGCCACCTCCCCTGCCCCATATACTTTTCTTAATATATTTGTTAGTTTTTCCTCGTCGGTCAATAGAACGATTGCTTCTGTCTTTTCATCCGCTTCTATCTTGGGCTGCTTTTTTTCTACATTTGGCATGAGCATTAATGCCAATCCAACCAGAAGAATCAGAAAGGCAAATTTGTATTTTTTCACTCCTTTCAGGAGCTTTGTCTGAAGTTCCTTTATTTCCATGTTTGACGCTCCTTTGCAATACATAGCTCCTCCGCGATGATTTGTTGCAGCTTTTGTTTTGCATAGGGGGACGCATCGCCACTAAGAACCACAGCATACGGAACACGCTGTTTGTCGTCTGATAAAATTACATCCACTTCCGGTCTTATTTTCAGCGCCGCTGCCTTGTCTAAGATATATGCGGTTGTTTGCTCAATTATGATTTTGTCCATGGCTTTTGCTGACATTTCTTCACCTGAAACAATCAATGCACGACTATCCATCTGCATATAATCGAACCAATCTGTAAAATCCTCAATTCTAACATCCAGAAAAGGTGATAATAATGTTATAGCCAAATAAATCCCGGATAATAATTTTATTACAGCTCCAATCACAGGATTTTTCGATGAAATTGTAATTGCAATACTAACAATGACAGATGCACAAACAAAACTAAGCAGATATTTTACAAGGAAACTCATTATGTTATACCTTTCATAAAGCACACTGTACTGATCAATAACAGCAAACCTACAGTACCAAGCATTGCTAAAACAAAACCCATGGCTCCGGATATGTCGGCCATAATACCCGATGAGGACTTGGCATCAAAAATACCGCAAATCGAAACCGTGATTTTTAGCAATAAATATTGTATTCCAATCTCTAAAAAGGGTCCAATACACATGGCAAAAATTACAAGAAGTCCGTAAATACCAACCGTATTCTTCATAATACCTGCCCCGAGAAGAACAGTTTCCGTTGCGTCGGAAATGATGCTTCCTACAACAGGTACAACACCTGATATAGCTAGTTTTCCTGCCTTTACAGCCGACGAATCTACTGTGCCACTTATAATTCCTGTAATACTTATATAGCCGGTGAATGCATATATCACCAATTTTAATAGCCATGTCATTATCCACTTTGCAAGCCCTTTAAGATCTTTCAATATATCTGAACCTAATGCACGTTGCGCTACACACAGGCAGATATAAATGTAAATCATCGGTACAATCAGTTTAGAAATAACAGATGTCAGCAAATTAATAAAGAACATGGATCCACCATAAAGAGCAGCTGAAGTAGACGTACCGCCTTGAGCTGCCAAGGCAGTTGTCATTACCGGAAAGAGTAACTTTCCATATTCTGCCATCTCTTCAATGACTGATATGCCGGATCTTATCATGGTGTTTGTGGGCTGCAAAAGTATCATGCTAAAAGCAATTGTACCGGAAAGTCTCGTTGTCTGCTTTGCACTTGCTGACAGCGTGTTGAGAATAGAAAGTAATACAGTAACTGCCAGCAATGAAATGCAAACTTTCATAGATTCCACAATGGAGGGCTGTAACGTAGAGATTACATTTTTAACGATATACCATAACCCGTCCCAAAAAGATTCTGTATCTTCCGGCATGTATTTTTCCGCTGATGACGGTGCCTCTGGCGCCACAAATTCCATTGCACTGACAGGACAAGCTGTAAAAATAATAATTGCAAATATAATTAAAATTTTCTTCATATCGTAACAAGGATATCCTCAATGATATCAAGTATACTTTCAAATAGTGGCACTGAAATGCAAAGCATTACAGCAGCGGTTAAAAACTGCATCGTTTTACCCAACGCAGAATTTCCGGCATCCACACAAATCAGGCTGGTGATTTCACCGATAAATCCAATACCGACCGTTTTAAGAATCACCCCAACCAAGTCCCCATCCAGGTTCCCAATGATCTTCAGTTTATCAAAAAAAACAATGACCGGGGTTAGATAATCCACCGCCGCTGTTGCCAGCATACAGCAAACCACCAACGTTATAAGCAGCGAAAAGTCCTTGGACTGGTTTCCAATCACTATGTATAGTACAACAGAAACCAGCACACCTGCCGCACATTTCATAAATATATCCATTAAAATTCAAACAGATTCTTCACCAGCTCAAACAGATCAGAAATTTTCTGCGCAACCAGCATCAGAACAACGACCAATCCTGCCAGTGTCGTCATTGTAGCTTGTTCTTCCCTACCCGAACGGGACAATACCTGGTTGAGTATCGATACAATGATCCCCAGGGCAGCAATTTTAAAGATAAGATCAATTTCCATAGATTACAAAAACAAAATTGCGATGGCTGCACCGGCACAAAGCCCTAAAGTTTGGTAGCTGCGCAATTTGACCTCTTGGTTTGTTGTAAATGTCTGGAGATTTCTACGTAGTTCCGCACAAACAGTATCGACATCCTTCAATTGCCCTTCAACATCAAACCTTCCAACAGATCTGCCAAGTAACAGAAAGCCTTGTTTTGCAACAGACGGTATCCCTGGATTTTTGTCAAGCACAGAACCCATGCAAATCTCGGTGTTGGGGCAAACCTGCTGCTCCAATTCATTCGCAAACTGTTGAAATATCACCTTAATAATACCGGTGCTGACATTGGCAGTTTCCCTGCACAATTCAGGCAGAGGCGTTAATCTACATCTTAATTCGCTTGAAAAATATTCCAGTGCTAAAATAAGCTGTTGTGCTGTTTTTACCTCCCTTCTGTGGGCGGACGCAATCAAAAAGCCCATACTGCTACATCCTGCTACAATCATAACTGCACCAATTATCTTAATAATCATATGTTCAACCCCTCAATATGCCAGGTATTATCACTGTGCAAAAATAACAGCTTATCAAACAAACCGCTTTCGATGATAGGTTTATAAACCGGTCTTTTAAATAATTCTTCTCTGGATCCTGCGTGGGCTGTTGCCAGGATTTTAACACCGCACCAACCGGCGTAAACCATTGCGTCGCAATCCTCACCGGCTGTAATCTCGTCAACAGCAATAACCTCCGGTGTCATACACCGGATTGCAGCATCAATACCTATAGCCTTCTTATATCCGGAGAGAACATCCGTACGCCTGCCGGTATAAAAGCAATACCCACCACCCACAGCAGGAAATAATTCCTGACGCTCATCCACAACAGATATTCGTCTGTGATCTCTGTCAGACTTTTGACGCACAAGGTCCCGTAATAATGTAGTCTTTCCGCTACCGGGTTTACCTAGGATCAGTAGCGACTCATTCTCTCGTCCAACAGTTTGTGCGATTCCCAAAAAATCACGAGCCACACGGACAACTATTGAGGTTGGCTCCTTGATTCCACGCACCACACCATCCTGCACGATGGCAGTTCCGCAAATCCCCAAACGATGTCCCCCGGGGGCAGTAATGTAACCGCTGGCCAGTGTTGACTGGGCCCACATGGAATACTTTGATGTAACATTAATACAAAATTCAAGGTCATCCCGTGTAACGACCCGCTCAAGCCACACAGAATCTCGGTTTGTGATCAGTTCCGGTGGTAGATTTCGCCGCAAGCGTAACTCCCGTAGTGTATCTTTTCCCAGCTTGTCCACATGTTGACGCATCCATATAGGGATAATGTTTATAAAAGCTTGCCATTCACACTTCATTTGCATCACTCCTATTCAAGCCTATGCAATGGTTTGTCCTATATGCAAAAAAAAGAACTGACAGCACAAGCTGTCAGTTCTAAAATATGAGAAATTATTAGAAATCCTCCGCACCGTCATCCTCTGCAGCATTATCGGACATGTCCTCAAATCCAAGCTGAGATACTTGACCACCGCGCATATTTTCCCACTGTTCTTTTGTGATTAAAATGGCACGGGGCTTGCTGCCCACAAAGGGGCCCACAATTCCCTTTTCTTCCATTTCATCAACAATACGAGCTGCTCGGGCATAGCCCAGCTTTAATCTGCGTTGTAACATAGATACGGAAGCCTGCCCGGTTTCCAGGATCACCTCCACAGCAGCAGGAAGCATCTCATCTCCAGACATCTCATCACCGGAGGGTTCCGGATCTGCAGCAGCAGACTTACTGTTACCGGTTTGAGCTGCCTTCTTCTCAATTTCCTCAAGGACCTGCTGATCGTAGTTTGTCACATAATTTTCCTTTACATAGGATGCCACAGCTTCTACTTCCGTGTCGCTGACAAAGCAGCCTTGGACACGTTGGGGCTTGCCGTTACCGATGGGTGCATAAAGCATATCGCCTTTTCCAACCAGCTTCTCCGCACCCTGTGTATCCAGAATAATACGGGATTCCATTGCAGAGGCAACGGCAAAAGCAATTCTCGACGGGATATTTGCCTTCATCAAGCCGGTTATCACGTCTGCAGAGGGACGTTGGGTGGCGATGATTAAATGAATACCGGCAGCACGGCCCATCTGCGCAATACGGCAGATAGATTCTTCCACTTCTTTGGCTGCAACAAGCATCAGGTCCGCAAGCTCATCAATGATCACAACGATCTGCGGAAGCCTGTTTCCATCCACTTCCTGGCTATCGACAATGCTGTTGTAGGATTCCAGGTCGCGAACACCGGCATCGGACATTGCTTTGTATCTGCGCATCATTTCCGTCACCGCCCACTGCAAGGATCCTGCGGCCTTTTTCGGATCTGTAACCACGGGTATTAAAAGGTGAGGAATGC
Source organism: Faecousia sp. (assembly GCA_045537615.1). Lineage (GTDB taxonomy): Bacteria > Bacillota > Clostridia > Oscillospirales > Oscillospiraceae > Faecousia. Next base: position 16,242 of record JAZSPV010000016.1, on the reverse strand, counting down.
CGTTATAAATTCCAAGCTCCACCATCTTAGGATCAACCATAATCAGCTTAACATCATCCGGGCTGGCTTTATACAGAAGTGAAATGATAATGGAATTCATGCAAACAGATTTACCAGAACCAGTGGTACCGGCAATCAGCATGTGAGGCAATTTAGCAATGTTGCCCACAATACAACTTCCACCAATATCCTTGCCAACAGCAAAAGAGGATTTTGACTTCGCTTTTCCAAACGCTTGGGAATCGATTACTTCTCGTAGGGAAACCGTTGTAACAGCAATGTTCGGAACCTCAATGCCCACAACGGATATCTTTCCTGGAACGGCTGCAATACGGACACCGGCTGCGCCTAGGCTCAATGCGATGTCGTCAGCAGCCGTAGTCAGCTTGTTCAGACGAACGCCCTTTTCGAGCTCAACCTCATATCTGGTTACACTGGGACCCCGTGTCACATTGATAATATGTGCCTCGATCTTAAAGCTTGCCAGTGTTTCGTTTAGTCTTCTTGTGTTTTCCCGCATTTCGGAAGTACCGTCAGCTGAACTGCCGGCAGGTAACCGCAAAAGGTCTAGAGGCGGGAAGCAATATTCCGGCTTTTTAACAGCTTCAGCTATTGCAATTTCCTTTGCAACCTCTGCGGCAGAGTTTTCTGCATCTGCAGCTGTTACTTTTTCCTTCTTCGTGTCAATAGATGATGCTTTATCCAATACAGCGGTTGCTATCTCATCCGGAATGTCCCTGTCAGGCTCAAAAGGCGGCATATCCCCTGTATCCACTACGGGTGTCTTTGTCATAATCGGAATGATTTCTGGATCATGATCTATTTGTACAGGCTCATCAGCCGCTGCCACAGGTTCTTCCACATCACTGTCGATTTGTTTTATGATTGCATCTGCTTTCCTATTTTCAGCCCCCCGGATATCGCAGGGCTGCTTGATCTCGATATTTTCAAATTCTTCTGCGTCGGAAACTGTCGTTGTTTCCGCTGACTGGCGGTGCCGTTCCATATACTTAATCCGCTTGTTCGCAAGGTGATTGACGACTACAGTAGCAGGCTCTTGACGTTCCTGCTTCTCCTCATCTTCCCAATCAGCTCTGGGACGGTTTTGAATGGCTCTGACGATGCTGGGAAGCGTAATTTGCATTCCTCCCAGTAAAGTAATCAATCCGCCTACAATCAATAATATCCATGTAAGATAGGGGCCGCAGATGCGATCGAGAATAATTGCTATACCACCGCACAGCAATCCTCCTGTCGTTCCGTCAGCACCGCCCTTATAAAGCTCAGCAATAGCTGCAAAGCCCTTGGGTAGGTTTTCAGGAGAAATTGCATGATGCATAATGCTTCCGCATATGGCAACAAAGACAGCAAGACAAATACTCCGCATGGATACGGGGCGTTCTCCACTAAAAGCATGGACAATAAACAGATACAGCAGCACAGGAATAGAAACAATAAAACCTGCACGACCAATCAAACCATGAATAAAAGGATTGAGAATGTGTTCAAATATTTCTCCTTCCGGTAGGAAAAATGCAAGAAGAAACAGGACAAATAAACATAGAAATACAATAGATGTGATCAAGCGAACCGGCAATTCCTGCTTTGTTGCAGCTGCCTGAGGCTCTTTATGCTTCGTTGTATTGTTTTTCTTTTGTACCGTCCCGGTCTTTTTCTTTTTAGAAGTCTTCCTGGAGGCAGAAACTGCTTTTTCTGCCTGTGACATGTGTTTCTTTTCGGCCATAAAGAACCTCCTTTATACAACAGCAAGGTACAGCAGGAATGTGAGTAGGGCGATTCCCCAGGAGTAATACGCAAAGGCGGTATAACCGGTTTGCGAGTTGAAGTATTTAACAAGAATAATACCCAAAAATCCGGCTGCAAACGCGCCCAATCCAGACAATATATAACCGACAAAATTTGCCCAAAAACTAAAGATTGCTCCTCCGGTGGTAATGGCAAAAAAATCAATAACGATCAAGACAATCAAAGCGGGTGCTGAAAGGAGTAAGAACCAGTAAAGGGCTTTTGACCGATTGGAACCGCGAGCGTGGGCGGCAAGTACAACAGCACCCAGGCGTGAGATACCGGAAAATGCAGACAGCGCACCCATAATACCTATTAACAAGCTGTCGAAAAGTGTCATACTGCGGGCGTCTTTGTTTCCAATCATCATACGCTCCGGCAAAAACAATAAAACACCGTTAATAATAAGGAAAATAACAACCACAGGTAGGTGATCAATCCGATTAAATATGTAGGTAAAAACACAAATACAAATTACCATTGGAACTGCGGCGTTTTTGACCAGGCGCAAATCATATGCGTTTGGCGATGTGCTGCGTCCGTGACGACGAGATCCCTGTTCTGCCCGGGGATGCGTAACATTTGCTCTCAAATTAAAAAATAAAGCAAGGAACAATGCTATGTGTATCACAAGAGAACGGACAGGATCATTTTCGTGCATACCGAACAAATGCAGTAAAAGTTTTTGATGTGCCTGGGAAGAGACAGGTAAGAACTCAGAAATCCCGGACACAAGACCAAACAGAATGCTTTCCAGCCAATTCATATTCAATGCCTATCCCTCCCACAATAATTTCTTATTATAATATCACAGATTATATCGAATTTCCAGTCTGTAAATTAATTATTTATGAATTTTATTAAGTGCAATCTTTTGTTTTTTTCTTTTGCTTATCGATCATCCGGTGTAGTGCAGCAAGTGCATCACTTAAACCACCCAATTTATCAATAAGACCTGAGGATACAGCCTCCTTGCCATATAGGATCGTACCTACGTCTGTTGCCATCTCACCAGTGGCCATCATATACGATTCAAACTGCTCCTTTGTTATTCCGGAATTCTCCGTCACAAAATCAGCAATTTGCTCCTGAATACGCTGAAAATACCGAAAAGTTTGAGGCGCGCCAACAACCAGCCCTGTCATTCTGACCGGGTGAACCGTCATACTGGCTGTTGGGGTAATAAAGGATTTTTTTGTACATACCGCAAGTGGGATGCCAATTGAGTGTCCACCTCCGAGGACAAGGGAAACTGTAGGCTTCTTCATTCCTGCGATCATTTCGGCAATGGCAAGTCCTGCTTCGATATCACCACCCACGGTATTAAGAAGAAGCAAAAGCCCATCAATATCCTCACTTTCTTCAATTCCAGCCAAAAGGGGTAAGACATGCTCATATTTTGTGGTTTTTACCGTTTCAGGTAGCACTTGATGCCCTTCGACCTGCCCAATAATGGTTAGCGTGTAAATATTACCTAAACTGCTCTTTGTAATATCAGAACCAAGTTCAACTACCTGTTCCCTTTCTTCTTGTTTCATATCTGCATCTTTTTGAATATCCATGCTTATTACCTCCGTTCATTATAGGATAACCGGAAGTCATTTGATAATTCAGCCTTGAAAATGTTCTCAAAATACCGTATAATAACCGAGGTGATCATAATGGCAAATAAAACAAATGCCGTACGAATCGTTCAGCAAGCAGGTTTCTCTTGTGAAGAGGCTTTTTATGAATACGACGAGAATGATTTGAATGGTAACCACGCAGCTGAAGCAATCGGAATGCCGGCGGAACAAGTATTTAAAACACTTGTTGCTAGAGGACCACGAACGGGCATCAACGTTTTTTGTATCCCTGTTTGTTGTGAACTGGACCTGAAGCTTGCAGCGATAGCTGCCGGCGATAAAAATATAGAGATGCTCCCTGTAAAAGAATTACTGTCTGTGACAGGGTACATCCGCGGCGGCTGTAGCCCTGTTGGGATGAAGAAGAAGTATCCTACCTATATCGACGAAACATGTCAACTTTACGATAAGATTGGTGTGTCAGCCGGCGAACGTGGGCACCAAATGGTCATTCCTTACGAAGCCATTTTACAACTTGCCGATGCCAAGCTGGCTGATCTCATTGCATAAAAGAAAGGAAATATACTATGCAGTACGAATACAAAACAAAAGGTACCTGTTCCCAGCGTATTCTCTTTGAAATTGAAGATGGAAAAGTAAGAAATGTAAATTACATTGGCGGTTGTCACGGCAATCTGCAAGGGATTAGCAGGCTTGTTGAGGGGATGGATGTTGATGAAGTGATAAGACGGGTTGAAGGAATCCATTGCGGCATGAAGCCCACATCCTGCCCCGATCAGCTGGCAAGAGCACTAAAAGAAGCAAAAGAGGCGTAATATAAAAGCAGCACAGCAACAAAAATGTTGCTGTGCTGTTTTTATGCCTTAACTGCTGCAAGAATCAGCTTAACAAGTTCCTCTTTACCGGTACCTTTTTCAGCAGAAAATGGGATTAAGGGACAGTCCTCTGGTAACTCCAAGTCTTCACGGATTGTTTTCAGATTCGCCTCAATTTGGCTTTTCTTCACTTTATCCAGCTTATTTGCAACAACCACGAACGGACAATTACTGTCTAAGAACCAGCGCGCCATCGTAATATCATTATTTGTTGGTGCATGACGGGAATCAACGATAAAAACACCGAGATCAATGCGCTCAGCAGAAAAATAATCCTCCATAAGCTTTCCCCATCTAGCCTTTTCAGCTTGGGAAACTTTTGCGTAACCATATCCCGGAAGGTCAACAAAATAGCACTGATTATCAATTGTGAAGTAATTGACATGGATGGTTTTACCGGGCTTCTCCCCTACTCGTGCAAAGTTTTTGCGGTTAAGAATCCGGTTAATGACAGAGGATTTACCTACATTGGATTTTCCGGCAAAAGCAACCTCGGGAAACTTCTTTTGGGGAAACCCTCTTGGTGCTGCAGCAGAAGTTAGAAATTCAACATGATTGAAATTCATAAATTCACCTCACTGACGGATACCGGGCTTTCTCGGTCTGTTTTTAACATCTTCTGGAATATCCTGCAAGATTGCGGGTACGATCTCTATCTTTCTGTTCAGCGCCGTGTCCAGAACTGTGTCTATTGTCTGCGCAGAAACAAAGTTTAACGCACACCTAACAGTCGGGTCAATGTCTTGCAAATCCTTTTCGTTATCCTTAGGAATAATTACGGTTCTGATACCGTGACGGAGCGCTGCCATTGTTTTTTCCTTTAGCCCCCCAATAGGAAGCACACGTCCTCTCAAGGAGATTTCACCGGTCATGGCAACATCGCTACGAACGCTTACACCGGTAAGAGCAGAAACGATCGCCGTGCAAACAGTAACACCGGCGGAAGGTCCGTCCTTGGGAACTGCTCCCTCAGGGAAATGCACATGGATATCTTTCGTCTTATAAAAATCAGCCGGGATATCCAGCTTCTGGGCGTTGGCTCGAATATAACTCAATGCCGCATGGGCTGACTCTTTCATTACATCGCCAAGATTGCCTGTAAGCTCCAGTTTGCCGGATCCGTCCATAACATTGACCTCCACCGCAAGAGTCTCTCCTCCTACAGCGGTCCAGGCAAGACCGGTCACAAGCCCAATCTGATCTGCAGAGGGGATCCGTTCCGGTAGATATTTCCTTACGCCCAGAAAACTTTCTAAATTATTTCCTGATACAGTGATGCGCTTGGAAGTGCATTCAGATAAAATGCGAACGCTGGCCTTTCGACTGATTTTCGCAAAACATCTTTCCAGGTTACGCACACCGGATTCTCGGGTATAGCAACGAATAATCTCACGAATTGCATCCTCTGTGATACGCAGCTGGTTTCTCTTAAGACCATGCTTCTTCAATTGCTTCGGGATAAGATGATCCCGTGCAATCATCACTTTTTCTTCGTCCGTATATGATCCCAGTTCGATGATTTCCATTCGATCCAAAAGCGGTCTGGGGATGGTGTCAAAAGTATTGGCTGTTGTAATGAACATGACATTGCTCAAATCAAAGGGAATCTCCAAATAGTGATCACGATAGGATTTGTTTTGCTCACTGTCCAAAACTTCCAACAGCGCTGCACTGGGGTCTCCTCTGTGATCTGCACCCATTTTATCCACTTCGTCCAAAAGAAGCACCGGGTTTGTACTGCCTGCCTGGATCATGGCCGCAAGAATTCTACCGGGCATTGCGCCAACATAGGTCTTTCTGTGGCCTCGGATATCTGCCTCATCATGAACACCGCCAAGAGCTATTCGTGCCATTTTTCTGTTTAAGCTGCGTGCGATCGAATAGGCAACCGATGTCTTACCAACTCCCGGAGGTCCTACCAGACACAAAATCTGGGGAGGGTTCTCCGGTGAGAGCTGCCTAACGGCAATCGTTTCCAGGATACGCTCCTTCACCTTTTCAAGGCCAAAGTGATCTTCATCCAGTATTCTTTTTGCCGATACAATATCAATCCGCTCTTTGGTCGTAATATTCCATGGTAATTCCAAAACAGTATCTAAATAGTTCCGTAGTACGGATGCCTCGGAAGAACCAAATGGCTGCTTTTTGAGACGAGACAAATCCTTCAACAGTTTCTGTTCCGATTCTTTTTCAAGATTCAGATCCAGTATTTTTTTCTCATACTCAGAAAATTCCGTATCCTCGTCGTTCTCACCAAGCTCTTCCCGGATCGCTTTGATCTGTTCGCGCAAGTAATAATCCCGCTGATCCTGGTCCATCTGCACTCTTGTTTTTTCCTGAATGTCATTTTCCAGTTGCAACATCTGCATTTCCTGTTGCAATAAACGAATAGCAGATTCAATGCGTTTCATTGGGTTCAACTGACACAAAAGCTTTGCTTTGTCCGTATAGTCCATGCCGGAGTGCTGGGCTATGGCATCTGCAATAAACCCGCAATCCTCAGAAGCGATCATTCGCAGATGCACTCCCTGCGTAGGATGCTCCATCATATCCACATAGGTGCCGTACAGGGCTGTTGCTTCCCTACGCAGGGCTCTTGATCGCAGAGTATCGCCGGTCTTTACATCCGTAAGCTTCTCCACACTGCCAAAAAGAAACGGCTCCGTCTGTGAAAGCTCAGAAACGGATGCGCGGTGCAATCCGGAAACAAGTACACGGATATTGTCACCTTGGGATTTCAAAATTTGCTTAATTTGAACAACGGTACCGACCGGATATAATCCGGCCAATCCGGGATCGTCATCTAAAATATTTTTTTGCGGTACCAGCAATAAGGTCTGGTCATGCTTCATAGCATACTCCAACGCCAGGGCAGACTTCACACGACCTACATCAAAGTGTACGGTCTGCTCCGGGAAGATCGTCATGCCACGAAGGGCAAGGATCGGGAGTTTAATGGATACATTCGTTTCGTTCATAAGGAGCTCCTTTATATACGGAACAAAAGGGGGTAGAAAACTACCCCCTTCTTTGTTAAAAATCAGTGTTCAGCGGTTTACGCAGTTTTTGCTTGTTGCGGACAATCTTGGGTTTCTCACCATCCACACATTCCGGAGTGATAATAACCTTTTGAATCGACAAGTCGGACGGAATGGCAAACATGATTTTTGTCATGGTTTGCTCCAATGCTGCCCGCAAACCACGGGCGCCAATCTGCCGTTCAACTGCCTTTTGCGCAATAGCATCCAGTGCCTCAGGCATAAACTCCAGACTCACATTATCCATAGCAAACAACTGTTCATACTGCTTTGTCAGTGCATTCTTGGGCTCAACCAAGATCCGAACAAGATCCTCTTTCTTGAGGTCCTGCAAGGCGGTAATCACCGGTAAACGGCCAACAAGCTCCGGGATAATACCGAACTTCAGCAAATCGTGGGGTTGAACCTGAGAAAACAGTTTCCCAATATCCCGCTTGCTTTTGCTTTCAACAGGTGCATCAAAACCAATGGCGGACTTATCTGTTCTGGCTTCAATAATCTTATCAAGACCATCAAATGCACCGCCGCAGATGAACAAAATATTGGTGGTATTGATAGGGATCGTTTCCTGTTGTGGGTGTTTTCTTCCTCCCTGAGGAGGTACGTTGGAAACAGTGCCTTCTAAAATTTTCAGCAGTGCCTGCTGAACACCCTCACCGGATACATCCCTGGTAATGGACGTGTTCTCGCTCTTTCGCGCAATTTTATCCATTTCGTCAATGTAGATAATACCGCGTTCTGCAAGTTCCACATCAAAATCAGCAGCCTGAAGCAGTCTAACCAGGATGTTTTCCACATCATCGCCAACATATCCGGCTTCTGTCAGTGTGGTTGCATCCGCAATGGCAAAAGGAACATTCAGTATTTTGGCCAAGGTCTGAGCAAAGAGGGTCTTGCCGGAACCGGTTGGACCAATTAAAAGAATATTACTTTTCTGAAGTTCTACATCTGTGTTTTTTGACAGGTATATGCGCTTGTAGTGATTATAAACAGCAACTGACAGCGCTATTTTTGCATCGTCCTGACCAACAATATAGCTGTCCATGTACGCCTTCATTTCCATAGGTGTAGGAAGATGGTCAGGCATAGCAGTATGCTTGCTGTCCTGGCTCAGCAGTTCGCAGCATGCATCCACGCAATCACTACAGATACACACGCCGGGGCCGGCAATCATGCGCACCTGAGATTCTTTTTTACCGCAGAAAGAACACAAAAGCTCTTGCTGCTCTTCTTTTTTAGACATAAGCGGACAACCGCCTTTCCGCGCTTATCAGTGGTGCTCGATCACACGATCAATAATACCGAAGTCCAGAGCCTCCTGGGAAGTCATAAAATTGTCGCGTTCACAGGCAGCAGTAACTTCCTCAATACTCTTACCGGTATTCTGGGCAAGAATTTGATTCATACGGGCCTTGATCGTTTCCAGGCGCTTCATATGGATCGCCATATCCGTGATCTGACCCTTTGTACCTGCAGAGGGCTGATGGATCATAATCTCAGAATTTGGCAGAGCCAGACGTTTGCCCTTCGCGCCGGCAGACAGAAGGAATGCACCCATGGATGCTGCCATTCCGACACAAATGGTAGCCACATCGCACTTGATGTACTGCATTGTATCATAAATTGCCATACCTGCTGTCACGCTGCCACCGGGGCTGTTAATATAAAACTGGATATCCTTATCCGGGTCCTGTGCCTCTAGATACAAAAGCTGTGCAACGATCAAGCTCGCTGTAGTATCGTTTACTTCCTCGGAGAGAAAAACAATACGGTCATTAAGAAGTCTTGAAAAAATGTCATAGCTGCGCTCTCCGCGGCTTGTTTGTTCAACAACATAGGGGATAAAACTCATGGTCGTGTCTCCTTTCAGTGCTTGAAACATTCTAACCATTATTTTGGAAGATTATTCCTCTTTGGCAGTCTCTTCCTTCTTAGCAGGAACGGCAACTGCAGAATCGACAATCAGCTTAACAGCCTTACGGTTCTCCAAATTGGCCTTCAGTTCCTCAGCAGGGACCATGCTCTTTACCTTGTCCAGCTCCAGTGTGTACTGTTTAGCCACTGCTTCGTACTCAGCCTCGATCTCTTCATCTGTCACGCTGATACCCTCGGTCTCGATGATCTTGGTCAGGGTAACATTGATCTTTGCCTGTTTCTCGGCAGCAGGACGGAAAGCGTTCCGCATGGTGTTCATGTCGCCGCCCATCATCTTGGCGTAGGCGTCCATAGAATAACCGCTCATCTGCAGCTGGTAAGCAAACTTCTCCATCTGTGCATCCAACTCAGCTTCAACAAGAGCCTTGGGCATATCAACCTCAGTGTTTTCGGAGGCTTTCTCAACGCAAGCATTCTCAAATGCACTGTCAACCTGCTTCTGTGCGCTCTCCAATGCCTTAGTGCGAATGTCAGCCTTCAGCTCTTCCAGTGTCTCAAAATCGGAGACATCTTTAGCAAACTCATCGTCCTTCGCAGGAACATTGGTTACCGTTACCTTGTTCAGCTTGACATGGAACACAACAGCCTTGCCGGCCAATTCCTTATGGTAGTCCTCAGGGAAGGTAATGTCGATATCCTTCTCCTCACCGGCAGTCATACCCACAATCTGCTCCTCGAAGCCGGGAACAAAGGAACCGGAACCCAACTTCAGGTCGAAGTTCTCACCCTTGCCGCCGTCAAAGGCAACACCGTTGTCAAAGCCTTCAAAATCAATATTGGCAGTATCGCCCATCTCAGCTGCGCGGTCAACAGTCTCGGTGGAAGCAACATTCTGCGCCATGCGATCCAACTCAGCCTCAACCTGCTCGTCGCTGATGGAAACTTCGTCCTTTTCAACCTCCAGGCCCTTGTACTGGCCCAGTGTCACTTCGGGATACAGTTCAGTGGTTAGTGTCAGTGTGACAACGCCCTCGTCGCTGATATCCATATCTGTCAGGCTGGGGCGACCAATTGCCTTTACATCCTGATCAACAACCGCAAACTGGTATACCTGGGGGAAAATTTCCTCCAGACCATCTTCATAAAAAACATGAGCACCGTACATCTTCTCGATCATCTTACGGGGAGCCTTTCCCTTACGGAAGCCGGGAATCAGAATGTTCTTGCGAGCCTTCATATAGGCCTTATTCACGCCGGATTCCATGAGCTCCTTATCGATCTCTACGACGATATTGGCCTCATTGCCCTTCTTTTCGATGTTCTTGATATTCATTTTTATATCCTCCTATATAGGCTGCTTACACAACCTGACAATTACATAATTTGCATCCGAGTTATTTTATCAGACATAGCGCAAAAAGTCCACTGTTTTTTAAAAATTCTTTATAAAGTTACCTTTAACGGACGGAAATCGAGATAATCGGCTGAAACAAGGCGATATTCAATGCCATTATATACGCCATTCATAGCCAAACCGTGACTTGGGCCATGCAGATGACCGTAATAACAGGCAGTCACTTCATATTTCTCCAAAAGCGCTATAATCTCCTCACAAATATAACCTTTGTAACGGGGTGGGTAATGTAAGAATACCAGCTTGCGTAGTGATCCGGCAGACTGGAGAGATGTCTCTAACCGAAGCAACTCACGCTTAAATACTTTTTCGTCATGGGCTGTACTGCGGTCCTCTTCATAAAACCAGCCCCTTGTGCCGCAAATTGCCCATTCGCCGTATTCATAATGATTGTTGTTAAGAATATACTGATTTTCAAAACCGTTTTCTTTGCAAAAATCATAAAACTTCGAAGCTGTATTCCACCAATAATCGTGATTGCCTTTCAGAATAATTTTTCTGCCCGGAATGTTGTTGATCCATGCAAAATCAGCCTTTGCCTCAGAAAGATCCAGCGCCCATGATAAATCCCCCAGCAAGACAACTGTATCGTCCTCACAGATTGCAGACAGACCCTCTGTCAGCTTATCCATATATCCGACCCAATTGCCACCGAACACGTCCATTGGTTTTGGTGCCCCCAGACAAAGGTGCAGATCACCGATTGCATACAAAGCCATAGATATACCTCATCGTCTGACGCAGTTATGCAATTCTGCTTCTGAAATGCCTGTTGCGGCTATCACTTCGCTTGCAGAATTAACAGGTGTCTGCTGCGCAAGCAAAACAACAGGTTTGCCGCTTGCGGTGCTGGCACGATAATCCTGCGCACCTCCATAACAAATCGCTGTTACAGGATCAATGATATATGAATTGCTTCTGTAAACACTGTTCATAGTTGATCCGGCACGATGATTACCAGCTACGGAACAGAAAAAGCCTTTGCTGAAACCTGCAAGAACCTCCGGATCCAGTGTATAGATACTGCCCTTTCTGCAGGATTCCTGAAAGCGCTGAAGTTCTTCCATACCAAGGGTCAAAACGATAATTTTTTCAAGACCAAGGAGTAAAGATTCAGGCACTTGATTTGTCGCAAACGTGCCGCGATGGAATAACTCCCAAAAACTGTTCTTTTCGTCGCAGGCGCAAATAATCGTTCTGATGGGCAAACCCATTTTCCGTGCATACCACACAGCCATGGGAATCAAAAAATCATCCGCAGGAACAGAAATATCAAACTCTGTATCCAGATCAAGCATTTGATCATGTAGGAGTTTTCCGTAAATTCCAAACAAAACAGAAATTAAAACAGCGGTCTTCGCCCAATCCGTAGGATTGCCATGGACCTCTCCCCCAGCGATCCGTTCATACAGTTGCTGTGCCACATAAGCAAAGGAACCACCCATATTTCGCCAGAGCTCAGCAAAGAGGACTCTGTGATTGACTGCCTCAATTCTAATTGGATTCCTGCCGATTGTAAATTCCACATCCAACGCAGTCAGTCGGCAGGAAAAGAAGAGATTTAAAATATCAGCAACGATCTGAGAAAAAGCAGAGTCCTTCAGCGCAGTAATCTCCGCGGCGGTAAAATTGGGAATCCGGTAAGGAATGTAGTGTCCACCATCCTGGGCAACATCTGTTATTAATGGAAATCGGGATGTAAAAGTGTCCACATTATTTCGTGTAGTTATATACAGCAATGCTTCATCACTCCTATGGCATTATTCCAAAAAATATTATAAACAAGACGTTCCGTCAAACCGCGTTCCAGCAGCCGCTGGGCTAACTTGGGATAGTCCTGGATGCCGCAAAATCCTTCAGGTAATGCGTCAATGCCGTCTAAATCACCACCAAGGGCAATGTGCTTTCCGGATGGATCCATTTCCAAGAAGTGTATTATATGGTCACAAACGGTGTCCATGGTGGCTTGTGGGCCAAGAAAATTCGGATACATATTGATACCGGCAACGCCGCCGGTACGGCAAATTTCCAGAAACATGTCATCTGTCAGGTTACGGCTTGCACTGTAAACGGAACGGCTGTTTGAGTGAGTTGCGACGATCGGTGCATCGGTCACGTCCATGATATCCCAAAAACCTTCGTCACTAATGTGGCTTACATCAATGATCATGCCAAGACGTTGGGCTTCTTTCACATATTCCCGACCCATATCCGAAAGGCCGCCGCCTGTTTTGTGGGATCCGGTCAAAGGATTGTGTTCATTCCAGCCCAAGGAGCTTATTCTGAAGCCAACATGATACAGATCGCACAACAACTCAGGATCGAACCCAAAACCGGCAGGTCCTTCGATGGTCAAAACGGCTGACATAATGCCATTTTTTCTGTTCTGCTCAATCTCCTGCGCCGTATAAGCCTGCCGAATCAAGTCCTGATTTCTCGCCAACTCGCGGTGAATAGAAGCAAGCTTCTTTTCAAACGCATCCACAGGATCGCAACGATCTGTTATCGTCGTAAAGCAAGCAAAGCACTGTGCGTAACCCGGCAACTTCCCTGCCCGTTCAAGATCAATATGCAGCTTATTTTCTCTTAGCAGTGATACCTTTCCGGAACCGAGACCACTAAGTTCATCGGACGTATCACAGTGCAGGTCAAATACAGGAAACTTCATTGAAAAGCATCCTCCATATGGATGATTTTAGGACGAATCGTTGCCATGCCCTGGGGGGCATAAATCTCAATCACATCAAATCGGGGCTGCAGCTTTGTGGGATTATTTTCCAGATACATTTGTGCAGTAGTGCGTATGCGGTTTTGCTTGTAACAATCAACGTGCTCGCAAGCACGGGCAAAATCAGCGGATTTTCGCAGTTTTACCTCTACAAAAACCAAATATTTTCGATCCGAAACAATTAAGTCGATCTCGCCGTATCGGCAGGAATAATTCATTGCAATCAGCTTATAGTGTTTTTCCCTCAGGTATTCCGCTGCAAGGCTTTCGCCCCAGGCACCTACAATATTATTCCTGGCCATAAAACTTCTTTAAAAAAGACATTCTGTGAATGGCACAGGGTCCATGCTTGCGCAATGCTTCGTAATGGGCCTTTGTACCGTAACCCTTATGTACTTCAAACCCGTATTCCGGATAGGTTCTAGCCATCTCCAGCATAAAGTCATCACGGCTTACCTTTGCTAATATGGAAGCAGCGGCAATACTGGCGCTACGACTATCTCCATGAACAACTGTCTGTAAAGGAACACCAAAATCTTTCGCACGATTACCATCGATCAAAGCAAAATCAGGTTTTATCTGCAACGTAGCAATTGCCCGTTCCATAGCCAAATAAGTAGCCTGCAAAATATTGATCTCATCGACTTCTTTCTCGTCGGAGAAGGCAATACTCCAGGCAATGGCCTTTTCCTGTATTAACGGGAACAACTCCCGGCGTTTTTTGTCCGATAATTTCTTACTGTCGTCAAGGCCGGGAATCTCAAGCATGGGAGGCAATATCACTGCTGCTGCACAGACAGGACCGGCAAGGGGCCCTCTGCCTGCCTCATCTACGCCACAAATCAACTCAATACCTTTGCTAAAGTAATTTTGTTCGATTTCCCACATATTGCACTGGCTCATGTTACTTCCTCCGGCATTTCAAAGGTAAGGAGTCCAAGCTTTCCAGCCCGGTATTCATCCAGCAGAACCTTGGCCGCTCGTTCCGTATTGATCTCCCCTCTTGCAAGAAGGTAGCCACGTTTTCTACCGGTTTCCTCCAGCAATTCATAACCCTTTGCATCCTGGGACACCGCAATACCATATCGGTTAACAAGCGTCTCAGGATAATATTTATTCAAAAGCTCCATGAGCCTGCAGGCGAGTTCTTCTGTGTCGATCACATTCTCTTTTACAGCGCCAGTGTAGGCAAGCATCATGCCAACCTCGGGGTCCTCAAATTTCGGCCAAAGAATGCCCGGTGTATCCAACAAAAGCAGACCGTTGTCAACCGTTACCCATTGTTTTCCACGGGTGACACCGGGCCTGTTCTCAGCCTTTGCGCCCTTTCTTCCGGAAATCTGATTGATAAATGTGGATTTACCCACATTGGGAATACCTACTACCATAATGCGCAGGGCTCTGTGCATGCCTTTTGCCGCATCCCGTTCCAATTTTTCCTTCAAAACTGATCGAACTGCAGGTTGAAAATTAGCGATACCTTTCTTACTTTTACAATCCGTGGCGATCGCCGCCATACCTTTGCTGCGAAAATATGTGATCCACGCCTTAGTCGCATTAGAATCAGCAAGATCTGCTCTGTTTAACACAATAATTCTTGGTTTAGAGCCGCAGATTGCATCTATATCAGGGTTTCTGCTGGATACGGGTATCCGGGCATCAACAATCTCACAGACGGCATCTACTAGCTTCAGATCCGCTTCGATCTGTCGCCGTGTCTTTGTCATGTGACCGGGATACCACTGAATATTCATATTCTCATTGCTCATTAAGGCAGCACCCCGATTCTGCTAAACTCGCGCTTCGACGCATCATTACCGTTACCGGGAATAATTAAAAACACTGCACGTCCCATAATTTCCCGTTTGTCAATCAGTCCAATCCTCGGACTGCGGCTGTCTGTTGAATTGTTTCGGTTATCACCCATGACAAAAACACAGCCTTCTTCTACAATCAGAGGAAAACTTACACTCGCATAGGGATACACAGATGGAGGATCCAACGTATAGTCCTCAGAAAGCGCTTGCCCATCCACATAAACAACGCCGTCTATGATGTTAACCTCTTGTCCCTCCGTTGCAATCACACGCTTAATGATAGGCGCGCCGTCTTCAAAGCTGTCTTTGCTTGCAACGATAATATCCCCCGGCTTCGGTTCCCTATAAAGCACGTTTCCCACAAGAAACAGCCAGTCACCGTCCACAAGGGTGTCGTTCATAGAACCACCGGATACCACCACAACACGAAACAATAAAGAAAAAACCAACAGCACACCGGCAATCAAAAAAACGAGATCATGCAACGATGAAACAACCGTATTTTCTTTCTTGGGTGTATTGGATTTATCCGGATTCTCTGGGTGAAGTGGTATATTATAATTCATATTGTTGTGCAAAGAAGACACCCCCAGTTTGTACCTCTTATTTTCTCATTATATACCATTTTTGCAAATAAAAAAAGAGGGTTTCCCCTCTTTTTTTATTCTTTTTGAATTAGACCTTTTCCTTAACCTTGGCAGCCTTGCCGAAGCGCTCACGCAGATAGTACAGCTTAGCGCGACGAACCTTACCCTTACGGACGGTCTCTACCATGGCAACGTTGGGAGAGTGAACAGGGAAAACCTTCTCACAGCCAACGCCATAGCTGATACGGCGAACAGTGATGGTCTCGCTGATGCCGCCATGCTTCCGGGCGATGATGGTGCCTTCAAACACCTGAATACGCTCACGGGAGCCTTCCTTGATCCGCACATGCACACGAACAGTGTCGCCAACCCGCATTTCGGGCAACACTTCCTTCATGTACTGGCTGGACAGAGCCTTAACCAAATCCATATCTTTGTCCTCCTTAATATTAGGCGTTCATGCGGTGAAATACATCCGGCGATATGGTTCCCGGCACCGCAGAGGACTCACCTTGT
>JAZSPV010000044.1:0-30928 GCA_045537615.1 Faecousia sp. | reverse complement strand
GGGAGAACGAGGGTGGATGTTGCCTTGGGTTGTGCTGCTTCGTTTGCGGAAACTGCAGGGATCATGGACAGGACCATGGTCACAACAATTGCCAAACTAAGCAGCTTTTTCAGGTTTTTTGCCATGTGTTTTTGCCTCCTTTAAAATCATATTCATTACACTGTTGTTTGATATTCATTGTCCCACCACCGGCAAGACATATAAATACATATAAATAATAACATCAATAGCAAAAAAAGGCAATGGTTTAAAATTTTTTCGGCCTTTTGTACCATTCCCCATTTCCACTTTTGTGCAACATCACAACACTCCGGTCCTAACCCCAAATTTCAGGTTGTAATGATCCCCCGGTTTTCCGTTCCGAGGCGTTCTCCTTCCGAACTTCTGTTTCACCTCCGCACATTTTTTGCCCCCTGTCATACCATGGAATGAGCGGCAACAAAGCCACTCAAAAAATTTTCTTGGAGGTACGATTATGTGCAATAACAATTCCTGGGGCGGCAACTGCTGCTGGTGGATCATCATCCTGCTCATCCTGTTCTGTGGCTGCGGCAACAACGGCTTGGTAGGCGGAAGCAACTGCGGTTGCGGCTGCGACAACCACTGCTGCTAAATAGAAATAAGGGGCGCCCCATAGGGCGCCCCAGAGTGTCAAAAAAGCCGCCAACCGTCAAAATGAAACTTCTTGACAGTTGGCGCTTTTGTTTTCTTCGGCATATACAACAAAATTACATAATCTACTCGCAATCTGCCGATAGTCCTTGCTGCGCAAGGCATTTTGACTTACTGCACAAACCGGACCCTAACGTACCACCTGTACGCCGACGGGTCCGGTTTGCTTGTCTTGGCGGCTCCTTTGCCCTCTGTCCGTGGTGTCAAAAAAACAAGTTTTTTGACGGAGAGGTGACCCGTCTTTCTGATGCTATTATTTATCTGCAGGGCCGGCAGTGTCAGAGCCATCACCCACAAGACCCATGCGCTGGGCCGCATCCTGGCGCATTTTGTATTTGAGAACCTTTCCCGCTGCGTTCATAGGGAAGCTGTCCACAAACTCGATATACTTAGGCACTTTATGCCGGGCCATACTGGCTTTGATATATTCGGTCATTTCCTCCACCGTTACAGAACCGGGCTCTTTGAGGATAATGCAGGCCATGATCTCCTCGCCGTACTTCTTATCCGGCACACCGATAACCTGAACATCCTTGGTTTGGGGATGGGTATAGATGAACTCCTCGATCTCCTTGGGGTAGATGTTCTCACCGCCGCGGATGATCATATCCTTCAGCCGTCCTGTGATCCGGTAGTTTCCTTCCGAATCCCGGTAGGCCAGGTCTCCCGAGTGAAGCCAGCCCTCTGCATCCACGGTGTCCTTGGTGGCCTGGGGCATCTTGTAGTAGCCCTTCATGGTGTTGTAGCCCTTGGCGCAAAACTCACCGTTGACACCGTCCGGCACTTCCTCCCCGGTTTCCGGGTCCACGATCTTACAGCGTACATGGGGGAAGGCATAACCAACGGTATCGGTACGCACTTCTATAGAATCGGTCCAGGAGGACATGGTATTGCCCGGTGCGCATTCCGTCTGCCCATACACACTGACAATGCCATACATATTCATTTCATCCGGCTGGGCTGCCCGGCGCATCAGCTCCGGAGGACAGCCGGCACCTGCCATGATACCGGTTCGCATGTGGGAAAAGTCTGTTTTCCGATAATCCGGGTGGTTGAACATGGCGATAAACATAGTAGGCACACCGTTAAAGCAGGTGATTTTCTCCTGATTGATGCAAGCCAGGGAAGATTTCGCCGAGAAGTAGGGCATGGGACACATAGTGGCGCCGTGGGTCATGGAGGAAGTCATGGAAAGGGTCATGCCGAAACAGTGGAACATAGGCACTTGAATCATCATACGGTCTGCGGTGGACAGACCCATCCGGTCGCCAATACATTTACCATTGTTCACCACGTTGTAATGAGTTAACATAACACCCTTGGGAAAGCCAGTTGTACCGGAGGTGTACTGCATGTTACACACATCACTGGGTCGAACTGCCGCTGCCATCCGGGCAACCTGCTCCCGGCTGACCAGCTCATGCCGGGCCATTGCCTCATCAAAGGTCAGGCAGCCGGGCTGCTTGAAACCCACTGTAATCACATTGCGCAGGAAGGGCAGCTTTTTGCAGTGCAGGGGCTGCCCCGCCTTGGTTGTGGCAATCTCCGGGCAGAGCTCATTGATAATGGCCTTATAGTTAGAATCCAAACAATCCTCGATCATCACCAGTGTATGGGTATCAGACTGGCGCAGCAGGTACTCTGCCTCATGGATCTTGTAGGCGGTATTGACAGTAACCAGCACAGCTCCCAGCTTTGTTGTGGCCCAGAAGGTAATATACCAGGCCGGCACATTGGTGGCCCAAACCGCCACCTTGGAGCCTGCCTTCACGCCCAGGGACACCAGAGCACGGGCAAACCGATCCACATCCTCTTTAAACTCCGCATAGGTGCGCGTATAGTCCAAAGTGGTATATTTAAAGCAGTACTGATCCGGAAATTCCTCCGCCACACGGTCCAGCACCTGGGAGAAGGTCAAATCGATCAGTTCATCTTTTTTCCAAATGTACTGTCCGGTGCCGTCGTGATTGAAGTAAAGGGATTTCTTCATGCCCCGGGTTGAGTGAAAGCGGCTCATATAGTTGACAAAATAGGGGAAAATGATCTCCGGGTCCTGCAGGTCCTCCATCCACTCCGGTTTCCACTCCAGGGAGATGAAGCCGTCGTAGTTCACCGAGGACAACGCCCGCATCACATCGTCGATGGGCATGGTGCCTTCGCCAATGAGCTGATAGATACCCGCGTCATCAGAATCCCGCATATGGACATGGCACACATAGCTGCCCAAATTTTTAATGGTGGTATCGCCGCTTTCTCCAAAATCCCGGTAGGGGTGGTGGACATCCCACAAAGCTGCCAAATGGTCACTGGCAAAACGGTCCAACAAGCTGCGCAGCCGTGCGGTATCGGCATAGATGCCGCTGGTTTTCATCAGCAGCGTCACGCCCAACGCTTCTGCTTTGGGCAGCAGCTGCTCCAACGCATCGCAGACCTGCTGCTCCCGATCCTCCAATGCGCAGGCAACCACATAGTCCACCTGGGTGTTGTGGGCAACCTCCATCAGTGAAGAGAGTGTGGCAATCGCCTCCGGCGCAGAGGAAAGATCACAGGACGTATCGAAGCAAGGAATGGTCAGCTTTTTTTCACGCAGCTGCCGCACGGTGGCTGCTGCCTGATACTTATGGAAAGGACCGCCCTTTTCCAGCAACGGATCAAATTTGGGCAGGTTATAGACCTCAACACCGGAAAAGCCCATATCGGCAGCAGTTTCCAGCATTTCCTCCCAGCTTAAACCGGGCCAGCCCCGGGTAGAAAAGGAGAGATTCATGCTTCTTCCTCCTCATAAACGATCTTGTTCAACGCGCTCAAGTAGGCCTGAATACCGGCCCCCACAATATCTGTGGAGATGCCTCTGCCGGAATAGACCTTGCCGCCGGCGCGGAGCTTTACCACTGTCTGACCCATGGCCTCCCGGCCCTCAGTAACAGCTTGCAGCTGGAAGTCATCCAGTTCATAGTGACAGCCGGTAATGTTTTCAATGGCAAGGAATGCCGCGTCGATGGAACCATCCCCGATATACACCCCTTCCACCGGCTGCCCATCCTTCAAAAGCTTGATATGAGCAGTGGCAGAGATGGTATTTCCGGAGGTGATGACATAGGTATCCAGCTTATAGGTGGCAGGCACCTGCATGGCAGCAGAAGCAACAATGGCATCCAATTCCTTGGTGCTGACCTGTTCCTTCTTCCCGGCAATCTGCCGGAAGGCCTCATAGACCCTGCCCGTATCCTCCTCAGACAGATCATACCCCAGATTTTCCACCGCCTTTGCCACAGCAGCGCAGTCATCATAGGCAGTCAGGTAAATTCCCGAATCCTCCTGCTCGGCAGTGACAGCAGCACCGCCCTTGCCGCTCTGACACATCCAGGTGATCTGGTCAATGATCCGGCTCAGCTGGGTAACGCGAACATTACAGGACGCCTGCATGGTATCAGACTTGGCAGCCAGCAGCTTTGCAATATTGGCAAGGCTGGCGGTGTTCACAGGGTAGGCAGCCACCTTCACCTCCGTTACACCGCCGGTGACGGCAGCAACAGCACAGGCATCTGCCATAGAAAGTGTATTCGCACAGGAAATACCCATAGGCACACCGCAGCCAGCCAGCTTCTGCACAAAGGCTGTCAGTTCCCCGGGCAGCATAATGCCGGCAGTATCACAGACAGTAACCGTGGTGGCACCGGCCTTGATCGCCGTTTCCAGGACTCTTGCCAAAAACTCGGGGTCGGCACGGGTAGCATCGTCTGCCACAAACTCCACATCATCACAGACCGCCTTACAGGCTGCCACCGTCGTTCCAACGGCTTCCAGCATGGCATCCGACTTCTTATGGAACAAATACTCCATCTGCACAGGGCTGACACCGGCGTACACCTGCAGCCGGGGGTGCTTTGCCTGCTGCAAAGCACTCCATGTAATGTTCACACTTTCCTCACTCAGCTGCACCGGCACAGCCACAGTGCTGTCTGCCACGGCAGCGGCAATGGACTTGATCCGCAGAGCATCCACCCGGGGATTTTCAACCCCCTCCAATTCGATGACCGTCACACCCAGCTTATCCAGCAGTTTTGCAAGTTCAATTTTCTCCTTAAAGGACAGGCTAAAGCCCTCCCCTGTCTGCTTCATTGTTACATCGCTAATCCTGACAGTTCTCATAACACCCACTCCTCATTGTTGATAAACAGAAAAATCCCTGAGACCTTACGGCCTCAGGGACGAATTTACATTCGCGGTACCACCCTGCTTACCCTTGTATAAGGGTCACTCTCGGATTCAAACAAATCCCAGCCCGTAACGGGGGCAACCGGGTTCCATTACTGATTTTTGTTCACAGAACCGACTCGGGAATCAGAGCATCCAATCCTTCCGCACCGGCTCACACCAACCGCCGGCTCTCTGAAGCATCGGAAAAGGACGCGTTTTCCGTCAACATCTCTTTCCTATTATGTATGGTATTTAACCATAAACCCACCAGTTTGTCAACTGTCTCGGGTCAAAAAAGTGATCTTTGCTATTTTACACAAAAACCGCAATAAAAAAAGAGAAATCTTTGTGACGAAAACATTTGACTTTTTCTCGTGGACATGGTAGACTGTGTACCATATAAGGAAAAGGCTATGACGAAGACGGTCCGGTCAGCGAATTTTCAGAGAGTCGGCATTTGGTGTGAGCCGACAATTCAAGGCCATCAGACCCATCACTTCCGAGCCGGAGCGCCCACTGCTGTGCAGCAAGTGCTCCCGTGTGCCCACGTTAAGGGATAGGATTTATCAGAATCCGAAGTGACGGCTTTGTGGCCGTAATTTGAGTGGTACCGCGGGTATGCCTTTACTCGTCTCAAGATGTGTTCTTGAGACGATTTTTTGTTTTTAGAAAGGAAACAGATACTATGACCAACCAAGCCACCGCAACCCAACTGATGGATATTGCCCTGCGTATTCGGGAGATGCGTGATATTTTGGGCTACAGCGCGCAAAAAATGGCGGACCTGACGGAGGTTTCCGAAAATCTGTACCGTCAGTACGAAACCGGCACCGTTGACTTACCCTTTACCTTCCTGCACAAATGTGCCAAGGTCTTCGGTCTGGAGATCACCGATCTTCTGGAGGGCCACAGCGCCAAGCTGTCCGGCTACACCGTCACCCGGAAGGGCAAGGGCCTGGTCACCGCCAGCGAGGACGGCATCACCATTCAGGACATGGCCCCCATGTTCCGCAAAAAGCTGTCCACCCCTTATTGGGTCACCTATAAGTATTCCGAGGAGCTGCAGAACCTTCCCATCCACACCACCACCCACACCGGTCAGGAATTTGACCTGGTGATCAAAGGTGCCATGCGCATCAAGATCGGTGACCGGGAAGAGATCCTGCGCGAGGGCGACAGTGTCTTCTATAAATCCTCCACCCCCCACGGCATGATTGCCATTGACGGACAGGACTGTGTGTTCCTTGCCATGATCATGGCAAGTGACACCACGGACACCCCCCTCTACATCGGTCAGAGCAAGTCCAGCAAGGAATACAAGCCCCTGCTGTGCCAAAAGTTCATCCAGACCCAGGAGGACGAGCGCGGCGCCCTTACCGACATCAAATTTATGGATGCCGAGTCTTATAACTTTGCCTTCGACACGGTAGATGCCATTGCCCGTCGGGAACCGGAAAAGCTGGCCATGATCCATGTGGCAAACGATATGACCACCCGGCGCTTTACCTACAAGGACATCAAGGATGCCTCCTCCCAGAGCGCCAATTATTTCAAGTCCCTGGGCATCAAGCGGGGTGACCGGGTCATGCTGGTGCTGAAACGCCACTATCAGTTCTGGTTCGCCATTTTGGGACTGCATAAGCTGGGTGCCATTGCCATTCCTGCCACCAATCAGCTGGTAGAGCACGACTTTACATACCGCTTCCAGGCCGCCGGTGTCAGCGCAGTGGTGTGTACCGCCGACGGTGATACGGCCCATCAGGTTGAACTTGCTGAGCAGGTCTGCGGCATGGAGCTCAATAAAATTCTGGTTGGCGGCAGCCGGGAAGGCTGGCATAACTACGACGAGGAATACAGTCTGTTCAGCCGCCGTTATCTGCGTACGGAGGATGCTCCCTGCGGCAACGACCCCATGCTGATGCTCTTTACCTCCGGCACCACCGGCTATCCCAAGATGGCCACCCATTCCTACAAATATGCCCTGGGTCACTATGTCACCGCCAAATACTGGCACCTGGCAGAGCGTGACGGCCTGCACTTTACCATCTCGGAAACCGGCTGGGGCAAGGCCCTGTGGGGCAAGCTCTACGGTCAGTGGCTGTGCGAAAGCGCCGTTTTTACCTATGACTTTGACCGCTTTGACGCAGAAAAAATCCTGCCCATGTTCGCAAAATACGGCATCACCACCTTCTGCGCACCGCCTACCATGTACCGCATGCTTATCAAGCAGGATCTGAGCAAATACGACCTGTCCAGCATCCACCACGCCACCACCGCCGGTGAAGCCCTGAACCCCGAGGTCTTCTATCAGTTTGAAAAGGCAACGGGTCTGCAGATTGCAGAGGGCTTTGGTCAGACCGAAATGACCTTGGGCATTGCCAACCTTATGGGCACTCAGCTGAAGCCCGGTGCCATGGGCAAGCCTGTCCCCGGCTACGGCATCGATCTGGTGGATACCGACGGAAACCCTGTACCCGACGGCGTCAACGGCGAGATCGTGATCCGCACCGACCCCAAGCCCACCTGCGGCGTATTTTTGGGCTACTACCGCAACCAGGAGGCCACCGAAAGTGTGTGGCATGACGGCATGTACCACACCGGCGATCTGGCATGGCGCGATGAGGACGGCTACTACTGGTATGTGGGCCGTGCCGACGATGTGATCAAGTCCTCCGGCTACCGGATCGGACCCTTCGAGATCGAATCCACCATCATGGAACTGCCTTATGTGCTGGAATGCGGCGTCTGCGCCGTGCCGGACGAGGTCCGTGGTCAGGTGGTTAAGGCCTGCATCGTACTGGTTGACGGAACCGAACCCACAGAGGAACTGAAAAAGGAAATTCAGGCATACGTCAAGCACCATACAGCGCCTTATAAGTATCCCCGAATCGTGGAGTTCCGCAAAGAACTGCCCAAGACCATTTCCGGCAAAATCATGCGTAATAAGCTGTAAAAAAATTGACAACTTACCTTGTATTATGATATGATTTTCTTTTCGGGAACTACCCGGAGTTTATCCCTTATTTGTGAGGTATTCCTATGGAACAGAACATGACCGGCGCTGACTACAAAACAAAAGAAGTAGCCGCCAGAATCCGGGAGCTTCGGCTGATCACAGGCCTGAGCGTGGAGGAAATGGCCCAGCGCACCGACCTGACTGTAGAAGAATATATCCAGTGTGAGGAAGGCAACCGCAATTTGTCTATTGCGTTCCTGTATCGCTGCACCCTGAGCTTCGGCGTGGATATGGGTGACCTGCTGGAGGGCAAAAGCCCCAAGCTGCGTTCCTATGCCCTGACCCGAAAAGGAGAAGGCCAGCGGATTGAAGAGGCACACCACATGGTGGGCTTTAACCTGGCCTCTGGCTTCCGCAACCGTATTGCCCTGCCCCTTTATATGGAGATCGCCTACCGCCCCGGCGCAGAGTATGAGGATATCCAACTGGTAACCCACGAGGGCCAGGAGTGTGATATCGTCATTCGCGGTCACATGCGCATTCAGATCGGCGGACACACAGAAGTGCTTCACGCCGGTGACTGCATCTACTACGATTCCTCCACCCCCCATGGCATGATCGCTGTGGACGGTGAGGACTGTGCTTTCTACGCCATCGTTCTTTCCAACTCCGCTGCCCGTGAGGGTGAGCAGGCTGCCGCCGTGGCAACCCCCGGTGTCAAGAAGGATCTGACGGAGAAAAAGCCCCGTGTCTACCACAATTTCATAACCCCCACGGTAGAAGACGGCAAACTGACAGCTATCTCCTTCCAGAACGAAGAAACGTTCAACTTTGCCTTTGATGTGGTGGATGCCCTGGGCACGGAAAAACCGGACAAGCTGGCAATGCTTCATCTGTCCGAGGACGGCACAGAGCGCCGTTTTACCTTTAAGGATATGATGAAGGAATCCTCCCGGGCTGCCAATTACTTTAAAGCTTTGGGAATCCAAAGAGGCGACCGGGTCATGCTGGTGCTCAAGCGTCACTACCAGTTCTGGTTCGCTATCCTGGGTCTGCACAAGCTGGGTGCTGTAGCCATTCCCGCCACCAACCAGCTTTTGGAGAAGGACTTTACTTACCGCTTTGCCGCAGGCAATGTGAAAGCCATCCTCTGTACCGCAGACGGCGATGTAGCCGATGCCGTGGACGCAGCTGCCGCTAAGAGCCCCAACCTGGCCCACAAGATTCTGGTGGGCGGCAACCGGGAGGGCTGGCACGATTTCAACGAAGAATACCCCATGTACTCAAGCCGCTATGCCCGGGCAGAGGATGCCCCCTGCGGCTCCGATCCCATGCTGATGTTCTTCACCTCCGGCACCTCCGGCTATCCCAAGCTGGCTGCTCATAACTACAAGTACCCTCTGGGTCACTTTATTGCTGCAAAATACTGGCATCAGGTAGACCCTGAGGGTCTCCACCTGACCATTTCCGATACCGGCTGGGCCAAGGCCCTGTGGGGCAAGCTCTACGGACAGTGGCTGTGCGAAGCTGCCAACTTTGTCTATGACTTTGACCGCTTCGACGCCGAGAAAATTCTGCCCCTGTTTGCCCAGTACCATATCACCACTTTCTGCGCACAGCCTACTATGTACCGGATGCTCATTAAGCAGGACCTGAGCCGTTTTGACCTGTCCTCCATCCAGCATGCCTCCATTGCAGGTGAGGCACTGAACCCCGAGGTGTTCCGTCAGTTTGAAAAGGCCACCGGTCTGCAAATCATGGAAGGCTTCGGGCAATCCGAAAGCACCCTCATCATCGGCAATCTTACCGGTGACAGCCACAAGATCGGCTCCATGGGCAAGCCTGTGCCCCTGTACGACGTGCATCTGCTGGATCCCGAGGGTAACGAGGTAGAGCCCGGTGAAAGCGGCGAGGTCTGCATCAACATTCAAAAGGGTCTCCCCTGCGGTCTTGCCTACGCCTACGAGGGCAATCCGGAGGTGACCGCCGAGACCTGGCGTGACGGCTACTATCACACCGGCGATCTGGCATGGAAGGATGAGGACGGTTTCTTCTGGTATGTGGGCCGCGCCGACGACGTGATCAAATCCTCCGGCTACCGGATCGGACCCTTTGAAATCGAAAATGTCATCATGGAGCTGCCCTATGTTCTGGAATGCGGTGTTTCCGCCGCCCCCGACGAGGTCCGCGGTCAGGTGGTCAAGGCCAGCATCGTGCTGGTGAAGGATTTCAAGGGCACCGATGAACTTCGCAAAGAAATTCAGAATTACGTCAAGAGCCGTACAGCCCCGTACAAGTATCCCCGGATCGTGGAATTCCGGGAAAGCCTTCCCAAAACCACCAGTGGTAAAATCATCCGCAAGAAGCTGTAAACTATGAAACATAAAAGACTTACTTTATTTGCCGGACATTACGGCAGCGGCAAAACCAACATTGCCGTAAACTACGCCATTTCCATGGCAAAGGAAGGCAAGCCCGTGTGCATTGCCGACCTGGACATCGTAAACCCCTACTTCCGCACCGCCGACAGTGCAGCAAGACTGGAAAATGCTGGGGTGGAACTGATCCGTCCCCAATTTGCCAACTCCAATGTGGATCTGCCGGCCCTGCCGGCCGAGGCATATAAGCTGGTGCAAAACAAAAATTTGTACGGCGTTATGGACATTGGCGGCGATGACCGGGGTGCATACGCCTTAGGCAGATATGTTCCGTTTATTAAAGAGGAAAATGACTACCGAATGGTATTCGTTGCCAACTGCTGCCGGCCTCTGACCAGGACCGCTGAAGAAGCACTGGAGGTCATGCGGGAGATTGAAGCAGCCTGCGGTCTGGGCTTTACGGACATTGTCAACAACACCAATTTAGGATCTATGACAGACACGGATGTTCTGACAGCTTCCCGGGCATTCATCTCAGAACTGTGTGAAAAATCCGGCCTGCCCCTGTATTTTACCGCTGTCCGTGCAGATCTGGCCCCGACGGTGGACTTACCCCATGTGTTTCCCCTGCAACTGCAGGAAAAGTATTTTGACCTGCCGGACCCCTTCCGGTAAATTAGGAGGAACCTTTATATGGCAAAGGTAACATTTCAAACCGATCTGTGCAAAGGCTGTGGTCTTTGTGTAGGTGCCTGCCCCAAGGGTCTGCTGACCATTGCCGCAGACCAAATTAACGTCAAGGGCTATTCGCCCGCTGTTATGACGGATATGGAAAAGTGCATCGGCTGCGCCTTCTGTGCCACCATGTGCCCCGACTGCGTCATCACCGTAGAAAAGTAAGGAGGAACATCATGGCTGAACGCGTACTTATGAAAGGCAACGAGGCCATCGCTGAAGCAGCGATCCGGGCCGGCTGCCGTCATTATTTCGGTTATCCCATCACACCCCAGACGGAAATCGCCGCCTACATGGCAAAGAAAATGCCCAAGATCGGCGGTGTGTTCCTGCAGGCGGAAAGCGAGATTGCTTCCATCAACATGGTCTATGGCGCTGCCGCCACCGGCACCCGTGTCATGACCTCCTCCTCTTCCCCCGGAATCTCCCTGAAAACCGAGGGTCTGAGCTATATCGCAGGCTCCGATGTACCTGCCCTTGTAGTCAATGTCCAGCGGGGCGGTCCCGGCCTGGGCGGCATCCAGCCCTCCCAGTCCGACTATTTCCAGGCCACCAAGGGCGGCGGTCACGGTGACTACCGGATGATCGTTTTGGCACCTGCCTCTGTGCAGGAAATGGCCAGTCTGACCATCAAGGGCTTCAACTTGGCAGACAAGTACCTTATGACCTCCATGATTTTGGCAGATGGCACCATTGGACAGATGATGGAGCCCATCTCCTTTGAGGTTGCGGAAATCGAAGCTTACGAAAAGCCCTGGGCCCTCACCGGCACCAACTGTGAAAGAAAGCACAACATCGTAAACTCCCTGTATCTGAAGCCCGATGAGCTGGAAGCGAAGAATTTTGAGCGCTATGAGCGCTACAAGCTGGTGGAAGAAAATGAGCCCATGTGGGAGGAGTACATGATGGAGGATGCCGAGCTTTGTGTAGTAGCCTTCGGTATTGCTTCCCGTGTGGCTAAAAACGCCATTGTGGCTGCCCGCGCCGAAGGTATCAAGGTCGGTCTGATCCGTCCCATTACCCTGTGGCCCTTCCCCAAGAAAGCTTTGGCTGCCGCCGCCGACAAAGTCAAGGGCTTTGTGTGCGTGGAGCTGAATATGGGTCAAATGATCGAAGATGTAAAGCTTTACACCGGCTGCAAAAAGCCTGTTTCTCTATGTAACCGCTGCGGCGGCATGATTCCCAGTCCCGACGAGGTCCTGGCATCTATCCGCAATGCGCAGAAAGGAGTGTAATCATGGCTGTTGTATTCCAAAAACCCAAGACTTTGGCAGATGTGCCTCTGCACTACTGCCCCGGCTGTCCCCACGGTATTATTCACCGGTTGGTTGCCGAGGCAATGCAGGAACTGGAGATCGAAGGAAAAGCCATCGGTGTCGCTCCTGTTGGCTGCGCAGTCATGGCTTATGACTACTTCACCTGCGACATGATTGAAGCTGCCCACGGCAGAGCCCCGGCAGTTGCCACCGGCATCAAGCGCTGCCGTCCGGAGAACATCGTCTTTACCTACCAGGGTGACGGCGACCTGGCCTCCATCGGTATGGCTGAGACCGTTCACTCTGCCGCAAGAAACGAAAATATCACCGTCATCTTCGTAAACAATGCCATTTACGGCATGACCGGCGGTCAGATGGCCCCCACCAGCCTCCCCGGTCAGGTGACCCAGACCTCTCCTTATGGCCGTGATGTGAACCACTGCGGCTGGCCCATCCGGGTATGTGAGATGCTCGCTACTTTGGAAGGTCCTGAGTACATCTCCCGTGTGGCTGTGAACAACGTAAAAAATATTAACGCCGCCAAGAAAGCCATTAAAAAAGCATTCCAGAATCAGATCGAAGGCAAAGGCTTTTCTCTGGTGGAAGTGGTTTCCGCCTGTCCTACCAACTGGGGTATGACGCCCCAGCAAGCCCTGGAGTGGGTGGAAAGCGATATGCTGCCCTACTACCCCATCGGCGTTTACAAAGACCGCAGTGCTGCAAAGGAGGAAACGTGATATGAAAACCACACAGATCCTCATTGCCGGCTTTGGCGGACAGGGCATTCTGTTTGCAGGAAAGTTTTTGGCCTATAAGGGCCTGATGGAAGACAAGCAGGTCTCCTGGCTTCCCTCCTATGGTCCTGAAATGCGAGGTGGCACTGCCAATTGCAACGTGATCTTGTCTGAGACACCTGTGGGCAGCCCCATCGTCACCGCCCCGGATGTGCTGATTGCCATGAACCTGCCCTCTTTGGAAAAGTATATTGACACCGTGGTCCCCGGAGGTCAGGTGTATCTGGACAGCAGCCTGATCCACTACGAAGTCAAACGTACTGACGTGCAGGTATTCCCCATTCCTGCCACCGCCCTGGCAAAGGAAAATGACATGGCATCCCTTGCCAATATGATCCTTGTGGGCGCTTTGCTGGAAAACAATTCTGAGCTTTCCTTTGCAGGCACTGAAGCTGTCGTCAACAAGCTGGTGCCCCCCACCAAGGCTGCTCTGATAGGATTGAATATGAAGGCCCTGACCTTGGGTAAAAATTTTGATAAGTAATTCACACTGTCTAACCACAGTAAAATTTTAGGAGGAAACACTATGAATGCAATGACTGAAATGAGCAACTACCGTCATGAGAAGGTCCTGTTTGTGAACAACGAGAAGGCCGGTCTGAAAGCCATTATTGCTGTGCATAACACCAATCTGGGCCCCGCCATTGGCGGCTGCCGCCTGTTCCCCTACGCATCCTACGACGATGCCCTGTTTGATGTTCTGCGTCTGAGCCGTGGTATGTCCCACAAAAACGCAGTGGCCGGCCTGCCCCACGGCGGCGGCAAGGGCGTTATTATCGCTGACCCCAGCATGAAGACCGAGGCCATGTTCGAAGCCTTCGGTGAAGCTGTCAACAACCTGGGCGGCGACTACATCACCGCTGAGGACGTGAACACCACCTGCGACGACGCACTGGTGATGCTGCGCAAGACAAACCACATCTGCGGTCTGCCCCAGAACAGCGGTGACCCCTCCCCCTTCACCGCCCGTGGTGTATGGCAGGGCATCCGTGCTACCGCCAAGGTGGCTTTGGGCACTGACTCCCTGGAGGGTCTGACCATCGCCGTGCAGGGTCTGGGCAAGGTCGGTTACGACCTGTGCCGTCAGCTCCACGAAAGCGGTGCGAAGCTGATCATTGCCAACCGCAGCAACAAGGCTATGGCTGACAAGGCCGCCGAGGAGTTCGGCGCAAAAATCGTAGCTACCGACGAGATCTACGCACAGGAGTGCGACATCTTCTCCCCCAACGCCATGGGCGCTATCATCAACCCCACCACCATTGCACAGCTCCGCTGTAAGGCTGTTGCCGGCGGTGCCAACAACCAGATCCTGGACGATGCCTCCGGTATCGCTCTGAAGCAGAAGGGCATTTTCTATGCTCCCGACTTTGTCATCAACGGCGGCGGCGTTATTAACGCAGCAGCGGAAGTGGACGGCCCCTACAATAAGGACGCTGTTCTCGCTAAGGTGGACAACATCTATAACTCCATCGAGCACATCCTCACCGAATCCAAGAAGACCGGCGAGCCCGAGGGTGTCATTGCAACCCGCTACGCTGAGTCTCTGATCTACGGCTAAGCCAACTGCATAATAAAAGCCTGTGTCCATCCGGACACAGGCTTTTATTATGCTCTGATTGCACAATTATTTATTGTGCCAATTGGTCGAAAAATGTTGATTATTGTAGCCTAAACTGCTATAATGAACACAATTATAGATACCGTGCATAAGAGACTTCTTACAAAGCCTTTCCCATGGTGAACTTCCGGAGGTATTCTATGGAGAAATATGTAATTTTGGCTGATGTAGCCTGTGACCTTTCTCAGGAGGTACGGGACTTTTTTCAAATCGATACCTATCTTCCCGGACATATTCATTTCAGTGACGGCCGGGATTTTGCCACTACTTTGGACTGGAGCAACATTGGTCGCGAAGAGTTTTACGCTGCCCTGAAGAATAATAAGCTGGAGGTCAGCACAGCGCCCCCCAGCCCGGAGGAATATTATCTCACCTTTAAAAAATATGCTGAAATGGGCTATCAGATCCTGAGCATGTCTATTTCCTCCAAAATCAGTTCCACCTACAACGCTGCCGCCAGTGCCGCCAAGCGTCTACAGGAAGAACTGCCCCAGGTAACGATCCGCTGTGTAGATACGCTGCGCATGTCCGGTGCCTTTGGTCTGCTGGTGATGTACGCCCACAAACTGAAAAATGAAGGCGCTGGCTTTGATGAAGTCGTTGCCTGGGTGGAGGAGAATAAACACCGGGTCCATCAGATGGGTCCCATCGACGACCTGCTTTTTGTTGCACGCCGTGGCCGTATCACCATGGGCAAAGCCATTATGGGCAGTTTTGCCGGTGTCAAGCCTATGGGTGACTGCAACGGTGACGGCTATGTATCTGTTCTTTCCAACACCAAGGGCATCGGCCGGGCACTGGACGTGACCGCCCGGTACGTGAAGATTATTGGCACGGATCTGTCTGAGCAGTATCTGCTGATCTGCCACAGTAACCGTCAAGCCTATGCCGAAAAGCTCAAGGAACTTCTGATGCAAACCTGCGCCCCCAAGGGCGTCTTTGTCAGCGATGTTTTCTGCGGCAGCGGCACCAATGTGGGACCCGGTATGGTAGGTGTCTACTTCCTGGGCGATGCAATTTCCGAAGATCTGACTGTAGAAAAGGAAGCGCTGAACAGCCTTCTGTAAAGGTGATTATATGACAACACAAATTGACGGCATAGCCTTCAAAAATATGGTGGATTATGCCGTTCGCAATCTGAACAGGCACTGCCGCACAATCAACCGGCTGAATGTATTTCCTGTTCCCGACGGGGATACCGGCACCAACATGGTGACTACCATTCACCGGGGTCTGCAGGCTGTGGGCGAATCTCCTGACGACCTGCCCTCTGTCTCACGCTGCTTTGCCCGGGCCGTGGTTTTTGAAGCCAGAGGCAATTCCGGCGTGATCGTGTCCCAGTTTTTGAAGGGACTTTCCGAAGGGCTGTACCATGCGGACTGCATCGACGCGCAGGTGTTGATCGGCGGCTTGGAAAACGGTGTCCAGTGTGCATACTCCGCCGTGGCAAATCCCGTAGAGGGCACCATGCTTACCGTTTTAAGGGAAGCCACAGCTGCTGTTAAAAAGCAGTTCACCCCGGAACAAACTGTACAATCTATTATCTCGGCGTTTATCCGCCACGCAAAGGTATCCCTGGAACACACACCGGAGCTTCTGCCTGTCCTGAAAGAAAATGGCGTGGTAGACAGCGGCGGTGCCGGTATCGTATGTCTGTTTGAGGGCATGCAGATGTACCTGAACGGGGAAACTCTGGAACCTGCCCCAGCAGATACTGCCCCGGAGGTGGACTACGATTCCTTCCACCCCGACAGTTCCTTC
Organism: Faecousia sp.; assembly: GCA_045537615.1. Lineage (GTDB taxonomy): Bacteria > Bacillota > Clostridia > Oscillospirales > Oscillospiraceae > Faecousia. The sequence goes on along the minus strand of JAZSPV010000044.1, from coordinate 14,558 downwards.
CCCTACGGCTACTGCACGGAACTGCTTTTGCAGCTTCTGAACAGCCGGGAAGCTTTCGTCCGGAAAGATTTTCAGAACCAACTGTCCCAGCTGGGCGACAGCATTGTTCTGTCCCAACAAGATGACAAGGTCCGTATTCATATCCACACCCGCACCCCGGAGCACGTGTTCTCCCTGTGCCACCGCTATGGTGAGTTCCTGACCATGAAGATCGAGAACATGACGGTCCAGCACACGGAGCTCGCACAAAAGATCCTGTGTGCCTCCGCAAAAAACAACAGCAGCTTCGCCGTGGTGGCCGTGGCCTACGATTCCTCTGTGCAAAAGCTGTTTGTGGAAATGGGTGCCGACATCGCCATCTTCAGTCCCGACGGCATGTCCACCAAGGATTATTTGGAAGCCTTTGAGAAAACGGACAAAGCCCATATTCTTGTCTATCCCAACGGTTCTGACGCCATGCTCTGTGCTATTCAGGCAAAAAAGCTGTATAAAAAAGCTGCTGTAACGGTGGTCAACAGCCGGAGCATCGCTGAGTGCTACGCTTCCCTTCCCACCATTGACTTTTCGCAAAACGATGTTTCCCATACCGCAGACTGCATTGCCGCCGTAATCAGCAATCTGTATATGGTATCCGTTGCCAAGCCAAACGACACCATTCATCACGGCGGCAAAAGCATTGGCAGCAATGAGTACTATTCCTTTAGCGGAAAAGAACTGATTGCCATTAACCGATCACTGACAGAAACTGTGGTGCAAACTGTGCAGACAGTTCTCTCCCAGCAGAACAAAGAGATCATTACCATTTTCCACCCCCGCAGCATCCGGCCCCGGCAGCTTGAGGAGATCACCGTGGCCATTGAGCAGTGCGGAATCTTTGCGGAGGTCTTTACCGTAGCAGTGGACAGCCTGCCCTGTGCTCTGTCCATCTCCTTTGAATAACAGCAGGAGGCAAAACAGCCATGAAAAAGATAACCAGCAAACCAATGCTGATCCTGTACGCATGCTCCGGTCTGGGTGTTAATATGCTCAACCTGATCGTGGGCTCCTATCTGTGCAGTGCTCTGATACCCGACGGCTTTGACAAGAACGTGGAGTATTGGACATATCTGAACAAAGAACTGGTGGTGGCCGAGCTGTGGATTGTCTTGTCCGTGATTGCAAAGGTCATCGACGGTCTGATCGACCTGCCCTTTTCTCACTTTGCAGACAATCTGAAAACCCGGTGGGGTCGCAGAAGGCCGGCCCTTCTAATGGGCTATGTTCCCATGATCATTGCGTACTTACTGTTTTTGGTGCCTTTGCAGAGCGATGCCACCGTTCTGAATACTCTTTGGTTTGCTTTCTGCCTGTTTGTGTTCTACGGTGCTTATACCCTGACTATGCTGACCTACTACGCCACCTTCGCAGAAATTACCCAAAACGCCAAGGACATTGACCTTCTGTCCAACATCAAGTCTGTTTGCGATGTGGTGTACTTCTCCCTGTCCTTTGTGCTGGTGCCCCTGTTTGTGGGAATGGGTATCAATATCCGCAATGTGGCGGTGATTTTCCTGCCTCTGTCCCTGACGATGATGATCCCCATGTTCCTTTTGAAGGAGAAACCCCTTACCGGCAAGAACGCTGTCCGGTTGGAGGATGCAGATACACCTTCCTCCCGTGTGACCCTGTTTCATTCCGTTGCCTTTACCTTTAAGGACAAAGCTTACATTGGCTGGCTGTGTATTCTGTTTGTGATGAATATGGGCCTGCAGCTGTTCCTCAGCGGTATTAATGAATATTTCTCCACTTTGGGGCTGGATATGCCCTTTATCATGCCTGCTTGCTTTGCCCCTGTACCCTTTACCATTCTCCTTTACAACAAGATCCTGCGGACAAAAGGCATGGGTTTTGCCTACCGCTATGTGCTCACGGTCTTCTCTACGGCTATGACACTGATGGCTTTCTGCAAGCTGGTGCCCGCCTCCATTCAGACGGTATACGCCATTGTCTGCGGCGTAATGGTTTCCTTCTCTATCGGTGCCTTCTTTGCCGTGACCTATTCCATCCCCTCCCACAGGGCTGCTTTGCGCAAGGAGGAAAACACCGCCGCTTCTTCCATGTACTTTGCCATTCAAGGCCTGTTTGAGGCAGCTTCCGCCGGATTGGGCGGCAGCGCAATTCTGGTGCTTCTGAAAAAGACCGGTGGTGTAAAGTTCACCACCGCTGTTGTGGCAGTCCTTTGCATGACCGCCTTTGGTCTGTCCTTCCTGCTGCCCAAGAGCATCACCCAAATCGGATTAACCGGCGACAGCCGTGAGAAATAACAACATACGGAGGATTTAAACTATGGCAATCATGTCCAATCTTCTTTTGGTTCTTTTCATTCTTTTTCTGCTGATTTTAGCTCTTGCAGTCATCTGCGCCCTGGCTGTGGCTGTGGTTTTGTTGGTTATTTTCCTGCTGCGCAAGGACAAAACCAAGGACGCCCCGGAAACCGAACCCCAGGCTAATGAAACAAACTAAGTACGGAGGAACTGCGCTTTGAACCCTCTGCTCATCTGCTGTATTGTCCTTGCCGCTTTGCTGCTGGCAGGCATCGGTTTTTATTTCCTCAACGTAATCGTCGCATCCTATATGATCTATACCAAAACACTGGTCCGTAAGGAAAAATCCATGTGGAGCAGGGATCCCATCCTTCCCTATCCTCTGGACGAAATGGACAGTGTGGGGCAAGCATGGATGCATGCACACAGCGCCCAAAAGCAGGATGTACATATCCAGCGCGACGGTATGAACCTGTACGGCGAGTACTACGACCTGGGCTTTGACCGGGCTGTGATGGTCCTTTCCGGCCGTACCGAAAGTCTGCGCTACGGCTATTACTTCGCCATTCCTTATGCCAAGGCAGGCTTTAATGTACTGGTGGTAGACCCCCGGGCCCATGGGTTAAGCGACGGCAAGTACAACACCCTGGGCTTTGAAGAGAGCAAGGACACCCTCCAGTGGGTCCGCTACCTGCACGAAAACCACCATGTCCGTTCCGTGGTGCTGCACGGCATTTGCATCGGCGCTGCCAACGGCATGCTGGCAATGACCTCTCCGGATTGCCCGGATTACGTGGACGGTATGGTAACGGAAGGTATGTTTACCTGTTTCCGCGCTTCTATGGCCAACCACCTGATCGAGCGAAAGCGGCTTATGTGGCCTATTTTGGAATGCATCGACTTTTGGATGCGGCTACACACCAGCCATTCCATGAACCGGGGTCCCATCCATGTGATCCACCGGATGCGTAAACCTCTTTTGATGCTGCAAAGCGAGGCCGACCCCTACTCCACCCCGGAAAACGCCAAAAAGCTGTTCCGGCGCTGCGGCAGCACAAGAAAACAGCTGGTGCTTTTCCCCACCGGCGGTCACTCCCAACTGCGCCATACCCATACAGAACAGTATGATGCCGCCATTTCCGAATTCTTGGGGAAATATTCCGCAGTCCACCCCCTTTAAATCCACTTCTCCTTTATTTAGGAGGTTTTCTGCCTCCTGTATTTCGCGCTTCTGCTTTCTATGATGTAATCTATAAAAAAGATCACCGCTTTTTCAAGCGGCGATCTTTTTTTACGAAAACATGAAATAGGGTAGAATTTTTGGAACTTTTGTGTTATGATAGAACCAATATACATAGAAATATAACATCCGAGGAAGGTGAAGGGTTTGGAAAACTATACCAAATATGCCTTAAAACCCATCGAGCAGTTGCAAAAGCTGTTAACCCAAGTCGATGATCTTTTTGTCATCGCCTGCAATAAGTGCTTTCAGGAATTTACCACAACTGAAGAACCGGAGCTTGACGAGTTCCTGGCCATCGCCAAGGATATGGGAAAGCACATTACCGGGACTACCCGTGCCGATTTCCTGTGCAATTCCTACAAAGCCGCTAATTATCTGCCCCAGATGATCCCCGAAGGCACCAAGGCTGTCTTTGTGATCAGCTGTGGCCTGGGTATTCAGACAGTGGCTGACGTTGTAAAGTTGCCTGTGTTCGCCGCGGCAGACTCCATCAACTACACAGGCTATCACGGCATGGCCTTGACCAAGAAAGCCTGCGACGCCTGCACCCAGTGTTACCTGAACATCACCGGCGGCATCTGCCCCATCGTAGACTGCTCTAAGAGTCTGGTCAACGGTCAGTGCGGCGGCGCTAAGGACGGCAAATGCGAGGTTAGCCCCGATAAGGACTGTGCCTGGGCCAAGATTCAGGACCGTCTGGCGGCCCAGGGCCGTCTGGAAGAACTGACTTCCCAGCCGGTTCAGCTACGGGATTACGGCAAGGTCAGCCACAAACTAATCGCTGAATACGTTTCTAAAATCCGGGACATGCGCTTTGCCGGCTACTACGGCGGTGTACACCCCTCCGAGCATAAGGAATTCTCCGAGGACAAGCCCCTTGTTACCTTCCCGGCTCCCGAAACCGTGGTCATCCCTATGTCCATGCATTTGGGGGCGCCTGCCAATCCTGTGGTGCAGGTGGGTGACTATGTGAAGATGGGGCAGGTGATAGGCGAAGCTGCCGGTTTTATCAGCGCCCCTGTCCATGCCTCCGTTAGCGGTACGGTTATTGCAATCGAGGAGCGTCCCCACGCCAACCGCGGCACTTGCCTTTCCGTTGTAATCAAAAACGACGGCACCGACACCCTTCATGAATCCGTGCAGCCCCACGGTCAGCTGGAGGACCTGAGTGCCGATGAAATCATTGAGATCGTTAAGAACGCCGGCATCGTAGGTATGGGTGGCGCAGGCTTCCCCACCTATGTGAAGCTGCAGCCAAACAAGCCTATCGAGTATGTGCTGCTCAACGGCTGTGAGTGTGAACCTTATCTCACTGCCGACCACCAGCTGCTTCTGAACTTTGCTGATGATGTGATCTTCGGTCTGCAGGCCATGATGAAAACCGTGGATGCCCCCAAGGGTGTCATCGTCATCGAGGACAACAAGCCCGACGCCATCAAGCTGCTGCAGGAGAAAACCGCAGCATACGATAACATCGAGATCTGCGCAGCCCGGACCAAGTATCCCCAGGGCGCAGAAAAGATGCTCATCAAGCGCGTCACCGGACGGATGGTTCCCAGTGGCGGACTGCCTGCTGACGTAGGCTGTGTTGTGGGCAATGTCAGCACCACCAAAGCCATTGCCGATGCTATCAAGACCGGCATGCCGCTGGTAAGCCGTATCACCACCGTTACCGGTGAGTACATCAAAACCCCCGGCAATTTCCTGGTGCGAATCGGTACCCCTGCCCAGGCCCTTGTGGATCACTGCGGCGGCATTACCGACCCCACTGCCACCGTCAAGGCCGGCGGTCCTATGATGGGCTTCCCCCAGAAGGGTCTGGAAGCACCGATCATGAAGGGCTCCAACGGTATTATTGCCATCAACACCGATCCCAGTCAGGAGGTGGCCTGCATCAAGTGTGGCCGCTGTGTGGATGTGTGTCCCATGGAGCTGAAGCCTCTGTACTACGCAAAGTATGCCGACACCGAAAACTGGGAAGGCATGAAGCAGCAGAACGTGATGGACTGCATGGAGTGCCGCTGCTGTGAATACATCTGCTCCTCCAAAATTCCCTTGGTTGCCAAGATCAAGGCCGGCAAAAATGCAGTTAGGGGGATGAAGTAATGCTGATTACTGAACTGAAAAGCAAAGAAATTCTGGACAAGCTGACCCAGCGTAAAGTCTTTATTATCAACTGCCACGGCTGCAAGGAAGTCTCCTTCCCCGAGCATGCGGCAGAGGCATTTGAAAAATCCCTGGGTGATAAGGTTACAGGCATTCTGACCACCGATTATGTGTGCAACACCGACAACCTGCCCCTGCGTCTGGAAAAGTATGCTGCTGCCATTGAAGCAGCTGACTCCGTACTGGTACTGTCCTGCGGTGTTGGCGTTCAAACTGTGGCGGAACAGCTTCCCGGTAAACGGGTCTGTGCTGCCTGCGACACCTATGCTCTGCCCGGTCATCAGGGCGTGACCCCTCTGGAGCATGAATGCGACCAGTGCGGTCAGTGCTACCTGAACATCACCGGCGGCATCTGCCCCATCACCGCCTGTTCCAAGAGTCTTGTCAACGGCCAGTGCGGCGGCGCCAAAAACGGCAAGTGCGAAGTAGACCCGGAAATGGACTGCGGTTGGGAACGCATTATGCGCAGACTGCAGCAGGTTGACCGTTTGGATGTGCTGAAATGCCCCATCCAACTGCGCGAGTATAATAAGTGAGGAGTAATGTAACATGAGAATTACGGAATTATTTGACAACGGCCAGTTCGTGATCACTGCTGAAGTCGGCCCCCCAAAGGGTATTGACTGCGGCCATGTGGTGGAAGAAGCCAAGGCCCACCTTTCCGGTATCCATGCCGTCAACGTTACCGATAACCAGTCCTCTGTTATGCGCATGGGCAGCCTGCCTGTTTGTGTGGCGATGAAAAACGCAGGGCTGACACCCATTCTGCAGCTCACCTGCCGTGACCGGAACCGGATTGCCCTACAGTCTGAGCTACTGGGTGCTGCCATGCTGGGTATTGACAATATTCTCTGCCTCACCGGCGACCATACCCGTATGGGCGATCACCCCGGTGCCAAGCCTGTGTTTGATCTGGACTCTGTTTCTCTGCTGCACACTGTAAGCCAGCTGGAGCAGGGCATGGATTTGGCAGGCAACCCCCTGGTCGGCCCCGCTCCCAAGTTTGCAAAAGGCGCTGTGGTATCTCCCTGCTCTGACTCTGTGGACGCCCAACTTGCCAAAATGGAGCGCAAGGTCATGGCCGGTGCCCAGTACTTCCAGACCCAGGCTGTATTCGATTCTGAAAAATTTATTGCTTTTGCTGAAAAGGCAAAACAGTTTGGCAAGCCTGTACAGCTGGGTGTGATCATTCCCAAATCTGCCGGTATGGCCAAGTTTATGAACAACAATGTGGCTGGCATCCATGTGCCTCAGCACATGATCGACGCACTTGCTGCGGACAAGGAACGTGCCAAGGCCGGTATCACCGGCGTGGAGATCGCCGCTCAAATCATTAAGGAATGCCGTCCCTACTGCCAGGGTCTGCACATCATGGCCCTTGGCTGGGAAGCCAAAGTGCCGGAGCTTCTGAGGCTGGCCGGTCTGTAAGCATAATAAAAAATTCGGTTCTATAATAAATGTTGGGGTCAGGCGAACTAGACTGCACAGCCCCAACATTCATTATAGAACCTTTTTTATATCCATTTCCTTTTGTAGGTTTATTTTACCACATACTAAAATCGGTTGCAATGACAATTCTTTTGTTAACTGTCAGAATTTATTTTGGATACGTCTACCGCCTTTTTCCAGCACCTGTGCCGTCACACCTGCCCTAAGAAGCAACGCCTCCTCTGTGCCGCAACCATGCTCTACTGCCCAGGCGCCGGCATCAGTACCCACTGCCAGCAGGCCGCCCATTTGACAAAACGCAGCAACGTTGGAAAGGGCATTATCCAATATCTGCTCGACCGCATTATCGTTAAAACGGCCTTTACCCAAAAGATTGCCCAGGGTACTTAAGGTAGTTACCCAAACAGTACCGGCCTCTTGCATAGCCCATAGGGCGTCCTGGTCCAAATAGGCGCCGTGTTCTACAGAATCTACCCCTGCCTCTGCCGCCGCCTCCACAGTCCGGGCTCCGTTGGCGTGGGCCATAACAGCAAAGCCCTCTTCGTGGGCTATATGGATCAGCTCCCGAATTTCCCGTGCCGGCAGCCCCGGCTCCGTCAGAACGCCATACCGGTCAAAGTCCATTAAGCCGGAGATCATGATCTTAATAAAATCCCCGCCTTCCTGCCGATGTTGCTTCACAAGGTTGACATAATTCTTGAGGTCCTCATATTGGATGCCGATAAATCCTCCGTAGTGCCCTGCCTTGCTGATGGGTGCCAAAGGGGTCCGGTAAGTGATGCCATATTCCGGGGCAAGCTGCCGCCCACAGGCCGAAACACCCCATCTGTCACCGCCATCGCGCAGATAGGTGTAACCCAGCAGGCTATAGCGGGAGAGGGTTTGGCGAACCCATGCTATATCCACTTTTTCTGCGTGCCTTGCAATCGCACTGCGCCAATCCACACCATCGAGGACCATGTGGATATGATAATCTGCGCCCATCGTGCCACTTCCTTTCTAAGATAATGATAGCACATCCGTCAACACGCAGGGCTTATTCATAAACTTGTAGAAATTTGTTTTCATTTGGGTCATTGTGTGTTCAAATGTAGCATCTAAGATATTTTCAGAAAGAACGTGGATGCCGCATGCCACGTCTTTCAAAGAAAACCTCTTTTCTACCTCTCTTTTTTTGAAACCCAAGCGGAAAGGCGTGTTGCAGCTTTTTGCAACACGCCCTTTTCCTTTGTAAAACTACATATTGTGGTCTGCCACCGGCATAACTTCTATTTTGGAAAAACGTGATATTTTTTCCGGAAAAATCATTGACATTCCCCTAAAAAACCTATATAATACACTGGTCTGCGTATGCGGACATATCCTTGCTCCCGATGCATTCGGGGGCCTAACGTCCAAAAGGAGGTGCAAACAACATGGCTAAGATCACCGGAAAGTACGAAGCGCTGTACATCCTGGACCCTGCACAGGGCGAGGAAAGCATCGCCGCACTGGTGGAAAAGTTCAAGGCAATGGTGGAGGCGGAGGGTACTCTGTCTAACATTGATGAGTGGGGCAAGCGTCGCCTGGCCTATCCCATCAACGACCTGACCGAGGGCTACTACGTCCTGATGAACTTCGAAAGCAAGCCCGAGTTCCCCGCAGAACTGGAGCGTGTTATGAAGATCACCGAAGGCGTCCTGCGCTGCCTGCCCACCGCTGTGGAAGAGTAAGGAGGAACCTCTATGCTTAACCACATTGTTATCATGGGTCGTCTGACCCGTGACCCCGAGCTGCGCCGTACCGGCAGCGGCGTCGCCGTAACCAGCTTCACACTGGCTGTTGACCGTGACTTCGGCAAGACAGAAAACGGCGAAAAAGAAACCGATTTCATCGACTGCGTTGCATGGCGTCAGACCGGCGAATTTGTCGCCAAGTATTTCGCCAAGGGCCGCATGGCGGTGGTATCGGGTCGTCTCCAGATTCGCCCCTGGACCGACAAGGAGGGCAACAAGCGCCGCACTGCCGAGGTCGTGGCAGACAATGTCTACTTCGGCGACAGCAAGCGCGACGGCGAACCCGGCAACAATAACTTCAGCAGCTACGGCACTGCCGCTGCTCCTGCTTATGCTGCCCCTTCCGCATCTGCTCCTGCATCCGATTTTGCGATGCTCGATGATGATGACGCACAACTGCCCTTCTGATACAACTTGAACTTTTTATCACTACAAGGAGGTAATTACCATGGCTAACGAACAGCGTGTTCGTCCCCGCAAGCGTAAGAAGGTATGTGCTTTCTGCGCTGAGAAGGTGACTGCTATCGATTACAAGGATACTGCAAAGATCCGCCGTTACCTGTCCGAGCGCGGCAAGATCCTGCCCCGCCGTACCACCGGCACCTGTGCAGCTCATCAGCGCCATCTGACCACCGCTATCAAGCGCGCACGCCAGATTGCTCTGCTGCCCTACGTTGCTGAGTAATTTTTACAACAAATCCCGGAACCGTCGGTTCCGGGATTTTTCTATTATCATTTTGCCATCCAGATATTTTTCAGCACGTGAAGGAATACATCCCAATAGCTGAGTTTTTTCACGGGCATTTGCGCCACCAGGGGAATCTGCGCCAAAATCTGTTCCCCCGCCTTGACAGTCAGCGTTCCCAACCGCTGCCCCTTGCTCACAGGTGCTGTAACCTCCGGCTCCAAATCTGTGTGGATTGTAACCGTATCTCTTTGGGCTTTGTCAATCAAAATCGGTTTTGCCTGGGAGGGTACCGCCGCCACGGTTTTCTCCTTTCCCAGCTTAACCGGAACATTAGATGTGGGAAGCTCCGGCTGGACCAGCGCGTAATTTGCAAACCCATAATCCAGCATAGACTTACAGGCCGCCAACCGCTTTGCTGAGGTCTCACAGCCCATGACCACCGCGATCAGCTCCATACCGTCCCGCTCTGCCGAGGCAGACAGGCAATAGCCTGCGCCGGAGGTAAATCCGGTCTTCAGCCCGGTGCAGCCGTTATAGAAACGGACCATTTTGTTGGTGTTAGACAATCCAAACGCACCGTCGCGGACTGTATCCATCCAAATAGTAGTGAATTTCTTGATATCCGGGTGTTTTTGTAAAAGCTCCGCAGACATCAATGCAATATCATAAGCCGAGGTCTTATGGTCCTTGGCATTTGCATCATCGTCCAGGCCGGTGCAGTTGACAAAGTTGGTATTCTGCATTCCCAGGGCCTTTGCCCGGTCGTTCATCATTTGAACAAAAGCCGCCTCACTGCCGGCAATATGCTCCGCCATGGCACAGGCGCAGTCATTGGCAGAGCTGACAGCAATGGATTTGACCATATCGGATACGGACATGGTCTCCCCTACTTTCAAATAGATCTGACTGCCTCCCTTGGCCGCCGCCTCCTCTGACGCGGTGACTGTATCCTCCCAGCCGATCCGTCCGCTGTCAATGGCCTCCATAATCAGCAGCATGGTCATGACCTTGGTGACACTGGCCGGTGCCAATGCCTCATGGGAATTTTGCTCATACAGCACAGTGCCTGTGGCTGCATCCATTAAAAGTGCGCTTTTCGCCTCGATATTCATATCCACTGCACCGGCGTATACAGGCACTGTCCCTATCAGCAACACAAACACCGTCAAAACACATAGCCACCGCTTCATACAGACCCCTCCCCAATTTTCTAAGACATCCTATGAAGCCCGTCCTGCAAATATGTCAAAGGCACTGCCTGGGTAGGCAGTGCCTTTAAAAATCGGGGATAAATATCTTGTCTGCGGCAGTCTCCTCCTGCACAAAGCCCTCCAAGCCGTTCAGATACATCCAGCTAAGAACCGATTGGTACTCCTCGTCGGTGATAGGACGGCTCATAGGCGCAGGCATTCCCGGCATAGGCGTATACTGCCGCATCAAGCTCACCAAAACCTGCCCCGGAGCGAAGGTCTCACCGATCCAGTCCAGCACCTTCAAGGAATTTTCCACCTGCCCAGGCAGAATCAGGTGTCGGATCACGGTACCGGCTGCTAATTTCTCCCCTTCCCAACGGACAGGGCCTGTGATGTCCGCCATGGTTCGGATGGCCGCAGATGCCGTTTCAAAATAATCCGGCGCATTGGAAAGTGCCTTCGCCAGCACATTGTCTGCGTACTTCATATCCGGCAGGAAAATATCCACTTTTCCCCGGAGCATTTCCATCGTTTCCTTCCGCTCATAACCGCCACAATTGTATACCACCGGCACCGGAAGCTTTTCCTCCAAAGCCGGAAGGATGGTGGGCAAAAACTGGGTCGGCGTTATCAGATCAATATTCTCAGCACCCTGGGCGATCAGATCCTCCATAATGGTGCGCAGGCCGTTGCTGTCTACCGCCACACCGGCGGCACTGCGACTGATGGCAACATTTTGACAGTATGTGCAGCCTAAGGTGCAGCCGCCAAAGAATATAGCGCCGCTGCCAACCCTGCCTGCAAGAGCAGGTTCTTCCCACTTATGGAGCATTGCCTTTGCCACCAGTGCTGTATCCGGACAGCCGCAAAAGCCGGTTTCACCGGCAGCCCTGTTTACACCGCATTCCCGAGGACACAACCTGCAATTTGCGTATTCCACCGGATCACCACCTTTTCTACGTCAGTATCATACCACATTCCCGGCTATTGTTCAATTTTCAATTTATCGTTCCGTTGGTGAATTAAGAATTTGGAATTGATAATTAAGAATAGTGGTTTTTTCTTCGAAAATGATTGAAATAGTCGCCAAAGGCGACACCTTTAATTCTTAATTCTTAACTTTTAATTCTTAATTATTTAGTAATCGTCAGAACACTAAATTGAAATTTCTTTTTCTTTACCCACGGGTGGTTTTGTGTTATCATAGAGAAAAATCACAAAGGAGGCAACCTATGGAGATTCGTTTTGCACAGCCGGAGGATATCCCGGGGATCCTTTCCCTTTTGCTGCAGGTGGGACAGGTCCATCACCAGGGCCGGCCCGATATTTTCCGGGCAGGGGCGCAAAAATATAACGAAAACCAGGTTGCCGCCATGCTGGGACATCCACAGAGCCCTATTTTTGTTGCGGTTCGAGAAAACACAGTTCTGGGTTATGGCTTTTGCTTTTTGAAAAAACACAGCGGCGATCCGGTGATCGCCGACCACCGGGAACTCTACATCGACGATCTGTGCGTTGATGAGAGCTGTCGGGGTCAGCATATCGGCAAGCAGCTTTACGCCCATATTTGCAACTATGCAAAGGAACTGGGCTGCTACAATGTGACACTGAATGTATGGTCCTGCAACGAAAGCGCCATGGGCTTTTATAAAAGCCTGGGCATGACACCCCAAAAGATTGGTATGGAAATGATTTTGGAGAATAACTGATGCTGGAAAAAAACAAGATTTACGAGGCACATATCACCGATTACACCGCCGAAGGACAGGGGGTTGCCCGTATCGACGGCTGTGTGGTTTTTATTCCCAATGCCATTGCCGGGGAAACGTGCCGGGTACGCATTGAGAAAGCCCAAAAAACATGGGCTACAGGAAAAATTACAGAGATTTTAGAGAAATCTCCCCACCGGCTGCAACGGGAATGTCCCATTTCCAGCAGCTGCGGCGGCTGCGACTTTTGGCACATGGACTACACCGAAGAAACGCGGCTGAAGGCCGACCGGGTGCGCCAGGCACTGAACCGACTGGGCGGCGAAAGCTTTGACAGCATTCCCATTCTCTGCGCTCCCACTTGCCAGGGCTACCGCAACAAGGCCCAGTATCCGGTTTCCAGCCAAAAAGGGCGGGTATTCGCCGGTTTCTTCCGGGCAGGTACCCATCAGGTGGTGGAGAACAAACGGTGCTTGATCCTGCCCGAGGAGACGGATTCTGTCAAAGATGTTGTTATAGATTATGTAAACCATTTCCGCATTACGGCCTATGATGAAAAGACTCATAAAGGACTTTTGCGGCACATCTACGTACGCCGGGGCGCTGTATCCGGTCAAATTCTGGTGTGCCTGGTTATTAACGGCCGAGCAATTCCCCACCCGGAGGCGCTTATCCAACGGTTACAGAGGATTGTTGGCTTCACAACCTTAGTGCTATCCATAAACACCAAACCCGGAAACACGGTGCTGGGCGAAGAATTTATTACCCTCTACGGTCCGGGCTACATTGAAGATACCCTGTGCGGTCTTGATTTCCGGCTGTCTGCCCGGTCTTTTTATCAGGTAAATCATCACCAGGCCCAGCGGCTTTATGAAACCGCCATTTCTCAGGCGGAAATCACAAAGGATGACCTGGTGCTGGATCTTTACTGCGGTGTTGGTACCATTACCCTTGCCATGGCCAAGGCCGCCGGCAAGGTTATCGGCATAGAAGTGGTGGAGCAGGCAGTACAAGACGCAAAAGAAAACGCCAAACGCAACGGCATTGAAAATGCAGAATTCCTTTGCGCTGATGCTGGTCTGGCTGCCTTGGAGTTGGAGCGTCAGGGAATCATCCCCGATGTTGTTGTGGTGGACCCTCCCCGGAAAGGATTGAATGCAGACACCATTGAGGCCCTTTCAAAAATGGCACCCCGGCGGATCGTCTATGTTTCCTGTGATCCGGCAACACTGGGCCGGGATGTAGCGCTTTTAAAAGACCGTGGCTATAGCGTGAAAAATGCCATGGCAGCAGACTTGTTCCCTCGTTGCGCTCATGTAGAATCTATTGTTTGCCTTGTCAAACAATAGATTCTACAATGAATTGCCCTACGGGCATGATTTGGCTTCGCCATGAATTGCCTTACAGCATGAATTGCTCTGCGGAGCATAAAGCTTTGGGCAATTCAATTCATGGAGCAAAGCGAGAAATCATGATGCCTTAGTGTCAATTCATATTGCCGAAGGCAACGGCTTAATTGACAATTTTTCCTCTTAGGATTATAATGACAGCATTCTGATGAAATAGGGTGAGCATTTTATGAGATTGGGAAGAATTTTCCTCTGTTTCTGTCTGTTGCTGGCGCTTATTCTACTGCCTGCCCGGGCGGAAGGGGCGGAAAACCAAATTGTCTATGAATTAAATGAGGACGGGGAAAGCTACTGTGTGGCAAGACTCCAGGATAATATCCGCGGTCAGGTGGTGATTCCGGAGGTCTATAACGGCAAGCCGGTCACCCTGATCGGTGACCATGCCTTCTACGCCTGCAAGGAGCTGGAAGCTGTGATTTTGCCGGAGGGAATCCGGGAAATCGGCAAGCGGGCCTTTGAAGATTGTACCGCTCTGCAAAGTATCAACATTCCTGATTCCGTGACCGCCATCGGGGAGAGCGCCTTTTCCTGCTGCTACAACCTCCGGGCCATTCATTTGCCGGAGGGGATCCCGGCAATCGGTGAGCGTACCTTCTGGGAGTGTACTGCCCTGGAAACGGTCA